>JBQDAV010000012.1:0-73268 GCA_052090405.1 Luteimonas sp.
GGTGGCGGCCGCAGGCCGACGCCGGGGGACATGGAGACTAAAGGGCACCCCCACCTGACGCACCGGCGTCGCATCAGCGCCGCACTCCCTCACTTGGGAGATGAACCTTTATTTCCCCACCGCCTGGATGATCTCCTCCAGCAGCCCATGCAGCGCCGCCCGGTGGCCCGTCCGGCCCGAGGCCTGGCTCTCGTCCGAGGTCATGGCCACGGTCAACCGCAGCGACGGCACCACGTACAGCATCTGGCCGCCGTAACCCCAGGCGTAGTGCACCTGCCGGCCGCTGATTTCCCGACTGAACCAGCCATAGCCGTAACCGTCGGCGTTGAAGCGCGAGACGGTGCGCGGTTGCCAGGAAGCCTGGATCCATGCGCGCGGCAGCAGCCGGCTGCCATCGGCGGCCAGCCCGCCGGTGCGGTACAGCTCACCGAACGCCAGCAGTGAGCGCGCGCTCATGGCCATGTTGTTGCCGCCAAAGTGGATGCCCTGCGGATCGCGGTCCCAGGCGGTGATTTCAAATCCCTCCTGCGGACCCAGCCACTCGCGCGCCAGCGCCAGCGTCGACCGCCCGCTGACGCGGGTGAGGATTGCCGAGAGCAGGTGCGAGGAGCCGGTGGAGTACACCATCGCCCCGCCCGGTTCGGCCACGAACGGCCGCGCCAGCGCCGCACGCACCCAGTCGCTGCTGTTCACCCAGCGCCCGTAGTTGCGGCCGGACGTGGACCCCAGCCCTGCCTGCATCGACAGCAGGTGGCCGATGGTGACCTCGGCCAGGCGCGGGTCGGGATCGTCCGGCAGTTTGTCCTTCAGCAGCGGCGCGATCGGCTGGTCCACGCCTTGCAGCAGCCCGCGCTCGATGGCGATGCCCACCAGCGCCGACATCACCACCTTGGACGCCGACTTGATGTTGGCCTGCGAATCCGGCCGCGCGCTGCCGTAGCCGCGCTCGGCCACGATGATGCCCTCGTGTGCCACCACCACAGCCTTGAGGGGTTCGATCGATTCCGACCGCTCGAGCAGCCGATCCACCGCCCCTTGCGCCTGACCCCACGCGGGTCCTGCGAGCAGCGCAAGCATCAACGTCAGCATCCAGCGGCCCATGCGCAAACGATAACGCGCCCGTGTTCCGGACCAGGTGAGTTCGCCAGCCTGAACGTCCGGCCAATTGTCATCGTCGTGTCACATCTGCAGGGTAGAGCGCGACCGCGGCGGATCACTACGCTGGTGCACCACGTCCCCGACTCTGCGCATGTTCCGCCTTTCCATCGTGCTCGCCGCCTGCCTGCTGGCGGCCGGTTTCTCATCCTGGCCCGGGTTGTCCGCGGGCCTGGCCGCACACCTGGTCGCGCCCGACGGCACCTCGCCGCTGCTGCCACCCGCGCCGATCAACGCCGCGCTCGCGCGCCTGGACGATCGCAGCGGGCACGTCACCACCGGCGACGGCCTGCAGGTGTTCTGGCGCGCGGTCGATCCGGGGGACTACGACCTCAGTCTGTCCTGGCCGGAAGGTGAAACCGTCGCCGACACGTTCCCGCACCTGGACTTCAGCGTTCCGGCCGGACCCGCCGCCGCGCCACGCGGCACCGTGGTGGTGTTGCACGGCTGGATGATGCACGGCGACTCGATGCTGCCCTGGGCGCTGCGCCTGGGCGAGGCCGGCTACCGCACCATCGCCATCGACCTGCGCAACCACGGCCGCTCCGGCGAAGCGCCCGCGGGCTATGGCACCCGCGAAGCGCGCGACGTGGTCGAGGTGGTGTCCGCGCTGCGCGCCCGCGGCGAGATCATCGGCCCGCTGCATCTGCTGGGCGTGTCCTACGGCGCGGCCACCGCGATCTTCGCCGGCGCCGACCCGCGGCTGGACGCGCAGAGCGTGGTCGCCATGGAATCATTCGCCGTGGCCGACGACGCCATCCGCGACATGGTGCCCTACCTGCTCACCGACGCCCCCGCCCCGCCCTCGGCCTGGCTGACCCGCCAGTGGCTGAAGTGGCGGCTGAGCGATGAGGTGCTGGACGCCGCGATCGAGCAGGCTGGCGCCACCCTGGACCTGCCGCTGGATGGCATCAACGTCGCCGACGCCCTGGCCCATGTGCCGTGCCCGCTGCTGGTGCACGGCGACGCCGATCGCCACGTCCCGGTCGAACACGGCCGCACCCTGGCCGCATCCGTCCCGCACGCGCGCTACATCGAGATGCCCGGCGAGGACCACCTGAGCCTGCCGATGCAGCTTGATGCGCTGGCGCCGGCGGTACTGGAATGGTTCGAACGGCCGGACTGCAGCCAGGCAGGCACCAGGACCGCATCAACTGGCTGAACGCGCCGGATCATCCAGCGCAACGCCCAGTGCCGGCGAACCTGCCTTCGGCCGTTGTCACGCCCGACTAACCGCTTCGCGCCCATCCTGTTGCCACGTTGCACGCGAAGAGGTACCCATGGCAATCCTGAAGATTGTCGCAGCCGGCGCGCTTGGCTTCATCGCCTATCGGGTCTGGCAGCGCTCCCAAACCGGCTCCCGCCCTGCGGCGATATTGGACGACGGCCACACCACTCCGCCCCACGGCGACCCCATCCTGGTCGGCGCGCGGCTGGAGGCGGAAGCAGCGTCGAAACCCCGCCCGCCCGCGCACTCCAGCCGGGGCTTCGGCGAACCCTGAGCAGTCACAGCATGCGCTGCAGCACCCCGTCCTTGCGCACCAGGCCGTGCCACAGCGCCGCGCCAATGTGGCCGATCACCAGCAGCACCAGCAGCCACGCCAGCGGTGAATGGATCACGCCGCCAAACGTGGCCAGCCAGGGGATTTCGGCACCGGCAGGCACGAGCTGCATGCCAAAAACTTCCAGCCCGTAGCCGTTGCCAACCATGATGCTGATGCCGGTCAGCGGCATCAGCACCAGCGCCACGTACAGTCCGATGTGGCCGGCCCTGGCCACCAGGCCGAGGGTCGGAGGCTGGGCCGGCGGCGGGCGATTGTCCTTGTTGCGCAGCGCCCAGGCGATGCGCACGATGATCAGTACGCCGATCAGGGTGCCGATGGAGATATGCCAGGACACCAGGTTCTGGCCGACCCAGTGTTGGCCATCATTGATGCGGTCGAACAGCTTGAGCGCCTGCCAGATGACCAGCACCGCCATGCCCCAGTGCAGCAGGCGCGAGAGGGTTCCGTAGCGTTGCTTGGTATCACGGCTCATGCGATGCGCTCCTTAAGCTTGCAGGACATTGTCCGCCGTCCACATGACGGGCGGTGATGGTGTTGGCGTGAGAGAACACAGTTAACGATACCCAATGCGCGGGCCGGGCGGAGTTCCCATGAAAAAAGCCTCCCTCCACGCCGGGCGCGAAGGGAGGCTGTCAGGGGCAATGCCGTGGAGAATCAGCCGCCCGCCTTCTCCAAGGCGTCGAGCGCGTCCTGCGGCAGGCGCACGTCCGTTGCGACCAGGATGTCGTCCAGCTGCTCAAGGCTGGTGGCGCTGGCGATCGGCGCGGTGACGCCGGGGCGGGTCATCAGCCAGGCCAGCGAGACCTGCGCGGGGGTGGCGCCAACGTCATCGGCCACCTTGCGCAGCGACCCGAGCAGCTTCATGCCGCGCTCGTCGAAGAAGCCTTCCAGGAACGCGGCGCGGGCGGTGCCTTCCACGTCCGCCTTGCTGCGGTACTTGCCGGTCAGGAAGCCGCTGGCCAGCGAGAAGTAGCTCACCACGCCCAGCTCCTGTTCCTGCGCCAGGCCGGCCAGTTCGTCCTCGTAGCCGGCGCGGTCGTAGAGGTTGTACCCCGGCTGCATGACCTCGTAGCGCTTGAGGCCATTGTCGGCGGACACCTTCAGCGCCTCGCGCATGCGGTCGGCGGAGTGGTTGGACGCGCCGATCGCGCGCACCTTGCCGGCGTCGACCAGCTTCGAGAACGCGCCCAGCGACTCCTCGAACGGCACGCTGTCATCGTCGATGTGAGCGAAGTACACGTCCAGGTAGTCGGTCTGCAGACGGCGCAGCGAATCCTCGACCGCGGCGGCGATGTTGTCGGCCTTCAGGCCCTTGCGCGCCTGGAGGCTGCCGACCTTGGTCATGATGACGACGTCGTCGCGACGGCCGCGCTGGGCCAGCCACTTGCCCATCACGGTTTCCGACTCGCCGCCGGACAGGCCCGGCGCCCAGGCCGAGTAGACGTCGGCGGTGTCGATGGCGTTGAAGCCGCGTTCGACGAAGCGGTCGAGCAGCTTGAACGAGGTGGCTTCGTCGGCGGTCCAGCCGAAGACGTTGCCGCCAAGGACCAGCGGGGCGATTTCCAGGCCGGAGCGGCCGAGTGTGCGTTTCTGCATGGTGTTCTACCTCTTGCGAATGGGGGAATGGATCAGACGATTGGATCAGGCGATGGTTTCAACCGTGCCGCCGTCCACGCGCAGCGCAGAGCCGGTGGTGGCGCTGGCCTGCGGCGAGGCCACGTAGACGGCGAGGTTGGCCACCTCGTCGGGCTCGGCGAAGTGCCCGAGCAGGTTCGAGGGACGGTTCTCGGCCAGGAACAGGCCTTCCATCTCCAGCGGGGTGACGCCGCGCTCGGCGGCCAGGTCGGCCATCATCTGCACCGCGCCGGCGGTACGGGTGGGGCCGGGCAGGATCGTGTTGACGGTAACACCGGTGCCGGCCAGCACCTTGGCCAGGCCGCGCGAAAGCCCCTGCACCGCGGCCTTGCTGACCCCGTAGTGGACCATCTCGATGGGGATGTTGAGCGCCGACTCGCTGGACACGAACTGGATCCGGCCCCAGCCGCGCTCGCGCATGCCCTTCGCGTAGTGGCGCGCCAGGCGCACGCCGGTCATCACGTTGACCTGCCAGAACTGGTCCCACAGCACGTCGTCGATGTCGAAGAATTCGCGCGCGCCGTAGATGCCGACGTTGTTGACGAAGATGTCCGCGTCCGGGCGCGCGGCGGTCAAGGTCTGGCAGCCTTCGGCAGTGCCGATGTCGGCAACCACGCCGCCGGCGTCGTCGCGGCCCGAAGCCTTGCGAACGCCAGCCACCGCGGCGTCCACCCGCTCCTGCGTGCGGCCTACGACGGTGACGCCGGCGCCGGCCTTCGCCAGGCCGGTGGCAATGGCCAGGCCGATGCCGCCGGTGGAGCCGGTGACCACGGCGGACTTGCCGGAAAGATCGATCTTCATGGGGATTCTCCTGTACGGGGCCGCGGGGGATCAGCCGAAGCGGAATGCGGAAAGGGTGGTCTTCATCACTTCCTCCGAATAGACCTTGCGGCCCCTGGAGTCGCCGGCGGCGCCGGCAGCGACCATCAGCGGCAACAGGTGCTCCTCGCCGCCGGGCGGATGGCTGTCGCGGGCGTGCGGGGCGCCCGCCCATTCCCGCAGCATGGCTTCGCGCTGGGGCGCTTCGCTTTCAACCGCGGTGGTCAGCCATGCGTCGAACTTTGCCGACAACGGCGTGTAGCGCGGGTCGCCGTAGCCGCGCATGTTGTGGAAGCTCATGCCGCTGCCGACGATCAGCACGCCCTCGTCGCGAAGCGCGGCCAGCGCGCGGCCGGCCTGGATGTGGGCAGCCGGATCCATGTCCTGGCGCAACGAGAGCTGGATCACGGGGATGTCGGCCTTGGGGAACACCAGCTTGAGCGGAATGAACACGCCGTGGTCGAAGCCGCGTGCGGCATCCACCCGGCCCGGCTCCCCGCCCTGGCCCAGCAGCCCGGCGATGCGTCCGGCCAGCTCCGGTTCGCCCGGGGCCGGATAGGTCAGTTCGTACGTGTGCGCCGGGAAGCCGCTGTAGTCGTAGATCAGCGGCGGCCGGGCATGGCCGGTGATCCTGAAGCCGGGTTCCAGCCAGTGGCCGGACACCAGCACGATCGCGCGTGGCCTTTCCGGCAGCGTGTCGGCGATGCCCTTGAGGAAGGCGGCCATGCGGTCCCAGGTGTCGGCGGGGTTCCAGTCCATGAAGAAGCAGGGACCGGCGCCGTGCGGAATGAAGAAGGTGGGCATGCGCGCGCCGCCGTTGGCGAAGGCGTTGCCGCTGTTGTCGGGAGTCGTGTTCTTGTCCATGGCCCACAGTATGGGCTCCGCCTTTCAGGAACAGAACGGGCCGAGTCAGAACAACACTTCCCACCACAAGTGTTAGATTGACGCCATGGACCGGATCACCAGCATGCGGGTCTTCGTGCGCGCCGCCACCGACGGCAGCCTCTCGGCGGCAGCCCGCCACCTGGGCATGTCGCCCGCCATGGCGACCAAGCACGTCAATGCGCTGGAAGCGCGGATGGGGGTGAAGCTGTTTCATCGCACCACCCGGCGCCTGACCCTGACCGAGGCCGGCAGCAACTACCTGGACGCCTGCCAGCGGATCCTGCCGGAAATCGACGAGGCCGAGGCCGCGGCCGCCTCGCAGCGGGTCAAGGCGACGGGCCTGCTGCGCATGAATGTGCCGCTGTCGTTCGGCCAGGGCTTCGTGGCGCCGCTGATGCCGGAGTTTTCCCGCCGCCACCCGGAGGTGAAGGTGGAACTCGGGCTCAGCGACGCAGAACTGGACATCATCGCCGGAAGCTGGGACCTGGCCGTGCGCGTCGGCCGTCTCGCCGACAGTCCGCTGCAGGCGCGCCGCCTGGGCGACAGCCCGATGCACGTCTGCGCCTCGCCGGATTACCTGGACCAGCGTGGCGTACCGCGCCGGGTCGCCGAGCTGATCCAGCACAACTGCCTGGGCTACACGCTCTCGGGCACCCAGGGCCGCGAACACTGGGCCTTCGGCGCCAACGGCGAGGTGCGCGTGCCGGTCAGCGGCAACCTGATGGCCAACAACGGAGACGCGCTGCTGGCGGCCGCGGTGCGCGGCCAGGGGATCATCTACCAGCCCGGGTTCATAGTCGCCGGGGCGATCGGACGCGGTGAACTGGTGGCACTGGAGCTGGACAAGCCGCCGGTGGAGCTGGGCGGCATCCACATCCTCTATCCGCCCGACCGCCGCCCACCCGCCAAGGTGCGGGTGATGATCGACTACCTGGCCGAAGTCTTCCAACGCGATCCGCCCTGACCACAGCGGCCCCTCCCGCGGTCACCGATTTCAGCCGACCTTCCGCAACGCATCGCCCTTGTGCATGGCGACGTGATCGGTCTTGTCGCTCTTGATCTCGTACTGCGGATCGTCTTCGCTGCAGCGGCGCATGTGGCCCTTGTACTCCACGTCACGGGTATGGACCCTGGTGATCTTGCCGCTGACGTGGCCGGCCTCGGAGTTCCAGCGCACATGGTCGCCGACCTTGAATTCATGGCTCATGACGCATTCCTCGCTGCGGACTGACGACCACAGGATCGCAGCGCGCCGGGCAAGGCCGCGTCATGGCCGGATCCGGCGACAGCAGTGCCGCGGCAATCGCCGCGCAGGCAAGACATGAACGCCGACACCCGTTACTCCTGCCTTCGCAGGAGTAACGCGAACGATTACGCCAGCAGCGGGTTCGGCCGTTCGGTGTCGATCTTGTACAGCTTGATCGCCCGGGCCACGTCCTTGCCGGTCATCTTGCCGTCCTTGGCCAGCGCTTCGATGGCGGCGACCGCGATGTAGTGGCGGTCGACCTCGAAGTGGCGGCGCAGGTTGGCGCGGGTGTCCGAGCGGCCGAAGCCGTCGGTGCCGAGCACGGTGTAGGTCATCGGCACGAAGGCGCGGATCTGGTCCGGGTAGGCGCGCACGTAGTCGGTGGCGGCGATCGCCGGGCCCTGGCGGCCTTCCAGCAGTTCGGTGACGTAGGCCTTGCGCGGCTTCTTCGCCTCCGGGTTGAAGCGGTTCCAGCGCTCGGCGTCGAAGCCGTCGCGGCGCAGTTCGGTGAAGCTGGGACAGGACCAGATGTCGGCGGTGACGCCGAAGTCGCGGTCCAGCAGTTCGGCCGCGGCAATCGCTTCGCGCAGGATGGTGCCGCTGCCCAACAGCTGCACGCGCTGCTCGCCCTTCTTCGGCTTGCCCTTGTCCTGCAGCAGGTACATGCCCTTGATGATCCCCTCCTCGGCGCCCTTGGGCATTCCGGGGTGGGCGTAGTTCTCGTTCATCACGGTGATGTAGTAGTACTCGTCCACCTGCTCCTCGAGCATGCGCTGCATGCCGTGCTGCAGGATCACCGCCACTTCGTGGGCGAAGGTGGGATCGTAGCTGCGGCAGTTGGGCACCGCGCCGGCCAGCAGGTGGCTGTGGCCGTCCTCGTGCTGCAGGCCCTCGCCGTTGAGCGTGGTGCGCCCGGCGGTGGCGCCGAGCAGGAAGCCGCGCGAACGCATGTCGGCCGCCTGCCAGGCGGCATCGCCCACGCGCTGGAAGCCGAACATCGAGTAGAAGATGAAGAACGGCAGCAGCGGCAGGTCGTTGGTGCTGTAGCTGGTGGCCGCGGCCATCCAGGAGGCGAAGGCACCGGCCTCGGTGATACCTTCCTGCAGCACCTGCCCGGCCGCGTCCTCGCGGTAGTACATCAGCTGGTCGCGGTCGACCGGCTTGTACTGCTGGCCCTTGGGCGCGTAGATGCCGAGCTGGCGGAACAGGCCCTCCATGCCGAAGGTGCGCGCCTCGTCGGCCACGATCGGCACCACCCGCGGCGCCACCTGCTTGTCGCGCAGCACGATGCCCAGCGCCTGCACGAAGGCCATGGTGGTGGAGATGCTGCGCTCGCCGGTGTCCTTGAGCAGGCGGTCGAACACCTCGAGCTTGGGCGCCGGCAGCGACTGGCTGGCCTTGGCCCGGCGCTGCGGCAGGAAGCCGCCCAGCGACTCGCGCCGTTCGCGCATGTACTGCACTTCGTCGGAGTCCTTGCCCGGATGGTAGAACGGCACCGCGCCGTCCTTGAGCTGCTCGTCGTTGACCGGGATCTTGAAGCGGTCGCGGAACGCGCGCACCGCCTCGTCGTCCATCTTCTTGGTCTGGTGGGTGGGGTTGAGCGCCTCGCCGGCGCTGCCCATGCCGTAGCCCTTGACCGTCTTGGCCAGGATCACGGTGGGCATGCCCTCGGTCTTTACCGCCTGGTGGTAGGCGGCGTAGACCTTGTGCGGGTCGTGGCCGCCGCGGTTCAAGCGCCAGACGTCGTCGTCGGACAGGTTGGCCACCAGGTTCGCCGTCTCCGGGTATTTGCCGAAGAAATGCTCGCGGGTATAGGCGCCGCCGAACGCCTTGCAGTTCTGGTACTCGCCGTCGACGGTCTCCATCATCAGCCGCCGCAGCATGCCGTCCTTGTCCTTGGCCAGCAGCGGATCCCAGTAGCTGCCCCAGATCAGCTTGAGCACGTTCCAGCCGGCGCCGCGGAACTGGCCCTCCAGCTCCTGGATGATCTTGCCGTTGCCGCGCACCGGGCCGTCCAGGCGCTGCAGGTTGCAGTTGATCACGAACACCAGGTTGTCCAGGCCCTCGCGTCCGGCCACGGAAATGGCGCCCAGGCTTTCGGGCTCGTCGGTCTCGCCGTCGCCCAGGAAGCACCACACCTTGCGATCGCTCTTGGGCATCAGGCCGCGCGCTTCCAGGTATTTCCAGTTACGTGCCTGGTAGATCGCGGCGATCGGGCCCAGGCCCATCGACACGGTCGGGAACTGCCAGTAGTCGGGCATCAGCCACGGATGCGGGTAGGAGGCGATGCCGCGCCCATCCACTTCCATGCGGAAGTTGTCCAGCTGGTCCTCGCTCAGGCGTCCTTCCAGGAACGAACGCGCGTAGATGCCCGGCGAGCTGTGGCCCTGGATGCCGATCATGTCGCCCGGATGCTCGCCCTCCGGCCCGCGCCAGAAGTGGTTGAAGCCGACGTCATAGAGCGTGGCCGCGCTGGCGAAGCTGGCGATGTGCCCGCCCAGGTCGCCGGGCTTGCGGTTGGCCCGCACCACCATGGCCATGGCGTTCCAGCGGATCAGCGAGCGGATCTTCCACTCCATCGCCGCGTCGCCCGGCATCCCCGGCTCCAGGTGCGGCGGGATGGTGTTGATGTATTCGGTGGTCGGCGCGAACGGCAGGTGCGCGCCAGCGCGGCGGGTCAGCTCGACCATGTTCTCGAGCAGGTGGTGCGCGCGGCCGGGGCCTTCGGCGTCGATGACCGCCTTGATCGACTCCATCCACTCACGGGTCTCCGCGGGATCGGGATCGTTTTCCAGCACGTCGTTCAACCAGTTCATCTGCTCTGCGCTCCACTCGCGGCCGCGCCCCGGCCGTGGTTTTGGGTCATTGGATCGAATCGCTGATTCTAACAGGGACCGGCCTCCGTCCTGCGCCGCGCAGTGGCGGCGGGCGGGCGCCCAGGCCCGGATTTCACCCGGCTTTCACTCCCGGGCCGGATCATCCCCCGGTTGCACTGGGGGGAGGAACCTGCGACAGGTACCGACGCCCCACCGCGCCCGAGTCGATACCGATCCGATGCCTGTTCCCGCCAACGACGCCGCCTGGTCCAGATACCGCCTGCCGGGGCTGATCCTGGCGGTAGCGGTGATCGTGATCGTGCCGGTCGTGCTGACCGGCATCGCATCGCAGGCCAACCAGCGTGCACAGGAATGGCTGGTACACAGCCACGAGGTGGAAGCGCGGATCAGCATGCTGGCCGCCGATGTCCGCAACATCGAGTCGGCGGCGCTGGGCCAGGGCTACGGGGTCGACGCCGCGCTGCTGCGCGAGCGCATCGATTACAGCCGGCCCAGGATCGAGCCGCAGCTGGCCGCACTGGAAGCACTGACCCGCGACAACGCGCTCCAGCAGCGCCTGCTGGGCGAGCTCCAGGCGCTGCTTGGCCTGCGCCTGGCAGGGATCGACCGCATGCTCCGGGCCGGCGAACTGCCGGAGATGGCCGACGTGGAAGCACTGCTCACCCGGTTTCCGATCCACGACGTGGTTGACCAGATCAACACCGAGGAGCACCGCCTGCTGGCGCTGCGCCAGGAGGAAGCGGGCGTTGCCGCGGGCCGCGCACGGCTGGTGGGCGTGGCCGGCCCGGTCCTGCAGCTCCTGCTGCTGGGACTGCTGGCCTGGTATGCGCTGCGCCAGGGCGCGCGCCGCTTCGCCGCCGAGCGCGACACCCGGCGCGCCAGTGACCGCGCCACGGTGATGCTCGACACCGTACGCGAGCCGATCGCGCTGCTCGACGCCGACAACAGGGTATTGCTGTACAACACCGCCTTCGCCGAGCTGTATGGCGTGGAAGACGACCGCCGCGGCGAGCCGCTGACAGCGTTTGGAGACGGCGCGTGGGACGACCCCGGCGTGCTGCGCCGGCTGGCCGACGTGCTCGCCCGCGACCGCGAGCTCTGGGACTTCCAGATCAACCAGCGCACCGCCGACGAGGTGGAGCGCGTGATGCTGCTCTCCGCCCGGCGCATGTCATTGCCCGACAGCGAAGACCGGGCGGTCCTGCTGGCGGCCAGCGACATCAGCCCGCAGGTGATCCAGGAGCGGCAGATCCGCGAGCTCAACCGCCAGCTGGAAGGCAAGGTGGAGCAGGTATCGGACGTGAACAGGGAGCTGGAGGCGTTCAGCTATTCGGTCTCGCACGACCTGCGTGCCCCGCTGCGGCACATCGCCGGCTTTGCTGGCAAGCTCGGCCGCCACCTGGGCGATGACCTGGACGAGAAGGGCCGGCACTACCTGGACGTGGTGGCCGAATCGACCCGGCGGATGTCGGCGCTGATCGACGACCTGCTGGTGTATTCGCGGCTGGGCCGCAGCGCCCTGCGCCTGCAGATGGTGGACATGCAGTCGATGGTCGACGACACCCGCGCGCTGCTCGACGCCAACGCGGGCGAGGAAACCCCCGACCGGGTGATCGAGTGGCAGATCCACTCCATGCCGGTGGTGGTGGCCGACGAGAACATGCTGCGCCAGGTCTGGCTGAACCTGCTGGGCAACGCGGTCAAGTACAGCGCCGGCGCCGACCCGGCGCGGATCGAGGTGGCCCACGACCAGATGGACGACGGCAGCCACCACTTCCGCATCACCGACAACGGCGCCGGCTTCGACATGAAATACGTCGGCAAGCTGTTCGGCGTGTTCCAGCGCCTGCACGCACCCAGTGAATTCCCCGGCACCGGGATCGGCCTGGCCAGCGTGCGCCGGGTGCTGATTCGCCACGGCGGCCGGATCTGGGCAGAATCGGAGCCGGGCAAGGGCGCCACCTTCCACTTCATCCTGCCCGCCACGGGCGAAATGCCCTCCAACCAGGAACCCGGGAAATGACCGAACTTCGCACCGTCCTGCTGGCCGAAGACAGCCCGCACGATGCGGAAATGGCGATCGACGCGCTGCGCGACGCCAACCTTGCCAATCCCATCGTGCACGTGGAGGACGGCGTGGAGGCGCTGGACTACCTGCTGCGGCGCGGACGCTTCGAAGGCCGCCCCGAGGGCGACCCCGCGGTGCTGCTGCTGGACATCAAGATGCCGCGCATGGACGGGCTGGAAGTGCTGACCGAACTGCGCAAGAGCGACCGCTTCAACCACCTGCCGGTGGTGATCCTGTCGTCATCGCGCGAGGAAAGCGACCTGGCGCGCAGCTGGGACCTGGGCGTGAACGCCTACGTGGTCAAGCCGGTGGACGTGGACCAGTTCTTCGAGGCGGTGCGCACCCTGGGCCGGTTCTGGGCGGTGCTCAACGAGCCGCCGGCGGACGGCTAGGAAGCCGCCATGCCACGGGCGCCGGGCCAGCCGTACCGGGTGCTGCTGATCGAGGACTCGCGCGACGACGCGGAGCTGATCGAGATCGCCCTGCGCGAGGACGGGCCAGCGGTGGAGTGCCGCCGCGCCTGGTCGGCCGACACCGTGCGCGACGCGCTGCAGGCGCTGGCGCCACAGGTGGTCCTGTCGGACCTCAACCTGCCCGGCTTCTCCGGCCTGGAGGCGCTGGAACAGGTACGCGCGCACGACCCTGGGCTGCCGTTCGTGCTGCTCACCGGCTCGGCGCCGATGGCCCTGCCCGACCCGCCGCCGGGCGCCGACGCGGTGCTGTCCAAGGACGACCTGCACAAACTGCCGGCCCTGGTCCGGCGCCTGCTGCCTTAGCCAAGCCTGGCTGAGCCAGGCCTACGAGCCGCCGCGGGCCTTGCGGATCTGCGACTCGACCGCGGCGATGGCGGTCATGTTGATCACCCGCCGCGGGGTGGCCGAGGGGGTCATGATGTGCGCCGGCCGGCTCACGCCCATCAGGATCGGCCCCAGCGCGGCGCCGTCGGTCATCACCCGGACCATGTTGTAGGTGATGTTGGCCGAATCCAGGTTCGGCAGTACCAGCAGGTTGGGCTGGCCCGAGAGGGTGCTGTTGGGGAAGATCCGCTTGCGCATGGCTTCGTCCCAGGCGGTGTCGGGCATCATCTCCCCGTCCACCTCCAGCTTTGGCGCACGCTCGGCCAGGATCTCGCGCACGCGCTTCATCTTCACCGCGCTGGCGCTGGCGTGGCTGCCGTAGTTGGAGTGCGAGAGCAGCGCGATCTTCGGCTCGATCCCGAACAGCTTGAGCCGGTAGGCGCCCAGGATGGTGGCCTCGGCGATCTGCTCGGCGGTCGGGTCGTCCTGCACGTGGGTGTCGAGGAAGAACCACAGCCCGCGGTCGCTGACCACGCCGGTCATGGCCGAGGTGCACTGCACGCCGCGGTCCAGCGGCAGCACGCTGCGGATGTAGCCCAGCTTCTTGTGGTAGCGCCCGACCATGCCGCACAGCATCGCGTCGGCCTCGCCGCGCTCCACCATCAGCGCTGCGATCAGCGACGGCCGCGAGCGCATGAGGTTCTTGGCCGAGTCCGGGGTGATGCCGCGGCGCTCGGTCAGGGCGTGGAACTGCTGCCAGTACTCGTTGAAACGCGGATCGTCGTTGATGTTGGTCAGGTCGAAGTCGCGCCCCTCGACCAGGCGCAGGCCGAGCCGCTCGATGCGGTTGGCAATCACCTCCGGGCGCCCGATCAGGATCGGGTGGGCGAGGCCCTCGTCGACCACCGTCTGCACCGCGCGCAGCACGACCTCCTCCTCGCCCTCGGCGTAGACCACGCGCTGGCGGTCGGCGCGGGCGCGGTCGTAGACCGGCTTCATCACCAGCGCGGTGCGGGTCAGGAAGTGCCCGAGCTTCTCGCGGTAGGCGTCCATGTCGGCGATCGGGCGCTGGGCCACGCCGGATTCCATCGCCGCCGCGGCCACGGCCGGCGCCAGCACGGTCAGCAGGCGCTGGTCGAACGGACGCGGGATGATGTAATCCGGGCCGAAAACAGGAACGTCACCGCCGTAGGCACTGCCCAGGTCGCTGGCTTCGGCCTTGGCCAGCTCGGCGATGGCATACACGCAGGCCAGCTTCATGGCCTCGTTGATGCCGGTGGCGCCCGCGTCCAGGGCACCGCGGAAGATGTAGGGGAAACACAGCGCGTTGTTGACCTGGTTGGGGAAGTCCGAGCGGCCGGTGGCGATGATCGCATCGGGGCGGACCTGCTTCGCCTCGGCCGGCAGGATCTCCGGGTACGGATTGGCCAGCGCCAGGATGATCGGCCGCTCGGCCATGGTCGCGACCATCTCCGGCTTGAGGATGCCGCCGGCCGACAGGCCCAGGAAGATGTCGGCGCCTTCCACGATCTGCGCCAGTTCACGGTGGTCGGTCTCGCGCGCGTAGCGGCGCTTGGCCTCGTCCAGGTCGTCGCGCCCGGTGTGGATCACCCCGCCGCGGTCGAAGGCGGTGATGTTCTCCGGCTTGAGCCCCAGCGCCACCAGCATGTCCAGGCAGGCGATCCCGGCCGCACCCGCGCCGGTGGTCGCGACCCTCACCTCCTCGATTTTCTTGCCGGCCACCTCCAGCGCGTTGACCACTGCCGCACCGACGATGATTGCGGTGCCGTGCTGGTCGTCGTGGAACACCGGGATCTTCAGCCGCTCGCGCAGCTTGCGCTCGACGATGAAGCACTCCGGCGCCTTGATGTCCTCCAGGTTGATACCGCCGAAGGTCGGCTCCAGCGAGGCGATGATGTCGACCAGCTTGTCCGGGTCCTGCTCGTCGACTTCGATGTCGAACACGTCGATGCCGGCGAACTTCTGGAACAGCACGCCCTTGCCTTCCATCACCGGCTTGCTCGCCAGCGGGCCGATGTCGCCCAGCCCCAGCACCGCGGTGCCGTTGCTGATCACCGCCACCAGGTTGGCGCGGGCGGTGTATTCGCTGGCCGCCAGCGGGTCGGCGGCGATTTCTTCGCAGGCATAGGCCACGCCGGGTGAATAGGCCAGCGCCAGGTCGCGCTGGGTGAGCATGGCCTTGGTGGCCGTGACCTTGATCTTCCCCGGGGGCGACAGGCGGTGGTAGTCCAGCGCGGCACTGCGGAACTCTTCTGCGGATTCGTTGGGGCTGGACTTGTTTTCGGACATCGCCTTCGGGCCTGCTGCAGGAGCCTTGATTCTAGCCGTTCCGGATGCCGGATACGCAGCGACCGGCGGGGACGCACGCATAACCCCGGGCTATGCAGGACCGGCCCAATTTCAATGGCCAAGGCCAGCGGCAGCCGTGAAGATGGATCGATCACCGCCCGGGGCACAGGCGTTCGGGCGACAGCCGGCATTCCGATCAGCGAGGTTCCCGCTTGTCTCCTCCAGGTCACCAGGCACGATTGGCCCGTATCACCGCATGGCTGGCGGCCACGTTGCTGCTCTCAGCCTGTTCCGGGACGCAGCCTGCGCCGTCCGGCGCCGCCGCGGACATCCTCATCGAAGGTGGAACGCTGTTCGACGGCAGTGACAGCCCGGCCCGGACCGCGGACGTTGCGATCAGCGGTGACAGGATCATCGAAGTGGGGCCTGGCCTGGCCGGCCGCTACCGGGCCGCACGCACCATCGATGCCCGCGGACTGGTCGTGGCACCGGGATTCATCGATCCCCATACCCATCCCTTCAGCCATATCCGCTCGCCCGATCCGCAGGTCCGCCGCAACCTGCCGTGGCTGCACCAGGGGGTGAGCACGATCTTCATCGGCATCGACGGCGGCGGCACGCCGGACATCGCCGAACAGCGCGAATGGTTCCAGGACCACGGCGTGGGCACCAATATCGCGGCCTATGTCGGGTTGGGACCGGTCAGGCGCCGGGTGCTCGGCAACGCCGACCGCGCCCCCGATGCGGACGAGCTGGCGCGCATGCGCGGCCTGGTGGCCGATGCGATGTGCCAGGGCGCCATCGGGCTGTCCACCGGGTTGTTCTACGCCCCGCAGAGCTTCGCGACCACCGACGAAGTGGTGGCGCTGGCCGAAGAGGCCGCGGTGCGCGGCGGCGTCTACGACACCCACCAGCGGGACGAATCCAGCTACTCGATCGGGCTGATGGGGTCGATCGAAGAGGTCCTGGAGATCGGCCGGCGCGCGCGGCTCCCGGTGCATATCGCCCACATCAAGGCGCTGGGCACGGACGTGCATGGCAGCGCCGGGAAGATCATCAAGCGCATCGAACGCGCGCGCGCGGACGGCATCCGGGTCACCGCCGACCAGTACCCGTGGCTGGCCTCGGCCACCGGCATCGAGGCCGCGCTGCTGCCGCGCTGGGCCCAGGACGGCGGCCGCGAGGCGCTGTTCACCCGGCTCGACGCGCCGGCCACGGCCGACCGCATCCGCAGCGAAATGACGCAGAACCTGCGCCGGCGCGGCGGGGCCGACGCGGTGCTGATGATCGGCGAAGGGTGGCCGTGGTCGGGCAGGACGCTTGCGCAGATGGCCGAAACCTGGGAGCTGGAACCGGTTGAGGCGGCGCTGCGGATCATCCGCCACGGCGGACCGGACAGTAGTGGGTCGGCGCGCAAGATCGCCTCTTTCAACATGCATGCCGACGACGTGTCCGAGCTGATGCGCCAGCCGTGGGTGCTGACCGCTTCCGACGGCGGCGACGGACATCCGCGCCAGTACGCCACCTTCCCGGAGAAGTACGCCCGCTTCGTCGTCGACGAAGGCGCAATCGACCTGCAGTCCTTCATCCACCGCTCGACCGGCCTGACCGCGGACACCTTCGGCCTGGAGGAGCGCGGTTACCTGCGCGCCGGATACCACGCCGACGTGGTGGTGCTGGATCCCGACCACTACGCGCCAGCGGCGACCTACGTGGAGCCGGCGGTCCTGTCCAGGGGCGTGGAATACCTGCTGGTCAACGGCATCGCCATGGTCGACCAGGGCCAGGCGGCGGACGCGCTGCCGGGACGCGTGCTGCGCCATCAACCGCCCGTGGATACCTGCAACTGAGCAAGGCCGTCCGCACGATTTTCAACAGGAGTCCGTTCAATGCTGCAGCTTGATGCGGTGCAGACCCTTGCCCTTGCGGGCATCGCGCTGTTCCTGGGCTACGGCCTGTGCCGGTGGGTACCGGTGCTTGGCAAGTACAACCTGCCGGCGCCGGTGATCGGCGGGCTGGTCTTCGCCATCGCCGTGTGGATTGCGCACGCCCGGGACACCACGCTGTTCGTGCTCGACACCAGCCTGCAGACGCCGCTGATGATCGCCTTCTTCACCACGATTGGCATGAATGCAAGCCTCAGGCTGCTCAAGATCAGTGGCACCCAGGTAATGATCTTCCTCGGCCTGGCCAGCGGATTCGCGGTATTCCAGAACCTGCTGGGCATGGCGGTGGCGGTGGGCTTCGACCTGCACCCGCTTTTTGGCGTGCTGGCCGGCTCGACCACGCTCACCGGCGGGCCGGCCACGGGCCTGGCGTTCGCGCCGCTGTTCGAAGAGGCGGGCGTGCCCGGCGCGGAATCGATCGCCGTGGCGTCGGCGATGGCCGGCATCGTGCTGGGCGGGCTGGTGGGCGGCCCGGCGATCACGGTGCTGATCCGCCGCTTCAAGCTCTCACCCTCCTCCCAGCAGGCGCATGCCGCCCCCGACCTTGAAACAGCCGACGCAGCACCGTCCGAAGCCGTTCGCGAGTACAACGCGCTCAAGAGCATCGTGACCCTGCTGATCGCGATGTGGCTGGGCGCATGGGTCAGCGGCTGGATCTCGGCCACCGGCATCACCCTGCCCGCCTACGTGGGCGCGATGCTGGTGGGCGCGGCCATCCGCAACCTGGACGACCGCACCGGCTGGATCGGCCTTTCCGTGCCCACCACCGACCTGATCGGCAACGTCTGCCTGGCCCTGTTCCTGGCCGTGGCGCTGATGAACCTCAAGCTCTGGGAGCTGGCCGGGCTGGCCCTGCCGCTGATCCTGAACCTGGTGCTGCAGGTGGGCGCGGTGGCGGCGTTCTGCATCGTGGTCTACCGGATCATGGGCCGGGACTATGACGCCGCGATCATGGGCGGTGGTTTCATCGGCTTCATGCTGGGCACCACCGCCAATGCGATGGCGGTGATGAAGGCGCTGGTCGAGCGCTACGGCCCGGCGCCGCGCGCGTTCCTGGTGGCGCCCCTGGTCGGCGCGTTCTTCATCGACTTCACCAACGCGTTGATCATCACAGGGTTCATCAATTTCTGGAGTTGAGCGGCGTCACTTCGATCGCGCGGGCACGGGATGTTTCAAGCCTGAATCCAGGTTCGCCAGTTTCGTGCAGCAACGTTATTCCGTTTCCTTCATATCGGCCGGGCTCCCGGCGCAGCAACTCCACCGTGCGGGGCTCGTGTGCCGCCCCATCCCGGACGATCTGAAGCTGCAAGGCATTCCCGGAACCGCTCAGGTAGTAGTTTGCAAGCAGCTCCCCGGAGCGGTATCTCCCGGGCTTGGGGCCTTCGGCGGCGAAGGCTGGATCCGCGCCGGCAAGCTCCGCGATCGCGGCATCCATGATGTCCTGGACAGGCTGGTCGCTGCGGTTGCAGAACAACGCGATGCCCAGGCCCTGCTCCGGCAAACGTACGAACAGGTGACGAAATGCTTCCGCACCGCCGCCGTGCTGGATGACGGCATGACCGAGGCGTGTACCCAGCATGAGCCCGGCGGCAAACACGAGCCCGGTATCGTCGCGAAAGGCAGGAGCTCCGTCAGCAAGACTGCCGGCCTCGGTCATGATCCGCGCAATCTCCGGGGTCCACACGCGCTGTCCCTGCTCGATGTCGTACTCATAGCGGGCAAGGTCGTTGAGCGTGAGCATCAACCCACCCGACCCGCCGAATCGCGGATAGGTATCGCGACGCTCGAAACCCGAGTCACGCAGCACGTACCCGCCCGCAAGGTGCTCGGAAGCCGGCTCCGCTCCGTCCAGAACGAAGCTGTCGGACATGCCCAGTGGATCGAGAATGTGGCGCTTGACGTAGTTTGCAAATCCCTCGCCCGACACCCGGTGCACGATGTCTGCGAGCAGCAGGTAACCGCCGTTCGAGTAGCCTGTATCGGTGCCGGGGACGAAGTTGGTGTCCTGCTGCGCCAACTGCAGTTCCAAAGCCTGGGCCATGGTTGCCCGGGCAACGGATTCGTGCCCTCCCAGGCGAAGCAGCGACAGCGAATCGCGCAAGCCTGCGCTGTGGTTGAGCAGCATCCGGACTGTCACCGCGCCTCGGTAAACCGGGAGCTCGGGAACGTGCAGCCGCACGTCGTCGTCCAGGGACAACCTGTCCTGCACAGCCAGCTGGGCGATGGCCAGGGCGGTGAACTGCTTGGATACCGATGCGGCATAGAACAACGTGTCGCCGTCGATGTGGGATCCGCGCTCGATGTCCGCCAGCCCCGACGCGGTGAACGCGATGCGTTCGCCGCGCCGGTGTGCCGCCAGCGCACACCCGGGCGCGGCATCGAACCGCGGGAGGACCTCATGCAGGTCTGTTTCCCCGGCGGCCGCCACGCCCCACAAGAAGGCTCCGAGCGCGAGAGCGAGGGCTTTGGGTCTGGCGGCCAACCGGCTCCTCCTGGCAGGTCGTATCGGGCAGCAGCGTGGGAACAGGTCAGAAATCGAAGCGCATGCCCACGGTGTAGGTGCGACCGATCACGTCATACAGGGAACGGACCGTCGCGAACCCGCCCGAAGTGATCGGGGGATCCTTGTCGAAGACATTCCGGACCGTGGCAAACAGGGAAAGATTCCCGGTCAGGTCGTACGCACCGTTGAGGTCGTAATAGGTGCGGCTTGAGGCCTCCAGGACATTGCGATCCTTCTCGGTGAACGTATGGTTGATCTTGCCGCCGCCCACGTGGCGAATGCCGGCACCGAACGTCAACGGGCCGGTCGCATAGGAAGCCCTCAAGGTCCCGTTCCAATGCGGCATGCCGCCGACGCTGGCGATGGTCGGTTGCTCGACGCTGCCGGCCAATTCGGTAACGACTTCGCCGTCGTCCAGTTGCAGGGTGTCCACGTATGAAACCAGGGCGCGGAAGGTCAGGTCCCCGGCGCCGATCGGTTGGCGATAGAGCGCCTCGAAGTCGGCGCCGCGCAGCTTCATGGTCTGCAGGTTCTGCGGCGAAGTGTTGACCTGGCTGATCTCTCCCTCGTCGTTGCGGGTGATCAGTCCACACAGCTGCGGCTGGATGCGATAGCAGCGGTCGACGATGGCTGCCGCCTGCAGGGTGATGATCGCGCCTTCGATGTCGATGTTGTAGTAGTCGAGCGAAAGCATCAGGTTCGGGTGCGGGTTGACCACCACGCCGATGGTCGTGGTGTCGGCCTCCTCAGGCTCCAGCCCGGCATTGCCAGACGACAGCGATTGCACCGAGTACGTCGACCCCAGCTCCGGATCGAGCACGCTGAAGATGGATGTAGTCGATCCGGAGAACAGTTCGGACAGCGATGGGGCGCGGATGTCCCGCGAACGCGTGGCCCGGAGCCTCCAGACGTCGTTGATGTCCCAGATGCCACCGATCTTCCAGGTCGAAACCGTGCCGGAGGTGCTGTAGTCCGTCACCCGACCAGCCAGGTTCAGATCCAGGGCATTGGCCCAGGGTCGATCATTGGCGAGGGGGACGACTACTTCGGAGAACGCTTCACGGACCGAGACGGAACCTTCCCAGGGCACGGTGTTCCCGGTCACGAACTCGGCTGCCCGCGAAAGCTCGTCCGAGGACACGATTGCCTCTTCGCGCCGCCATTCCAGGCCCGCGGCGATCGAAACGGGGCCGGCAGCGGTCTGGAATGGCTCTCCCGAAACCGTGGCCGCCGCCGCGTGCTGCGACAGGTCCCAGTGCCGCCACGACGTACCGATGACATACTCGAGCGCCTCGGCGGACGGGGCGCCGTCGCCGAACAGGTTCATTGGCACGCAGCCCGTCGCGCGGGCCGCCTGGTCACGACAGACGATGGCCCCGGTGACCGGATCGAACACGGCATCGATCGCGGCGTTGTAGTGGGAGGTGATGCGGTTGTTACGCGCGCGCATCATCGACTCGCTGGTGCCATAGGTGTAATAGCTGTCCCAGCTCCACGTGTCTCCAAAATAGCCTTCCAGGCCAACCACCACGCGCTCGGTACTGGACTCCTGTTCGTTGATCGTGCGTCCGTAGTCCCGGCTCAATCGGCCCATGGTGAAGCTGTCGATGCCGTGCTCATCCATTGCCTCGCCGATCGAGCCGGGCAGGAAGGCGTTGTCGCGATGGATGCGGATGCTGGCATCGCTGCGGGTCAGGTTGGGAATCGGGCTGGATTCGGACCGTGCCCAAGCGGCCTCGGCGTACATGGTGGTGGCATCCGTGATGTCGTAGGCGACCCGGCCGTAGACATTCTTGCGCTCCTGCGGTGCCGCCAGCGTCTGTTCGATATGGGTGTATGCACCATCTCCGCCGATCATGCTGTTGCCGGACACCACGTCGCCATAGCGGAACGGAACCGGGTCGCCATTGGCGTCGAAATGGATGCCGGCCAACGGACCGGAGTTGATCAGCCCGCCGAAACTGGTGTTGGCGCTGACCACGTTGGGAACGACCAGGATGCGCGGCTCATCGTTGTCGAGGGTATAGGCGGGGTTGGTGATGGTGCCCCAACCCTTGGCTCCCCAGTCACGGTCGCCCAGGCGCGCGATGCCGCTGTTGTCGGCAACCTCCGCTCCGAGCAGCAGGTGGCCACGATCGGCGCCAAAACGCTGGCCGAGCGCCAGCGAGATCCGGCGTGAGCGATAATCACCGTGGTCGCTACTGCCGTAGCTGGCTTCGCCACGGACGCCTTCGAACTGGTGGTCGAACATGAAGTTCACCACGCCAGCCACTGCATCCGATCCCCACGCCGCCGACGCGCCGCCGGTGACGATGTCGACGTTGCTGATCAACGCCTGGGGGATCACGTTGATGTTGACCGGCCCGGAGATCTGGGTCGGAACAAACCGCTTTCCGTCCACCAGCACCAGGGTCCTGTTGAAGCCCAACCCACGAAGGTCCAGGTAGTGGCCGCCGGACCAGCTGGCATTATTGACCGTGCTGACCGGGGTCATTGAGGGGCGCACGGATGGGGTTGCGTTGACGACATCGGCGATATTGGTCAGCCCCGAGGCAGTGATTTCCTCGGCGGTGATCTGCGTGGTCGGAGTGGGCGCAACAAAACCACCGCGGCGGACGCGGGATGCGGTCGTCACGACAGCGTCCAGCTCCTGGATCTGGCGACCCGGATCTTCCGCGACCGCAGTCTCCGCCTCGGGCCCGACGGGCGTTTGTGCGTGGATCGATCCCGCATACGCCATCAGGCCGAGGACCGTGGTACACGCCACGGCCAGCCGGTTCCTGCCAAGCCAGCGTGAAGTATCCGTCTTCAAGCGCGCCGAACGCACAATGTCATCGTGATTTGACACAGGGACCTCCTGATTGACTCCCGCACTATTCGGGCACATGGCGGAACTGCCAATGCCTAATCAATGAATGCATTTCCAACATAGCGAAACGGATGGGCCACCAGGCAGAAGAAAGTGGCGGCCATCCATAGCCTGAGGTTAATTCGCTTCCATCGGCAGCCAGAGACTTCCCACTGATTCCCAGGCCGACGCGACGTCCCAGCCGCGGCATTCCCCAGCCCGCAGTGTCCGGACCTTTGCTCAATCACTCTCCGCTTCGATGAAGTGCCTGTACAGGGCCCGGTTCACGTCGGTTCGTACGTTTGGGTCCCTGGTTCCGTTGGTGATCACCACAAAGCCATACTTTCCTTCGGCATCGAAGAACATCGAGCTGTACAGTCCGTAGGCGGATCCGGTGTGGCCGACCAGGGTGACCCCGGGGACCAATGTCCGGTCGGTGCGCAGGGCCAGGCCGTAACCGGAATCGTCATCGATGCGGACCGCGGGCGTCTGCATCAGGGAGGCATGCTCCGGACTGATGATCCGCGCCCCCGCCCACTCGCCCTGGTTCATGTGCATGAGCATGTACGTGGCCAGGTCCGCTGCGGAGATCTTCATGCCGCCGGTGGGCGAGAACATGGGCGCGCTGTAGCCCAGCCGGTAATCCACCAGGCCTTCGCCCAGCGGCGCGTATGCCGCCTCCGAATGCACGAAGCCCTCGCCTTCGCGGTAGCGGTAGATCCGGGCGAAGCGGTCCGCGTCCAGCGCATCCGGCCAGTGCCCACCGTAGAGTTCCAGCGGCTCGAGCACGTGTTCCTTCACGTACCGGTCGAAACGCTGCCCCGACGCCTGTTCGATGATCGCACCGACCATGTTGTAGCCGAGGTTGGAGTATTCGTACTGCTCCCCCGGGACGTGCTCCGAATAACTTTCGCTCCAGCTGTCGTTGGCATCGGGATTGATGATGTCCAGGCTGCCGTAACGCTGGCTGTCGGTGATCGACGACGTGTGGTTGAGCAGCATCCGCAGGGTGATCGCGTGGTCGGGGAAACCGGGATTGCGCACCGGGAAGCCGAGCAGTTCGCCGACGTCGTCGTCCAGCGACAGCCTGCCCTGCGCAACCAGCTGCAGGACCGAGGCGGCCGCGAACGACTTGGAGATGGACGCAATGCGGAAAACGTCATCCTCTTCGAGCGGGATGCGCGCCTGCCTGTCCTTCCAGCCCAGGCTGTTGCGGTAGACGACCTCGTTGTCCCGCACCACCACCACCGCCAGGCCCACGGCGTCGTGCTCGGCCATGAGCGCGGACAGCTTTTCCCCGATGTCCGCGGCGACGGCGAAACCCGGCGCGGACAACGCCAGAAAAAACGCCGCGCCCAGGACCAGGGCGCGGCTCGCACGGTTGCTTCTTCTCATGTCACTTCCCCTCGTTGGCCGGTGACACCGGGCGGCTTGTGCCGCCCGGCATCGTGAGCGCCCGGGTTCAGTCGAACGACTTGGTCAAGGTCAGGTAGTAGCCGCGTCCCAGCACGTTGTGCAGCCCGGAGTAGAAACCGGTGGCCGTGGTTGACAGCGGCGGATCGCGATCGGTCACGTTGCGTACCGTGAGCCGGATGCGGGAGTCGTCCAGGAAATTGCCCAGGCCATTGAAGCGACGCTCCACGTACACGTTCGCGGTGGTCCAGCTCGGGATCTGGAAGCGGTTGCCATCGGCATCCAGCGCGCCGCTGGACTCGAACGACCCCACGTAGCGCACGTGGGTGCCGGTGAGCCAGTCACCCTTGCGCCACGAGAAGTTCGCCGTGGCCCGCCAGTCCGGCGAACCATTGATGCCGAGCAGGTTGCCGGCGCTGCTGAGTCGGAACCCGTCGCTGATGATGCCCGCCTCCTGGGCGTCCAGGATCATCTGCTCGTCGGGCACCGGATCCTGGGTACGCTCGATCAGGCGCGAGGCGTTGATCCTGTAGTTGAAGCTGCCCGCACGCTCGGTGGGGATCCGGTGGCTCAGCCCGAAATCGATGCCGCGCGTGGTGCGAGGCAACCGGTTGATATAGCGGTCGTTGACCACGCTGACCGAGCCGACCGGATCCAGGCCGGTGCCCTCGAAATCCTCCAGCCGGGTGTCATCGGGATCGTTGCGGATTACGTTCGGGTTGGACGACCCCTGCATGCGCGCCAGGTAGTCCAGCGCCAGCTGCGCCTGCTCGCCCAGGATGCCAATCACGTCCTCCTGCTCGATCACCCAGTAATCGGCGGTCAGAGACAGGCGGCCAGCCGCCTCGGGCAGGAAGGTCGGCTGGAACACGAAGCCGACCGAATACGCGTCGGAGGTCTCCGGCTGCAGGTCGCGGTTGCCACTTCGCTCGGCCTGGGTGCTGGCTCCACGGCCACACTGGGACCAGGTCTCGATGCGGCCGGCACGCAGGTCCGCCTCGCACATGTAGTAGTCGGTGCGGGTATTGCTGACCACGGTCCCTTCGGCGTAGAGCTGCAGGATATTGGGCGCCAGGAAGCTTTGCGCCCAGTTGGCCCGCACCATGAAGTCGTCGCTGAGGTTCCACGCCAGCGCGACCTTGGGATTGGAAACCCAGCCGAAGTCGGAATAGTTCTCCCAGCGCCCGGCCAGCTGCAGGTCGAGGCTGCGCACCAGCGGAATCCCCATCTGCGGCGACACAAGCGGCACCGCGAACTCGGCGTAAAACGAGGCCACGTTGCGGTCGCCGGAGTTGCTGGCCGCCGGGCTGGCGCCCAGGACGTCGCTGGTGATCGCTCCGGTCATCGGGTTGGTATAGGTGATCTCGCCGTTGAAGCGCGGATCGCGCACATCGTTCAGCGTTTCACGACGCCACTCCGCACCAAAGGCAAGGCCCACGTCGCCGGCGGGCATGTTGAAGATGCTCTCGTTCACGAACCGGGTGTCGATCTGGAACAGGCTCGCGGTGCTGTAGCGGACCACCGGCACGGTGAAGCTGGCAATGGTATCGGGGTTGCTGGGCGTCGCGTCGACCCCCGACCAGTCGTTCGGATCACCGCCGTTGAACGGGTTGTAGGCGCCTGGATCCGAACGCGCCAGCGCCTCAGCGAACAAGGTGTTGCTGATCGATCCGTGCTGGGTGTCCTCGGTGGTTGCACGCGAATACAGCACCGCGCTTTCCCAGTCGAAATTGCCCAGGTAACCACGCACGCCTGCCATCACCCGGTAGGAGTCATCGTCCACGGTGTAGGGACGCGAGGTATCGGTGGCGCGATAGCTGGTGATGCGCAGGTCAAGGCCTTCTTCCGGCGCATCAATGCCGGGCAGGCGGTTGGGGTTGAGCGACCCGTCCGGCAGGTACATCGCGCCAAACGGATTGTAGTAGTTGGACGCGGGCACGATCATCGGCGCCGAACCCAGCGACGCCGCCTGCTCGCGCATGCTTTCGAACTTGGCCTGGTAGTAGCTGAACTCGCCGAAGGCCACGAAGTTGTCGTTGATGTCCTGCTCGATGGTGCCGAACAGGTTGGTCCGGCCCACGCCGCCCAGGATGTTGCGCTGGTGCATCGGGTTGAAACGCCTCGGGCGGTCGAGTTCGGTGCTGAACCCACCGGTCTGGATGCACACGTCGTCATTGATCTGCGTCAGGCAGCGGTGCTCCAGCGGCTGCATGTGGAAATAACCGGTCGCACTGGTGACCAGGTCCCCGTCCATCGAGACCGTCCTGCCGTCGCGGGTCTGGAATGCGGCCCAGGGCGTGGTGGTCAGGCGGTCGTCGAACGCGGTGTGGCCCTCGAACTCCGTCCCTTCCAGCAGATGCCGGTGATCGGCGTTGGCCGTTTGCGGATGTTCACTCGCCGGCACCTCGGACCGGTACGTATGCCCGCCCAGCAGGGTCACCCGCGTGCGTCCATCGTTGAACCAGCGGCCGGCCTTGAAGTTGAAGTTCCCCTGGCGCAGGTCGATGTTTTCCGAACCGCCGTACTGCGCCTGCACCTCCAGGCCCTGGAAGTGGGTGTCCATTACCACGTTGAGCACGCCGGCCACCGCGTCGGAGCCGTACAGCGCCGAGGCGCCGCCCATCAGCACTTCCATCTGCCTCACGCCCCACAGCGGGATGGCGTTGATGTTGCCGGTCTGGCGCGGAACCAGCGCCTCGGTCTGGGTGCCCGGGTGCGGGACCATGCGCCGGCCGTTGACCAGCAGCAGGGTATTGCCGGTGCCCAGGTTGCGCAGGTTGATGGAGCCAATGTCGCCGCGCGCGGCATTGAGGTTGGCGGCCGTGTCGGTGTTGTCGAACATCATGTCGCCCACCTGCGGCAGGCTGCGCAGGAGCTCGTCACCGGAGACCGCACCGGTGGCTTCGATCTCCTCCACGTCCATCACCTCGACCGGGACCATCCCGGCCTCGCTGTTGCCGGCGAACCGGCTGCCCACCACCACCACCTGGTCCAGCTCGGCGATGCGCTCGGCGGCGTCCTGGTCGGCTGGCTGCGCTTGCGCGGCATCGTCCGCCGGTGGCACGCCGGGATCGGCAGGCTGCGGGGTCTGCGCAAACGCCGGGGCGCCTGCAAGGATCGCGCCCACGACCGCTGCAAGTACGGTTCTGCGATACGTCTTCATGTGTCTTCGCTCCCACGAATCATTTTGATTTCTTGTCGTGACCACGCCGGGGCATGGCGGTTGTCCAGCGGTCGTACCGCTGCTATTGCGAAATGGCCGCTGCCCCGGGCCTGCGGGGGTCGGCTGCTCCTTCAACCCGGCCAGGCTGAACCAGCAGCATTTGGGTGCTGCCGATCGTCTGTCCGGAAGAAATTTCATGGCCGCGGCCCTCCAGCAGCCGCAGCGTGTCCGGGCTCAGCCCGCGCTCGACCTGGAGCGTGCCCTCGCCGGACATGTGCTGGTGCACCCGCGGCGCCATCGTGGCTTCAGCGACGTTCATGCCGAAGTCGACCACGTTGATGATCGTCTGCACGATCGTGCCGGGAATGGTGTTGCCGCCAGGGCTGCCCGTCACCAACCAGGGACGGCCGTCGCGCACCAGCATCGTCGGGGCCATGCTCGAAACCGGGCGACGCCCGGGCTGCATGGAATTGGGCGGCGGTGGCCCGCCCTCGCGCTCCGCATCGAGCTGCGCGCGCAGGGAGAAGTTGCCGATCAGGTTCCCCAGCAGGAACCCCGTGCCCTCGATCATCACCCCCGACCCGAAATCGGCACCGATGGTGTAGGTGTTGCTGACCACGTTGCCGTCGGCGTCCACGACCGAGAAGTGGGTGGTGTCCGGGCTCTCATGTGCCCAGGGGTCACCCGCCTGCGCGTCGGCCGCCGGGGTGGCGCGGTCCATCCTGACCAGGGCGGCGCGTCCGGCCGCATACGGCTTGGCCACCAGGCCCCGCAGCGGAACGTCGAGGAAACCGGTATCACCGACATGGGCCAGCCGGTCGCGCCAGGACAGCTTGCTGGCTTCGGCGAACAGGTGCAGCGCGTCGGCCGAGCCGGCGCCCATCGATGCCAGGTCGAAGTGCTCGAGCACGTTCAGGGTGCCGATGATGCCCGCGCCACCGCCGCTTGCAGGCGGCATGGTCACCACCTCCGCGTCGCGGTAACTGCTGCGCAGCGGCTCCCGCTCGATCGCCCGGTAGGCCATCAGGTCTTCCTTGCGCAGCAGCCCGCCGTGCTCGCGCATGCCTGCGTCCAGGCGTTCGGCGATCTGCCCGCGATAGAAATCCTCCCCGCCATGCTCGGCGATCCGGCGCAATGTCCAGGCCAGGTCGGACTGCACCAGCCGCTCGCCCGGCCGCAGCGCCTCCCCGTCCGGATGCAGGAAGACCGCGGCGCCGGCGGCGCTGCGGGCAAGCCGTTCCTTGCCCCAGTCCAGCGCGAATGCTTCATCGGCGCTCAGCACGATTCCCTGCCCGGCCATCTCGATCGCCGGTTCCAGCAGCCGCTTCCAGGGCAGGCGGCCATACTTTTCATGGGCCAGCGCCAGGCCCGCCACCGTGCCCGGGACCCCCGCCGCACGGATGCCGGCCGAATGGCCTTCAAGCTTGCCGTCGCCACCAACGTAGGCGTCCAGGGTCGCCAGCGCCGGTGCCGCCGAACGGTAGTCGATCGCGGTGTAGC
Source organism: Luteimonas sp. (assembly GCA_052090405.1). Taxonomy (GTDB): domain Bacteria; phylum Pseudomonadota; class Gammaproteobacteria; order Xanthomonadales; family Xanthomonadaceae; genus Luteimonas. The sequence goes on from JBQDAV010000012.1 coordinate 28,691, forward strand.
GATCCCCGTCGGCCAGGTGGATGAGCATGAACCCGTCGCCGCCGATATTGCCGGCGCGAGGCAGGGTGACCGCCAGCACGAAAGCGGTTGCAACCGCGGCGTCGACCGCGTTGCCACCCTCGCGCAGGATCTCCGCCCCGGCGCGGCTGGCCGCTTCGTTCTGGCTGACCACCATGCCGGCGCTGCCCGCTTCCGGCTTGTGGATGGCTTCGTAGTTGAGCAGCTGCCGGGTCTGCGCCGGCACCGCCAGCGACAGTACGAGCAGGCAGCCTGCAACAAGGACGGAAACCTTGCGTGCGAAGTTCCTGACCATGGTTCCCTCCTCCCAAAGGCAACGGCCATGCAACACCATGCATAAATCTCCGGAGGGTGTCCCCCTCCAATCCGGGGGCAGCACATACCCCCCGGTTATGGCCTTCCATAACCGCAGGTTGTGCCCGTCGAAATCAAAGCGAAGCACGCCGCCGGACCGGAGCGTTAGGCTTTGCAGTCATCGATCCGCGGGAGGCAGCCTGTTGTCCATGCGTATTCCGTGCCGGCCGTTAGCGCGCATGGCCCTGGCCACGTTCGCCGGCGCACTGCTTGCCGCATGTTCCACCTCCACCCCGGCTCTGGAACCGTCCGCCGCGCCGCCGCCCGGCAGTGACCGCGGGATGGTCAGCAGCGCGCACCCGCTCGCAACGCGCGCCGGGATGGAAGTGCTGGAACGCGGCGGCACCGCGATCGACGCCGCGATCGCGGTGCAGGCGATGCTGGGCCTGGTGGAACCGCAGAGCTCGGGGCTGGCCGGCGGGGCATTCCTGCTCCATTACCGGGCGCGGGACAACCAGGTCGATGCCTATCTCGGGCGCGAACGCGCCCCGTCCAACGCCGACGCCTCCCTGTTCCTCGACCACGACGGGCAGCCACTGTCGCGATCGGAAGCCATGCTCACCGGGCGCGCCACCGGGGTCCCGGGCGTATTGCCGGCGCTGGAAGCCGCGCACGCCGATCACGGCCGGCTTGCATGGCCGACGCTGTTCTCCGCCGCCGCGGAAACCGCGAACCGCGGCTTCACCGTCACCCCGCGCCTGCAGCAGCACATCGACGGCCGCTTCCCGCAGGCTTCGGCGCCGGATGTCGTCGAACTGTTCTCCGGACCTGACGGCCAGCCGCTGCAAACCGGCGAGGTGATGCGCAACCCCGCATACGCGCGCAGCCTGCAGGAGATCGCCGCACGCGGCGCGGCCGCCCTGCAAACGGGGCCGCTTGCCGAAGCCATCCTTGCGCGGGCCCAGGAATCACCGGGCCCTTCGCCGATGCAGGCGACCGACCTGGCCGGCTATCAGGCAGACCGGGCCCGGCCCGTGTGCCGGACCATCCGCGCCCACCTGGTGTGCGTGCCGCCGCCGCCATCGAGCGGGGTCGGGCTGCTGCAACTCCTGCTGCTGCTGGAGGGCACCGACATCGCGCAACGTTCGCCCGCCGACCCGGTCGCGTGGCTGACCTTTGCCGAGGCCAGCCGGCTGATGTACGCCGATCGCGACCATTACGTCGGCGACCCTGATTTCGCTGAGATCCCGATCCAGGGGATGCTCGATGCCGACTATCTCGACGACCGCAGGCGCCTGCTTGGCGAACGCGCCGCGGCGGGGACATATGCTCCCGGCCGGCCCGAAGGAGCGCCGGCGAACGACCGCGACCACACCGCCGAGCCGGCGGGCACCAGTCATTTCGTGGTCGTGGACGGCGAGGGCAACGCCGTCTCCATGACCACCACGATCGAGTCGTATTTCGGCTCCGGCCGGGTCGTGGGCGGAATGCTGCTCAACAACCAGCTCACCGACTTTTCCTGGCAGCCTGGCGGCGCTGCCGCCAATGCCATCGCCCCCGGCAAGCGGCCGCGTTCGTCCATGTCGCCGGTGATCGTGCTCGATCCGCAGGGCAACTTCGCCGGCGCGATCGGCTCGCCGGGCGGCAACGCCATCCCTGCATACATCGGCAAGACCCTGCTCGGCTGGCTGTTCTGGGACCTGCCGCTGGACCAGGCCATCGCGCTGCCCAACCTGGTGGCGCGAGGCGAGCGCTTCAACGGCGAAGCCGACGCGTTTACGCCCACGCTGCGCCAGGAACTGGCGGACCTGGGCGTGCCGGTACTGCCAGGCAGCGGTGAGGACTCCGGACTGCACGGCGTCCAGCTGCGCTCTGGCCGGCTGCATGGGGCGGCCGACCCGCGCCGCGAGGGCGCCGTCGCTCCCGCCACGCACCCCGATGCCCTGCGCGACGATGCCAGCGCCCCGGCCCTGTGACGTCACCGTCGTAGGCGCCGGCGTGGTCGGCGTGGCGACGGCCTGGGCCGCGGCCCGCCGCGGCCTGTCGGTCGAGCTGGTGGACCGCGCCGAAGGGCCGGCCCTGGGCGCTTCGTACGCCAACGGGGCCCAGCTCAGCTATGCGTACACCGACGCGATGGCCGGCCCGTCGCTGTGGAAGCAGATCCCCGGCCTGCTGCTCGGGAACGATCCCGCGTTCCGGCTCCGGCTGGCCGGCAATCCCGCGATCTGGCGCTGGGGGCTTTCCCTGCTGGCCAATGCAAACGGATCGCGCATGCGGCAAAACACGCTGCACACGCTGGCCCTGGCGCGCGCATCGCAGCAGGCCATGCAGGCGCTGCTCGAACGCCACCCGATCGACTTCCAGCACCAGGTCGCCGGCAAGCTGCACCTGTACTTCAGCGACGCCGCCCTGCGCGCCGGCGCCCGGATGATTGAACTCAAGCGCCCCCATGGCGTGCGGCAGAGCCTGCTGGACCCGCGGCAGGCCATCGGGATAGAGCCATCGCTGGCGCAGGTCGAAGGCCTGCTGGGCGCTGTGCATTCGCCGCAGGAAGCGGTCGGGGATCCGTGGCGGTTCTCCGCCGGGCTGCTGGACGCCATGTGCGGCCACTACCCCATCCAGACCCGGTTCGGCTTCAATCTCGATTCGATCCGGCGCGAGGGAAACCAATGGCTGCTGTCCTCGCACGAGGGCGACGTGGTCCCGGCGCGGAAGGTGATCGTATGTGCCGGCATCGACAGTGCCGCCCTGCTGCGGCCGCTGGGCATCCGCCTGCCGCTGATGGCGATCAAGGGCTATTCCTTTACCGCCCCGTGCGGCCCGCAGGCACCGGCCACCAGCATCACCGACACCGCGCGCAAGATCGTGTTCTGCCGCCTGGGCGACCGGCTCCGGATCGCGGGGATGGCCGACATCAACGACTGGGACCCTGCCGTGGACCCGGACCGCTTCGAGCAGCTGGTCACGCTGGCGCGGCAGTCACTCCCCGAAGCCGCCGACTACAGCCGCATCGAGCACCGGTGGGCCGGGCTGCGCCCCTCCACGCCCACGTCGGTTCCGGTCATCGCCAGGGTGCGCGAAGGGCTGACCTGCAACGTCGGCCACGGCATGCTCGGCTGGACCCTGGCCATGGGCAGCGCGGAGCGTGCGGTGGCACTGGCGATGGACGAGGACGCGGCCGGTTGATGGCCAGTGCGATGACGATGGCCTAACCTGTGGGGATGCGCCTGCGCCACATCGAGGTCTTCTACGCGGTTTACACGACGGGCTCGATCAGCGCCGCGGCCCGGTCCCTGCACGTCTCCCAGCCGTCGGTGAGCAAGGTGCTCCACCATGCCCAGAACCAGCTGGGCTTCGAGCTATTCACCCTGGTCCGGGGAAGGCTGGTGGCCACCGACGAGGCGCACGCGCTGTTCGAGGAGGTCAGGGAAATCTTCGAGCGCATGGGTTCACTGCGCAAGACCGTGGCCAACATCCGCAACATGGACGGTGGCCACGTGCGCCTGGCGGTGGTGCCGTCGCTGGGGTTGTACGTCGCCCCCCACGCCATCGCGCGCCACCGGGAGCAATTCCCGCAGGTCACCTTCGACGTCCAGACGCTCCACCACGACGACATCTTCCGGGCCCTGTACGAACGCGAATGCGACGTGGCCTTCGCCTATACGCCGCCCATGCATCCGCGCATCGAGCGCCGCAGGCTGGGCAACGGCGAGCTCATGCTGCTGTTTGAAAAGGCGACATTCCCCGACCCCGGGGAGCGGGTGCCGATCGGGCGCCTTTCCGGCCATGACATGGTCGGCCTGGCCAACAGCGGACCGATCAGCGAGCTGCTGGAACGGGAGCTGGAACGGCACGGCGTGGACATCCGCGAAGTGGTTTCCAACCAGACCTACTACCTGGCCGCCGCCCTGACCGGGTGCGGGGCCGGCATGAGCATCGTCGACGAGTTCACCGCCAGGGCGAGCGCAAACGCCGGGCTTGATTTCCGGCCGCTGGACCCGCCGATCCGCTTCCAGATCGAATGCGTGTACCTGGAAGACCGGCCGCCGTCGCACGTGGCTGAAGCGTTCATCAAGGAATTCCGGGCGTCGCTTGCCGCCGCAAGACGCGGGGCCGGCGCCGCCGCGCGGCCCACGCGCCGGCACCTGCAGAAGGCCTGAGCCGCCTATCGCTGCCGGGAGCCGCCGTCGCGACCCGGGGGGCCGCTGGCACGCCGCTGCGCGAGCTTGTCCGCTGCGGCGGTCACTTCATCGCGAAGCTTGAGGTAGTTCTGCAGGCGCCGCCCGTCGAGCAGACCGGCCTCCAGCGCGGCGCGCACCGCGCAGCCCGGTTCGCTTGCATGGCAGCAGTCGCGGAAGCGGCAGCGGGCAGCCAGCTCCTCGATGTCCGCAAAGCCGCCTTCGGCCAGGTTCTCCTCACCGGTCGGCTTGAGCTCGCGCATGCCGGGGGTGTCGATCAGGCAGGCACCGGTGGGCAGCGGGATCAGCGTGCGCCAGGTGGTGGTGTGGCGGCCGCGCGAGTCGCGCTCGCGCACCGCGGCGGTCTTCATCCGCGCCTGGCCCAGCAGGGTGTTGGTGAGGGTGGACTTGCCGGCGCCGGAGCTGCCCACCAGGGCCGCGGTCACGCCCGGGCGGAGCCAGGGTTCGAGCGCGGCGACGCTGTCCGGGTCGCGCGCGTTGACCGCCACCACCGGCACGTCCTGGGCAATCATCTCGGCCAGCGCAGCGCGCGCGGCGTCCGGATCGGCGCCGGGCCGGTCGGCCTTGGTCAGCACTACCACCGGCTGCACGCCGGCGCCGCGCACCAGCAGCAGGTAGCGCTCAATGCGGCGCGGGTTGAAGTCCGCGTCCAGCCCGGTCACCACCAGCACCACGTCGACGTTGGCGGCGATCGGCTGCTGGCGGTAGTGCTCGCCGGCGGCGGCGCGCTTGACCAGGCTGGTGCGCGGCAGCAGGGCCACGATGCGGCTGCCTTCCAGCAACACCCAGTCGCCGACCACGGCGCGCCGTTCGGGCGGGAAGCGGGGGCGCTGCCAGTCAGGCAGGGATTCGACGCTGGCGCCGGGGCCGGTGCCGTCCGCGGCCAGGTAGCCGCTACGGTGCTGTTCAAGCACCCGCGCCGGGCGCGCCTGCGGGTGCCCGGCCATCAGCTCCGCCCAGCCATCGGGCAACGGTTCACCGGCGGGAGGCCAGCCGATCGCACGCAGCGCCGCCTCGCCTGCCGGGGCGGCGCCTGGGCTCAAACAGGGATGGTCGTGGACGGCATGTGCGGATTCTATCGCGCGCTTCCATCGGCGGGCGCGATTCGCCTAGGCTGTGTGCCCCCAGACCGCCACCGCCGATACGCCATGTCCGTCCTGCAGACCCGCCGCCGCCTGTCCGAAGTGCGCTACGAGATCCGCGGCGACCTGGCCCGGCGAGCGCGCGAGTTGGAGGGACAGGGACGCAGCCTGATCAAGCTCAACATCGGCAACCCCGGCGCGTTCGGCTTTCGCGCGCCCGAGCACCTGCAGCGCGCGATCGCCGACCACATCCACGGCACCGATCCCTACACCCACCAGCAGGGCCTGCCGGCCGCGCGCGAGGCGATTGCCGCCCACCACGCCCGCCGTGGCACGCCGGGAGCGGTGCCGGAGCGGGTGTTCATCGGCAACGGCGTGAGCGAACTCATCGACATCTCGCTGCGGGCCCTGCTCAATCCCGGCGACGAGGTGCTGGTGCCCTCGCCCGATTACCCGCTGTGGTCGGCGGCCACGATCCTCAACGACGGGCGCCCGGTGTATTACCGCTGCACGGCGGCCAACGGCTTCCTGCCGGACCCGGAGGAAATGGAGAAACTGGTCTCGGCACGCACCCGGGCAATCGTGCTGATCAATCCCAACAACCCGACCGGCGCCACCTACCCGCGCGCGCTGCTGGAGCGCATCGTCGACATCGCCCGCCGTCACCGGCTGCTGCTGATGGTCGACGAGATCTACGACGGCATCCTCTACGACGGCGCCCGCTTCGAGCCGCTGGCGCCGCTTGCCGGCGATGTGCCCTGCCTGTCCTTCAGCGGCCTGTCCAAGGTCCACCGCGCCTGCGGCTGGCGGGTGGGCTGGGCGGTGCTGTCCGGTCCGGCCGCCGCCGTGGGCGATTTCCACCACGCCATGGACCTGCTCGGCGCGCTGCGGCTGTGCGCCAACGTACCCGGCCAGTTCGCGATCCAGGCCGCGCTGGAAGGTGCCGACACGATCGCCCCGCTTTGCGCACCCGGCGGGCGCCTGCACGAGGCCCGGCGCGCAGTGGCCGAAAGCTGCGCGGCCAGCGAATATCTTTCGCTGGCGATGCCGGACGGCGCGCTTTACGCCTTTCCCGGCGTGCAGGGCGCGGCAGCGCAGGGGTTCGACGACTACGCGTTCGCCATGGAACTGCTGGAAACCGAAGACGTGCTGGTGGTGCCCGGCTCGAGCTTCAACGTGCCCTGCCGCAACCACTTCCGGGTCACCCTGCTGCCCGAGCCGGAACAGCTGCGGGAAGTGTTCCGCCGCATCGACCGGGTGCTGGCCCGTCACGCCCAGGCGAATGCCGGCGCCGTATCCCTGCCCACGCCGTCCTCCCCGGCCGCCGCATGACGCACGTGCCCGCACCACCGCTGCGCTACCTGGCCCTGGGCGATTCCTACACCATCGGCGAGGGGGTCGACCCGGCCGGGACGTGGCCGATGCAGCTTGCCCATGCGCTGCGGGCCAAAGGCACCACCCTGGCCGATCCGAAGGTCATCGCCACCACCGGCTGGACCACGGACGAGCTGGACGCGGCCATCGACGACGCCGCACCCGCCGGCGACTTCGACCTGGCCAGCCTGCTGATCGGAGTCAACAACCAGTACCGGGGCCGTGGCGCGGACGAGTACGACGCGCATTTCGGCGCCCTGCTGGGGCGTGCGATCGGCTTCGCCGGCGGCAACTCCGGGCGGGTCTTCGTGCTGTCGATCCCGGACTGGGGCGTGACCCCCTTCGCCGCAGGCTCCGGCCGCGACCCCGGTGCGATCGCACGCGAACTGGATGCCTTCAACGCCATCGCCGCCCGCCACTGCCGGGAGCGGGGAGTGGCCTTCGTCGATATCACTCCCGTCAGCCGGGCCCGCGGCGGAGAGGCGGAAATGCTGGTCGGCGACGGCCTGCATCCGTCCGCCGCCATGTATGCCCAGTGGACCCGACTGGCGCTGCCGGTGGTTCGCCGCCTGCTGCCGGCCGCGCGCCGGGCGCCGCCGCCACACGGCCGCCATTGACCCGCCGCGTGGTCATGTTAGCTTGGCGCGATTCCGCCACGGTACGCCGGATGCACACTGCCCGAGCCGACGCCCTGCCCGACGCCGACGCGTTGTCGTCGCTGCGTCCGCTCGACCGTGCGCGCAGCCGCAGGATCGCCCGCGCCTTCGCGCCCCGGCACCTGCTCGGCAACCGCCACGATTACTTCTACACCTTGATCAAGCTGCGCAGCGATCCGCTCTACCCGGGCGTGCTGGCCGCCTTGCGCGGCACCCGTGCGCCGGTGCTGGACCTGGGCTGCGGGCTGGGGTTGCTGGCGCACGCGCTGCGCCAGGATGGCCAGACGCAGCCGTACCGCGGGGTGGATATCGATGCCGACAAGATTTCCCGCGGCGCGCGGGTGTCGGCCGATTGCGGCCTGCGTGACGTGCGCCTGGAGGTCATGGACGTGGGCGTTGAGTCGCCCGACCACAGCGGCAGCGTCACCATCCTGGACGTGCTGCAGTTCCTGTCGCCGCAGGCGCAGGGGGAGCTGCTGGTCAAGGTAGCCGCCATGATCGCCCCGCGTGGGCGGCTGGTGATCCGCACCGGCCTGCAGGATGAAAGCGGCCGCAGCCGCAACAGCCGGGTCAGCGACCGCTTTGCCAACCTGGTCGGCTGGATGCAGGAACGCCCGCGCAGCTACCCCACCGCCGCCGGCCTGCGCCAGATGCTGGAAGGCGTCGGCATGCAGGTCTCGCTCGCCCCGCTGTACGGCAGCACCCCGTTCAACAACTGGCTTCTGGTCGCCACCCCCACCCCGCCGGCGTAGGAGGCGTTGATGCCGCCAGGCAAGCACCCCGATCCCCCGCCTGCGCTGCCGCCGCTGCGCAACCGCACCTTCGACGAGATCGCCATTGGCGACAGCGACAGCCTCGAGCGCACCCTGACCGCCGAGGACATCCAGCTGTTCGCGGTGATGTCGGGCGACTTCAATCCCACCCACGTTGATCCGGCCTTCGCCGCCTCCACCCGCATGGACGGGGTGATCGCGCACGGCATGTGGGGCGGGGCGCTGATCTCCGGCCTGCTGGGCACCCGGCTGCCCGGGCCCGGCACCCTGTACCAGGCCCAGAGCCTGAAGTTCCTGGCGCCGGTGCGGATCGGCGACACCCTGACCGTCACCGCCACGGTCACCGCGCGCGAGGAAGCCACCCGCCGCGTCACCCTGCGCTGCACCTGCGTCAACCAGGACGGGCGCAGCGTGATCGAGGGCGAGGCCGAAGTGGTGGCCCCGGACGAGCGGATCGAGCGCGACCGCGCCACCCTGCCAGAAGTGCGGCTGGCGAACGGCGCCAGCGGCATCCAGCGCCTGCTCGACCACGTGGTGCCGATGGGCGCGGTGCCGATGGCGGTGGTGCACCCGTGCAATGCGTTGAGCCTGGCCGGGGCGATGGACGCGCACGCGGCCGGGCTGATCGAACCGGTGCTTATCGGGCCCCGGGCGCGGATCGAGGCGGCCGCGGAGGAGGCCGGCCTGGACCTGTCCGGGATCAAGATCGAGGACGTGCCGCACAGCCACGCGGCCGGCGCGCGCGCCGCGCAGATGGCCGCCGCGGGCGAGGTCGAGGCGCTGATGAAGGGCAGCCTGCACACCGACGAGCTGCTGGCGGCGATCCTGCCCTCGGCCGCGGGCCTGCGCACCAAGCGCCGGGTCAGCCACTGCTTCCTGATGCAGACCCCGGCCTACCCGCGCCCGTTCATCATCACCGACGCGGCGATCAACATCGCACCCACGCTGGAGGAGAAGGCCGACATCATCCGCAATGCGATCGAGCTGGCCAACGCCATCGGCGTGGACCAGCCGCGGGTGGCGATCCTGGCGGCGGTGGAAACGGTCAACCCGCGCATGCAGGCCACGCTCGATGCGGCGGCGCTGTGCAAGATGGCCGACCGCGGCCAGATCAGCGGCGGCATCCTCGACGGCCCGCTGGCGTTCGACAACGCGGTGTCGGTGGCGGCGGCGCGGATCAAGGGCATCGAGTCGGACGTGGCCGGCGTGGCCGACGTGTTGGTGGTGCCGGACCTTGAAAGCGGCAACATGCTGGCCAAGCAGCTCGAGTACATGGGCGATGCGGTCAGCGCCGGGATCGTGCTGGGCGCGAAGGTGCCGGTGGTGCTGACCAGCCGCGCCGACCCGCGCGACTCGCGCATCGCCGCCTGCGCGATCGCCGCGCTGCTCGCACACCGAAACCGCAAAGCGCCGCCGTGAGCGCGCGGCCGGAGGAAGGCGAGCTGATCCTGGTGCTCAACTGCGGCTCGTCGAGCATCAAGTTCGCCCTGTTCGACGCCGCCGCCGAGCCGCTGCCGCGGCAGCCGGCGTGGAATGGCAAGGTGCAGGGCATCGGCGGACCGCAGCCGGACTTCGGCGAGACCGGGGTTGAGCCGTATCCGGTCGACCTGGATCGCGCGCACCCGTACCGCTCGGCGCTGGAGGTGATCCGCGAACGGGTGCTGGCGCGGCTGGACGGACGCCGGATCGCCGCCGTCGCGCACCGCGTGGTCCACGGCGGCAGCAAATACTTCACCCCGGTACGGGTGGACGCCGGGGTGCTCGCGGAGCTGAAAACCTATGTGCCGCTGGCGCCGCTGCACCAGCCGTTCGCGCTCGAAGCCATCGAGGCGTTGCTCGAGCTGTCACCGGATCTGCCCCAGATCGCCTGTTTCGACACCGGCTTCCACCACACCATCCCCGACGTGGAAAAGATCCTGCCGCTGCCCTGGAACGCTTGGCAGCGCGGCCTGCGCCGCTACGGTTTCCACGGCCTGTCCTACGACTACCTGTCGGTGGCCCTGCCGGAGACCCATGGCGAGCTGGCGCGCGGCCGGGTGGTGGCCGCCCACCTGGGCAGCGGCGCCAGCCTGTGCGCAATGCAGGGGCTGGAAAGCGTGGCCACCACCATGGGCTTTTCCGCACTGGACGGGCTGATGATGGGCACCCGCACCGGCGCGCTGGACCCGGGCGCGGTGCTGTACCTGATGGAGATCGAGAAGCTGTCGCTGGAAGAGGTCGGGCAGGTGCTCTACCACCGGTCGGGCCTGCTCGGGGTATCCGGGATTTCCTCCGAGCCGCGGGTGATCGTGCGCCACGAGGACGATGCGGGCGAAGCCGGCGAACGCGCGCGCATGGCGCTTGCGCTGTACGTGCGCCGCTGCGTGCGCGAGGTCGCCTCGCTGGCCGCGGTGCTGGGCGGGCTGGACATGCTGGTGTTCACCGCCGGCGTCGGCGAGCACAACGCCTTCATCCGCGAGCGCATCTGCCGCGATCTGGCGTTCCTGGGCGTCGAGCTGGACGCGCAGGCCAACGAAGCCAACGCGGCCACGATCTCATCCGCCGGCAGCCGCGTGCGCGTCGCGATCGAACCCACCAACGAGGAATGGATCGCCGCCCGCCACGCGCAGGCGCTGCTTCCCGCGTAACGTTTCTTCCCAGGCGGCAGTGCGACTGCACGGGTGGGCCGGTGGGTAGCCCTTGGCGGGACACGCAGGCAAGTACGTCCATGTCGCCGACAGTCCCGCCAAGGGCTACCCCACCGGCCCCTCCACCTTCGCAGCGACCGGTGAGGATGCCTCTCCATCATCAGGCAGGACGGTGGCGTAGCCGCTGGCGCGCAGGCGATCCAACAGCACTTCGACCATCTCCACGCTGCGCCCGTGCGGCGCGCCCTCGTGCATCAGGATGATCGCGCCCGGGGCCAGGTCGCGTTCGATGTCCGCCGCCACCCGTACCGGGTCATCGCGCACCGCGTCATAGCCACGCGCATTCCAGGCAACGCACGCCAGGCCGTGCCGCCTGAGCGGCGCGGCCACGAACGGGTTGGTCATGCCCACCACCGAGCGGAACCAGCGCGGCGGTGCACCCGCCAGCTCCGTAAGCGTGCGCTGCGCGTCGCCGACCTCGCGCGCCATCCGCCGCGGTCCCAGCGCCCAGAACCACGCCTGCGGGTGGGTGTGGCTGTGGTTGCCGATGCCGTGCCCGCGGCGGGCGATCTCGGCCACCAGCTCCGGCCGCGCCGCGGCGCGTTCGCCGACCAGGAAGAACGTGGCCCGCGCGCCGTGCGCGTCGAGCAGGTCGAGGATTGGCAGGGTGTCGTTGGAAGGGCCATCGTCGATGGTCAGCCACACAGCCCGCTCCTGCACCGGCAGGCGCGAGAGCACCGGCGCGTATAGCCGTGCGCGCGGCATCAGCGTCGCGGCCACGAACGGCAGGTGGCTCAGCAGCAGCAGCGGCAGGCCGATGCGCCAGCCCAGCGCCCACCACGCCAGCGCCACCAGCAGCTGCGACGGCAGGAACAGCGCAAGCCAGGCGTGCGGCCTGCGCGGCACGCGATGCAGTGTTCCCGGCTCGCCCATGCGCCGATGATGCCACGGGCGTAAAATGGACGGTTCCCCGCCGGAGTATTTTTGCCATGAGCCTGGATCCCGCCCTGCGCACCCGCATCGACACCCTGCTCCAGGACAACCGCATCGTGTTGTTCATGAAGGGCCAGCCGCAAATGCCGCAGTGCGGATTCTCGGCCAAGGCCGCCGGGATCCTGCAGGGGCTGGAGGTCGAGTTCGCCCATGTGGACGTGCTTTCGGACCCGGACATCCGCGAAGGCATCAAGGTCTACGGAAGCTGGCCAACCATCCCGCAGCTCTACATCGGCGGCGAGCTGGTCGGCGGCAGCGACATCATCGAGGAGATGGCCAACAGCGGCGAGTTGAACGAGGCCCTGGGCCTGCCGCCGATCGACCGCACCCCGCCCAGGAACGTGACGGTAAAGCCGGCCGCGGCGGAAATGCTGCGCGGCGCGCTGGCCGAGGCCGGCGCCGACACCGCGCTGGCGCTGTCGATCGACGCCAACTTCCGCCCCAACTTCCAGGTCGCCAAGGCCAGCGCGAACGCGATCGCGGTGGAGACCGAGGGCCTGCGGATCCAGTTCGACCCGGCCAGCGCCCGGCGCGCCGACGGCATCACCATCGACTGGGTCGACGACATGCGCGGCAAGGGCCTGGCGATCGACAATCCCAACGCCCCCAAGCCGGCGCGCCAGCTTTCCGCCGCCGAGGCCGATGCGCGCGTGCGCGACGGCAAGCTGACCCTGGTGGACGTGCGCGGGGCGGACGAGCGCAAGGTTGCATCCGTCGGCGTTGCGCACGAAACCCTCGAGGGCGACGGCCGCGCGCGCCTGGAGGCCCTGCCCAAGGACACCGCGATCGCGTTCCTGTGCCACACCGGTGGCCGCAGCCAGCAGGCGGCCGATCACTTCCGCGCGCTGGGCTTCAGCGACGTCTACAACGTGGAAGGCGGCATCGAAGCCTGGGCAACCACGGTCGACACCTCGCTCGCGCGCTACTGAGCCGGCCTCAGAATCCCCCGCCGGCGTCCAGCCAGGCCTGCTCCTGGGGCGTGCTCACGCGCCCCAGCGCGCGGTTGCGGTGGGGGAAGCGGCCGAACTGCTCGATCACCTCCAGGTGCCTGACCGCGTAGTCCAGGTAGTTTTCGTCGCCCATGGTCCGGAACAGCTCCACCGCGCGGTGCTGTTCGGCAATGTCCTCCGAATGCTCGAAGGGCAGGTAGATGAAGGTCCGCAGGCCGGCCTCGACCTGCACGTCCAGCCCCTGCTCCACCGCCCGCGCGGCATAGTGCAGCGCCAGGCCGTCGGTGGCGAAGGCGTGGCCGCTGTCGCGGAACACGTTGCGCGGGACCTGGTCGAGCAGGATGAGCAGCGCCAGCGCGCCCTCCGCATCGCCCATCCAGGCTTCGTACTCGCGCCGGGCCGCGGCCAGGTGGGCGCCCAGGAAGCGTGATTCGCACTCCCGGTCGAATTCATCGCCGCCGCGGAACCACTTCTGCATCCCGGCCTCGCGCCAGAACGTCACCACTTCGCTGGCTGTTGTCATCGCTTTACTCCCTCAGAACCGCAGGTGCCGCACCGACTTTCCGTTGCGGCGGATCAGCCGCAGCGCCTCGATCCCGACCTGGATGTGGTTCTCCACGAACTCCGCGCTGACCACGGCGTCACTGGCCTCGGTCTTCACCCCTTCCGGGATCATCGGCTGGTCGGAGACCAGCAGCAGCGCGCCGCAGGGAATGCGGTTGGCGAAGCCGGCGGCGAAGATCGTCGCCGTTTCCATGTCGATGGCCATGCAGCGCAGCTTGCGCAGGTACTTCTTGAACGTGTCGTCGTGCTCCCAGACCCGGCGGTTGGTGGTGAACACGGTGCCGGTCCAGTAGTCGTGGCCCAGGTCGCGGATCATGGTGGACACGGCGCGCTGCAGGGCGAACGCCGGCAGCGCCGGCACCTCCGGCGGCAGGTAGTCGTTGCTGGTGCCCTCGCCGCGGATGGCGGCGATCGGCAGGACCAGGTCGCCGAGCCGGTTCTTCTTCTTCAGCCCGCCGCACTTGCCCAGAAACAGCACCGCCCTGGGCGTCACCGCCGAGAGCAGGTCCATCAGCGTGGCCGCGTTGGGGCTGCCCATGCCGAAGTTGATCATGGTGATGCCGTCGGCGGTGGCGCTGGGCATGGGCCGGTCGGTACCCACGATCGGCGCCCCGGTCAGGCGGCTGAAGTGGCCCAGGTAGCCACCGAAGTTGGTCAGCAGGATGTGCTGCCCAAACTCCTCCAGCGGCACCCCGGTGTATCGCGGCAGCCAGTTTTCTACGATCTGTTCTTTTTCTTTCATCCGGCCCATTCTGCCACGGCCATGACTTCAGTCACGTGGCAGCGCGCCGCCGCCGGGCTAGGTTGCACGGCTGGATCAGAAAAACCGGGGAATACCGATGCTGCAACCTTTGACCGCCGCGCTGGCCGCGGTTTTGCTGGCCCTGCCCGCCGCGGCGCAGGCCGACGACGGAAACCGGGTTCCCCGTTTCGCCGAGGATCCGTATCCCAGCACCTACCAGGCGGTGGCCGCGGCGCCGGTGCTGATCCAGGGCGCCACCGTGCTGACCGGTGACGGCGAACGCCTGGAAGGCGCCGACGTGCTGATGGAAAACGGCCGCATTGCCGCGGTCGGCCAGGGCCTGCAGGCGCCCGAGGGCGCGCAGCTGGTGGACGGCAGCGGCAAATGGGTGACCCCGGGCCTGATCGACGTGCACTCGCACCTGGGCGTGTACCCCAGCCCCGGCGTGGGCGCGCACAGCGACGGCAACGAGATGACCAACCCGGTCACCGCCCAGGTGTGGGCCGAGCACTCGGTGTGGCCGCAGGACCCGGGCTTCGCCGCGGCGCTGGCCGGCGGCGTGACCGCGCTGCAGATCCTGCCCGGCTCGGCCAACCTGGTCGGCGGCCGCGGGGTGACGCTCAAGAACGTGTACGCCACCACCGTGCAGGGGATGAAGTTCCCCGGCGCCCCGCACGGGCTGAAGATGGCCTGCGGCGAGAACCCCAAGCGCGTGTATGGCCAGAAAAGCGGCCCGGCCACGCGCATGGGCAACATGGCCGGCTACCGCGCCGCCTTCATCGACGCGACCGAATACCTGCAAAAGCACGGCGATGCGCAGGAGCAGTCCGGCCGGCGCGGCCGCGCTTCGGACGACAACGGCAACGGCGCCGGCAAGCGCGACCTCAAGCTCGATACCCTGGCCGGCGCCATCAACGGCGACATCCTGGTCCACGTCCACTGCTACCGCGCCGACGAGATCGCGCAGATGATGGACCTGGCCGAGGAGTTCGATTTCCAGATCGCCGCCTTCCACCACGGCGTGGAGGCCTACAAGCTGGCCGACGAGCTGGCCGAAGCCAACATCTGCGGCGCGCTGTGGGCCGACTGGTGGGGCTTCAAGATGGAGGCGCTGGACGGGATCCAGGAGAACATCGCCCTGGTCGACCGCCCGGACGGAAGCTGCGCGATCGTGCATTCGGATTCCAGCGAGGGCATCCAGCGGCTCAACCAGGAGGCAGCCAAGGTGATGGCCAGCGCAAGCCGCGCCGGCATGGAGATCGCGCCCGAGCGCGCGATCCGCTGGCTGACCGAGAACGCCGCCCGGTCGATGGGCATCCTGGATGAGACCGGCACGCTTGAGGCGGGCAAGATGGCCGACGTGGTGCTGTGGAACGGCAACCCCTTCAGCTCCTACGCCCTGGCCGAGAACGTGTGGATCGACGGCGCCCTGCTCTACCAGCGCGACAACCCCGCGCTGCAGCCGACATCGGATTTCATCCTCGGCTTCGGCGTTGAAGGAGGTGCACGATGAACCGCGTCAATCCCGCCGCGAAAGCGCTCGCCACCGCCGCGCTGGCATTCGGGCTGGCCGCGCCCGCCTTCGCCCAGGACGTGCTGATCCGCAACGCCACCGTGCACACCGCAACCGAGCGCGGCACGCTGGAAGACACCGACGTGCTGGTGCGCGCCGGCCGCATCGCCGCCATCGGCAGCGGGCTGTCGGCCGACGGCGCGCAGGCGGTGGACGCGCAGGGCAAGCCGCTCACGCCGGCCCTGTTCGGCGGCATCACCGGCATCGGCGTGGAGGAGGTGTCGGGCGAGGAGAGCGCGCGCGACAACAGCCTGGCGCTCGGCGACGGCGCCAAGGACATGACGGTGCGGCCGGAGTTCGACGTCACCCTGGCCTACAACCCGGACTCGATGCTGATCCCGGTCAGCACCTACGAGGGCATCGGCTTCACCCTGGTCACCCCCGGCAGCACCGCCGGCGGTTCGATCATCGGCGGGCAGGGCGCGGTGTTCCGGCTCAACGGCGATCCCGACCCGGCCGGGCCGAAGGTGCTGGCCCTGGACCTGGGTGCGCGCGCCTCGCGGCTGAGCGGCAGCTCGCGCGCCGGCCAGTGGATGCTGCTCGACCAGCTCATCGACGAGGCCCGCGGCCGCATCCCGGCCGGCTCCCACGCCGCCCTGCTGACGCCGGCCGGCCGCACTGCCCTGGCCCGCTACCTGGACGGCGACGGCACGATCGTGGTCGGCGTGGACCGCGCCGCCGACATCCGCCAGCTACTGCGCTGGGCACGGCGCCACGGCGTGCGCATCGCCATCAGCGGCGGCGCCGAGGCCTGGCGCATGGCGCCGCAGCTGGCCGCGGCCGGCGTGCCGGTGTTCATCGATCCGCTGGACAACCTGCCCTCGGGCTTCGACCAGATCGGCGCCACCCTGGAGAACGCCGCGCGCCTGCAGGCGGCCGGGGTCCAGGTCGGCTTCACCCAGGCCGGCGACGCCTCGCACAACGCGCGCAAGGTACGCCAGCTGGCCGGCAACGCGGTGGCGCAGGGACTGCCCTGGGAAGACGGCCTTGCAGGCCTGACCCGGGTGCCGGCAGAGGCGTTCGGCGTGGGCGACCAGGTCGGCACGATCGCGGTCGGCATGCGCGCCGACCTGGCGCTGTGGACCGGCGACCCGCTGGACGTGGCGCACACGGCCGAGCAGGTCTGGTTCAACGGCGCCCCGATCGAAATGCGCTCGCGCCAGACCGAACTGCGCGACCGCTACATGCGCACGCCCGCACCGCGCGTCGAGGGCGGCCTGCCGCGGGCCTACCCGCAACGCTGAGGGATTAACACGGCACGCTTACGCTGCGACGGGCAGACTGGCGCTTCCCTGCTACCAAGGATTGCCATGGCTGTTTACGACATTCGCGTCCCCGATACTTCGAAACTGGACCAGGCCGGCCAGTTCGCAATGGCCGCGCGCGGCCCGGAAGGCATTGCCGAAGAAGTACAGGATGCGCTGCGCGGCACGGCGCTGTTCGAGCGCTGGCGCCTGACCCAGGAGGAGCCCGACGAGGTCGACCCGGCGCTGGGCGTGGTGGATCCGCAGGCCAAGGTCAGCGGCCGCCAGCGCAACCTGGGCGTGGACCTGGTGGTGGAGACCACCATTGCCGGGGAGATCATGCGCCATCGCCTGGGCCTGCTGGCCGGCAGCGCCTGGGAGCTGCGCAATGTGCGCTGACCGCCGCACCGGATGAGCGCGGCGCACACGCGGGTACTGCTGTCATGGAGCGGCGGCAAGGATGCGGCATGGACCCTGCACACGCTGCGCGGGGCGGCGGGAATCGAGGTGGTCGGCCTGCTGACCACGTTCACCGAGGGCCACGACCGGGTGTCCATGCAGGGCGTGCGCCGCAACGTGGTACAGGCCCAGGCCAACGCCGTCGGGCTGCCACTGGTGGAAGCATGGATTCCACAGCAGTGCGACAACGCCACCTACGAAACCGCCTTCGCCGACGGGCTGGTCCGCGCCGGCGAACGCTGGCCGGGACTGGCGACCATCGCCTTCGGCGACCTGCTGCTGGCCGACGTACGCAACTGGCGCCAGGCCCTGTGCGAACGGCTGGGCTGGCAAGCGTTGTTTCCGCTGTTCGGCGTCGACACCAGCGGGCTGGCGCGCGAGATGATCGCCGGCGGCCTGCGCACCCACCTGTGCTGCGTGGATACGCAGCAGCTTGACGCCGGATTCGCCGGCCGCGTGTTCGATGACGCGCTGCTCGCCGACCTGCCCGAAGGCGTCGACCCCTGCGGCGAGAACGGGGAATTCCACACCTGCGTCAGCGCCGGCCCCATGTTCAACCGGCCCCTACCCCTGCAGCGCGCCGACACCGTGCTGCGCGACGACCGCTTCGCCTATACCGACTTCCTGCTGGCCCCGCCTCCACCAGATTCGTAGAGCGGAGCTTGCTCCACTCTACGGGAGGATGGGCGCGGCTTCAGCCACGCAGCGCCTTGGCATGATGGGCGACGTGGTCGCCGATGAAGCTGGAGATGAAGTAGTAGCTGTGGTCGTAGCCGGGCTGCATGCGCAGCTCCAGCGGATGGCCGGCGTCCTTCGCCGCCTCGCGCAGCAGTTCGGGCTTCAGCTGTCCCTCCAGGAACTCGTCGGCGTCGCCCTGGTCGATCAGCATCGGCAGCTTCTCTTCCGCGCCCTGCTTCACCAGCTCCACCGTGTCGTACTGCCTCCACGCCTGGCGGTCATCGCCCAGGTAGGCGCTGAAGGCCTTCTCGCCCCAGGGCACCTGCGACGGTGCCACGATCGGCGAGAACGCCGACACGCTGCGGTAGCGGCCCGGGTTCTTCAGCGCGATGGCCAGCGCGCCGTGGCCACCCATCGAGTGCCCACTGATGGCGCGCACGCCGCTGGCGGCCGAATCGGCCTCCACCCACGCCGGCAGTTCCTCGACGATGTAGTCGTACATCCGGTAGTGCTTCGCCCACGGGTCGCGGGTGGCATTGACGTAGAAGCCGGCGCCCTGGCCGAGGTCATAGGCGTCGTCGTTGGCAACCTCCTCGCCGCGCGGGCTGGTGTCCGGGGCGACGATGATGACCCCGTGCTCAGCCGCATAGCGCTGCGCGCCGGCTTTGGTGATGAAGTTCTGCTCGTTGCAGGTCAGACCGCTGAGCCAGTACAGCACCGGCAGCTTTTCCTTCTCCGCCTGCGGCGGCAGGTACACGCCCACGGTCATGTCGCAGCCCAGCACTTCGGAGCGGTGGCGGTAGACATCCTGCCAGCCGCCGAAGCTGGCGCGGTGTTCGATTCGTTCGGTCTTGCTCATTTCATTCCTCCCGGGCCGGGGCTGCGCCCCGACGCTCAGTAACGGATGACGGTACGGATGGACTCGCCCTTCTCCATCAGCTCGAAGGCCTCGTTGATCCGCTCCAGCGGCAGGGTGTGGGTGACGAAGGGCTCGAGCTTGATGTCGCCCTTCATCGCCTCCTCCACCATGCCCGGCAGCTGGGTGCGCCCCTTCACACCGCCAAAAGCGGTGCCCATCCACTTGCGCCCGGTTACCAGCTGGAACGGGCGGGTGCTGATCTCCTTGCCCGCACCGGCCACGCCAATGATCACGCTCTGGCCCCAGCCGCGGTGCGCGCACTCCAGTGCCGAGCGCATCACGTCCACGTTGCCAATGCACTCGAAGCTGTGGTCCACGCCCCAGCCGGTCATCTCCACGATCACTTCCTGGATCGGCCGGTTGTAGTCCTTCGGGTTGACGCACTCGGTGGCGCCCATCTGCTTGGCCAACTCGAACTTGGCCGGGTTGGTGTCGATGGCGATGATGCGCCCGGCCTTGGCCTGCACCGCGCCCTGGATCACCGCCAAGCCGATCGCGCCCAGGCCGAACACGGCCACACTGTCACCTTCGGCCACCTTGGCGGTGTTGTGCACCGCGCCGATGCCGGTGGTGACGCCGCAGCCGAGCAGGCAGGTGTGCTCCGGGTTGGCCTCCGGGTTGACCTTGGCCAGCGAGACCTCGGCCACCACGGTATGCTCGGCGAAGGTGGAGCAGCCCATGTAGTGGTAGACGGGCTTGCCGTTGTAGGAGAAACGGGTGGTGCCGTCGGGCATCACGCCCTTGCCCTGGGTGGCGCGCACCGACACGCACAGGTTGGTCTTGCCGCTCTTGCAGAACAGGCACTCGCCGCACTCGGCGGTGTACAGCGGGATCACGTGGTCGCCCGGCTTGACGCTGGTCACGCTCTCGCCCACCTCGACCACGACGCCCGCGCCCTCATGGCCCAGCACCGCCGGGAACACGCCTTCCGGGTCCTCTCCCGACAGGGTGAACGCATCGGTGTGGCACAGCGCGGTGTGGGTGATCTTCACCAGCACCTCGCCCTTCTTCGGGCCCTCCAGGTCCAGCTCGACGATCTGCAGCGGCTTTCCGGCTTCGAATGCAACGGCGGCACGGGTCTTCATGGCGATACTCCTGCAATGCAACGGATAGGGGGAGCGGCGCGCGGCGCCGCGGCTCATCTTTGCGGATCACTTGAGATACGAGCGGATCAGCCCGGTCATCTCCACCACCCGCGCCTGGCGCTCGGCGGCGTCCTCGGCCGGCTGCCCGAACTGCTCGCGCAGGTGCGATTCCAGCACCTCGCTCATCAATCCATTGACCGCACCGCGGATGGCCGCGATCTGCTGCAGCACCGGCGCGCAGTCCGCGCCCGCTTCCAGCGCGCGCGCCACGCCATCGCACTGCCCGCGGATGCGGCGCACGCGGGCGAGGACCTTGCGTTTTTCCTCAGGCGAGTGGGGCATCCCGAAGGACTCTTCGTATAGTGGGGGGCAGTATAACAGCTGGCCGCGGGAATGCTGTCCGCAACCTCCACGCCACCGCGCTGCGGACACAGCGATTCGCCCACCAATCGTCGTCGGCGACTGATGTTCGGCCTTTTGCTACGCGTTCATCGAATCGTCCGCCGGCCACGCCCCGCCGACGTCACCTTCGGCGGGACCTTGGCGGAAATTTCAGTGGGGCGCCGGCGCTACCTTCAAGCGCTCGCGATCGAGCCCGGCGACGTCGAACGTCATCTTCACCCACCCCTGGTGGCGGACCGGAACCCGCAGGTACAGCATGCGGCCGGCGGCAACCGCCTTGGCCAGCGCACGCGGCTCCCGCAGCGACAGCACGTCGTCGCGGCCTTCCGGATGCGATGCGGCCAGCTCAAGCGTGTCGCCGTCATCAACCGCGGCCTCGACCTTGCGCCCGGTCCGTGGATCAACCTGGCCCGCGTGCAGCCTGATGCGGACCTGCGGCCCCCACGTGGCATCCTCGCTGATCTCCAGCGTCGGGCTGCCAAGCGCGCCGGCGATATACAGCGGGACAAGGCTGTCGACGGCCGCCGTGCGGCACTCGCCCAGGTCTTCGCGTACTTCCAGATCGTAGCGCCACATGATGCCTACTCCAGGCCAGGCAGGCGGCTGGTATCCAGGCCTTCGACCTGGAAGACCGCGGTGCGCTCGCCAGGCAAGGCAAGCCGCAGCTCGCTCGCCCCGTCCAGGTCGCGCCACAGGTCCCGCGGTTTACGCAATGACAGCACCGGCTCGCCCGCCTCCGCCTGCGGCCGCGATGCCGGCACGCTGGTCTCTGGGCCCCCATCGATCGAGATCCCCGCGCGGCAGCCGTCGGGACACTCGATCGGGCCGGGCAGGCCCTCGATCGTCGCCGTCGCTCCCCAGGTCGGATCATCGGTGAAGACCAGTTCCACCGAACCGCCACCGTCCAGGCTGCCGGTGATGCGCGCGGTCGCTGCCTCGCCGCCATCGGTCGGAGTGCTGCCATAGTTCCAGCCGCCTGCCGCCAGCATCGCCGAGGCATCGGCCATGGCGTCTGCGGCACCCTCGACGTCCTCGCTCCCGGCCACCTGCGGCAACGGCGCTGCATCCGCTTCGGCAGCCATCGTGGTCGGCGCGGAGGCGGAATCGCCCGCGCTGTCGCCCGCCTGCTCGCCTGCGCAGGCGGACAGCGCCATGCTGGCGGCAAGGGCAACGAAAAGCGGCGGGACGCGGTGACTGCGGAATTTCATGGGATCGATCTCCGTAAGAGGCGTTGCGCGCATGATTGCATGCGACGCGTTTCGTGACGAAGACGGCGCGGAGATGTCCCGCACGCGTCCTATACTCGCTGGTCCAACCAAAGCAACAGGGACCAGCATGGCTCAACAACGCATCGTCGTCCTCGACAATCCGCCGCTGGAACGCGACCCGTGGGCCGACGCGGTGTTCCAGGCCGCGGACATCCTGCCGGTCGACAACGCCCAGATCTCCAAAACCATGGCGGCGGACCCGGAGACGCTCAAGCTGCTGCTCGCCAATGCCGACGCCATGCCGGGCCCCAACGCCCCGCTCGCTGCAAAGTACCGCGCCGCGCTTGACCAGCTGCACGGCGACGCCCCCAGGCTGGGACTGTGGGGAACGACATGGCTGTCGTACCTGGACGGCGTCGACGCCTGCGTCCTGGACTGGTCGGAGGTCGAGAAGCGGGCCGCGGCGCCGGGCGTGGCAGCCGGCGACGGCGAAATGTTCCGCCGGCAATCGCGTGACTTCGTGCATGCCTCCACTGACAGACTCACGGATGGACGCCTGCTTGAGCTGGAAACGGGCCTGCCACAGGATGCGCGTATCGCACGCACCCTGGATTTCCTGCGCTCGCTGGGACTGGACTGACACCCGGCATCATCGCGCCGACAGGGCCCCCCTGCCGGCGCGACGACCTCACATGCCGGTGAACTGTTCGCCAAAGTCACTGATGCCGCCGATGAACTCCACCGTTGCATTGACGCCCTGAGCGACCCCCAACAACGTCCTCAACGGCCCCAGGGCCGCCTGCGCAGGCGGGAAGAAGCCGGCGGCGTTGATGGCCAGGTCCGCGGCGCTGAGCGCAATGGTCAGACCGCTTTCGCCATTACGGATGTCGCTGATCAGATCGCTGCCTGCATCGACCACACCGATCACCGGACCCACCACCGGGATCGACTTCAGGCCGCTGCTGGCCACCGCCTCGCCCGCCTGTTCCTGCAGGAAGGACTTCACCTTCGGCGGCATCGCCTCGACGAACTGCACGACCAGCCGACCGATGAGATCCAGCGACTGTTCACCGATTGGAAGCTCGTAGGGACCGAATTCCGGCCCGAACCTGCCCAGCGGATCGAATGGACCGATGGTGGCCGGGTCGCCATGGGTGATCAGGGCACCGATCGCATCACCAAGCTTGCCTATGGCCCCGCCCAGGTCACCGCTGGCGACCAGGGTCACCGCCTCGAACAAATTGCCAAGCGCACCGGATTCAACGATTCCACGGTTCAGGATTGGATCGGAGAAGAACTCACCCGCCGGGCCCGGCATGTGCTGCAGGGCGTTGAGGAACGTCACCGCCAGGTCAGGCGACTGGTCGGCGATCAGCGCGCCGGCCTCGCCAAGCTTGCGCACGAACTCCAGCGGATCACCGCTGGCGAAAGCGGCAAACGCGGCGCCCACTGCCTCGGCGATCTCAGGATTGGTCATCGCGTCGATGACCCCGCCCAGCAGTGATTCCAGCGCCGGGTTGAGATCCAGCCCGCCGATCACATTGTCGAGCACCTTCTGGCGGATGCCGGAAGGCAGCTCCGAGGCAAAGTTCGCAAAGGCCTCGATCGAGGCGCGCACGTCGCCCGCACCGACCGCCTCAGCCAGCTCGAAGACATTGGAAATCGTCGGGCCAAGCTGTGAAATCTCCTCGGCGGTGGTGATGCCCAGCGGCTCAAGCCGCTGCATCAGGCCTTCGTCCTGCGCGAGCACGTTGCCCACGGCCGTCATCAGGTCCTCGTTGTCGCCCAGCCCCTGCAGGCCACCCGGGATGTCGCCTTCCAGCAGCATCCGCAACGATTCGTGCACCGAGGAATCGCCCACCAGGGTCGACACCAGCGCCTCGTCGGTCATCAGCGCACGCAGCAGGCCGAACTGCTCCGGCAGCTGGTTGCCGATTGCCAGGATGGCCTTGGTCACCAGGTCGGGAGCTGCCCCGATACCGTTGGCCAATGCTTGCAATGCGCCTTCCGCATCGCCAGTACCCACCGCGCGCACCGCATCATAGAAATGCGGCAGCGCAGCGCCCGCCTGGGCAAGCTCGTCCCGGGTCAGGCCCAGCTCGGTGAACTTGTCGCGCACCGGCTGCGGCAGGGCGTCGTACAGGGCACCGGCCGCCTTCTCGAGCAGGCCCGGCGCCGCATCGGCGGCGGCGGCCAGCGACTCCATGGCGCCCGGCAGGTCGTTGTCGGCAAGTGCAATGCCGGCATCAAGCAGGTGCGGCGAAGCGGCTCCCGCCTCAAGCAGGTCGTCGCTGGTCAGGCCAACCTTCTCCAGGGCGGCGGCGACATCGGCGTCGTCGGCGACCACCTCAAGCACCGCATCGCGCACCGACGCGTTGTGCAGCAACGCGCTAGCGCCCTCCAGGACTTGGCCGTCAAGCAGCTGGCCAATCGCTTCGTGCAATGCCGGATCACTGGCCAATGCGCTGGCGACCGCCTCATCGGACAGCAGCGCCCCGGCCAGGGTGTCACCCGGGATCGATTCGCCCAGCTTCTGGATCAGCGAAGTGGCCATTCCGGGGGCGGCCTGGCCGGCTTCCAGCACGGCATCCACCGCGTCAGTCCATTCGCCGGCGGCAACAGCGTTGGCAGCATCCACCAGCGAGGGCAGCGCGGCGGCCGACTCGCGGATGCTCTCGCCATCCACGCCCAGCGACTGCAGCGTCTGCTGCATATCCGGATCAAGCTGCTCGTAGATGGCGACACCGATATCGGCCATCAGGTCGGGAGCCGACTCACCCGCGGCGCGCAACGACTCCAGCGCGTCCGGAATCCGGCCATCAGCCACCGCCTGGATCGCGCTGAACAGGTGCGGCGCGGCATCGCCGGCCTGCTTCAGTTCGTCGGCACTGATGTCGTATTGCTCCATCAGCGCGGCAACCTGCGGATCTGTCGCGGCGGCGTCGATCACCGCGTCGCGCAGGTCCTTGTCGCCGGCGAGCGTCGACAGGGCACCCTCGGCGTCGCCGTTGAGCAGCGCACGCAGGGCCTCCGGGCTCGCCTCGGCCAGCTGGGTGGCCACGTCCGGATCACCCAGCACGGTGCGCGCCAGGCCCTCGGGCAGCTGTGCGGCCAGCGCCTCGATGCCCTTGGAAACCACTGCCGGCGCGTGCTCGGCTGCATCGGCCAACGCCAGGCCGACCTGACGCCAGTCCTCGGCGCTTTCGGCCGTGGTCGCAAGCTGCACCGCGTTCATCACGTCGGGCAAGCCGCCCGCCGCTTCCTTGAGATCGTCTGCCGTCAGGCCCAGGGCGGAGACGTTCTGCGCGAACGCGGATTCCGGGTCCGCCATCGCGGCATCGATCACCGCGTCACTGAGCTCGCGGTTCTCGGCCAGGTGCTGCAGCGCCTCGTCCGGCTTGCCTTCCAGCAGCGCGCGCAACGTCTCCGGGCTCGCCTCGGCCAGTTGCTGGGCAACGGCCTCGTCGCCAATGATCGACGCCGCCGGCTCCGGCAGCTGGCCGGCCAGTGCCTCGATGCCCTTGGCCACCAGCTCAGGCGCATGTTCCGCGGCATCCGCAAGCGCCAGCCCCGCCTGCTGCCAGTCCTCCGGCGTCTGCGCCGTAGCGGCAAGCCCGACGGCCTCCATCAGGTCGGGCAGGCCTTCACCGGCGCTCTTCAGGTCGTCGCCTGTCAGGCCAAGGCTGGTCACCGTTTCCGCGAAACCAGAATCCCCGTCGGCCATTGCGGCATCGATCACCGCGTCGCGCAGCTCGGCGTTGTCGGCCAGGTGCTGCAACGCGCCAGCAGCATCGCCCTGCACCAGGGCACGCAGCGCATCAGGACCCGCATCAGCCAGCGCGGCGGCCACGCTTTCGTCACCAAGAATCGCCGCGGCCGGGCCGTCCAAGTGCTGGGCAATGCCCTGCAGGGCGTCGGCAACCAGCTCCGGCGCCTGTTCAGCGGCATCGGCAAGCGCCAGGCCCACCTGCTCCCAATCCCCGTCTGCGGCATGCTGCGCCGCACCAACCAGCGACGGCACCGCGTCACCCGCTTCCTTCAGGGTGTCCGCATCAAGCCCCAGCTCGGCAACGGCCTGGCTGAAGGCCGAATCCGGATTGGCAAGCGCGGCATCGATCAGGCTGTCACGCAGCCCGGTATCGGTGATCGTGGCAAGCGCGGCCTTGAAGTCACCGCCCACCAGCTGGGTAATCACGTCACCACCCGCGGCGAGCAGCTTCCCGGCCGCCTGCGGATCGGACAGTACGTCGCGCACCACCTGCGGCACGCCCTCGATACGCTCGCCAATCGTTGCCACGACCTGGGTCGCCAGCGCTTCGGCATCGCCACCGGCCAGCGAGGCCAGGGTGGAGATCGCGTCACCGTAGTTCCCCTCGCTGACCTGGCTTGCCGCAGTCTCAAGGGTTTCCAGGGTCTCGAGCGTGGCGTCCTCGACATCGGCCGCGCTGAGCCCGAGGTCCTGCATGGTCTGTTCAAACGCGGGATCGGCGGACATCGCCGCTGCCGGGTAGTCGCCCTGGACCTGGGCGTTGCCGAAGTTGTCGACCGCCTGGTCGATCGCATTGCGCCCGCCTTCGCCACCACCAAATGCGGGGCGCAGCTTTGCCAGGCCCTCCGCGTCCAGGCTCTGGGCGAGGTCGTTGGCGGCTTCCTGGCGTTCGGAGACCGGAAGCTCTTCAACCTCTGCGGTGTACTCCTCCACCTGCTCCGGGGTCATCTCGTCGACGATGTTCTGCGCCTCTTCCGGCGGCAGTTCCGCCAGCTCCTTGGGCGGAGGTGGGGGCGGCGGCGGCGGCGGCGGCGGCGGGGGAGGAGGCGCGATCTCGTAGGGGTGCATTGAATAAGCTCCTTGGCTTGCGTCCACCCCGGAAACCCGGAGCGCCGCCGGCATATATTCACTAGGTCGTGACAATCAACCAATTGGGGGTTGCCCTAGGTACGCCGCCGAACGCCACGCCCGGCGCCCGCCAGGCCCCGCCTGGTGGCCGGGGCATCAATGCCACGCTTACCATTGCCAGCCGTGCCGGAATTCCCGAGAGCGCATGTCCATCCGCCACTTCCTTGCCTGCGCCCTGTATGCGGCACTGCTGTCGCTTGCCGCCTGCGGCAAACCGTCCGCGGTCGCTCCCACGGCCGGCCCGACCATCGGCGAGCAGCGCGAAGCCGTGCTGTTCTGGCCGCAGGCGCAGCGCGAATCGGAGTTCCGGCAGATGGACCGTCGCTTCCCCAGCGACGTGGCGGCCCGCGGCACCCGGGTCCAGGCCCTGCCGGACGGGGAGCCTTTGGAGCTGCCCGGCGGCGATGCCTGGCTGGACGGCTACGTGGACGCGCACCACATCGCCGGCCTGATGGTCCTGCATGATGGCAGGGTCCGTCTGCGACGCCACGGCCTTGGTTTCGGTCCGCAGGACCGCTGGGAATCTTTCTCCGTCGCCAAGTCGGTCACCTCCACGCTGCTCGGCATCGCCCTGCAGCAGGGCCACGTGGGCAGCCTGGAAGACACGCTGGCCACCTATATTCCCGAACTGGCCGACAGCGCCTACGCCGACGTCACCGTGGGCCAGCTGCTGACCATGACCTCGGGCGTGCGCTGGAACGAGGACTACGCCGACCCGGAGTCCGACGTGGCACGGATGTACCTGGGCCGCTGCGTGGACGGCCAGGCCCACGCGCTGTCCTACCTGCGCGCGCTGCCGCGCCAGCACGCGCCGGGCACGCACTGGAACTACAACACCGCCGAGACCGACCTGCTGGGCCTGGTGGTGGAGCGCGCCACCGGCCGGCCGCTGGCCCATTACCTGTCCGACGTGATCTGGAAGCCCTACGGCATGGCCGCCGACGCATATTGGATCCGCGACGAATGCGACGGCAGCAACACCGGCGGCAGTGGCCTGTCGGCGACCCTGGGCGACTATGCCCGGCTGGGCCAGTTCATGCTCGGCGGCGGCCGCATCGACGGCGAGCAGGTGATCGCCGAAGCCTGGATGCAGGGCGCGGTGCGCGGGCAGGACGCCGAAGGCGCGCCCGAACGCGGCTACGGCTACCAGTGGTGGGCCGATACCGACGGCAGCTACTCGGCGGTCGGCATCTTCGGGCAGATGCTCTACATCGACCCTTCGCGCGAGCTGGTCATCGCCCAGGTCGCGGCCTGGCCGCAGGCCACCTCCAGCGAACTGGTGGCGGCGCGGCGCGGGCTGGTCGAGGCGGTGAAGCAGGCGATTGATACCCAGGCAACAGACCCGGGGCGGTGACAGGCGCACTGGCGTCGAGGCCGGCGCAATCCAGCCTGCCCAGCGCAGATGATCCGCTGCCCGGTCCTCAGGCCCTCTGTCGACGCGCCACGAGCACGGTGATGTCGTCGAACGGCTCCGTATCGGCGCCGGCAGGAACGTCGGCCCGGATGCGCTGCAGGGCGGCTGGCGCGGAACCTGCCGGGCTGGACAGCAGCGCCAGCAAACGCTCTTCCGAGTAACGCGCCCCGTCCGCACCCACGGCATCGGTCACGCCGTCGGTGAACGCAACCAGGGTTTCGCCGACAGCGATCACGTCGCGCCCCGCATTGAACGGCAGTCCGGGCAGCATGCCGACCGCGGGGCCGGTCGGCGCCAGCCGCGTGCGCACGCCCCCCGGACCGCTGATCACCGGCGCCTCGTGGCCCCCGTTGACGTAGACCATATCGCCGGTGGCCGGATCGACCAGCGCGAAGAACAACGTCGCGAACATGTTGTCGCGGTCGTGGGTGCGCGCAATGTAGTCGTTGATGCTGCTGATCAGCTGCTGCACCTGCGCCGAGCCGTCGCCTTCACCCGTGAGCAGGCGCTCGGCCAGCGCGCGCAACAGGCTGCGGAACAGGGCCATGAACAGCGCCGCGCCCACGCCCTTGCCGCACACGTCGGCCACCGCCAGCGCGATGCGCCGGCCATCGTGCACCGGGAAGGCGTCGTAGAAGTCACCGCTGACCCGGCGCGCGGGCTGGAACCAGGTCGCCAGCTCCCACCCGGGCACGGCCGGCAGCTCCGCGGGCAGGAAGCCGGCCTGGATCTTGCGGGCGATGTCCAGCTCGCGCTCCAGGCTGCGCGCGTGCATCTGCTCGCGGTCATGCAGGCGCTTGCGGGCCAGGCTGGCCTCCACGCGGGCGCGCAGGATGTGCGGGTTGAACGGCTTGGGCAGGTAGTCGTCGGCGCCCAGCTCGATGCCCTTGATGATGCTGTCGGTATCGCCGAGCGCGGAAATCAGGATCACCGGCACGTGGTGCAGCGCGTCGTCGGCGCGCATCCGCTCCAGCACCTCGTAGCCGTTGACCTCCGGCATCATGATGTCCAGCAACACCAGGTCGAACCCGCCCCCGGCCAGCATGTCGAGCGCCTGGCGCCCGTCATTGGCGGTTTCGGTCGCGTGGCCCTGGCGGCCGAGCCGTCGCACCAGCAGGTCGCGGTTGGCCTCGGTGTCATCGACCACCAGGATCCGGGCGACGTCGTCCTGCAGCGCGCTCACGCCGGCTCCGCCGCGGTGGCGAGGTCGAGGCGGCGCAGGTAGGGCAGCACGTCGAGGGTGGCGCGTTCGCCCTGTTCGATCAGGTAGGGGATCAGATGGCTGTCGCCGAGGCGGATAGGCCGGTCGAAGCCGGGCATGATCGGGACGATCTCGGCGTGGTGCACGGCGCTGTAGAAGGCGTAGGTGGAGCGCAGCAGGTGGTTGATGGTGGCGGAGATCGACTGGCCGGCGGCGCCGAGCAGCGAGTCCAGGCGCTCGGCGGGCGGGGTCTCGAAGCCCATCGCCAGGATGATGTCGGCACCCTCGCGGATCGCGACGCTGATCGGCAGCGGATCCGACACGCCGCCGTCGACAAGCAGCCGCCCGTCGACCGGCCAGGGCCGCAGCAGCATCGGCATGGCGATGCTGGCACGCACCGCGTCGGCCACGCGACCGGTACTGATGTCCACCTTCTCGCCCGAGTGCAGGTCGGTGGCGACGATATGCAGCGGAATGCCGGTGTCGGCGAAGGTCGCATCACCGTAGAGTTCGCGCATGTTGGCGCCGACCGCACGATCGTTGATCAGCCCGATGCGCTCGCTGCCGCCAAGGCCGCGCGGCAACAGGCCACGCAGCACCGAACGCAAGTGGATGCGCTTGAACAGCCCGTCCCACATGCGCGGACTGATGCGCTCGGCCTCGTCCGCGTCCATGCCCAGCGCCATCGAGGCGGTGTACAGCGCGCCGCCGCTGCAGCCCACGACAAGGTCGGGGCGGATGCCCTCGCGCTGCAGCACCTTCCACATGCCCACCGCGGCCACGCACTTGATCCCGCCCGAGCCGACCACCAGGGCCAGTCGCGGGCGGCGCGGCGGCGCGGATGGCGCAGGGGCCTGGGCCGGCCGCGCTTCAGGCAACGGTCGCCTCCAGCGCCTGGCGCAGGTAGCCGAGCTGGGCCTGCATGGTCCGCTCACCCTCTTCGATCACGTACGGGATCTCGTGGGTGTCGAACAGCCGCACCGGACGGTCGAATTCCGGCAGCACCGGGATGATCTCGGCGTGGTGGGCCAGGTTGTGGAAGGCGTAATTGGCGCGCAGCAGGTTGTTGGTGTAGACGCTGTTGACCTGGAACGCATAGCGCGTGGCCGAACGGATCCGCTTGGGGTACGGGCTCTCGAAGCCCATCGCCAGGATCACGTCGGCGCCCTCGCGGATTGCCACGTCCACCGGCAGCGGGTCGGAGGCGCAGCCGTCGAGCAGCCAGCGGCCGTCGATCTCCCACGGCTTCCAGATGTACGGGATCGCGATGCTCGCCCGCACCGCGTCGCGCACCCGACCTTCCGACAGCGCCACCATCTGCCCGTTGTGCAGGTCGGTGGCCACCACGTGCAGCGGGATCGCGGTTTCATCGAAGCGGCGCTCGCCGAACAGCTGGTCCAGCGTCTTCATCAGCGGCTTGTCGCTGACCATGCCCAGCGATCCGTCGAAGCCGAACACCTTCGGCAGCACCGCGCCCAGCAGCGAGCGCATGTCGCGGCGTTTCGTGAGCTCCGGCGTCCACAGCTCCCGGGTCAGCCGCTCGCAGGTGTCGATGTCGTGGCCCAGCGCCATCACCGACGCGTACAGGCTGCCGCCGCTGCAGCCCACCACCATGTCGATGTCGATGCCCTCGCGCTGCAGCACCTTCCACATGCCCAGGGCCGCGGCGCACTGCACGCTGCCCGAGCCGATGACCAGGGCGACCCGCTTGCGATGCGGCGGTGAAACGGCTGCGGTTGCGGTGGGTGCGTCCATCCCGATCCTCCCTGCCGACTCAGGCGGCGTAGCTGTCCATGGCGGTGGCCACGTCGTCGTAGCACTTCATGATGGCGGTGAAGCCGCTCAGCTCCAGCACCTTGAGCACCGGCGGGTTGATGTTGGCCAGGCGCAGGTCGCCGCCGCGCTGGCGCGCCTGCTTCACCGTGGCCAGCAGCGCGCGCAGCCCGGCGCTGCTGGTGTAATCGACCCCCTCCAGGTCGGCGACCAGGCGCGTGTGGCCGGCCTCCACGTAGCCCTGCAGCGTACTGAGCAGGGTATCGGCGGTAAGCCCGTCCACGCTGCCGGAAATGGCGACGACGGCGGCGTGCTCACCGGGTTCGATCTGGATGTCCATGGTTGTTTCTCCTTTCATCTGTCTGCAATGCGCCGCGGCGCCTGGAGGTTCCTGACCAGGGTGAACACGTTGCCGCCCTGCGCCCCGGGTTCGCGCCTGACCTCGTCCATTACCTGGCGGACCAGGTGCCAGCCCAGCCCTCCGGGCTCACGCTGCGCGCAGTCGGCGTGGATGTCCGGCGCGGGCAGGCTGTCGGGATCAAAGCCCGGTGCGGCATCCACCAGGGTCACGGCCATCCGCCCGGGCGTGGCCTCCACCCGCACGGTCACGGGCCCGGGCTGGTCGCCATAGCCGTGGCGCATGATGTTGGTGAACACTTCCTCGGTGGCCAGTCGCAGGTCGGCCGTGGCCTCGGCCCCGGCGCCCACCCTTGCGCAGGCGCGCGTGATGAACTCCGTCAACCCGGCAAGCTCGGCCATCCGCGTGGCCTGGAACAAGGTGCCATCATCGTCGCCCAGGCGCGACATCATCGCGGCACCTGGCCCCGGGTGACCGCGACGATCTTCTCCCACAGGCGCTCCAGGTCCACGGGCTTGGTGTCGAACTCGTCGCAACCGGCGGCCAGCGCGCGCTCGCGATCCTCGGCCATCGCGTGCGCGGTCAGCGCGATCACCGGGATGGACGCCGTGCGCGAATCGGCCTTGATCCGGCGCGCCGCCTCCCAGC
The DNA here is from genome assembly GCA_052090405.1 of Luteimonas sp. Lineage (GTDB taxonomy): Bacteria > Pseudomonadota > Gammaproteobacteria > Xanthomonadales > Xanthomonadaceae > Luteimonas. The sequence continues at coordinate 60,822 of JBQDAV010000012.1, forward strand.
CATCCATCACCGGCAGGCCCATGTCCATCAGCACCACGTCGGGGCGCTCATCAAGCGTCGCATCCACCGCGGCCTTGCCGTCCATCGCCGTCACCACCGCGTGGCCGCGCCGGGTCAGCCGGCGCGAGAGCATGTCGCGGTTCATTTCGTTGTCTTCGACCAGCAGGATCTTCATCACGATTCCGTCGCGACGGGATGGTTGCGATCGACGGACGCCGCGGCGCCCAGCGCGCGCCGCACCTCCCCCTCCAGCTCGCCGCCACTATAGCGGCCCTTGGCGAACACCATGCTGGCGCGGCTGGACAGCTCCTGCTGCTCGGCGCGGGTGAGCTCCTTGGCGGTAAGTACGATCACGGGGATGTCGCCGGCGCCTTCCTTGCCACGCAGCGCATCCAGGAAGGCGAAGCCGTCCATCCGCGGCATCATCAGGTCCAGCAGCACCAGCGCGGGCGATACCTCTTCAACGCAGGCCAGCCCCTCCACGCCGTCCGCGGCTTCGACCACGCGCCAGCCCTGCCGTGCCAGCTGCCTTCGCAGCATGGTGCGGGTGGTGGCGTCGTCGTCGATCACCAGGATCGGCTGCGCCGCCGGGTGCGTCCCCAGGTGCTTGCGGACGGTCTGCGCCAGGCCGTCGCCCTGAATCGGCTTGACCAGGTAATCGGCCGCACCCAGGGAGACGCCGAGCGCCTGCTGTCCGGTCACCGAGATCATCACCACCGGGATCGGCGCAAGCTGCGGATCCGCCTTGAGCTGGGCCAGCACGTTCCAGCCGTCGTCACCGGGCATCAGCACGTCGAGCAGGATGAGGGTGGGCCGCAGCTCGCGGGCGCGGCGCAGCCCGTCGGCGCCGTCGCCGGCCGACTCCACCCGCAGCCCCTGGCGCGCAAGCTTGCGTGCGAGCAGTTCGCGGCCGGCCGGGTCGTCATCGATCACCAGCACGATGGGCGCCCCCGGCGGGACCACGGTGACGTCCTCCGGAACGGGCGCCGCTTCGGCCGCAGGCTGCTGCTGCGCATCGGCGTCGGCGGGCACGCGAATGGTGAAGGTGGTGCCGACCCCGCTGGTGCTGCGCAGGGCGATATCCCCGCCCAGCATCCGCGCGAAATGCCGCGACAGGGCCAGCCCCAGGCCCGTGCCGCCGTACTTGCGCGTGGTCGAGGCGTCGGCCTGCGAGAACGGCTGGAACAGCCCCTCCTGTTGCTCGGGCGTCATGCCGATGCCGGTGTCCTCGACCTCGAATACCAGCCAGGCTCCTCCCCCCGCGCCGTCGCGCCGGGCGCGCAGGATGATGTCGCCCTTTTCGGTGAACTTGGCCGCGTTGCCGAGCAGGTTGAACAGCATCTGCCGCAGCTTGGTGACATCGGTGCGCATCGCGCCCGGCGCGTGGGCTTCCAGCGCCAGCCGGTTGCGGCCCTTGTCGGCCAGTGGGCGCACGGTATCGATCACCTCCTGCAGCAGCGGTGCCAGCTCAACCTGCTCCAGGTGCACCTCCATCTTCCCGGCCTCGATCTTCGACAGGTCGAGCACTTCGTTGATCAGCCCGAGCAGGTGCTTGCCGGCGCCGTGGATCTTCTGCAGATCGGGCACGGCCGCCTCCTCGCCCGCGTCCTGGGCCTCCTCCGCCAGCAACTCGCTGTAGCCGATGATCGCGTTCAGCGGCGTGCGCAGTTCGTGGCTCATGTTGGCCAGGAACAGGCTCTTGGACCGGTTGGCGGCCACCGCCTCCTCCTTGGCCTGGGCCAGCTGCACGCGCTTTTCCTCAAGCTGCAGGTTCTGCTCCTCCAGCAGCTTGCGGTTGCGCACGAAACGCTTGCTCTGCAGGTACGAATGCAGCGCGAACACCGAACTGGTGAGGAAGATGCCCAGGATGCTGGCCGCGGTCGGCAGCGGCGGCGCACCGAACGCCAGCTCGTAACCGGTGAACCAGCCGCAGCCAATGACGCCCAGCGCGATGCCGATCCACCCCCTGCGTCCCAGCCGGATGCCGCCCACCCCCAGGTTGCCCAGGTTCACCGCGGTCAGGAACATGATGCTCGGCCACAGGCTGAAATACATGCCCGCCGCCCACGCCCCCACCATCACCGAATCGATGAACATGTTGCGGTGTTCGGCATGCTTGGAGTTGGCGCTGTAGCGGGCCAGCAGGTACGCCACCTGTGGCCAAACCAGCCCCCACGCCACCAGCAGCGCGATGACCGCGGGCGTGGCGCGTCCGGAGGCGTGGAACACCGAATAGAAGATGACGATCAGCAGCGGGAAGCACGTCATCCGGACGATGTAGTCCAGCCGGACGATCGGATGCAGCCGTGATCTGGTCATGGAGTCCCCCCGGACGTGATGGCAGCGTCGCGCCAGCGGCACAGTACCGGAATTCACCGGCGCCCATCCACACGGCGGCGCCGGAGCAGGAAGGGACGGACACCGGGCCGGACGGAGCCGGCCCGGCCGTCGCTCAGGCCTTTTTCGGCATCAGCGCGTCGTCCATTGCCGCCGCGCGCTTGTACGCCTCGCGCGCGCGCAGGCGCTCGGCCCAGGCGGTGAACGCCGGGCGTTCGGGGATCGACTTGAACATCAGGCCGAAGTCGACCTGGCTGCCCACGTACACGTCCGCCGCGCTGAACCGCTCGCCCAGCAGCCACGGCGATGCGGACGCAACGGCCTGCTCCAGCGCGTCGATGGTCTGATCAAAGCTGCCGTAGCCGGCCATCATTGCCTTGTCCGCGGGCGCCAGCAGGCCCAGCCCCTTGGCGGTCACCGCCGCCTCCACCGGGCCGGCGGCGAAGAACAGCCAGCGGTAGTAGCTGGCGCGCAGCGGATCATCTGCCGCCGGCGCCAGCCCGGCCTGCGGGAACGCGTCGGCCAGGTAGGCGCAGATCGCCGCGGCCTCGGTTACCACCGCGCCGCGATGCTGCAGCGCCGGCACCTTGCCCATCGGATTGATCGCCAGGTACTCGGGCGACTTCATGCTGGTGCCGTACTCCTGCACCACGGTGCGGTATTCCACCCCGAGTTCCTCGAGCATCCAGCGCACGATCCGCCCGCGCGACATCGGGTTGGTGTGGAAGACGAGTTCGCTATCAGACATGCCGGTCTCCGGGTCGGAAACCCGCAGTCTACGCCCCTCCTGCGCGGTCGCCGCAGGCACGCGCTCAGCCGGTGTTCTGGACCCCGGCCGCAATGCCGTTGATGGTGGCGAACAGCGCCCGCAGGAGCTCTTCGTCCTCGCGGCCGCCCTCGCGCCAGCGGCGCAGCAGTTCCACCTGCAGCAGGCTGATCGGGTCGACGTAGGGATTGCGCAGGCGGATCGACAGGCGCAGCCGGTAGTCGCCGGCAAGCAGTTCGTCCTCGCCCTTGATCGCCAGGATCGCATCGCGGGTGCGGGCGAACTCGGCGGCGATGTCGGGGAAGAATGCATCGTGCGCTTCGCCGGCCAGGCGCGAGTACCGCTCGAAGATGTCCAGGTCGGACTTCGCCAGCAGCATCTCCACGTCGTCGAGCATGGCGGCGAAGAACGGCCAGTCGCGCGCCATCCCGGCCATTGCCTCCAGGCCGTGCGCGGCGATGCCCGCCTGGAGCGCGCGGCCCACGCCGTACCAGCCGGTCAGCCCGGAGCGGTTTTGCGACCACGAAAACACCCAGGGGATCGCGCGCAGGTTGGCGATGCCGCCCTCGCGCCGGCGCGAGGGACGCGAGCCGATCTGCAGGCGTTCGATCACGTCCACCGGGGTGGCGGCGCGGAAGTAGGCGTCGAAGCCGGGGTGCTCGTGCACCAGCGCGCGGTAGGCGGAGCGCGAATCGGCGGCAAGGCCGCTGGCGATATCGCGCCAGCCACGCGCCCGGGGTTCCTGCGGCCGCGGTCGAAGGCTCGCCCGCAGCACCGCGCCGGTGGCCTGCTCCAGGTTGCGCAGCGCCAGCGCGCGGATGCCGTACTTGTGGTGGATCACCTCGCCCTGCTCGGTCACCCGCAGCCGGCCGTCGACGGTGCCGCGCGGGGCGGCAATGATCGCCCGTTCGGTCTTGCCGCCGCCGCGGCTCACGGATCCGCCGCGACCGTGGAAGAACACCAGCCGCACGCCGGCTTCGTGCGCCAGCCGCATCAGGTCCACCTGGGCGCGCTGCAGCGCCCAGCGCGAGGCCAGCAGGCCGCTGTCCTTGGCGCTGTCGGAGTAGCCGAGCATCACCACCTGGCGGTCGCCGCGGGCGCGCACGTGGCCCCGGTACACCGGGTCGTCGAACAGCGCGCGCATCACCCCGGCGGCAGCGTCCAGGTCATCGACGGTCTCGAACAGCGGCGCCACGTCCAGCGGCACCTCGCCGGCGCCCTCGCCTTCCGTGCAGCCGGCGATGCGCGCCAGCGCCAGCACCGCCAGCGCATCGGCGGCGCTGCGGCTCATGCTGACGATGTAGGGGCCGAAAGCGTCGGCGCCATAGCGCTCGCGCGCCGACTTCACGGTGCGGAACACCTCCAGCGACGACGCAGCCGCCTCGGCACTGGGCGCGGCGGGCGTGGGGGATGCAATCAGCGCGTGCAGCCGCGCCAGCCGCTCGTCCAGCGGCCGCGCGGCCCAGCCGTCGTCGCCCTCCAGCGCGCCAAGCGCGGCGTCGTGGGCGGCCGAATCCTGGCGCAGGTCGAGCGCGGCCAGGTGGAAGCCGAAGCTGCTCACCCGCCGCCGCAGCCGTCGCAGTGCGAAGCGGCCGGCGCGGTCGCCGCGGTTGTTGGCCAGGCTGGCATCGACCAGGTCGATGTCTTCAAGCAGTTCGCCGGCGCCGGAATAGGCCGCGTCCGCGGTTGCGCCGGCATCGTCATCGCCGTCGGCGCCGGTCGCCGCCAGCCGCGCCGACATCAGCTGCAGCAGCTGGCAGTAGGGCATGTCCTCGCGACGCGCGCGCAGCCGCGAAGCGGCATCCGGCATGGCCTGGCGATACTGCGCCAGCCGGTCCTCCACGGCCTGGTCAACGCCCGCGCGGCCGCGGGTCTGGGTCAGCACCTTGGCCAGCGCCTCCAGTTCCTGCCGATAGTGCTCCAGCACCTGGCCACGCTGGGCGGCCAGCGCCGCCTGGATGGTGTCGGCGCCCACGTTGGGGTTGCCGTCCATGTCGCCGCCCACCCAGGTGCCAAAGCGCAGCACGTTGGGCAGCTCGACGCGTTCGCCCCAGGCGGCCTGGACCGCATCGGCGAACACCTCGTAGAACGCCGGCAGCACCCGGAACAGCACGCCCAGGTAGTGGCCGATGTGGTCCACCTCATCCTCCACCGTCGGCCGGCGCGGCGGCGCCTCGGAGGTCTGCCAGGTGGTGGCCAGCGCCTGGCGGATGCGCGACTCGTCGCTCAGGCGCTCTTCGGGCGTGCGGGTACGATCGATATCGGCCACCAGCCGCTCCACGATCACCTCTTCCTTGGCCAGCAGCGCGCGTCGCACCGCCTCGGTGGGATGGGCGGTGAACACCGGCTCCACCCACATGCGCGGCAGCAGCGACTGCAGCTCGTCCAGGGTGACGCCGTCGGCATGCAAGGCCGCCAGCACCGCTTCCAGTCCCCCCGGCTGCGGGCCGTCATCACTGCGCTGGTGGTCGCGGCGACGGCGGATCCGGTGCACCCGCTCGGCCAGGTTGATCGCTCCGAACCAGGCGGCGAACGAGCGTACCAGCGCATCGGCACTGGCCGGCGACACCTGCGCCAGCTCCGCGGCCAGCGCATCGACCGGCTCGCTGCCCTCGCGTCGGGCTATCGCGGCCCGTCGCACCGCCTCCACCTGCTCCAGCAGTGCGGGCGAAACCTGTTCGGCCAGCATCTCGCCAACCATTGCGCCCAGGCGGCGGACATCGTCGCGCAGCAGGGCGTCGGTGTCGGAAAATTCGAGCTGCTCGCGCAGCGGGGCATCCGTATCGCGGGAATCGTCGGAAATATCCATGGCACGCAGGCTACACAAAATCGGTTCCACCCAATGGCCTGCTGCCGCCTGCCCGTCCCGCGCCAGTGCCCGCAATTGACAATGTGGCGCCGGCTACCCATTCTTTTCGTCTGTCATCCCCCAAAGTGCAGGACGCACCGATGGCCGTACACAGGACGTACCCGGACATGCCAGCCGCCGGCCGCGAGATGCTCGCGGCCCTGGCCACGCCCTCCCAGCACGCGCGTCTGATCCAGCTCGACGCCCCGGTGGCCGGGCTGGTGGTAGAGCGTTTCGAAGGTGCAGAAGCGGTCTGCGCGCCGTTCCGGTTCCAGGTGGACGTACTGTCCACCTCGGCCTTCATCGATACCGACGCCCTGCTCGGCCACTCCCTCTCGCTGGAGCTGCGCCAGGCGGACGGCCAGCTCCGCTGCTGGCGGGGCCTGTGCACCGCGGTGGCGCCGCTGGGCGGCGACGGCGGCCTGGCCCGCTACCGGCTGCTGCTGGAACCGTGGACCGCCCTGCTCAACCACCGCCGCAACGCGCTGATCTTCCAGGACCTGGACGTGCGTGGCGTGCTGGAGCAGCTGTTCGCCGACTACCCGCAGGCCAGCTGGCGCTTCGACGTGACCCGCAGCCTGCCGGTGCGCCCGATCACCACCCAATACCGCGAAAGCGACTGGGAGCTCGCCACCCGCCTGCTGGCCGAGGCCGGCCTGGCCTGGCGCTATGAGCACGCCCAGGCGGACGGCGACGGGGACGACGCGGACACCGGCCACACCTTGGTGATCTTCGACCAGCAGGCCGAAGCACCGGAGGGGCGCACGCTGCGTTTCCACCGCATCGACGCCACCGAGCGCGACGACGCCATCAGCACCTTCACCCGCCAGCGCCGACTGGTACCCAACCGCAGCCAGGTGGGCAGTTGGCACAGCGAACAGCTGGCCAGCGTCACCGGCGTGGCCGAAGCCGACGCGGGCGGGCTGCCGGCCCTAGAGGTGTACTCCCACCCCGGTGACAGCGTGTTCGGGGATGGCTCACAGGCCCAGGCCGAAGCCGGCAACCGCCTGGATGCCCTGCGCCTGCCGCAGGCGCTGTATTCGGGCGCCGGCAGCGTGCGCGACCTGGACGCCGGCTACGCCTACACCCTGGCCCAGCACGCCGTGCACGAGGACACCGGTTTCGTGCCGCTCAGCGTGATCCACGTGGCCGCGAACAATCTGGGCAGCGGCATCCCGATCCTGCTCGGCTCGAGCGAACTGGAGCACGGCAGCTACCGCAACCGCTTCGTCGCGGTTCCAGCCGGGACCCCCGTCACGCCCCTGCCGCGCCCGCGGCCCACTGCACATGGCCCGCAGACCGCGCGCGTGGTCGGCCTGCCCGAGGCAGCGGCCACCTCCAACCGCGACCACCGGGTGCGGATCCAGTTCGCATGGCAACGTGGCCCGCAGCCGAACCCCGGCGGCCTGGCCGACACCGCCAGCGCCCATCCCGGCCACGCCCCCGGCGACGCCACCAGCGGCACCTGGGTGCCGGTGGCCGAGTGGCTGGCAGGGCCCAACTGGGGCAGCCATTTCCTGCCGCGCATCGGCGCCGAAGTGCTGGTGGAGTTTGCCCACGGCGACGTCGACCAGCCCCGCATCACCGGCCAGCTCTACAACGGCGAAGTCGCCCCGCCCTTCGGGGGCGGCGTCGACGGGCCGAGCAACCATCCCGGCACCCTGAGCGGACTGCATACCCAATCTCACGATGCAGCCGGTACCCAGCAATGGGTGGTCGACGACACTCCCGGGCAACTTCGCACAAGGCTGCACACCAGCCTGGCCGACAGCCGGCTGGAGCTGGGTTACCTGGTTGAACACCAGGACAGCAACCGCGGCGGCCTGCGCGGCGAGGGGATCGAACTGGCCACCGATGGCTGGGGCAACGTGCACGCCGGACGGGGCTTGCTGCTGTCCAGCACGAGCCGGCCGGAAGGCACCTCCACCCAGCTCGACATCGGCGAGGCCGTGGCCCAGCTCAAGGGCGCCGAGCGCACCGCCCAGGCACTGGCCGACACCCTGCAACAGCAGCAGGTTCCCGGATTCAGCGCCAACGGGCAGCAGACCGCGCTGCGTGAAGCCATCGACCCGGAAGAACAGGGCCGCTACAGCGGCAGCGCCAACGGCCAGAGCGCGATGAAGCCGGCCGGAGGGCGCGAGCCGGGCGAGGATCCGGTCGAACGCTTCGCCGACCCCAAGCTGATCGCCGAATCCCCCGAATCCATCGCCTTCGCCACGCAGAAGAGCTCCGTCGCCTTTGCCGGCGGTGCCCTGCACCTGACCGTCCAGCAGGACGCTCAGCTCAGCGCAGGCCACACCGTCTCCAGCGTCAGCGGCCAGCACGCCGCCCTCTACGCCCATGCCGGCCCGATCCGCGCCATCTCCGCCAACGGCCCGCTGAGCCTGCAGGCGCACACCGGCGAGCTGGAAGTCCTGGCCGACCAGTCGGTCAGCGTCACCGCCACGGATGAGCGGATCGACGTGCTGGCGAAGGAGAAGATCGTGCTGCAGGCCGGGCAGACGCGGGTGACGTTAGAGGGCGGAAATATTACCTTCGATTGCCCTGGAAACTTCACGGTTAAAGCGACGCAGCATCCGTTCAAGGCTGGGGCTACCAACGCGGCAAATATAACCAGGCTTCCAGATAGCTTGGCAACGGTGAAACGGAAGTTCCCATTTTCTGAATAAGGATATTCCGGCATGCTGATCAGCCCGCCCTTTCTGCCATTACGTGGCTCCGGTGACTCAGAGGAGGCGTATCTCGCCGCTGCCATGAGCGGTGATGCGCCGGGCCACGGCGCGTTTCCCGTCAGCCATAGCTTTGGCTGGCACGGGGGCATCCACCTAACCGCACCGGTTGGGACAAATGGCGCCCGACTACCTGTCCGCGCTATCGCAGATGGAGATGTGGTGTATGTACGTCAACCAACGCCGATGCCAACCGACCCGAAGAAAAAACAGGCGCACCCTCTCGGCTACAACGGCTGGACTGACAATGGCTGCGTCGTCATCCGCCACCAAACCGAATTTGGCTCGGGGAAAAACGCCAATGTCACCTTTTACTCTATTTATATGCACCTGCGCGAAATTCAACAGGGCGTTCAAATCAATCAACCTATTTACCGCAAAGTGGAGATCGGCCGAGCAGGCTGGATCGATAACGAAGAGCACCGATTACACTTCGAAATTATCTGCGACGACACTAACTTGGAACGACTAGTAGGGCGCTCCAATGGCGACCTACCGTCGGGGCAAGATGGTCGTACTGATGCAATTTATGGCGACTCATACTTCCACCTGCCGATCGCCACAGTCATCTATCCTGACCGCCCTCCTTCCGACGCGACGATGATCCCCACACCAACCATTCCGGGGATCCACGTCACCACTGAAAGTTTATTCGTAAGCATTCGGTATGAAACAGGCGCCGCCCATGTGACTACATACCGAGACGACGGCAGCTCCTTGGGAAACCCGCTGCTGGAACCGGAAGCTGAATACACATTATATAGAGATGCTGGACGAATTGTAGAGGCACATCGCAACACACGAGCTACAGAAGTTCCTTCACATAGCGCGACTTATGAGTTGCTGAGATTCGGACGTATCTTGGGAGAAGACGCCATCAGCCCACCCAATACACCGCATTGGCGACGCATCCAACATCCAGGCGGCGAAGGCTGGGTCAATCTAAATACGCCTGAAATCCGAAAATTTAGCGATGCCGACTTTCCTCAATGGCGTGGCTGGAAATTGATCGACGACGACCTAAGCACCGACAGTCGCAGCGAATCTCCAAGCCTGATCAACCTAATTCTGGGCGACGCTCCAATTTTAAACGCGCCAGATATTCTAGCACCTGCAAACAATCTACCCCACAACGTACGACGCGACGCAGCCCTTAGCCGGCTCGAGCATCCTGAAGTTCAGGCGCGCCTTACTCGAACCATCTGCAAATTTCCCAGCGAGTGGGAGCGCGAAACAATCACTGCGCGCTGGAAATGGCTGACGAAAGTAGGACCGCCCGCTCGCCTTCCCCCACTCCAAAGAACCTATCTGACCACGGAAGACTTTCAAGATTTCGAGCTGCACGCACGCGCTCTCGCGTTCTGGGAAGATGCCAACCTAGGCATCGACTCCAATCACTGGCACTTCCACCCGCGGGAATTCATTCGGCAAGCCAGAAGGTGCGGGTGGCTGTCTGAAAATGAATTCGCACAATGCCTGCCTAGAGAGTTCATTGCAGAACACCACGGAACAAGAACCCTATACCGATCATCGATAAACTACGCAACCTCTCTTGCGCGCACCCGCAGAATACGAAACGAGCTCAACAAAATGCTGCGCAAACATGGAATTGACTCCAATCATCGCGCGAGCATGTTTATCGCCAATGCGATTACGGAATCCAGTTACCTAAATCAATACTACGAGTACGGAAGAGGTGGGGGACACAGATACGGCGACTGGCACGGGCGCGGGATTATCCAACTAACACACGAAGAAAACTATATTCATTACTTTGAGTACTTGGGCAGAGATGTCAGTAACAAAAATCAAAATATAAAGTGGAGAGACAGTATTGAAGATGTAGACAACCATCCATATGATGTCGTTGAAAGCGCAGGATACTGGTGGTCTAGAAATAATGCCAATCGCACATGCGACAACGTTCAAAAAAATGTTGCTTGGCCTGTCCAAGTTTGCGAGAACTTTGACTGGTCCGCCAAACGATGTGCAGGAAAAATTTCTAGCGAAACCAGACTCTCTAACCCAACTCTTGATCTGGTTGGACGACATATCAACACTGGCTCGCCCACCACCACCATACGAATGAACGGACTGCCCGAGAGACGCGATGTATATACGAACGTGCAGGCCATTTTGACCGACACTTTGTATGATAGGGGCTCAACTCCCCATGAAACCACACTTGCGTTCCCCCACTTCATGACCAGGCAAGCAAGTTGATTAAAGAAACTGCTCAACTCGCCACGATTCTTGTTGCGCTATCGGGCGCAGCATGCGCCTCACAAAAACAGGAGAGGTTTCATAGCGCATCTGCCGGAAGCTGCAACATTTACTATCCTGAACTTAATGGAATCGACCTTATTTCGGCTGGAGTGGATCCTAACTGGGATGCTGCACAAGGCGGGGCTGAATATGGGTTTTCTTTTTCTGTAAATGGAACGCATGACCTTAAGCCCCGCCAAGGATCATTCTATATCTCTTGCCATCCAAACCGGCTTGAATTTTTAGTTGACCAACTATTCGAAGAAAGAAACGGCCGGCTTGTTATTAATGCTGGAGCCCATGGCGAGTTTGAAGTTAAAGAGTTCAATGCAAAGCATTGGAGGGGCTTCATAGTTGATCACCAAATGAGCGGCGGGCCGTGCGAGCTTATCGCGGGACCTATAGGCGAAGAGGCGTCATTTGAGGTCAACGTTTGTTCGATAGAGGACGATTCGTTCTTGCTCAGATCTAAGATCAAAGAATTTGTTTCAGAGATCCTTGGCCACACCTCGTAACCATACTAATTTCCCCCCAACTGGCGCCATAATGGATTGCGCCGCGGTAAACCTGAGTCGCTCCATGTTTCATAGAAGCGACGACAGCAGCAGGCGCGCCCATAAGCAGCAAGCGACGCATGGGGAGGTTGGGGCAGAGGCGCTCAATCAGGCCACGGACGGCAGCCACTTGGTGAGAATGCAACCCCTAAGGATCCTCTGAACAACCCCCTCGGCGACAATAGCGCAAGATTCGACGGGTGACGACGATGCAGCTGAGCTTTGGGAACGCGGAACGCACGGACAAGTGCAAGAAGAGGCGGCGCCAGATCTTCCAGGCAGAGACGGAGCAGGTGGTGTCGTGGAGCACGCTGCCGGCGCTGCTCGCACCGCACTACCCGAAGATGGGCCGGCGCGGCTGAGCGGTATCCGTAAGCTTCCGTAAGCTCCGTAAGCTTCCCCGGTAGGTAGACACCACAGAAGTAGAGCTTTCTGGCACATTCTGCAGCCAGGAGGTTCCATGAAGAAGTCCCGATTTACCGAGACCCAGATCGTCTCGATCCTCAAGCAAGCCGACGCTGGTGTGCCGATCAAGGACATCTGCCGGCAGGCCGGCATCAGCGCGCCCACGTACTACAAGTGGAAGTCCAAGTACGGCGGCATGGAGGCGTCGGACCTGAAGCGGGTCAAGGAGCTGGAAGCCGAGAACGCCAGGCTCAAGCGGATGTACGCGGAGATGGCCCTCGACAACGCGGCGATGAAGGATCTGATCGCAAAAAAACTGTAGGGCCGGAGCAGAAGCGCGAGGCGGTGCGGTACCTGGTCGAGGTGCACGCGCGGCCGCTGCGCCGGTCCTGTGAGTGCGTGGGGCTGTCGCGGGCGGCGTGGTATCGGCCGCCCCTGGACTGGACGGTGCGCGATGCCGAACTGATCGCCGCCTTGGCCGGGATAGTCGAAGACCATCCCGGCTGGGGCTTCTGGAAGTGCTGCAAGTTCCTGCGCCGGCGC
>JBQDAV010000013.1:0-61678 GCA_052090405.1 Luteimonas sp.
GCCGCAGGCCGACGCCGGGGGGCATGGAGCGCAAAGGCCTCCCGGCCGCGGCGGGGCCCCTCAGGTCACAGCGTATTCAAGCGAAGGAGCAAGCCCGCACCGGCCAACCCTTCACCGCTGCGACAGGAGAAATTCAAAGTAGGCCAGGTCAGCAGGGGTAGTGATCTTGAGGTTGTCCTCGCGGCCCTCGATGAGCAGCGGACGGGCGCCCTTGCGCTCCATCGCCATGGACTCGTCGGTCACCGCGATGCCCGCGTCCCGGGCAACCTGCAGGGCGCGGGTGAGCTGCAGGCGGCGGAACAGCTGCGGGGTCAGCGCGCGCCACAGCCGCTCGCGCGGCTCGGTGCGATCGATGCCGCCCTCGTCACCCGCGCGCTTGAGCGTGTCGCGCACCGGCGCGGCCAGGATCGCGCCCACGGGATCGGCGCGTCCGCGTTCGAGAAGCTGCCCCAGGTCGTCCGGATGCAGATTGGGCCGCGCAGCATCATGCACCAGCACGAAATCATCGGCCCGCACATCGTCCGGCAGCGCCCCCAGCCCGGCCAGCACCGAATCCGCACGCGCGTCACCGCCGACGCAGCTCAGCACCGTCTTGCCTTCAAGCTCGTTCCAGCCCGGCCAGCGCGGGTCGCCTTCGGCCAGCACCACGACCGCCCCGGCCACCCCGGGATGGCACAGCAGCGCGCGCAGCGTATGCGCCAGCAACGGCTCGCCGCCAACCTGCAGGTACTGCTTGGGCACCTCGCCGCCGAAGCGGCTGCTCCGCCCCGCCGCCGGCACCACCGCCCAGGACTGCGCCCGGGTCTGATCCGGGCTCATTGCACCGTCTCCGCTTCATCCTGCTCCGCCGGCATCGGTGGCCCAGGCGCCCGATCAGCCGGCGAATCAATCACCCGGTAAAAAGTCTCCCCGGGCCGGATCATCCCCAGCTCGCTGCGCGCGCGCTCCTCCACCGCCGCCTCGCCGGTCGGCGACTTCAGGTCAGCCACCTCGGCCGCCAGCGCCGCGTTGCGCTCGCGCAGGCCGTCGTTCTGGTGCGCCTGCTGCGCCACCTGGCTTTCAAGCTGCGACACCTCGCCCGCGCCGCCCGTGCCGAACCACAGCCGGTACTGCAGCCAGCCCAGCAGCAGCACCAGCACCAGCAGCACGATCCGCAGGGCGCGCATCGCGGCGTGCCCCTATCGCGGCAGCGACACGAACGCGTCGCGACCGGCGTAGCGCGCGCCGCTGCCCAGCGCTTCCTCGATCCGCAGCAGCTGGTTGTACTTGGCCACGCGGTCGCTGCGGCTCAGCGATCCGGTCTTGATCTGGGTCGCGGTGGTGGCCACGGCGATGTCGGAAATCGTGGTGTCCTCGGTCTCGCCGGAACGGTGCGACACCACCGCCGCGTACTTCGCCGCGTCGGCCATGGCGATCGCCTCCAGGGTCTCGGTCAGGGTGCCGATCTGGTTGACCTTGATCAGGATCGCGTTGGCGGTGCTCGAATCGATACCCTCACGGAAGATCTTCGGGTTGGTCACGAACAGGTCGTCGCCGACCAGCTGCACCTTGTCGCCGATGCGCCCGGTGAGCTGCTTCCAGCCGTCCCAATCACCCTCGTCCATGCCGTCCTCGATGGTGACGATCGGATATTGCGTGGCCCAGTCGGCGAGGAAGTCGACGAACTGTTCCCCGGTCAGCCGCTTGCCCTCGCCCACCAGGTGGTACTTGCCGTTGTCGAAGAATTCGCTGGAGGCCACGTCCAGGCCCAGCAGCACGTCGTCGCCGGCGCTGTAGCCGGCCTTGCCGATGGCTTCCAGGATGGTGTCCAGCGCCTCGACGTTGCTGCGCAGGTCCGGGGCGAAACCGCCCTCGTCGCCCACCGCGGTGCTCAGGCCGTGGCCCTTGAGCACCGACTTGAGCGCGTGGAAGATCTCGGTGCCCGCGCGCAGCGACTCGGAGAACGAGTCAAAGCCCACCGGCAGGACCATGAATTCCTGGAAGTCCACGTTGTTGTCGGCGTGGGCGCCGCCGTTGATGATGTTCATCATCGGCACCGGCAGCACCGGCGCGCGATCGCCGGCCAGCAGCTTCCACAGCGGGATCTTCCTCGACGCCGCCACCGCGTGGGCGTTGGCCATCGACACGCCCAGCAGCGCGTTGGCGCCCAGCCGGCCCTTGTTCTCGGTGCCGTCCAGGTCGATCAGGCGCTTGTCCAACCCGGCCTGGTCGTTCGCATCGAAGCCCTTGAGCGTCTCGGCAATGGTGCCGTTGACGTTGGCCACCGCCTTGCGCACGCCCTTGCCCAGGTAGCGGGTGCGGTCGCCGTCGCGCAGCTCCACCGCCTCGCGCGCGCCGGTGGAGGCGCCGGACGGGACCATGGCACGGCCGAAACCGCCGTCCTCAAGCGTCACCTCGGCTTCCAGGGTGGGGTTTCCGCGCGAATCGAGGATCTCGCGGGCGTGGATGCTGGCGATCTTGGTCATGGTGTGCGGGTGGGCTCCGGGTTGGGGCGAATGGGTTACAGGTCGGTCTCGAGGAAACCGTTGGCCTTGGCCGCGCGATCCAGCTCGACCAGGGTTTCCAGCAGCGCGCGCATCTTCGGCAGCGGCCAGGCATTGGGGCCATCGCTGAGGGCTTTTTCAGGCTCCGGATGGGTTTCCATGAACACCCCGGCCACGCCCGCTGCGACCGCCGCGCGCGCCAGCACCGGGATGAACTCGCGCTGGCCTCCGCTGGAACCGCCCTGCCCGCCCGGCAGCTGCACCGAGTGGGTGGCGTCGAAGACCACCGGGCAGCCGGTGTCGCGCATCACGGCGAGCGAGCGCATGTCGCTGACCAGGTTGTTGTAGCCGAAGCTGGCGCCGCGCTCGCAGACCATGATCTGTTCGTTGCCGGTGGACCTGGCTTTCTCCACCACCGGCTTCATGTCCCAGGGCGACTGGAACTGGCCTTTCTTGATGTTGACCGGCTTGCCGACCGCGCAAACGCGCAGGATGAAATCGGTCTGCCGCACCAGGAACGCCGGCGTCTGCAGCACGTCCACCACCGAGGCGACCTCGTCCATCGGCGTGTACTCGTGCACGTCGGTCAGCACCGGCACGCCCACCTGGCGCTTCACCTCGCCCAGGATCCGCAGCCCTTCCTCCATCCCCGGGCCGCGGAAGCTGCCCAGCGAGGTGCGGTTGGCCTTGTCGAAGCTGGACTTGAAGATGAAGGGAATGCCCAGCGCCGAAGTGATCTCCTTCAGCTGCCCGGCCACGTCCACCTGCAGCTGCTCGCTCTCGACCACGCACGGGCCGGAGATCAGGAAGAGCGGCTGGTCCAGGCCAACCTCGAATCCACAAAGCTTCACGCAGATGCCTCCTTGAGCAGCTTGCCCCCGGCTTTTTTCTCGCGCGCGGCGCGGACGAAGCCGATGAACAGCGGGTGGCCGCCGCGCGGCGTGGACTGGAACTCCGGGTGCGCCTGGCAGGCAATGAACCAGGGGTGGTCCGGCAGCTCAACCATCTCCACCAGCAGGTCGTCCATCGACTTGGCGCTGACCACCAGCCCGGCATCCTCGAGCTGGGTGCGGTAGCGGTTGTTGAATTCGTAGCGGTGGCGATGGCGCTCGGCCACCACGTCCTGGCCGTAGATGGCGTGCGCCCTGGTATCCGGCTTGAGCCGCTGCTCCTGCAGGCCCAGGCGCATGGTGCCGCCCAGGTCGCTGTCCTCGCTGCGGCGCTCGATCTCGCCGCTGCTGGTGCGCCATTCGGTGATCAGGCCGATCACCGGGTGCGGGGTCTGGCGGTCGTTCTCGGTGCTGTTGGCGCCTTCAAGACCGGCCATGTGCCGGGCCATGTCCACCACTGCCGCCTGCATGCCGTAGCAGATGCCGAAGTAGGGAACCCCCTGCTCGCGCGCGTATTTCGAAGCCAGCACCTTGCCTTCGAAGCCGCGGTCGCCGAAGCCGCCCGGCACCAGGATGCCATCGATCCCGGCCAGCACGTCGGCGGCGCCGTCGCGCTCGATGTCCTGCGACTCGATCCACTCCAGGTTCACCCGCGTGCGCTGGCGGATGCCGCCGTGGCGCAGGGCCTCGGCCACCGACTTGTAGGCGTCCTTGTGGTCCACGTACTTGCCGACCACGCCGATGGTCACCTCGTCGATCGGGTGCTCGGCGGCGTCCACCACGTCCAGCCATTCGGACATGTCCGCGGCCCCGGCGCGCTCGCCCAGCCGCAGCCGCTCCACCACCAGGCTGTCCAGCTCCTGGGCGTTGAGCCACAGCGGGATCTTGTGGATGTTGTCCATGTCCACCACCGAGATCACCGCCTTCTCCGAGACGTTGGTGAACGAGGCGATCTTGCGCCGCTCGCCGTCGGGCAGCGGCTGCTCGCTGCGGCACAGCAGCACGTCGGGCTGGATGCCGATCGAGCGCAGTTCCTTCACCGAGTGCTGGGTGGGCTTGGTCTTCAGCTCCCCGGCGGCGGCGATCCACGGCACCAGGGTGAGGTGGATGAACATGGCCTTGTCGGGGCCGCGATCGGTGCGGATCTGGCGGATCGCCTCCAGGAACGGCAGCGACTCGATATCGCCCACCGTGCCGCCGATCTCCACCAGGGCCACGTCGTAGCCCTGGGTAGCGGCGTCGATGCAGCGCTTGATCTCGTCGGTGATGTGCGGGATCACCTGCACGGTGGCGCCCAGGTAGTCGCCGCGGCGCTCCTTGGCGATCACGCTTTCGTAGATCTTGCCGGTGGTGATCGAATTGCGCCCGGACAGGCGCACGTTGACGAAGCGCTCGTAGTGGCCCAGGTCCAGGTCGGTCTCGGCGCCGTCGTCGGTGACGTACACCTCGCCGTGCTGGAACGGGCTCATGGTGCCGGGGTCGACGTTGATATAGGGGTCGAGCTTCATCATCGTCACCCTGAGACCTCGGGTCTCCAGGATGGCGGCCAGTGAGGCCGCGGCGATGCCCTTCCCGAGGGAAGAGACCACGCCGCCGGTGACGAAAACGAGCGGGGTGACGGAACTGGGGGATGCCATGGCGCAGCTGGTCGCTGGAAAGCCCCATTCTACCCAATTCCGGGGGTGTCCTTCTGGCGGACGGTCGCTTCCTCGCCTGGTTACGGCGTGGCCTGAAGGGCCCCGCCGCGGCCGGCAGGCCTTTGCGCTCCATGTCCCCCGGCCTACGCCTGCGGCGAAGGCCTCCTCCTTTACTTACGCGCAAAGGCCTGCCGGCCACGACGGGGCTCGGCTTCGGCACCTCTCGACCCACCGCGCATCCCAAGGCGGTGGGTGGGGGTGCCCTTTAGTCGTAAGTAAAGGAGGAGGTGGCGGCCGCAGGCCGACGCCGGGGGACATGGAGACTAAAGGGCACCGCCACCCGCCGCCCCGGGGTCGCATCAGCGCCGCATTTCCCCTCGACTGGGGGAAGAACCCCAAAAAAAAACGCCCCGCGAATGCGGGGCGCTCCAGATCTGCTGTTCCATCCATGGATCAGGCCGGATCTTCTTCCTCTTCCTCGACCGGCCACTCCTCGGAGGTGGTGGCTTCGTCAGCCGCAACCTCGGCCTGGTCGGCCTGGACCTCGGCCTCGTCCGCCTGGACTTCCGCGGCCTCGGCAGCTTCGGCGGCCTGCTGGGCGGCAGCCTCGGCGTCACGCAGCGCCTGGTCGTCGACCTCCTGGGCGAAGGCGGTCGGGGCCGCGAAGGCGGCGGCGATCAGGGCGGTGAAAAGAATATTGCGCTTGGTCATTGTCGTGTCTCCAGAATCAAAGTGGATCAATCAATTGCTTTGTTGTACCGGCTGATGCCGGATATTTCTGAAGCCGCCGTCATTTTTTTCCAGCGACAGGGCGCACCCTACCGACCCACCCCCTGCTCCCCACTGAACAACAAACTCTTAACCCTGCACCTAACTCCCTGCCCCACAAAGGGTTTCCCCCAGTTGAGCGGCGACTGGAAACGTGTTCGCGGATCATCTTTCCGGTCATGCCCGATGCGTTGGGCGGCAACGCGGCTGGTAAGCTGGCCGCCCTTTTTCAGCCGCCCTTTACGCATGAGCTCGCGCTACAACGCCGTCGACATCGAAGTCCTTTCCGGGTTGGACCCGGTCAAGCGCCGCCCCGGCATGTACACCGACACCTCCCGGCCCAACCACCTGGCGCAGGAAGTGATCGACAACTCGGTCGACGAGGCCCTGGCCGGGCACGCGCGGGTGGTCGAGGTGACCCTGTTCAAGGACGGCAGCTGCGAGGTCTCCGACGATGGCCGCGGCATGCCGGTGGACATCCACCCCGAAGAACAGGTGCCTGGCGTGGAACTGATCCTCACCCGGCTGCATGCCGGCGGAAAGTTCAGCAACCGCAACTACACCTTCTCCGGCGGCCTGCACGGGGTCGGCGTGAGCGTGGTCAACGCACTGTCCACCCGGCTGGAGATCGCCATCAAGCGCGATGGCAGCGAATACGCAATGGCGTTCAAGGACGGCGACCGGGCATCGGAGCTGGAAGAGGTGGGCAGCGTCGGCAAGCGCAACACCGGCACCCGGCTGCGCTTCTGGCCGGACCCGAAGTACTTCGACTCGCCGAAGTTCGCCCTGCGCCCGCTGCGCCACCTGCTACGGGCCAAGGCGGTGCTGTGCCCGGGCCTGACCGTGAAGCTGTTCGACGAAGCCAGCGGCGAGCGCGACGAATGGCGCTACGAGGACGGCCTGCTCGACTACCTGAAGGGCGAACTGGCCGGGCGCGAGCTGCTGCCGCCGGAGCTGTTCACCGGGTCCCTGGCCAAGGACACCGAGACCGTGGACTGGGCCGTGGCCTGGCTGGCGGAGGGCGAGCTGGTGCAGGAAAGCTACGTCAACCTGATTCCCACCGCCCAGCACGGCACCCACGTCAACGGCCTGCGCAGCGGGTTCACCGTGGCGCTGCGCGAGTTCTGCGACTTCCGCAACCTGCTGCCACGCGGCGTGAAGCTGGCGCCCGAGGACGTGTGGGACCGGGTCTCGTTCGTGCTCAGCCTGAAGATGACCGATCCACAGTTTTCCGGGCAGACCAAGGAGCGGCTGTCCTCGCGCCAGGCCGCCGGCTTCATCGAGAGCGCCGCCCACGATGCCTTCAGTCTGTGGCTCAACCAGCACGTCGGGCTGGGCGAGGCGATCGCCCGGCTGGCGATCGAGCGCGCCAGCGCGCGGCTGAAGACCGAAAAGCAGATCGTGCGCAAGAAGGTCACCCAGGGCCCGGCGCTGCCGGGCAAGCTGGCCGACTGCATCAGCCAGGACCTCTCGCGCACCGAGCTGTTCCTGGTGGAGGGCGACTCGGCCGGCGGCAGCGCCAAGCAGGCGCGCGACAAGGACTTCCAGGCGATCCTGCCGCTGCGCGGCAAGATCCTCAATACCTGGGAAGTCGCCTCCGGTGGCGTGCTCGCCTCGCAGGAGGTGCACGACCTGGCCGTGGCGATCGGCTGCGACCCGGGCAAGGACGACATCTCCGGCCTGCGCTACGGCAAGGTCGTGGTGCTGGCCGACGCCGACTCGGACGGCCTGCACATCGCCACCCTGCTGTCGGCGCTGTTCCTGCGCCACTTCCCGGCGCTGGTCGCGGCCGGCCACGTGTTCGTGGCGATGCCGCCGCTGTATCGCGTCGACGTGGGCAAGCAGGTCTTCTACGCCCTGGACGAAGAGGAAAAGCGCCTGCTGCTGGAGAAGATCGAGCGCGAAAAGATCAAGGGCGCGGTCAACGTCACCCGCTTCAAGGGCCTGGGCGAGATGAACCCCGCGCAGCTGCGCGAATCCACCATCCATCCCGACACCCGTCGGCTGGTACAGCTCACCGTCGACGACGACGCCCAGACCACTTCGCTGATGGACATGCTGCTGGCGAAGAAGCGCGCGGGCGACCGCAAGACGTGGCTGGAGTCCAAGGGCGACCTGGCGACGCTGGAGGTGTAACCCAACCTACAGGGCTGCTTCCAGCAGCCTCCGGATCAGCGCCTGCGCGGCTTCGGCCCTGTACGGCAGGTACTCGAAGCTGTCCTCGTCCATGTAGACGCGCTGGCTGGTCTCCAACTGCACCGCCTGGATGCCGTTGGCCGGGTCGCCGTAGTGGCGGGTGATGTGGCCGCCCTTGAAGCGGCCGTTGACCACGTGGTCGTACCTGTCCTGTCCCGCCAGCACCGCTTCCAGCCGCTCCTGCAGCGCCGGCGAGCAGCTCGCTCCCACGGCAGTGCCCAGGTTCATGTCCGGCAGGCGGCCTTCGAACAGGAACGGCAGCTCGCCGCGGATCGAATGCCCTTCCCACAGCACCGCCCGGCCGTGCTCGGCGCGGATGCGCTCCAGCTCCCCGCGCAACGCGTCGTGGTAGGGGCGCCAGTACGTTTCCACCCGCGCGGCGATCTCGTCGGGCGTCGGCTCCTGTCCTTCGCGATACACCGGCTCGCCGCTGAACCCGACCACCGGGCACAACCCGGTCGTGTTCTGCCCCGGATACAGCGACACGTCGTCCTCGGAGCGGTTGAGGTCGATGACATAGCGCGAATACGCCGGCACGATCATCGATGCGCCCAACTCGCGAGCGAAGCCATACAGGCGGGCGATGTGCCAATCGGTATCCGGCACCCCGCGAGCGGAATCGGCCAGCCTCGAGGCAATATCGTCCGGCACCGCAGTGCCGTCGTGGGGGACGCTGACCAGCAGCGGTGCGGTGCCCTTGTGCAGCTTGAAGGTCTCCATCCCCACATTGTATGGCCGACCACCGAAACAGGGTCAGGCTCATGCGCCGATGGTCGATCTGACACCCCACCGCGACGTGTGAAGGGTCGGTGGGGTAGCCCCTGGCGGGACTATCGGCGACATGGATGTCGCTGATAAGCCTACAGGGACGTATTCACGGCGTGTCCCGCCAGGGGCTACCCCATCGACCCACCCGCGCAAGACAAACCATTACCGCATCAGGACGAATTCTTCGGCGCTGGTGGGGTGGATGGCCACCGTATCGTGCAGGTCGTCCAGGGTGATGCCGCGCTTGAGCGCCACCGCAAAGCCCTGCAGGATCTCGTCGGCCGCCTCGCCGAAGGCGTGGATGCCCACGACACGCTGTTCCTCACCCACGCACACCAGCTTGAACAGGCTGCGCAGCGGCGTATCCGCCAGTGCCTGCAGCATCGGCCGGAAGCTGCTGCGATACACCTGCACCGCGTCGCCATGCTGCTCGCGCGCCTGCACTTCGGTCAGGCCGATCCCGCCCAGCGGCGGATGCGAGAACACCACGAACGGCACGTCCCGGTAATCCAGCTTCGAATCCGCGCGCCCGCCAAACACCCGGTCCATCAGCCGCCGTGCGGCCGCGATCGCCACCGGCGTCAGCGTGAGCTGCCCGGTCACGTCGCCCACCGCGTAGAGACCTTCCACGCTGGTGTTCTGGTACGCATCCACCTTGATGTCGCCCTTCCTCCCCAGCTCGACGCCCGCCTCTTCCAGCCCGATGCCCGAAGTATTCGCACGCCGGCCAATGGCAAACACCACCTTGTCGAACGGCTCGCTGCGCCCACCGTCGGCGTCCACCATCACCAGCCGGCCGTCGTCTTCGCGCTGCAGCTTTTCCAGCTGGTATCCCAGGTGCAGCCCCACCCCAAGGTGGCGGTAGTTCTGCTGCAGCTGCTCCACCACATCCGCATCCATCTGCTGCAGCAGGCGGTCGCCGCGCGCGAAGACCTCCGCCCGGCAGCCCAGCGCCTGCAGCACCCCGGCCAGCTCGGCGCTGATGTAACCACCGCCGAACAGCGCCACCCGCCCCGGCGCTTCGCACCAGGTGAAGAAATCATCCGACACGCCGCCGTGCTCCGCGCCCGGCACCTCGGGCCGCACCGGGTGTGAACCGGTCGCCAGCAGCACGTGCTGCGCGCGCAGCCGGGTGTCGCCGGCCTGGACCGTATGCGCATCCACCAGCACGCCCCGCTGCGACACCAGGGTGATGCCGGCCGCGTCCATGCGCTTGCGGTAGCTCTCGTGGATGCCGGAAATGTAGCGCTCGCGGTCGACGATGAACTCGCGCCAGTCAAGCGCCGGCTTCGCCGCCACGCCGAACCCCAGGCGCGAGGCGATATCGATCCTCGCCGCCAGGTCGGCGGCCAGCCACATCGCCTTCTTCGGCACGCAGCCGGCATTGACGCAGGTACCGCCCAGTTCGCCGGGCTCAAGCAGCGCCACGCGGGCACCGTGCTCCGCCGCGCGGAACGCGCCGGCCAGGCCGCCGGAGCCGCCGCCCAGCACGATCAGGTCGTAGTCGAAACCGCTCGATTCATTCATGTCATGCAAAGCGCGCCGGGTCGAACGGCGCCGGATCCAGGTGTGGGGTTTGGCCGCAGACCAGCTCCGACATCAGCCTCCCGGTCGCGGTGCTCATGCTGACCCCGAGCATACCGTGGCCGGTCGCCAACCAGAGGTGACGATGCCCGGGCGCGCGGCCCAGCAGCGGCAGGTCGTCGCTGCTCAACGGCCGCCAGCCGTACCACTCCTCCTGCTTCCGGGGCCCGACCGGCTCGCGCAGGTATTGCGCCGCGCCACGCTCGAGCGCGTCCAGGCGGCGGCGGTTGAGGCTGCTGTCGTAGCCGGAGAACTCCATCGTGCTGCCCAGGCGGAAGCCGCTGTCCCAGGCGCTCACGCACACGCTCGCCTCGTGCAGCACCAGCGGCCGCTTCGGAACCAGCGACGGGCGCGACCAGGTGATCGAATAGCCCTTGCCCGGCTGCACCGGCACCCGCAGGTCGAGCCCCCGCGCCAGCCGCGGCGACCAGGCGCCGGTGGCCAGGATCAGGTCGCGGCCACGGAACCGGCCTTCCGTTCCGGTGGCAACCACGCCGTCGTCCGTGGAATCGATGGCGGTGACCTCGCACTGCTCGACGATCCTGCCACCGCGCTCGCGCACCACGCGCGCCAGCTCGGCAACGTAGCGATCCGGACGCAGGCGCGCGTCGCCGGGGAAGCGCACCGCCTGCACCACGCCATCCAGCAGCGCCGGCTCGCTGCGCACATACGCGTCGCCGTCGATGCGCTCGTAGGCCACGCCGATGTCCTCGAGCAGGGCGAGCTCGGCGCCGAAACCGGCCAGGTCACGCTCGGTTCGGAACACGTAGTCGACGCCGGCCGGATCATATTCGCAGGCCAGCCCGTATCGCTCGATCCATTCGGGCAGGGCCTCGCGCGCCGCCGACAGGATCGACAGGCGAACCTCCGCGGCCCGCCGCCAATCGCGCGGATTGCAGCGTCGGGCGAAGCGCAGCATCCAGCCCCAAAGGGAAGGATCAAACCGCGGCTTGAGGTAGAACGGCGCATCCGGGGCCAGCATCCAGCGCAGCGCCTTGGAGATCGTGCCGGGCGCGGCCAGCGGCGCGGCGTGGCTGGGGGTGATGGTGCCGCAGTTGCCGTGCGAACTCCCCCCTCCGACCCGGCCCGAATCAAGCACGCGCACGCTGCGGCCCTGCTCCAGCAGCGCCAGCGCGCAGGCCAGGCCAATCACCCCGCCGCCGACGATCACCACGTCATCGGTTGAATCCATCGCCGCAGTCTACGCGCCCGACGGCGCGTTCCGCATCGGCGGCCGCGATCCATAGGTCAGCCAACGCCAGGCCCACTCCAGCGGACCGAACCGGTAGCGCGCCAGCCACCAGCGGCTGGCCAGCGCCTGCAGCGCGAACACCGCCAGCGCCAGCAACACCAAGCCCGCGTGACCGATCCGCCCCCACATCGCCAGCCCGTAGCCGTAGAACAGCAGCGAGGCAATGACCGACTGCAGCAGGTAATTGGTCAATGCCATGCGCCCGACCGGCGCCACCAGGCCCAGCAGCCGCGCGCCCACGGCAGACTGCCAGGCCAGCGCCACCAACGCCACGCCGCCCAGGGTCATCGGCAGCGCGCCGAGGCCGTGCAGGCTGGCGGCGACCAGGTAGCGCGTGTCGAGGGTTCCCTGCGGATGGCCGGTCGACAGCCAGGCCGCCCACAGGGTCACCGCCAGGCCCAGCGGCAGGCAGCAGGCCGCCATGCGCACGAAGAAGGCACGGTTGCCGGCCACGTCGGCGATGCGCCCCGACCTGAGCAGCCAGCTTCCGATCAGGAATATCCCCAGCGCCATCGGCACCACGCCGAAGTTGTTCCACGCCAGGGACGAGAAATCCCGCAATCGCTGCGCGGTGACTTCGGCGAAGCCGCCCCCGGCATAGGCCGCCGCCGCGGCTTCCGCCGCGCGTGCGTTCTCCGCAAGCGCCCCCGTCGCCACCGTATCCATCTGGCCGGCGGGGACCGCCAGCATCGCGGCTCCGGCCAGTAGCGACAGCCCGCACAGCCCCAGGTACATCGCCAGCCCGGTCGCAAGCTGCGCCCGAGGCCCGGCGTCGCGCAGCGCCAGCAGCAACAGACCGGCGATCACATAGCTGTGCAGGATGTCACCCACCCAGAACAGCAACGCATGCGCGATGCCGATCGCGAACAGCACCGCCAGCCGCCGCAGGTAGATCGATGCGAAGCGATCGGACGCCTTCGCCCGCGCCATCATCACCGCGAACCCCATCCCGAACAGCAGCGAGAACAGGATCCAGAACTTGCCCGAGACGAATACGTGCACCGCCCAGGCGGCGATGAAGTCGGCACCGGCCAGCCCCTGCGCCATGCCGTTGCCGAACTCCTGCCACGGCCGCGTGAACCACTCGATGTTGACCACGAAGATGCCCAGCAGCGCCAGGCCACGCAGCGCATCCAGCAGCCCGATCCGCTCGCTGCCCGGCAGCGGTTCGGGCGGGGCGGGCGGGTCCGGGGTCAAGGGCGGTCAGTGATCGTGGCCGCCATCGCCGTGCACGTGCCCGTGCTCGATCTCGGCCGCGTCGGCCTCGCGCACATCCACGATCTCCACGTCGAAGCACAGGTCCTTGCCCGCCATCGGGTGGTTGATGTCCACGTCGACCACGCTCATGCCCACCTTCTGCACGGTCACCGGGCGGGGACCGAAGTTGGTGTTGAGCATCACCTGCATGCCCGGCGCCAGGCGCTGCTTGCCGAAGTGCTTCTTGGGCACCCGCTGGGTCATGTCCTCGCGGCGCTCGCCGTAGGCGTCGGCCGCGGCAACGTCGGCGCTGAAGCTGTCGCCCGCCTCATGCCCGTCCATCGCCTTCTCCAGGCCCGGGATGATGTTGCCGTGGCCGATCAGGATCGCCACCGGCTCACCCTCCTTCGAGGTTTCGACGGGCTCCTGCCCGGGCTCGCGCGCGCCTTCGAACAGGGTGTAGTGGAAGCGGACGACGCGATCTTTTTCAATCTTCATGGGCGGCAAACCTGTTGGGGCGGCGCGTGGCCGCACTTGTCAGCGGAG
The DNA here is from genome assembly GCA_052090405.1 of Luteimonas sp. Lineage (GTDB taxonomy): Bacteria > Pseudomonadota > Gammaproteobacteria > Xanthomonadales > Xanthomonadaceae > Luteimonas. Next base: position 13,322 of record JBQDAV010000013.1, read on the forward strand.
CGAGGATTCGGCCAAGATGCCGACCGTGAGCAACGCGCATTATCCGGGCTACGCCCGCGCCACGCCAACCCGACCGGCGCACCCCGCGTGGCGCACGGCGTGGCTGGCCCTCGCCGCGGGCGCCCTGCTGGCCGGCTGCGGCGGCAACCAGGTCCGCTCCCCGACCCCATCGCAGGCACCGGCCCAGCAGCGCTCCTGGCCGGTGGTCACCCCCGCCAACCCGGCCGCCGCCAACGCGGTGACCATCCGTGCCATCGGCCTGGTCGGCACGCCCTACCGCTACGGCGGCAACACCCCGGAAGGCGGCTTCGACTGCAGCGGCCTGGTCAACTACGTCTACCGCGACATGCTCGATGTGCGCCTGCCCCGCACCACCCGCGACCTGTTCGCCTGGCAGGGCCCGCGCATCGCCCCCGAGCGCCTGGTCGCCGGCGACCTGGTGTTCTTCGGCAGCCGCGGGGGCGTCAGCCACGTGGGCATCTACGTCGGCGAGGGCCGCTTCGTGCACGCCCCGAGCAGCGGCGGCACCGTGCGCCTGGACCACCTGGACGGCCACTACTGGCGCGACCACTACAGCGGCTCGCGGCGGGTCCTGCAGGCGGCTGGCTCCTGAGCCTGAACGCAGCGTCGCCCATTCAGAAAGCCGCGCCGGAATTATGTGACACATGTCGCATTTATTAACTTTCGGCTAACAAAACGGGGCATGGCGTCGGGCACCATCACGCCACAACAACAATCGTGAACTTTTTCGTGTGACGACCGACGACCCGCGCACAGGCCGCCCAGCCACCGCCCGCACCCGTATTTCCCGCCGTTTCCGGCACACCGCCACCCTTCTCCTCCCCGCCATGCTCGCCGCAGGCGCGGCGATGCCCGCTTTCGCCGCCACCGGCCTGGCGGCCGACTCCGCGGACGGGTTTCCCATCTCCACTTCGATCAGCCAGCAGCTGGCCGATCCGCTGCCGGCCGCAAGCCGCGAGCTGCTGTTCGCCGCCGACGTCAACCAGCTCATCGCCACCGCGGTCGAGCTTGACCTGGAGCCGGTGCCGGAGCCGGAGGAAGTGCGCCGCCAGACCCTGCTCCAGCGCGGCCTGGCCATGCTTGGCACCCCATACCGCTGGGGCGGCACCTCGCCCGATCGCGGCTTCGACTGCAGCGGCCTGGTGAGCTACGTGTTCAAGACCGCGCTGGGCGTCGACCTGCCGCGGGTGTCGCGCGACATGGCCCGCGCCGGCGAACACGTCGAGCGCGCCCAGCTTGATCCGGGCGACCTGGTGTTCTTCGCCCTGCGCGGCGGGAGCCGCATCGACCACGTCGGCATCTACATCGGCAACGGCCGCTTCCTGCATGCCCCGCGCACCGGACGCGACGTCACCGTCTCGGCGCTGGACGGCGGCTACTGGGCCGGCAAGTTCAAACACGCCCGGCGCGTCGCGACCCACTGATCCGCCCGGCCAATCGACCGGGATTGCAGGCCGCCTCCGGGCGGCCTGTCCGTTTGCGCCACCCCCGGGCAGGCGTGCCCGCTTGCGGTCTGCCCGCCCTCGCCGCATCCTCCGGCTGACCTGGGGGAAGGATCGGGATAGCTGATGGAAGCCACGTTACTGACCAACGTCCTGCTGCCGCTGGCGCTGGGCGTGATCATGTTCGGGCTGGGGCTCGGATTGACGTTGGACGATTTCCGCCGCGTCGCCCGCTATCCACGCGCGGTGCTGGTGGGGCTGTTCCTGCAGACCGGCGTGCTGCCCTGGGCGGCGCTGGGGTTGGCGCTCGCCTTCCGGCTGCCGCCGGAACTGGGGGTGGGCCTGATGCTGCTGGCGGCCTCGCCGGGCGGGGCCACCGCCAACATCTACAGCCACCTGGCCAACGGCGACGTGGCGCTCAACATCACCCTGACCGCGATCAACAGCCTGCTGTGCCTGGTGACGCTGCCGGTGATCCTCAACCTGTCGCTGGAATTCTTCCTTGGCGCCGGCCAGTACGTGCCGCCGCCGGTGGGCAAGGTGGTGGAAGTGGCCGCGCTGATCGTGCTGCCGGTGGGGATCGGCATGGCGGTGCGCGCCTTCGCCCCGGGTTTCGCCGCGCGCATGTCGAAGCCGATCCGGATCCTGTCGGTGCTGGTGCTGGCCTTGCTGATCCTGGCCGCGGTGCTGCAGGCCTGGGACACGCTGGTGGCCTGGTTCGCGGTGGTCGGGCTGGCCTGCCTGCTGTTCAACCTCACCAGCATGGGCTTGGGCTACGCCGCGCCCGTGGCGCTGAAGCTGCCGCGCCGGCAGGCGATCGCGATCGCCATGGAAATCGGCATCCACAACGGCACCCTGGCGATCTTCATCGCCCTCAACGTGCTCGGCAGCGCCACCATGTCGGTGCCGGCGGCGGTCTACAGCCTGCTGATGTTCTTCACCGCGGCCGGGTTCGCCTGGTGGGCCAGCCGACGCCACGCCGCGGCGCCCGCGGTGGCGTGAGGCCGGCTCCAGCCGCCCGGCACCTCCGTCCAGGACCTCAACTTTCGCTCCCGGCCCGCCAGGCGCCGTCCCGGTGGCCGACCAGTTCGCCGCGGGCGCAGGCGATCCAGCTGCGCGCGTCCTCCAGCAGCCAGCCGCCGGTGAAGGCCGAGAAGGCGGGCAGGATGGCCTGGTGGGCGTCCAGCGCAAGGGCCGGGTGCCTGCCCGGCAGCCCCGGCAGCCGGACCACCGGGTGCACATGGCCACAGATGACGTAGCCCGCCTCCGTAATGTCTTCCGGATGCCCAGCGTCGCCGGCCGCTGCAGGCTCCTCGACCGGCATGTGCCGGAACCGGAAGGGCCCGTCGCGCACGTCGTCGGGCAGATGGACCACGCCGGCGGCATCGGGCACCAGCGCGCGGTCGTGGTTGCCGGCGATCACGCTGGCCACGCAGTCCGGGTGCGCGGCGAGGAAGGCCCTCCAGGCCGCTTCCACCCGCGGCTGCCGGGCACCGTGCAGGAAGTCGCCCAGCACCCAAAGCTGCTCGGCGCCGGTGGCCTCCAGCAACGCACCCAGCCGTGCCAGATCATGGCCGGTACCGCCGCTGGGCACCGCGATCCCGGCCGCGCGCAGGATGTCGCCCTTGCCCAGGTGCAGGTCGGCGACCAGCAGCCGCCGCCGCGCCGGCCAGTACAACGCGCGGCCCGCAAACAGGCGCATCGGCTCGGCGGCGATGACCAGGTCGACCGCGCTCCCGGCTGCCTCATCCATGGCGCTTCTCCAGCTGCTGCGCGGCGCGGCGCACGCGGGTGCGCCAATCCTCGGTGCTGAGCTGGCCGCGGACCGATTCGGCCCACAGCGGGAAAGCCAGTGGCGTCAGTCCCCGCGGACGGTGCAGGTCGAGCCGGCGCGCGCGGCATCGCGCCAGCGCGGCCGACAGGCGCCGGATCTCAAGCTGCGTCTCCAGCACTTCACGCTCGGCCTGGGCCAGCAGCACGTGGCCGGGATCATGCCGCTGCAGCACATCGAACAGCAGGCTGCTGGAGGCCTGCAGCTGGCGCAGCGAGCGGATCGCCTTCCCCGGCAGCGAGGGCGGCAGCAGCCCGGCCACGCGCGCGACCCCGCGGAACTGGCGGCGAGCCAGTTCGGCCAGGTTGAGGCTGGCGTGCAGGTCGTCGAGCAGTCCGTCGGGCGCGAGCATGCGCGCCAGCAGCGCCGGGGCCGGCCAGGCCTCGGCCTGGGCGTTGAGCACCAGGCCGTAATCGTTGACCGCCCAGGAAAAGCTGTTGGGCGCTTGCCTGCCCCAGCGCAACGCCAGCAGCGGCGCCAGGCCCTCGTGCACCGCACGCCCGGCGAAGGGAAACAGGAACAGGTGCCAGCCCTGGCGGGTCTTCGCTGCCTCCACCAGCAGGGTTTCCGGCGTGGGCAGCACGGACAGCCGGGCCTGCAGCGCCAGCAGCGGCGCCAGCGCGCGCATCTCCGGGCTGTCCGGGGGCCGGGCCAGGATCGTCTCCACCTCCACGGCCAGCTCGCTGGAAAGCGGCATCCGCCCGCCCTGCCAGCGTGGCACCACGCCCTCCCCGCGCGGGGCGAGGCGCACGTAGGCGGTCATGTCCCGGAATTGCACCAGCTCCAGCGTGCGGCCGGCGAACTGGAAGCGCTCGCGCGGGCGCAGGCGTGAAACGAAGGTCTCCTCCACCACGCCCAGGTACCCGCCCTTGAGGAAACGCACCTGCACCCCGCCATCGCTGGTGATGGTGCCGATCGACAGGCGGTGGCGGAAGGCGACCCGGCGGTCGCGCACGCGGCAGGTGCCGTCCTCCTCGTGGACCACGCGCCGGTAGTCGGGATAGGACTCCAGCGCGCTGCCGCCGCGGACGATGAAGTCCAGCACCGCCTGCCAGGCGTCGTCCGACAGTTCGGCGAAAGCGTGGGTGCCGCGCACCTCGGCCAGCAGCGGACCCGGTTCGAAACCACCGCCAAGAGCCAGGGTGACGCAGTGCTGCGCCAGCACGTCCAGCGACAGCCGCGGCGGCGGGCGCGACTCGATCCTGCCGGCCGCCAATGCCCGGCGTGCGGCGGCGTACTCGGCCAGCTCCAGCGCATGGGTCGGCACGCAGACCACGTGGCCGGCCTCACCGGGGCGGTGGCGGGCACGGCCACCGCGCTGCAGCAGCCGCGCCATGCCCTTGGGACTGCCGACCTGCAGCACCTGGTCGACCGCGGGAAAGTCCACGCCCAGGTCCAGGCTGGAGGTGGCCACCACGCAGCGCACGCTGCCGTCGCGCAACCCCTGCTCGGCCGCGGCGCGCAGGCTGGCGTCGAGCGAACCGTGGTGCAGGGCCAGGGTGGACGGGTCGTCCAGCCATACCGACTGCAGGGCGCGATGCCAGAGTTCGGCCTGGGAGCGTGTGTTGGTGAACAGCAGGCTGCTGCCGGAACGTTGCAGCACCGCGGCCACGCGCTCCAGCTGGGACAGGCCAAGGTGGCCGGCCCAGGGGAAACGCTCGCCGCTGCCCGGCAGCAGGGTTTCCAGGGTCATCTTGCGGCGCCGTGGCGCGGACAGGATCGGGGGATCCGGCCGGTGCGGCAGCAGGGCGTCGCGGGCTTCGTCCAGGTTGCCCAGCGTGGCCGAGAGCCCCCAGATCCGCGCGTCGGGCGCCAGCGCGCGCAGCCGCGCCAGGCACAGCTGCAGCAGCACCCCGCGCTTGTTGCCAAGCAGCTCGTGCCATTCGTCCACCACCACGGCGCGCACGCCGGCGAGGATGCCGCCGGCGTCCGGATACGACAGCGCCAGGGCAAGCGATTCGGGCGTGGTGACCAGCGCGTCGGCCAGGCCGCGCCGGGCCAGTCGCCGGTCGCGGGCGCCGGCGTCGCCGGTGCGCATGGCCACGGTCCACGGCACGCCCAGCGCCTGGATGGGTTCGCGCAGGGCGCGGGTGGTATCGGCAGCCAGCGCGCGCAGCGGCGTGATCCACAGCAGGCGCAGGCGCGGCGGTGCTGACGGTCCCGCCCGTTTGGGCGCGGGCGCATCGCCCAGGCGCAACGCTTCAAGCAGCGGGCCACCGACGGCGGCCAGGGTCTTGCCGCTGCCGGTGGGCGTGACCAGCAGGCCGGATTCGCCGCGCAGATAGCGGCGCCAGGCCTCGCGCTGGAACGGCGCCGGATGCCAGCCCTGCCTGTCGAACCATTCCGTCAACGGCGCGTCGGCGCGGCCGCGGCCGCGCCCCGGGGTTGCACCTGCAGCGGCCCGTACCTGCGGTGTGGAAGAGCTCCTGCGCCCGCCGGCGCCCTCGTCTGCCGCCGTCACCGCGCCAGTGCCTGCAGGGACTCGAGGCGGTCGGCCTCGTGGGCCGGCTTGTCCTCGCGCCAGCGCAGGATGCGCGGGAATCGCACCGCAACGCCCGACTTGTGGCGCCTGGAAATATTCACCCCCTCGAAGCCGAGTTCGAATACGTGCACCTGCTCCACCGCGCGCACCGGCCCGAAGCGTTCCAGCGTATGCGCGCGGATCCAGCGGTCCAGGCGCAGGATCCCGGCGTCGTCCAGGCCCGAATAGGCCTTGGCGACCGGCACCAGCACATCGCCGTCCCACAGGCCGAAGGTGTAATCGGTGAACAAAGTACTGCGCCGGCCGCTGCCGGACTGGGCATAGATCAGCACCGCGTCGACGGTCAGCGGGTCGACCTTCCACTTCCACCAGTCGCCGCGCCTGCGGCCGTGGCGGTACGGCGAATCGGCGCGCTTGAGCATCAGGCCTTCCACGCCCAGCCCGCGCGCACCTTCGCGCAGCTCAGCGGCCTGCTCCCAGCCGGCGGCTTCCACCAGCGGTGAAAGCGCGATCCGGGCGGCTTCCCCGGCCGGGACCGGCTGTGCCTGCAGCAGCTCGGCAAGCAAGGCCCTGCGCTCGCGCAGCGGCCGGGTGCGCTGGTCCTCCCCGTCCAGCTCCAGCAGGTCATAGGCGAGCACCCGCGCGGGCGCGGCCGCCAGCGACTTCGGGCCGGGCTTGAGGCGCTGGATGCGCGTCTGCAGCGCGCTGAAAGGCATCGGGTCGGGTTCATCGGGCTGCCAGGCCAGTAGTTCGCCGTCGATCACGCAGTCGCGCGGCAGCAGCGCGGCCGCGGCCTCGATCTCCGGGAAGCGTCCGTCCATGCGCTCCTCGCCGCGCGACCACAGCGCCACCGCGCCGTCGCGCCGGATGAGCTGCAGGCGGATGCCGTCCCACTTCCACTCCAGCAACCACCCGCCAATCGGCCCCAGCGCCCCGGGCGGCCCTTCCAGCGGCGAGGCCAGGAAGAACGGATACGGCAGCGCCGCGTCGCCCGGCTGCGGCTCGAGCGACAGCAGGCCCTCCAAAAATGCCTCGCTGGGCGTCCAGCGTCCCAGCATGCGCTGGGCGATCAGCGCGATATCCACGCCGGACAGTTCCGCCAGCGCCTGCTGCACCAGCCCCTGCGACACGCCCACCCGCAGTGCGCCCGTCAGCAGCTTGTTGAACGCCAGGCGCTCGCGGAAATCCAGGCTGCGCCAGGCCTCCACCACCACCGTGCGACGCGCCGCGGGATCGGCATTGGCCACCGGCGCCAGCCGACCTTCGATCCACTCCGCCAGGCCCAGATCCTGCGCGCGGTCGCCGGCCGGCGGATCGTCCAGCAGCAAGGCCAGGGTCTCGGCCAGGTCCCCGACCTGGTGGTGGCAGGCCTCCACCAGCCAGTCCGGCGTGCCGGTCTGCTCGCCGATCCAGGCGCGCAGTTCACCGGTGCCGGCGATCTTTTTCCGCGCCCCGCCCACCTTGCCCCCGGCCAGCAGCCACAGCGCCCAGGCGGCGTCGCGCGCCGGCGCATCGCGGAAGTAATCCACCAGCGCGCGACGCCTGTCGCCGGTGCCCGTGCTGCGGTCGAGCCGCTCGTAGAGGGCGGCGAAGCGGCGCATCAGTCGTCCTCGCCGTAGCCGGTGGCGAAGACGCCGGTATCCACGCCGCGCTCGTTGAGCACCCGCACCAGCGCGTCGGTGTCGCCGTGGGTGGCGATCACCCGGCGCGCGCCGGTCTCTTCCACCGTGCGCAGCAGCGACGGCCAGTCGGCGTGGTCGGAGATGACGAAACCACGATCGTAGTTGCGCCGCCGGCGGTTGCCGCGGATGCGCATCCAGCCCGACGCGAAACCCTGCTGGGCGCGGCGGAAGCGGCGGATCCACGGGCTGCCGGCGGCGGACGGCGGCGCAATCACCAGCTCGCCCGCGAAGTCGGCGCCGCGGGCCTCGTCAACGACCCGGCGGGTATCGAGCATGCGTACGCCGGCCTCGCGGTAGACCTGCACGCCGGCGTCGATCGCGCCGTGCAGCCAGGCCGGCCGGTCGGTGTGCGCCGCAAGCTCGGCCAGCACCCGCTGCGCCTTGCCCAGTGCGTAGCTGTAGAGGATCGCCACCTCGCCATTGGCTTCGCATTCCGCGCGCCAGGATTCGATCTCCGCAGCCACTTCCGAGGCCGGCGGCCAGCGGTAGATGGGCAGGCCAAAGGTCGACTCGGTGATGAACACGTCGCAGGACACCACCTGGAACGGCAGGCAGGTGGGGTCGTGGTCGCGCTTGTAGTCGCCCGAGGCCACCCACACTTCGCCGCCGGCTTCGATCCGCACCTGGGTCGAGCCCAGCACGTGGCCGGCCGGGTGGAAGGACACCAGCGTGTCGCCGATCCCCACCCGTTCGCCCAGCGCGTGCACCCGGTAATCCTGCTCGCCCAGCCGCCACCGCAGGATGGGCAGGCCCTGCTCGGCCACGTGGTAGGTGCCCATCCCGCCGCGCGCGTGGTCGCCATGGCCATGGGTGATCACCGCGCGCGGCACCGGCCGCCAGGGATCGATGTGGAAATCACCCGCAGGGCAGTACAGCCCCTCGGGCGTCATCACCACCAGCTCGCCCATGGCGCGACGCTCAGCGCAGGTTGACCTGGCCCACCTTGTCGCTGACATCCTTCTTCGGATCCATGCCGAACAGCATCTTCACGCCGGCCACCATGCTGTTGGCGTCGACCCACACCTCGGCGTCCTCGGCGTCCAGCCGCAGCAACCGGAGCTTCGGGTCGTCCTTGCCGTCGTACCAGGCGGCGACGAACGGGTTCCACAGCCGCTCCACCACGGCGCGGTCGGTGTCCACGCGCAGGCTGCCGCGGATGCTGGCGAACAGGTCATGGCCCTTGGCGGCAAAGCCGGCGATCGCCCGCCCGCTGCCTTCACCCAGCTGCTGCACCAGCACGTTGTCGGCCGAGGTGAAGAACCAGATCGGGGACTGGCGCTCCTCGCCCAGCGCCGTCATCGGGCGGGCGTGGCCGTCTTCCTGGCCGTCCAGGCCCAGCATGACCGTGCGGTCATCCTCCAGAGCCTTCCAGAATTTTTCTTCCAATTCGCGGGGGTCGGTCATCGGTGTCTCCACATGAGGGTGGACCCCGATGTAATCACCGCGCCAGTGACAGCCACGTTGGCGCCGCGGGCTCCGGTTCACCTGGCGCGGACCGGCCGTGCCGGAAGATCACCGTCCCCATGACCGGAAGGGCAATCCATCGATGAATCCAGACATCGTCGGCTGGGCCGCCTCGGCCATCCTGCTAGCCACGCTCAGCCGCCAGATCGTGACCCAGTGGAAGGACAAGTCCGCCAGGGGCGTATCGCGCTGGCTGTTCGCCGGCCAGATGGCGGCCTCCACCGGCTTCATCATCTACAGCTGGATGCTGGACAACTGGGTGTTCATCGTCACCAACGCACTGATCCTGCTGACCGCGGTCGTCGGCGAAGTGGGCCTGGTGGTCCGGCGCCGCCAGGCGGCCGGATAGCCGCGCGGCGCGCGGCGTTCACTTGGTTTCCGGGACTTCCTCCAGACCGACGTTGCTGGAGGCCCGGTCGAACACCTCCCTGTCCAGCAGGCCGGTTTCCTTCGCCACCAGCACCGGCACCAGCATCTGCCCGGTCACGTTGGTCATGGTGCGCATCATGTCCAGGATCCGGTCGATCGCCAGCAGGATCCCCAGCACCTCCAACGGCAGGCCGGCGGCACTGAGCACCACCGTGGCCATGACCACCGCCGTGCCCGGCACGCCCGCGGTGCCGAAGCTGCCCAGCACCGATGCCAACAGGATCACCACGTACTGGGCGAAGCTGAGCTCGATGCCGTAGTACTGCGCCGCGAATACGGCCGCCATGGCCGGATAGATCGCGCCGCAGCCGTCCATCTTGATGCTCGCGCCCAGCGGCACCGCGAACGCGGCGTAGTCCTTGTCCACGCCCAGGTTGTGGGTGACGCTGCGCAGCGCCACTGGCAGCGAGGCGAAACTTGAAGAACTGACGAAACCCACCTGCATGCCGGGCGCCGCGCCGCGCAGGAACTTCAGCGGGCTCAGGCCGTGTGCCAGCAGCAGCCCGCCGTAGACGAACACGATGTGCAGCGCGCAGGCCACGTAGATCGCCACCACGAAGTTGCCCAATGGCAGCAGCCGTTCGAAGCCGTAGGCGCCCACCAGCCCGGCGATCAGGCCGAAGGTGCCGATCGGGGTCACTTCCAGCACGAAGCGGGTGACCTGGATCATCGCGTCGCTGGCCTGGCCCATCATGTTGCGCAGTCCCGCCGTGCGCTCGCCCAGCTTGACCAGGGCGAAGCCGAGCAGGCCGGCGAAGAAGATCACCTGCAGGATCCGCCCGTCGGCCAGGGCCGCGAAGGGGTTGGTCGGCACGATGTCCAGCAGCACCTGCACCGGCGTGGGCACCTCGCGCGGGACGTAGTCGGCCGGCGGGGCCAGGTCCACGCCCTGGCCGGGGTTGAACACCAGCGCCACCGCGTAGGCCACGCCCACCGCGAACACCGCCGTCAGCGCGAACCAGCCGAACGTGCGTCCGCCCAGGGTGGCCATCCGGTTTTGTCCGTGCAGCGCGGAGACCGCGTTGACCACGGCGAAAAACACCAGCGGCACCGCAATCATGCGGATCAGGTTGATGTACAGGGTGCCCAGCGGCTGCAGCCAGGTTTCCGCGGCCGGGCCCATCGCCCAGCCGGCCAGCGCGCCCAGCACGAAACCGGCCGCCACGCGCTGCCAGAAAGGAATGCGGAACCACCAGGCCACCATCGAGCACCGTCATCTGCAAAAAACGAAGTTTCGACATTACCCCAGCGGCAAGCCCCTGCGTGTCTTCCTGCTGAAACACAGAAGCGCACCGGCGGTGGCATAATGCGCGCCGTGCCGGTCAGGCTCCATTCTCCCCAGGATTCCATGCGCACTCCCCTTGTTTGCTGCCTCGCCACCCTCCTCGCCGCCTGCGCCGCTCCCGTACGCGACCAGGCGCCGGCTGCCGCCGCCTCCCCGCAGGCGATCGCCCCGGTCCAGGTGCCCCGCATCGAGCGCCCCGGCGGCGAAACCGCGCAGTGGTGGTTCCGCAGCGGCGCCGCAGCGGCCGCCGAACGTGGCGCCATGGACGGGCAAGCCCGCAACGTGATCCTGTTCGTCGGCGACGGCATGAGCCTGACCACGGTGGCCGCCGCGCGCATCCTCGCCGGCCAGCGCGCGGGCAGCACGGGCGAGGAGCACCGGCTGGCCTGGGAGGATTTCCCGCACACGGCGCTTGCCCGCACCTACAACACCGACATGCAGACCCCGGATTCGGCCGGCACCATGACCGCCATGGCGACCGGGGTGAAGACCCGCGCCGGCGTGATCAACCTCGACCAGGCACTGCCACGGCGCGACTGTGGTGCATTCGACGACCGCAGCCTGCTCAGCGTGCTGGAACTGGCCCAGAGCGCCGGCCTGGCCACCGGCATCGTCACCACCACCCGCATCACCCACGCCACGCCCGCGGCCACCTACGCCCGCTCGCCCGAGCGCAACTGGGAAAACGACGCCCAGGTGCCGGCCGCGGCCCGTGAACTGGGCTGCACCGACATCGCCGCCCAGCTCCTGGACACGCCCTTCGGCAGCGGTCCACAGGTGGTCTTCGGCGGCGGTCGCCAGCACTTCATCCCCCAGCAGCAGCGCGACCCGGAACACGACCGCGGCGGCAAGCGCACCGACGGCCGCGACCTGACCGCCGAGTGGCAGGCGCGCCACCCCGGCGGCGCCTACGTCTGGAACCGCGAGCAGATGCAGGCCGCCAGCGACCAGGCGCCGATCCTGGGCCTGTTCGAATACGACCACCTGCACTTCGAAGCCGACCGCGCCGGGCAGTATCCCGACGAACCCAGCCTGGCCGAACTGACGCGCGAGGCGATCACCCGCCTGCAGGGCACCGGCGACGGCTACGTGCTGCTGGTGGAAGCCGGCCGCATCGACCACGCCCACCACTTCGGCAACGCCCACCGCGCCCTGGTCGACACCGTCGCCATGGCCGATGCAGTCCAGGCCGCCACCGAAATGACCGACGAGGCCGACACCCTGGTCCTGGTCACCGCCGACCACGCCCACACCCTCACCTTCGGCGGCTATCCCGCGCGCGGCAACCCGATCCTGGGCAAGGTCAGCACCCGTCCCGGTGACGCGGACGGCTACACCCTGGACGCCACCGGCCTGCCCTACACCACCCTGGGCTATGCCAACGGCCCCGGCTACGTCGGCGCCAGCAGCACCCAGCCCGAGGGCCCCAAGACCTTCTTCCACGCCGGCGGCGGCTACCAGCCCTCCGGCGGGCGTCCTGACCTGTCGGCGGTGGACACCGAACATCCCGACTACATGCAGGAAGCAACCGTTCCCCTGGCCAGCGAAACCCACGGCGGCGACGATGTCGGCATCTGGGCGCTGGGCCCGGGATCGCACGCGGTGCGCGGCAACGTCGAGCAGCACGTGCTGTTCCACTTCATGGTCCAGGCCACCCCGCGCCTGCGCCAGCGCCTGTGCGACGAAGGCCTGTGCAACGCCGACGGTGTCCCCGTCGACCTCCCCCGCCCCGGCGATTTCATGCGCCCGGCCCCGTAGAAGCGCGCCATGCGCTCCTGCAAGGGCCATGGCTGTTGGTACCAATGACCCGGCTCGTCGACACCAGTATCCTGACGGCATCCCACCCACGGAGCGCCCATGAACCGACTCGACGGCAAGGTCTGCATCGTCACCGGCGCGGCCAGCGGCATCGGCAAGCGCATCGCCGAGGTGTACGCGAAGGCCGGCGCCCGCGTCGCCATCGCCGACCTCAAGCTGGACGCCGCAGAATCGGCGGCGCAAGCGATCCGCGACGACGGCGGCCAGGCGCTGGCGGTGGCGATGGACGTCACCGCCGAGCAGCAGGTGGTCGACGGCGTGGAGAAGGTCGTGGCCGAATGGGGCCGGGTGGACGTGCTGGTGTCCAACGCCGGCATCCAGATCGTCAACAAGGTCACCGACTTCAGCCTCGAGGACTGGCGGAAGATGCTCGCCATCCACCTGGACGGCGCCTTCCTCACCACCCGCGAATGCCTGCGTGACATGGAAAAGCGCCGCGAGGGCGGCGCGATCATCTACATGGGTTCGGTGCACTCGCACCTGGCATCCAAGCTCAAGGCGCCCTATGTCACCGCCAAGCACGGCCTGCTCGGCCTGTGCCGCACCGTGGCCAGGGAGGCCGGCGAATACGGCGTGCGCGCCAACGTGATCTGCCCCGGCTTCGTGCGCACCCCGCTGGTGGACAAGCAGATCCCCGAGCAGGCGAAGGAACTGGGCATCAACGAGGAAGAGGTGGTCAGCGACGTCATGCTCAAGGACACCGTGGACGGCGAGTTCACCACCGTGGACGACGTCGCCAACGTGGCCCTCACGCTCGCCGCGTTCGAGACCAACGCGCTGACCGGGCAGAGCGTCGTGGTCAGCCACGGCTGGTTCATGCAGTGAGCCCGCGCCTGGCGGAGATCTGCGAGCGGGTCGAACGCTATCCCACCGTTGCCCTTGTCCTGCAGGGCGGCGGCGCGCTGGGCGGCTACCAGTGCGGCGTGTACCAGGGCCTGCACGAAGCCGGGATCCGGCCGAACTGGTTCGCCGGGACCTCGATCGGCGCGATCAACGGCGCGATCCTGGCCGGTACCCCGCCAGAGCAGCGCATCGAACGGCTGCGCGGGTTCTGGGAGCTGATCTCAGAGCCCGCCGGCCCGGTCTCGGCGCTGACCGCGGCGGTCCGCAGCACCGTTGCCGCGTTCCCCGAAAACGCCAGCCTGCTGGGCTGGGCCCGCGACATGAGCGCCATGGGCGCGATGCTGCAGGGCCAGCGCGGCTTCTTCGAGCCGCGCATGTTCTCGCCGTTCCTGTTCAACGACGGCAGCCCCCAGGCCACCAGCTTCTACGACACCGAACCGCTGCGCCGCACCCTGGAGCGGTTCGTTGACTTCGACCGCATCAACAACGACCGCAGCGTGCGCCTGACCGTGGGCGCCACCGGCATCACCAGCGGCAACTTCCGCTACTTCGACAGCGATCGCGACGTGATCCGGGTTGAGCACATCCTCGCCTCCGGGGCCCTGCCGCCGGCATTCCCGGCGGTGGAGATCGAGGGCGAGTGGTACTGGGACGGCGGCATCGTCTCCAACACCCCGCTTGAATTCATCCTGGACCGGCAGCCCGACGGCGACACCCTGGCCCTGCAGGTGGACCTGTGGAGCGCGCGCGGCACGCCGCCGCGCACCCTGTCCGACGTGCTCGAACGGATGAAGGACATCCGCTTCTCCAGCCGCACCCGCCACGGCACCCGCATGGTGGAACTGGAGCAGAAACTACGCGCCGCACTGGGTGAACTGATCACCCACCTGCCCGACCGCAAGCTGCCGCCACACCTGGACAAGGTGTTCGCGCCCTATCTGGACGACCGCGTCTTCAACGTCATCCACCTGATCTACCAGGCCAAGTCCCACGAGCAGCAACACAAGGACCACGCCTTCGGCCGCATCCCGCTGCGCGAGCACTGGGACACCGGCCTGCGCGACATGGCCATGACCCTGGAACACCCCGAGTTCTTCGACCTGCCCGATCGCAACCGCGGCGTCGCCACGCACGACGTCCACCGCCTTGCCGGTACCGGCTGAACCGCGTTCGCAACGCTGACCGCAGGGACAGGCGCGGCAGACTCAGTCGCGGAAGTTCTCGAACTGCAGCGGCAGCTCGAACTCTTCCCCGCGCAGCAGCGCAATGGCCGCCTGCAGGTCGTCGCGCTTCTTGCCGTTGACGCGCAGCTTGTCGCCGTTGATCTGGCTGTCCACCTTCAGCTTGGACGCCTTCAGCGTGGCCTGGATCTTCTTTGCCAGCTCGCGGCTGATGCCCTGCTTGACGCTGATCTTCTGACGCGCGCGGGCCAGGTTGGTCTCCACCTCGCCAAACTCCAGGCAGCGCACGTCGATCCCGCGCGCGGACAGGCGCGTGCGCAGGATGTCGGACATCTGCTTGAGCTGGAAATCACTGGGCGCCGACTGGGTGATCACATCGCCCTCATGCTCGAACGTGGCGTCCACATCCTTGAAATCGAAGCGGCCGGACAGCTCGCGGTTGGCCTGGTCCACGGCGTTGGTCAGTTCGTGGGAATCGACTTCGGATACGACGTCGAAGGAAGGCATGGCAATACCCCGTTGGAAAGAAGGAAAACGATCAGAACGGCTTGGCCAGCACCAGCCAGATGATGGCCAGCAGCAGGAACACCGGGATCTCGTTGAACCAGCGCAGTTTGCCGGTGGAAGGCAGCGTGCGGCCCTTGTCCAACCCCTTCAGCCAGCGCCCGGCCATGATGTAGTGCGCGAACAGCAGCGCCACCAGCAGCAGCTTGGCGTGCAGCCAGCCGCCCACGACGTCGAAACCCATCCACAGCGCCAGGCCCAGCACCACCGCCAGGCCGAACATGACGTGGCCGAAGCGGTACAGCCGCCGCCCCATCAGCACCAGCCGGGCGCGGACCTCGCCGGATTCGCCGGCCTCGACCAGGTTGATCAGGATCCGCGGCAGGTAGAACGCCGCGGCCACCCAGGCGAACACGAACAGCAGGTGGAAGGTCTTGGTCCAGAGGTAGGCTTGCATTGGCAAAAGGCTCTTGGCGTGGGGTGCATGAACGTCGGGTATTGTAGCGACCCGCTCCGCAAGCCCCGCGCGCATGGAAAAACAGTACGACCGCGACTACTTCGACCGCTGGTACCGCAGCGGCAACATCGGCGGGGCGCAGCGGCTGGCGCGCAAGGTGGCGCTGGCGGTGGCAACGGCCGAGTACTACCTGGAGCGGCCGGTCGCAGCGTGCTGGACATCGGCTGCGGCGAAGGCGCCTGGCGCGCGCCGCTGCTGAAGCTGCGGCCAAAGCTGCGCTACCTGGGCTTCGACAGCAGCACATACGCCATTGAACGCCACGGCGCGCGGCGCAACCTGCACCTGGCCACCTTCGCCGACTTCCAGCACCTGCGCCCCTGCCCGCCCGCCGACCTGCTGGTCTGCGCCGACGTGCTGCACTACCTGCCCGCGCGCGAGATTGATCGCGGCCTGGAAGGCCTGGCGGAGCTGTGCGGCGGGGTCGCGTTCCTGGAAACCTTCACCCGCGAAGACGAGACCGTGGGCGACGACGACGGCTTCCATCACCGCCCGGCGCGGTTCTACCGGCGCCGCTTCCAAGCGGCGGGCCTGCACCCGCTTGGCTCGCACTGCTGGCTGTCACCCGCGCTGCTGCCCGGGGCCACTTCGCTCGAATTGCCATGAAAACGGCGCGGTGACGGGCCCGCGCCCCGGTTCACCCCGGGGCCGGGCCCGTTCGTATATTCTGCACTGCAACAAACGCCGCAAGGGGCTCTCCCAGCGCATGTTCCTGTACCAATACCACGAGCTTGGCCGGGCCATGACCGCGCCGCTCACCTACTGGGCCGAGGCCAACGCCAAGGTCTTCTCCGCCTCCAGCAGCTTCCTCTCCTCGATCCCCGGCTCCGAACGCCTGGCCGCGGCCAACGAGCTGTTCTACCGGATCGGCAAGGACTACGAGAAGCCGGAGTTCGCCATCCACCAGGTGGAGAAGGACGGCCACGACGTACCGGTGGTGGAGAAGGTGATCGTCGACAAGCCGTTCTGCCGGCTGCTGCGCTTCAAGCGCTACACCGACGACGCCGAGAACATCCTGGGCATGAAGGACCAGCCGACCGTGCTGGTGGTGGCGCCGCTGTCGGGCCACCATTCCACCCTGCTGCGCGACACCGTGCGCACCCTGCTGCCCGACCACAAGGTGTACATCACCGACTGGGTCGACGCGCGCATGGTGCCGAAGGAAGCCGGCACCTTCAGCCTGGATGACTACGTCGCCTACGTGCAGGAATTCATCCGCGCCATCGGCGCGGAGAAGCTGCACGTGATGGGCGTGTGCCAGCCGGTGGTGCCGGTGCTGGCCGCGGTATCGCTGATGGCCGCGCGCGGCGAGGACACCCCGCTGTCGATGGTGCTGATGGGTGGCCCGGTGGACGGGCGCAGCTCGCCGACCGCGGTCAACAACCTGGCCACCGAAAAGCCGCTGTGGTGGTTCGAGAACAACGTGATCCACCAGGTGCCTTCGAACTATCCGGGCAGCGGACGCAAGGTCTATCCCGGCTTCCTGCAGCACATGGGCTTCATGGCCATGAATCCCGAGCGCCACTTCATGTCGCACTGGGATTTCTACCAGAACCTGCTCAAGGGCGACGGCGATGACGCCCAGTCACACCGCCGCTTCTACGACGAATACAACGCGGTGCTGGACATGCCGGCCGAGTATTACCTGGACACCATCCGCATCGTGTTCCAGGAATTCCTGCTGCCGCGCGGCAAGTGGGACGTGGCCGGCGAACGGGTCGACCCGGCCGCCATCGGCAAGACCGCCCTGCTCACCATCGAGGGCGAGCTGGACGACATCTCCGGCCAGGGCCAGACCCACGCCGCGCACGAGCTGTGCACCGGCATCCCCGCGAAGAAGCGCAGCCGCGTGACCATGGAAGGCGTGGGCCACTACGGCATCTTCAGCGGCCGCCGCTGGCGCACCCTGGTCTATCCGCAGGTGCGCGACTTCATCGCGGCCAATTCGCCTGCGGCGGCGCCGGCCCGCAAGGCCGCGCGCAAGGCGCGGCGCTGACCACCGGCGCGTGCTTCAGGCCCGCGCCTCGACCTTGACCAGCAGGTGCTTGGCCAGCAGGCCGTGCACCCGGCCGATGCCGCGGGCCACGTGCAGGGTGAGGAACAGCAGCAGCGCGCCGAACGCCGCGACCAGGGGTAGCAGCCAGGGCGCGTCGGCCGGTACGTCGATGCCGAAGATCCACACGTTCAGATGGATGCCCGGCAGCAGCGCAAGCGGCGACAGCAGGAAACTCACCCCGACACTGACCAGCGTGACCGCGGCGGTGAAGTAGACGATCCCCAGCGGCAGCATCAGCAGCATGTAGAGCATCGTGCTCCAGCTGCGCGGGTCGGTGAACATGTCGCCGATCCGCTGCCAGATGCTGCGCCCGCGGGCGCTGTACAGCGGCCGCCGGGGCATGCGTTCACCCAGCATCACCTCCACCAGCCGGCCCTCCACCAGCGACAGCACCCGGATCGAGCCGAAGAACAGGATCAGGAACGGGATGCCGATGATCAGGATCGCGAAGCCGGCCGACAGCGCCAGCCCGGTCACCACCCAGGTGAAGTAGAAGATGCCCGTGGCCAGCGCCAGCACCATGTAGAACAGCGAGGCGTAGGCACGCGGGTCGGCGGCCACGCCGAAGAAGCGGCCCAGCGCGGACTTGCGCTCCACCGGCCGCGGCGGCCGCAGCGCGGTCTGCACCTTGACCTCGGTGTCGCGGTAGATGTCGGCGACCTCTTCAGGCGCGCCGTAGCTGGAGGCCACGGCGGCGATCACCTCGGCTTCGCTTTTGCCGGGCCCGCCCCCGGCAGCCTGTTCGGCCAGCTCCGAGCGCAGGTATTCCTCGGCGTCGTACAGCGCGTCCTGGATCAGGGCCGGATCGGCCCCGGTCAGCTCGCGGCGCAGGTGCGCCAGGTACTCGGGAATGGTGGTCGGCAGGTCTTGGGCATTCATTGCTTCACTCCCTCCAGGACGGAATCGACGGCGTCGCGGGTGGTACGCCAGGCCAGTGCCCGGCG
Organism: Luteimonas sp.; assembly: GCA_052090405.1. Classification (GTDB taxonomy): domain Bacteria; phylum Pseudomonadota; class Gammaproteobacteria; order Xanthomonadales; family Xanthomonadaceae; genus Luteimonas. Next base: position 31,818 of record JBQDAV010000013.1, read on the forward strand.
CTGCAGGCTGCGACGCCCGGTTGTGGTGATGCGGTAGTAGCGCCGCGGCGGGCCGGCATCGGAGGGCGCGACGTGGCTGTCCAGCAGTCCCGCCCCCTCCAGGTTGCGCAGCACGGGATACAGCGCGCTCTGCTTGCCGGCCAGCACGCCGTCGCCGAGCGCTTCCAGCCGCTTGGCGATCTGGTAGCCGTACATCGGCTCCACGGCCGACGCCAGGACTCCCAGTAGCGCCAGCGAAACGGTGCCGGCGCTCAGCTCCTTGTGGAACTTGCGAAGCTGCAGCTCGTCGTCGGCACCCGGATCGCGCATGGCACCTCCATCAGGTTGGTGACCACACTACTCATAAGTTATGTATAGCGAATGTGCCACTAGTCACTTGGGAGCGGCCCAAGGTCGCAGAGGGGCGCTCCTCGCATCGGCCCCGCGTTCTGGGCCAGAATCGGGGCTTTCCAGATCAGGTTCCGACATGTCGAAAGCCCTTTCGTCCCTGCTCCTGCCAGTCGCTGTCGCCGCGCTGTTTGCCGGCTGCGCCTCTTCTTCGATCGGTGCCCAGAACGCATCCGGCGGCAACGGGGCGCCCGCGCTTTCCATGGGCGAATTGCTCAGGGCCTCCGACCCGGACGACTGGCGCGGGCTGGATCCGGAGAACACGCTGTACATGGAGCTGGACGCGGGCCGGGTGATCATCGAGTTGGCGCCCGGGTTCGCACCTGCGCACGCGGCCAACGTGCGCACCCTGGCACGGGAACACTTCTGGGACGGGCTGTCCATCTACCGCTCGCACGACAACTTCGTGGTCCAGTGGGGCGACCCGGAGGAGGGCGAGGCGCGCCGTTCGATCGGCAGCGCACGCGATGCGATTCCGGCCGAGTTCGAGCGCAGCGCCCGGGGCCTGGACTTCCACCGCCTGGCCGACAGCGACGGCTGGGCGCCGGAGGTCGGCTTCGTGGATGGCTTCCCGGCAGCGCGCGATCCGGCCGAAGGCGTGGCCTGGCTCGCCCACTGCTATGGCATGGTCGGCGCCGGCCGCGGCATGGAGGCCGATTCGAGCATCGGCACCGAACTGTACGCGGTTACCGGCCAGTCGCCGCGCCAGCTCGACCGCAACATCACCCTGCTCGGGCGCGTGGTGCACGGCATCGAGCTGCTCAGCCCGGTGTCGCGCGGCACCGGCCCGCTGGGCTTCTACGAGGATCCTCAGCAGCGCACGCCGATCCGTTCGGTGCGCCTGGCCGCGGACGTGCCGGAAGCCGAGCGCACGCCGCTGCAACTGCTGCGCACCGATACGGCGGTTTTCGACGCGGTGGTCGAATCGCGCCGCAACCGGGGCGACGACTGGTACAAGCGCCCGGCCGGGCACATCGACCTGTGCAACGTACCGCTGCCCACGCGGGTGGCGGGGGAATGAACGCACGGCCCGCTGCCATCACGGCGGCTTAGCCTTTGCGCGCATAGCCTGCGGCTGCCCTCCCCCACCAGCGAGAACCGCCCATGGCCCTGCTGCGCATCCGCCTGACCGGCGACGACGACGCCGTCCGCGGCATCATCAACCTGCTGCAAAGCATCGAAGGCATCGAACACGTCGAGGAAGTCGACGACCTGATGATGCATATGGACGACGACGACTCCAGCTCGGCCGGCCTGCACGACACCCGGGGGGCCGACACCCACGAGATCGAGATCGACACGCCAAACCCATCCACCGCCCGCAAGGTGCGCGAGGCGGTGGAAGCGCTGGCCTTCGACCTGGAAGCGGTGGTGGAGTTCGAGGAAGACGAAGGCTGAACGTGGCGCCGGTCGCGATGCCGCAACCGGCACCGCGCCGGGCTTGCCGGATTCAGCGGCTTCGCGCGCAGGCCGCTCCTACGAGGCGGCGCGCCGGCGGCGGCGGATGCGACGGACCAGCGCCACCAGCACCGCAAGCACCAGCACCAGCGGGGCCAGGAACGCGACCGCGCGGATGGTCCACGCCGTGCCCAGCGACAGCGTGGCGCCGATGTCGCGCAGTGCCTGGCCCACTTCGCTGCGGCCGGCTTCGCCACCGGGTGGCCTGAAGTCCAGGGTCAGCAACTGTGTGTCGATCCGGCGCCGGTACTGCGCTTCCTGCTGCGCCGCCGATTCCAGCTGCGCCTCCGCCGAGGCGATGCGCTCGGACAGGGCGATCATGTCTGCAACCGCCAGGTCCGGGCGCTGCTGGAACTCCTGCAGCCGCTCCATCTCCCGGCGCAGCCGGTCCTGCACCTGGGCGTTGTCGCGCACCGCCACGGCAAGATCCTCGGCGTGGGTGCTGCGGCTGCCCAGCCGCGCGTCCTCGCCGGCCAGGGCGATCATCGGCTCCACTCCGTCCGGCACGATGCGCACGGTGACGCTGGCCGAAGGATGATCACCGCCCTGCTGGTGCACGTTGAGCACCACGCAGGCGCCGAAGCGCGCCTCGTTGCAGGCCCCCTGCACCGCCTGCTGGCGTTGGGCGATCAGCTCCGCCGGGATCTGGATGCTGGCGCGGTGCTCATAGGCCAGCATCGCCGCCAGGGCCGGTTCACCATCGCTGGCCTGCATGTCCTGCGGCCGGTCGGCCATCTTCGCCGCGGGCGCAGCGGCGCCGTAGGCCATTGCATTTTCGGTCTGTCCGCTGTCGGAACAGGCGGCCAGCGCAAGCGCCAGCATCACGATCGGGATGACGGTCAAAACCCTTCGCATGGTTGATCTCCGCAGTGGCAAGTCATCCACGCCAACGGCGCGGACGGGGGAAAGGGGTCGAGGCAACAACAGCCTCAGGTTACTCCGCGACCCGATTGCCGCGGCCCTACGACGGTTTGGGGCGACGACGCTCGAGCCACCACATGATGCCCGCCGCCGCCAGCCAGGCGAGGAACCATGGCCATGACGGGCCGCGGCGCGGAGATGAGGCGGTAGCGGTCGTGGTTTCGCCGGGCCCGGACAAACCCGGTCCAGCCAGCCTCAGCGTCTCCTCCCTCAATCCGGCGGCGACGATGCCCGGCACGTCATCCGCGGCGCGGACATGGAACGGCCACGCCTCGTCTCCCACGCGCAGCAGATGCCACCCGCCGGCAGTCGGCCAGTAGCCCGCGCACGCGTCCCGCCGCAGGGCCTGCCCCGGACCTGATCCGGCGGCGGGTCCCGACCCGCCATCAGCGTCCCCCGATTGAAGGCCGCCGCCACCAACAGCCGGATCAACCAGCACGCTCGCCTCCGTGCCATCCGGTGCAATCACCCGTCCTTCCACTTCCGTCAGCCCGCAGATCGCAAGGCGCCGGCCGGCATGGGCATCGGCATCGAACCGCGGCGACGCATCCGCCGCCGGGCGGGCAAGCACGGCCACGGCGGCGCTCCACAATCCGGCGTGCAGGTCGTCGCGCCCGGCCAGGGCCAGCCGGTAGCTGTCGGTGAGCGTCCACAGGCCGATGCGGCCCCTGCCCTGCGCGCGCCACCAGGCGAACGCCGCATCCGCGCCGCCGGCCGGCAAGGGCACGGCGTCACCGGCCTGCGGCCGGAGCATCCGGCGCAGCAGTTCGGGCGGCACCTCCCGCGCCAGGGCGGGATCGAACGGCGCGTCTTCGCTGCCCGGACCCAGGCGCGCGCGCAGCAGTTCCGGATCATCCACCTGTGGCAGTGCAACGGTTTCCGTACCGGCATTTTCAGTCACCGCCAGGCCCAGGTCGGCCATGTGGCTGCGCACCGACGCGGGCAGTTCCGTCGTTGCCCGCACCAGCACCCCGCTCCCGGCGCCGAGCGCCTGCGCCAGCGCCGCACGCCTGGCCGCACCCAGGCTGCCGAGCGCACGGTCGTCCAGGATCACCAGATCGAATCCGCCGAAGCCTTCGGCGCTTGCCGGCGCGGGGCCATCGCCCAGGCCCACCCCCCTGCCCACCGCGACCTCCACGTGCAGGTCCAGCCCGGCGTCCCCGGCCCAGCGGCGCAGGTGGCGGAACTCCGGGTTTGGCGCGCCAGACAGCAGCAGCACCCGCGGCGCGGGATCAGCGGCAACATGGAGCGGCACTTCGGCCGCCTCCACTTCCTCCCCGTCGGTGTCGAACACCTGCAGGGCGAACGTCGCCAGGCCCGGGGCGCGTGCGTATCCGCGCAAGTGGAAGCCTCCCGCTTCGCCCACCTCCGCACCGTCAACCAACCGGCCGGCCGGGTCCAGCAGCCGCACCTCGCCGCCTTCCAGCCCGTCGACGCGTCCGGTGACGGCGAATGCCGCGCCCGGCGCCGTGCGCTCCGGGCCGTCCAGGCGCACCAGTCCACGCGGCAGCGGTGCAGGTTCGAAGTCGAGCGCACGCCCGCGTGCGGCGTCGCGGTCCCTGGGATCCAGCCCGTGGCCAACGACCTGCAGCCGCGCCATACCCGGGTGCCGCCGCAGCGCGGTGGCAAGGTCCGGCATCGACTCCGCGCCCGCCAGGCGCGGCGCTTCCGGCAGCGACACCAGCGTTTCGCCGGTGGCTCTGGAAGCCACCAGCTCGCGGGTCGCCCCGGCGGTGAGCACGGTCATGGTGCCGGCCTGGGTGGGCAGCGTCGGCGGCAGCAGGGTCAGGTACAGCAGCGCGGCGCAGGCCGGCTGCAGCAGCCCCAGCAACGCCAGCCGCCAGCGCGGGCCGGGCGCGCGCCGCTGCCGCAGCAGCAGGCGGACCCAGGCCAGCACCACCGCGGCCGCGAGTATCAGGGCAAGCCCGGATGCCGGCGTCATGGCGCGTCCTCCGCCTGCAGCGCGTCCAGGTAGCGCGCGCCGGCTTCGTCGCCGGTTTCGCGACGCTGCACCCGCTCCGCCGGCCGCTCCAGCAGCGTCCACAGCAGCGCGCGCAGTTCGCCGCGGCAGCCGGCGCAGCCGGGGTCGTTGCGCAGCGCGTCGATCGCCGCGGCCAGCGACAGCGGATCGTCGATCCATGCCTGGTTGCCGGCCAGCCAGGTTTCCAGCGCTTCCAGATCCACGCTGCCGGCCCCGGGTGCCTCCGCCAGTGCGATCCAGGCGTCGTCCAGCGCGTCATCGTCCGTCTCGTACGTTGATGACGGCAGCGGGCGACGGCCAATGCCGTCGCGCTCGCCGTCCAGCCGGCGGCCTTCGTCGATCGGGGGAAGCTGCGAGCCTATCCGCGCCAGGTAGATGCGGTCGGCCTCGCGCACCTGCTGGATGTATTCCAGCGCGCGGTAGGCGTAGGGCAGCGCGCGCGCGGGGTCGCCCTGGCGCAGCGCCAGCTCCGACTGCCACATCTCGCCCAGCGCGCTGCGCAGGGTTTCGCGGGTGCGCGGATCAAGCAGGGTGGCGGCCTCGGGCAGGTCGTGCAGGTGGGCGTATTCCTCCAGCACGCCTTCCATGCTGCCGAAGGCGGCGGCCTCACGCGGCGCCTGGTCCTGATCGTGGTCGTGCAGGTCAAGCGTCCCGGCCTGGGCACGGGAGTCCCCGGGGTCTTCGCCTGCAGGTGCCGGAGCGGACGGCTCCTGCCCCCGGTCATCGATCGGCAGCAGGGTCGCCGCCGGCTCCGCGTCGTGGGTCGGTGGCGGCTCCGGGCCGCCCTCGGTCTCCTCGCCCATGAACTGGCCGTAGCGCAGCCGCAGGACGCGCTGGTCCACGCCCAGCGCGTCGGAGCGCGACAGGAAGCGTTCCGGCTCCAGCGCGGGCTGTTCCTCCAGCAGCGCCTCGGCGTCGATGATGATCTGGCGCTGGCTGCGGAAATAGGCCGGCAGCACGTCGCGCGCCAGCGCGTCCAGGCCCTCCACGTCGGGCGGCGGATCGGCCGGCCAGCGCAGGATCAGGCTGGCGCTGCGCGCCGACTGCGGCCGTGGCGCGCGGTTGTCACGCACCTCCAGCCGCGCGACCAGGTCTTCGCCCTGCGCCAGCCCCAGCGCCACCGGGTCCAGGTCCACGTCGAACCGCAGGCGCTTGTCATCACCGCGTCCACGCAGCGTGCGCGTGCTCTCGGTGAAGGTGATGTTCTCGCCGGTGCCCTGGGCCAGGGTCAGGTGCAGGCGCGCTTGCGTGTCAACGCCGTAGTCGTCGGTGGCCTCGAAGGAAAGCGGCCAGCGGCGCTGGCCCGGCGCCATCAGGCTCAGGGTTTGCCCGGGCGCCAGCACCCGCACCGTTGGCGGTTCATCGACGACCGCATCGAGCCGGTGCAGCGGCGGCGGCGGCTGGGCCAGCGCACCGGCGGGCACGATCCGATACAGCGCGGATTCGGCCAGCGCGAGCGATGCCGTCCAACCATCGTCCTCGCGCTCAAGTACGAGCCGCCCACCGTCCTGGCTCACGCCGTCATGAAGCAGCAGCTCCGCGGCCTCCGGCTGCGGGTCGAAGCGCAGCGTCCAGCGCAGCTGCGAGCCTTCCGGCGCCTTGGCATCCAGGCTTTCGGCATCGTATGCCTGCAGGCCGGTATAGCCCGGGGGTTGGATATGCAGTCGCCAGGCCGCCAGCCGCGGAGCGCCCGGCGCGACTGCCGCCGCGGGCGCGGCACGCATGCCGTCGCGGTCGACAGCGGTCGGCCAGAACAGCGCGGCTGCGATGAGCAGCAGCGCGACTCCCGCTGCAATCGCCGCGCCTCGCCACGGCCACGGCGGCCGCAGGTCCGGCGTTTGGGCACCGGCAATGCGCTGGCGCAGCCGTTCGCGCTGCAGCCGCTGGAGCGTTGAGAGATCCGCGCGGTCCGCGAACAGCAGCGCGGCGCTGTCGTCCATGTCGCTGCGCCGGGAATCCAGCCCCCGCGCCAGCCAGCGTGTATCGATCCGGCGCGCGCGCCAGGCAACGGCGCCAATCGAAGCCGCGATCGCCACCGCGCCCGCGACAACGGCGACCGCGCTCCCTCCGGCCCGCCACGCCAGCGCCACGGCCGCGGCCACCAACGGAAGCGAGACCAATGCGCCTGAAGCCACGATCCGCACGCGGGCCGTTCGCAACATCGAACGCAGGCGCAGCGCGGCGCTCATGCCCGCCGCTCCTTGTCCGCGTGCAGCCCCGGACCCGTAGAGCCGGGCTCGCCCGGCTGCGCTGGCTTCGAGGACTGAGGCAGCGGAGCAAGCTCCGCTCTACGGAGGGAGGTGGCGAGCCAGCGTTCTGCAAGGAACAGCAGTGCGATCAGCAGCGCCAGCCAGGGCCGCAGGTCTCGCGGCGGCTGCGGGTATGCGGATGCGCCGACGCCCGGCGCGTGGTCGACCGCGGGCGCGCTGGCGGGCGCGGGCACCGGCCCCTCAAGCACTTCGCGCAGGCGCTGCGGGAAGTCCGGTTCCAGCAGCATCGGCATCCGCGCCGGCGTCAGCGGGCGGGTGAAGCGCAGCAGGCGCCCGCTGCCCACGCGCATGCCTTCGACGACGGGTGCACCCGCGCTGTCGCGCCACCATGCCACCGGCGTGCCGGGGAACCCCGCTTCGGCGTCTTCGCCCAGCAACGCAACGCCCCCCGCCTGGACCCACTCCAGCCCCGCTTCGGGCAGCGGACCAGGAGCCAGCCAGACCAGGTGCGACATTCCAGGATCAACCGGCTGCGCAACCGGCGCGGAAGAGAACGCGTCATCCGGCGCCGACTCCCCGCCATGCCAGGCGAGCGCGGCCGCGCGCAGGTAGCGCAGCCCCGGCACATCGTCGCCGCCGTATCGCACCGCCAGCGCGGGCGGTGCGCGTTCGGGAACCCCACGCGCCACCATCGTCCCCGGCAGGACCCGCCAGTCGACCGTGCGCGAGAGCACCGGCCGCTGCGCGTCCAGGCCTTCAAGGCGCGCGGGAACCGCAACGGTCACGCGTACATCGGCGGGCAGCTCCATATCGAGCTGGCGCAGCAGGCTGGCGATCTGCAGCGGCCCGTCAGGCGGCGTCTGTGCGAGGTCCGGGAACCCCGGTGCCAGCCAGCGCGGCTGCACGCCCTCACCTGCGAGCCCGTCCACTGCTTCAACGTCCACGCCCGGTACCGCGACCAACACGTCGGAGCGCGCCTGCTCGCCATGCAGCGCCGGCCGCGCCAGCAACAGCGCCAGCAGCGCAATCAGCAGCAGGCGCAGCAGCAGCAGCGGCCATTCCTCGAAACGCAGCCGGCGCTGCGGCCTGGCCTCGCGGCGCAACCAGCGCAGCGCGGCGAACGGGGTCGGACTCAGCTGGCTGCGCCGCGCCAAATGGATCAGCAGCGGCAGCAGCAACGCACCCAGCGCCACCAGCGCAGCGGGCAGCAGCAGGGACAGGCTCACGGCCGCTCCGCGGCGCCGAACAGCTGCCGCAACGGCAGGTCCAGCGGCTCGTCGAGCACGTACCCGGCGTGACGGATGCCGGCGGCGTCCAGGCGCGCCTGCAGCGCGCGCCGCGCAGCGCCGAAGCGGGCGAGGTAGCCGTCCCGCATCGCCGGCCCGTCACCGGGCAGCTCTTCACCGGTTTCCGGATCGCGGAAGCGATGGCCGTCGGCGAACGGGAAGTCGCGCTCCTCGACCGTCAGCAGCTGGATTGCCAGCACCTCGCGGCGCGCCGCGGCCAGCCGTTCGACCAGCGCGACGGAGTCCCCGTCGAAGAAGTCCCCGAGCGCGACCACGACGTCTTCGGGCCCGATCCGCTGCCACAGCGGCGCCAGCCGCTCCTCCGGCGGAAAGCCGTTGCCGGCGGACGCCTCGCGCAGCGCCAGCCGCAGCCGATCGCGCTGGCGCATGCCGGCCGCGGGCGGTACCAGCGACAGTCCGCCGTTGCCCGCCAGCGCCAGGCCGAAGGGATCGCCCTGGGCCATGGCAATCTCGAAGATGCATGCCGCAAGCGCACGCGCCGCATCCAGTCGGGACCGATCCGGGCGCGCGCCATCCGCCTGGCCCATCGACGCGCTGGTGTCGAGCAGCACCCAGACCGTGAGCGGGCTCTCACGCTCGGCGTCGCGCACGAAGAAGCGATCGCTGCGCGCGTACAGCTTCCAGTCGATCCGCCGCGGCTCGTCACCCGGTTCGTAGCCGCGGTACTGCACGAACTCCAGCCCCGCGCCGCGCTCGCGGCTGCGGTGCAGGCCGAACCCGCGCCCGCCGGCGGCGCGGCGCGAGCCGATGCGCAGCGCGCGCAGCCGGCCGCGGACCTCGGGCGGGATCGGACCCCAGACCATCGCCGTGACCAGGCTCAGCCGGCCGCGGTGCCCGGTGCAGGCACCTCGCGCAGCAACGCCGCGACCACGTCGTCGGCGTGCACGTCCTCGGCCTCGGCGGCGAACGACAGCAGCAGGCGGTGGCGCATCACCGGCACCGCCAGCGCGGCAACGTCCTCGCGGTTCGCGGCCAGGCGTCCATGCAGCAGCGCGCGCGCCTTCGCGGCCAGCACCAGCGACTGCGCCGCGCGCGGGCCGGCGCCCCATTTCACATAGCTGCGCACCGCTTCCGGGGCGCCTTCGGCGGGACGGCTGGCGCGCACCAGGCGCACGATCCACTGCATCAGGTCCGCGCCCAGGTGCACCTGGCGCACCAGCGCCTGCAGCTCCAGCACCGCATCCGCGTCCATCACCCGGGGCACTTCGGCGCTCGGCGCGCCAGTGGTCTGCTCGACGATCGCAAGCTCTTCCGCCTCGTTCGGGTAGTCGACCCGGAGCTGCAGCAGGAACCGGTCGAGCTGGGCCTCGGGCAGCGGATAGGTGCCGCCCTGCTCAATCGGGTTCTGGGTGGCCAGCACGAAGAACGGCGACGGCAGCGCATGGGTGACGCCTGCGTAGCTGACGGTGCGCTCCTGCATCGCCTCCAGCAGCGCCGCCTGGGTGCGTGGCGGGGTGCGGTTGAGCTCGTCGGCAAGCAGCAAATTGGTGAACACCGGTCCCTTCTGGAAACGGAAGCTGCGGTGGCCTGTGCCGTGATCCTCCTCCAGCAGCTCGGTGCCCAGGATGTCGCTGGGCATCAGGTCCGGGGTGAACTGCACGCGCCGGAACTCCAGTTCAAGCGCCTGGCCCAGGGTGCGCACCAGCAAGGTCTTGCCCAGCCCGGGCACGCCCTCGAGCATGCAGTGGCCTCCGGCCAGCAGCGCCACCAGCAGCTGCTCCACCACTTCGGCCTGGCCGACAACGGCCCGGCCGATGGCCTCGCGCAGCCCGTCCAGCGCGGTGAGCCGCTCCTGGACATCGGATTCGGTCAAGCGTTCGCTCATTGCAGGATTCCGTGGTTCACGCGGTCAGCGCGTAGATGACGATGTTGACCGCGAACTTCGTGTTGTCCTCGGCCAGGAAGCGCTTGTTGCGCCAGTCGTAGTCCCATTCGCAGCCATAGTCCTTGTTGCTGTAGAGCACCCCGAGGCGGCCGTCGATCTCGATACCCTTGAGGTAATCGTGGACCAGGTCATCACCCCAGCCGTTGAGCTCGTAGCCGGTGGTGGGCGGGCCGTCGGGGAAGCGGAAGAAGCTGTTGTACAGCGCGTGGTCGTTGGGCAGCTTGTGCAGCGCGTCGGCGCCGAAGATCGACGCCATTTCGGCCTCGAACGACTTGGCGAACAGGCCGTCGATGTCGTGGTTGCAGTCATCGACGAACACGAACCCGCCGCTGCGCACGTAGCGCTCGAAGTTGCGCCGCTCGGCCGGGTTGAACTCGACCAGCTTGTGCCCGGCCAGGTAGCAGAAGGACGCGGTCAGCATGCGCGGATCGGCCAGGTCCAGCACCTGCTCCTGCGGATCCACCCGCAGGTTGGTGTAGTCGATCAGCGAGGTGATCACGTTCGACGGCATGCGCGCGTCCACGTCCCAGTCGCCGGATTCATAGCGCAGCCGGGTGAAGCGGAAGTCATGGCCGGCCGCGGCCAGCAGCGGTCGCGGCAGCGCCATGGCTGCCGCGCCGCCCAGCATCAACTTCAGGAACTGCTTGCGGTCCATGCCCCTATTGTAGGAGCGCGCCATGCGCGCGATACCGCGTGACGCATGCCATCAGGGAACAGTCCCGGCCGCCACGCCGTGGCCGAAGCCACGCTGTGCCGCCGGGATTCACGCGGCTTCGCGCGCATGGCGCGCTCCTACCGGGACTTCCGTTCATGTCTAGACGGCGTCGGAGAGCGAGGTGAAGGTGAAGTCGCGCAGGCGCATCGGCGGCAGCATCATCGACATCCAGCCCTCGCCCACCCGCACCGGGCGGCCCAGCTCGTCGATGTTGTTGAGCATGATCACCGGCGACTCGTTGAAGCGGAAGTTCTTCACCGGGTAGCGGATCTGGCCGTCTTCGATGTAGAAGGTACCGTCGCGGGTCAGGCCGGTCAGCAGCACCGTCTGCGGATCCACCATGCGGATGTACCAGGTGCGGGTCACCAGCACACCGCGGTCGGTGCCGGCGATCAGCTCGGCGGTGGACGCGTCGCCGCCGGACATGATCAGGTTGCCCGGACTGCCCACCGCGCGCTGGCCCTGTTCCTGGGCCCAGTAGCGCGAGTAGTTCAGCGCCGCCACCTTGCCGTCCTCGATGATCGGCATGCGCTCGCGCGGCAGCCCCTCGCCGTCCCACGGCATCACCGGTACATCCTCGTTCCACGGATCGGCAACGACATTCACCCGTGGGTCGAACAGCTGCTCGCCGAGCCGGTTGCCGCCGCCGCGCTTGGACAGGAAGCTGCGGCCCTCGTCGGCGCTGCGCGCGTCGAAGAAGCGCATCATGAACGACACCAGCCCCGCCACCGCGGCCGGCTCCAGGATCACCGTGTACTTGCCCGGCTCCAGCGCGCGCGCGCCGGCCGAGGCGCTGGCCTTGCGCATCGCCACGGCCACGTCGCGGCCGGCATCGAACTCGCTGGCGTGGCGCAGGCTGCGGCCGACCCAGCCCGATCCCTGCCCGTCCTCGGTACGCACTGTGCAGGTGTAGTCGAAGCTGGTGCCGCGCTGGTAGCCGAAGTTGCCGTTGCTGTTGGCGAAGGCGGTGAAGCTCTGGCCGTCCTCCAGGAAGCCCGCCGCCACCAGGTCCTCCTCGCGACAGGGCGTGATCGAATCGGCCGCGACCCGGGCGCGGAACTCCGGATCGATCGCCGCGGTGGATTCGCTGAAGGTCGGGCTGGGCCGGTACTCCTGTGGCCCGATCGCCGGCATGAACTCCGGGTTCTCAGGCGCCAGCCGGGCCAGGTCCTCGGCCCGGCGCACCACGCGCTCAAGCGCCTCGTCGTCGAACTCGTTGATGGTGGCCGTGCCCACGCGCTTGCCGAACGCCACCTGCACGCCCAGCTCGGCGTTGCCGACCTCGCCGCTGGTGGAGACGTTGTTGCGCGCGAATCGGATGTTGCCTTCGTTCGAGCCGCTGAGGGTGGCGGTGCATTCGTCGGCCTGCGACAGGCCGACGACCTTCTCCAGGATGGCCCGGGCCTGCTCTTCGGTGAAGATGGTCATGTCGTCGAATTCTCCTTGGTGCCGTTCAGCCGAGCGAGCGGGCGGTGTTGATCACGTTGATGCCGTCGAAACGGGCGGTGGACGATCCGTGCGAGACGGCCGACACCTGCGAAGGCTGGCCCTTGCCGTCGAAGAACGAGCCACCCAGGCGGTAGTCGCTCTCGTCGCAGACCGCGCTGCAGGCGTTCCAGAACTCCGGCGTGCGGATCTGGTAGGCCACGTCTTCGATCATGTCGCCGATCTCGCCGTTCTTGATCTCGTAGAACAGCTGCCCGCCGAACTGCGCGTTGTAGCGCTGCTGGTCGATGGAGAACGAGCCGTCGCCGATGATGTAGATGCCGTCCTCCACATCCTTGATCATGTCCTGGACGGAGAGCTTTTCCCTGCCCGGTGCCATCGACACGTTGGGCATGCGCTGGAACTGCACGGTGGACCAGGAGTCGGCGTAGCAGCAGCCGTCGGACGCGTCCTTGCCCAGGATGTGGGCCTGGTCGCGGATGGTCTGGTAGTCGACCAGGATGCCGTCGCGGATCAGGTCCCAGCGCTTGCACTTCACGCCTTCGTCGTCGTACGCCACCGCGCCCAGGCTCCCGGGCTGTGTCTTGTCGGCGAAGATCGTCACCAGGTCGCTGCCGTACTGGAAGCCTTCCTTGCGCTTGTCCAGGGTGGCGAAGCTGGTGCCGGCGTAGTTGGCCTCGTAGCCGAGCACGCGGTCCAGCTCCAGCGGATGGCCGACTGACTCGTGGATGGTCAGCCAGGTGTGCGACGGATCGAGCACCAGGTCGTATTGCCCCGGGTCGACCGAAGGCGCCGACAGCTTCTCGCGCGCCTGCTTCGCCGCCGCCACCGCATCCTCGAGCATGTCGTAGGAGCTGCCGTAGTTGACCACCCCGTTGGGCGAGACGAACTTCTGCGAAGGGTCGGCGTCGAAGTACTCGTAACCCAGCCCCATCGGCGCCGACAGCCCGCTGCGCGAACGGAACTTGCCGCTGTCCTTGTCAATCGCGGTCACCGACATCGGCGCCCAGATGCGGTGTACGTCCTGGTCGATGTAGGAACCATCGGTGCTGGCGAAGTACTTCTGCTCGTTGACCGCGAACAGCGTGGAATTGACGAAGTCCGCGCCGGCGTTCATCGCCGCCGCGTTCACGCCCAGCAGCAGGTCGACCTTCTCCTTGACCGGCACTTCCATCGCGTTGCGCTTGATCGGCGTGCGCCAGCTCACCTCGCCCACGCCCTGCACCGGCGCAAGCTGCACCGCCTCGGTCTGGATCCCGGCGTTGGCCTTGGCGATGGCAGTCGCCTGGCGCGCTGCCTGGGCCACCGCATCGGGCGTGAGCGCGTTGGTAGCAGCAAAGCCCCAGGCCCCATCGGCGATCACCCGCACCCCGACGCCGGCCGATTCGGTGTTGACCACGTTCTGGACCTTGTCCTCGCGGGTCATCACGAACTGGCGCAGGTAGCGGCCGACGCGCACGTCGCAGTAGCTGGCGCCGGAGCCGGTGGCAGCCTGCAGCCCGGCGTCGGCCAGGCTCTTCTTGAGCGCCGGGTCAAGCGTGGTCAGCAGTTCCTCGGCGGCGATCGCCTTGCCAAGCCAGGAAGGCAGGACCAGCCCACCCAGTCCAAGGCCGCTTACGGCCAGGAAGTCGCGTCTGTCCAAGACAGATCTCCCGATTTTGGACCGTCCACGGCGCGGTGCGGCGGGCACGGTCAGGATTGGAGGAGGAGCGAAATGGATGCACGGCGCATCGCGCCCTGCCGTCCCCGATTCTTGCCGCCACCCCGGCAAGCGTCAAATGACTTTTGGCATGGGTCGGGAGGATTCGTGCGTGAATTCACGCAGCATTGGAAGGACACCGAGCCACGTCGTGGCCGGGAGGCCTTTGCGCGTAAGTAAAGGAGGAGGTGGCGGCCGCAGGCCGACGCCGGGGGACATGGAGCGCAAAGGCCTGCCGGCCACGGCGGGGCCCGTCAGGTCACGGCGAAACGGAACATCTGTCCCGCAACTCAGCCCAAACTGCGCGCCGTATTGATCACATTGAGCCCATCGAACCGCGTCGTAGCCGACCCATGCGACACCGCCGACACCTGCGAAGGCTGCCCCTTGCCGTCAAAGAACGAACCACCCAGTCGGAAATCCCGCTCATCACAGATCGCGCTGCAGGCGTTCCAGAACTCCGGCGTGCGGATCTGGTAGGCCACGTCCTCCAGCATCCGGGTCACCTCGCCGTTCTTGATCTCGTAGTAAAGCTGCCCGCCGAACTGCGCGTTGTAACGCTGCTGGTCGATCGAATACGACCCGCGACCGTGGATATAGATGCCGTCCTCCACGTCCGCAATCATCTCCGCCACCGTCAGCGGCTCCTTGCCCGGCGCCAGCGACACGTTTGGCATGCGCTGGAACTGCACCGTCGACCACGAGTCCGCATAGCTGCAGCCGTCCGACGCATCCTTGCCCAGGATGTGCGCCTGGTCCCGGGTGGCCTGGTAGTCCACCAGCATCCCGTCCTTTACCAGGTCCCAGCGCTTGCACTTCACGCCCTCGTCGTCGTACGCCACCGCGCCCAGGCTGCCGGGTTGGGTCTTGTCGGCGAAGAAGTTGACCCGCTCGCTGCCGTACTTCAAACCTTCCCGCATCCGCTCCAGGGTGGCGAAGCTGGTGCCGGCGTAGTTGGCCTCGTAACCCAGCACCCGGTCCAGCTCCAGCGGATGGCCGACGTTCTCGTGGATGGTCAGGAACAGGTGGGACGGATCGAGCACCAGGTCGTAGCGACCCGGCTCGACCGACGGCGCGGACAGCTTCTCGCGTGCCTGCTTCGCGGCTGCCACCGCATCCTCTCGCATGTCGTAGGAGGTGGTGTAGGCGACTACGCCGCCGGGCAGCTCGATGCGTCCGGCGGGGTCGGCATCCAGGTATTCATAGCCCATGCCCATCGGCGCCGACAGCCCGTCGCGGGTGCGGAACTTGCCGCTGGCCTTGTCGATCGCGGTCACGGTGAACGGCGCCCAGATCCGGTGCACATCCTGGTCGATGTAGGAACCATCGGTGCTGGCGAAGTACTTCTGCTCGTTGACCGCGAACATGCGCGAGCTGACGAAGTTGGCGCCAGCGTTGATCGCATCCGCGTTCACGCCCAGCAGCAACTCCACCTTCTCCTCGACCGGCACCTCCATCGCATTGCGCTCGATCGGCGTGCGCCAACTCACCTCGCCCACGCCCTGCAGCGGCGCAAGCTGCACCGGCTCGTTCTGGATCCCGGCGTTGGCCCGGGCGATCGCCGTGGCCTGGCGTGCGGCCTGGGCCACCGCGTCGGCGGTGAGCGCGCTGGCGGCGGCAAACCCCCAGGCGCCGTCAGCGATCACCCGCACGCCCACGCCGGTGGATTCGGCGCTGACCACGTTCTCGACCTTGTCCTCGCGGGTCATCACGAACTGGCGCAGGTAGCGTCCGACGCGCACATCGCAGTAGCTGGCACCACTGCCGGTGGCCGCATTCAGGGCCGCGTCGGCGAGGCTGCGTTTGAGGCCGGCATCCAGCGCCGAAACCAGTTCCTCGGCGGCGATCGCGCGGCCGACGAAAGGAGGCAGCACCAGGACACCGAGCCCGAAGCCGCCCATGGTCAAGAAATCGCGTCGATACAAGTTCTTCTCCAGTCCGCTCTGCGAGTGGGCAGCATTCTTGCCGCGCATCCGCGAGTGCGTCAAACCGGCCGCGGCCGGCGGCACGCCTATCGCGCGTACGCCTCCGGCTGCACCAGCCGGATTGCCAGGTTCGGCTCCAATACGCGATCCACATAGGACTTGTGCGAGAACCCGACAATGAACACCACCCGCTCCGGCTCCGTCGATGCGGCTACATCCATGATGTGCGTGGCCATACGCTGGTTGCGCAGCTCCCACATGGCATAGCGTTCGCGGTCCAATCCGCTGGGATGGTCCATCGTCAGCCAAGGCACCCATTGCGTGGTGTCCTGCAGCTGCGTCGTATGCGTGTTCACGTCCAGGCCGACCGCCAGCAGATCCTCGCCTCGGTCCCGCGCGCCATCTGGTTTCTCGAGCATGCGCCGGATCGTCCCATCCGCATCCGTCATTTCCGAGGCGCCGCCGTACACTTCGTCCACCAGCTCGGGTGGAAACGCCTGCAAGCGCACGGTCTCGTACTGGCTGTCCGTCTGGTACAGCCGCTGCAGCCCCAGCCGACGCGCCAGCGGCATGGCCAATGTGACCGCCTCGTCGGCTGCCTGCAGCCGTTCATCCAGCGCCTGGCTGACATCCTCGGGCAGCGCATCCGCTTCGCCGCGTTCGGACGGGGCCAGGTACGACCACTGCAACGTCGCCGAATCAAATTCGTAGGCTGCCAGCAGGTGGCCGATCAACTCCACGCGCTCCGTGGGTTCCAAGCTCGCGTCCGCGTTCTCGAGCAGATCGTCCGCGCGGATCGCGGCGGCAATCCGGTCGACACCGAGCGCCTGCTGCATGGCGCGACCGGACGGCACGGTCGCGCGGCCGAACCGGTCCAGCGTTTGCCTGGCCATCTCATTGTGCGGGGCGAGCTCGGCCAGCAAAGCGACCTCGTCCGGGGGAATCCGTTCGATCGCGATCCGGGTCGGCGCGAACCGCTCCAGCATGGCCAGGGTTCCCTCCAACTGCTGCGGCTCCAGCCAGTCGCGGAACGCCGCCAGATGCCAGGAGCCGAACACCATTACCTCACTCTGCACGCGCGGCGTGACGTACTGCCCCAACCCCTCCTCTACCGCCTGCCCGGGGCGCTCCTCCGATCCGACCGCCTCGCCTCCGGAAGCCTGCGCCGCCGGTACTGCGATGGCCGCCATCAGCGCAAGAACCAGGCCCTTTCCCGCAGTCAGACTTTTCTTCATGCCAAATCTCCGTCGATTGTGTTCCCTGCCCGATGATGGCGCCGCGCAGTGCCCACCCAAGTGCTGTAAGTCACCGGGAAGGCCGTCCGGTGCCCTGCGACGCGGATCAGATTCGCAATCCGCGACGTCACGTGCCCGCCCAGCGCCGCCTCGACGGCCTGGCTATGCCGCCGGTGTCCGTCGCCATCACTCGCCAGCGCCGTGACCGCCATCAAGGCAGGAACAAACCACGTATGCATGCGCATTTCATGCCTCCGGTGGCGGGAGTCGACCACAGCCTTCGATCAGCCGGGGCGGCGCAACCATGTGCAGCAAGTCATCATCGTCGTGACCCCACGCGCAACCCGTACCAGGCGTCATCCGTGCGCCGTCGCTTCCGGAATAGACTTGTCTGCATGCGCGCAGGAAGATGGATGGGCGCAGGGAAAGCCGCCTGGCGGCGGCATGCTGGAGTTGGACAGACAGTGAGCGACAGGACTATCCGCAAATTCGACGGCCCGGCCGGCGGCTGGCAGTCGCTGCGCAGCGTGGCTGTGCACCTGCGCAAGGAAGACGTGGCCGTGCGCGGGGCGAAGACGCTGCTGTCGATGAACCAGCCCGACGGCTTCGACTGTCCCGGCTGCGCCTGGCCGGACCGCGACCACACCTCCACCTTCGAATTCTGCGAGAACGGGGCCAAGGCGGTGGCCGCCGAGTCCACCCGCCATCACGCCGCGCCGGAGCTGTTCGCCAAATATACCGTCGCCGAGCTGGCCGGCTACAGCGACCACTGGCTGGAGGGCCAGGGCCGGCTGACCACGCCGATGCGCCATGACGCCGAAAGCGACCGATATGTACCGGTGGAATGGGACGAGGCCTTCGCGCTGATCGCGCGGCACCTCAACGGGCTGGATTCTCCCGACGAGGCGGTGTTCTACACCTCCGGACGCACCAGCAACGAGGCCGCGTTCCTTTACCAGCTGTTCGTGCGCGAGTTCGGCACCAACAACTTCCCGGACTGCTCGAACATGTGCCACGAGCCATCCGGCGTGGCGCTGGGCGAGCAGATCGGCGTGGGCAAGGGCACGGTGTCGCTGACCGATTTCGAACAGGCCGATGCGATCTTCATCTTTGGCCAGAACCCGGGCACCAACCACCCGCGCATGCTGGGCGAGCTGCGCGATGCGGCCAAGCGCGGCGCGGCGATCGTGTCGTTCAACCCGCTGCGCGAGCGCGGGCTGGAGCGCTTCGCCGATCCCAAGGACGCCGGCGAGATGCTGCGCGGCGGTTCCACCCGGATCTCTTCGGAATATTTCCAGCTCAGAATCGGCGGCGACCTGGCCGCGGTGAAGGGGATCATCAAGCACGCGCTGGAGCGCGACACCGCGGCGCTGCGCGAGGGCCGGCCCTCGCTGCTGGACCGCGGGTTCATCGAGGCGCACACCAGCGGCTTCGAAGCCTTTGCCGCCGACGTCACGGCCGAGCCCTGGGATGTCATCACCGCCGAGTCCGGCCTGACCGAAGCCGAGCTTCGCCGCGCCGGCGACATCTACCTGGGCAGCGAGCGCCTGATCTGCTGCTGGGGCATGGGCATCACCCAGCACCTGCACTCGGTGGCCACGATCCAGATGCTCTGCAACCTGCTGTTGCTCGGCGGCCACATCGGCCGCCCCGGCGCCGGCGCCTGCCCGGTGCGCGGCCACAGCAACGTGCAGGGTGACCGCACCATGATGATCTGGGAGAAGCCTCCGCAGGCGTTCCTGGACCGGCTGCAGCAGGTGTTCGGATTCCAGGCGCCGCGCGAACCGGGTTTCGACACCATCGGCGCAATCGAGGCCATGGGCGACGGCCGGGCAAAGGTGTTCTTCGCCATGGGCGGCAACTTCGCCGCGGCCACGCCCGATACCGTCGCCACCCACCACGCCCTGCGCAACTGCGAGCTGACCGTGCACGTGGCCACCAAGCTCAACCGCAGCCACCTGGTGCACGGGCGCGATGCGCTGATCCTGCCCTGCCTGGGCCGCACCGAGATCGACATGCAGGCATCCGGCCCGCAGCAGGTGACGGTGGAGGATTCGATGAGCATGGTGCACCTGTCGGGCGGCATCAACGCGCCGGCAGACCCGGGCCTGCTGTCGGAGCCGGCGATCGTGGCGCGCCTGGCCGAAGCCGCATTGGGCGAGCGCAGCAAGATGCGCTGGCGCTGGCTGGTGGAGGACTACGACCGCATCCGCGATCTGATCGCCCGGGTATTCGACGACTTCCACGATTTCAACTCGCGGGTGCGGGTGCCGGGCGGCTTCCGCCTGTCCAACGGTGCGCGCGAGCGGCGCTGGAACACGGCCGGCGGGCGCGCGGCGTTCAAACCGCACGCGGTGCCGGTCGATACGCCCATCCATCGCGCCCGCACCGGGCGTACCGGCCAGCCGGTGTTCGTGCTCAGCACCGTGCGCTCGCACGACCAGTACAACACCACGATCTACGGCCTGGACGACCGCTATCGCGGCATTTACGGCGAACGCCGGGTGTTGTTCGCCAACGCCGGGGACATCGCCGCGCTTGGCATGACGGCCGGCGACCGGGTGGACCTGGAAAGCCTGGGCGAGGACGGCGTGGAGCGGACGGCAAAGGGCTTCCTGCTCGCCGCCCATGACATCCCGCGCGGTTGCCTGGCGGCCTACTACCCGGAAACCAACGCGCTGGTGCCGCTGTCGAGCTTCGCCGAACGGGCACGCACGCCCACCTCGAAATCAATTCCGGTGGTGGTGCATCCGCACCGGCCGGACGCCGGCGCCAGCCGCCCGAGCCAGCGTGACATCCCCGCAGCCGTCGTTCGCTGAGGCGCTGCTGGCTGAGCTGGGCCGGCACCCCGATGGGATCTCGCTGCCGCGCCTGCGCAAGCGCCTGGATGCGCGCATGAGCCTGCTGATGCGCACGCTGGCGTGGCTGGGCGAGGACAGCATCGGCGGTGTCGCGGGCGCCGGCCTGGTTCGGATCGAACATCGCGGCGGGACCGAAATCGTCGTCCTCACAGAACACGGCCGTACCCAAAAGCACCTGTAGGAGCGCGTTACGGAAACAGCCGGCGCGGCAGCCAGCGCACGTACGCCGCCATCCCCGACAGCTCCACCAGCGACTGCACCACGATCGCCAGCGCCGCCACCTCCCACCCGGCCGGCAGCGCCAGCGCCACCGGCAGCACCAGGAACGAATTGCGCGTGCCCATGCTGAAGGCCAGGGTCCGTCCCTGCCCGGCCGGCAGTCCGACCAGCGTTGCCAACGCCTTCGCCGCCAGCGCAGCCAGCACCAGGAAGGCAACGTAGACCGGCACCAGCACCGGCAGCAGCTCGACCATCTCGCGCGCGTGGCCCGCGTGCGCGGCGGCCACCAGGAACACCACCAGCGTCAGCAGCGGCACCGGCCACCAGGACAGCCGCTCACGCAGCCACTCCCGCTCCGGCCGCGCGCTGATCCATGTTTCGCTGAGCAGTGCAGCGACCAGCGGCACCGCCAGCACGGCCAGGGCCGCGCCGGCCTCGAACTCCAGCTCCAGCTTGCGGCCGCCGATCAGCCACACGTAGGCGGGCGTGAGCACGATCTGCAGCAGCAGGTTGACCGGCGTGACCGCCGCCGCGCGCGCCACGTCTCCGCGGCCAAGCTGGGTGAAGGCGATGAACCAGTCGGTGCACGGCACCAGCAGCACAAGCAGCACCCCCACGCGCAGCGCCGGATCCGGCGGTAGCCATTTGAGCAGCAGCCACGCCACCACGGGCATGACCAGGAAATTGCCGGCCAGCACCACCTGGGTGAAGCGGCGGTCGGCGATCGCCTGGCGCCACTGCAGCATCGGCACCTGCACGAAGGCCGCGTACAGCAGCAGCGCCAGCGCCGGCCACAGCAGCGACCCGAAAGCCGCGGCGGCCCCGGGCGCCGCATTGCCGGCCAGCAGACCGGCCGCGATGGCCGCCAGGTAGATCCAGATCTGCCGGCGCTCAAGTTCAAGTCGATTCATCGGCGCATTCTAGTGCCGCCATCATTGCGAATGATTCGCATTACGATAAAATGCTGCGTTGCAACGTCCTCGAAGCCCTTCCGCGCCGGCGCTGTGGACCGCCGCTCCAGTCGCCGCCAGCGCCCTTCCCCGATGATTTTCCGGAGCTTCATCGCAATGGTCAGCCGCACCCCTCGCATCTCCCGTTCGCGCCCGTCCGGCGTCCGCTCCGCGCTCGCTGGAGCCCTAGCCCTGGCGCTGGCGCTTCCCGCCCTGGCCCACGCGCAGACCGCATCCGGCGATGCCGACATCACCGACTTCGACACCGTGCGCGTGACCGCCGAAGCCATCGCCCGCCAGGCGCTGGGCACCTCGGTCATCACCGCCGACGACATCGAGCGGCAGCCGCCGCGCAACGACCTGTCCGAACTGCTGCGCACGATGCCGGGCGTCAACCTGACCGGCAACTCCACCAGCGGCCAGCGCGGCAACCACCGCCAGATCGACATCCGCGGCATGGGCCCGGAAAACACCCTGATTTTGGTGGACGGCAAGCCAGTGGGCAGCCGCAATTCGGTGCGCTTCGGCTGGCGCGGCGAGCGCGACACCCGCGGCGACACCAACTGGGTGCCGGCCAGCCAGGTGGAACGCATCGAGGTGCTGCGCGGCCCGGCCGCGGCGCGCTACGGCAACGGCGCCGCCGGCGGCGTGGTCAATATCATCACCCGCCACCCGGGCGAAGCGTTCGCCGGCAATTTCTCCATGTACCTCAACCAGCCGCACCACGGCGTCGACGGCGACACCCGCCGCGCCGGATTCGGCCTGTCGGGCCCGCTCGGCGAGCGCTGGGCCTTCCGCCTCTACGGCAGCGCCAACCGCACCGGCGGCGACGACTTCCAGATCAACCGCGACCACGCCTCCGAGCGCACCGGCGGCAACGCCGGCACCTTTCCCGCCGGCCGCGAGGGCGTGCGCAACCGCGACTTCAACGGCCTGCTGGCCTGGGACCTGCTGCCCGGCCACCGCATCGACTTCGGCGCCGGCTACAGCCGCCAGGGCAACATCTACGTGGGCGACAGCCAGAACACCAACAGCAACCCGGAAGTGCGTGAGCAGATCGGCAACGAGACCAATCGCAGCTACCGCCGCAGCTTCGACCTCACCCACCGCGGCGAGTACGGCGACAGCACCCGTTCGCTCAGCTACGTGGCCCTGGAAGACACCCGCAACACCCGCCTGCTCGAAGGCCTGGCGGGCGGCACCGAGGGCATCTTCCTGGTCGACGGCGGCTTTGGCGACATCGACCTGCGCACCCTGACCGCGCACGCCGAACTCAACCACACCGTCATCGGCCCCAATGCCGATCACGTGCTGACCTTCGGCGTGGAATGGGTGGACAGCAGGCTCGAAGACCACGCGTCCGCGCTCAACGAGCGCAATCCGGAGCGGGTACCACCCAGTCCGTTCCCGTGGCAAGGCACGGCCGACTCGCGGATTGCCTCGGCCTTCGTCGAAGACAACATCTACCTGGGCGACGCGTTCACCCTCACCCCGGGGCTGCGCTTCGACCACCACGACCGCTACGGCGGCAACTGGAGCCCGTCGCTGAACGCCTCCTGGGCGTTTGCGCCGGACTGGGTCATGCGCGCCGGCATCGCCCGCGCCTACAAGGCGCCCAACCTGTACCAGGGCAACCCCGGCTACGCGCTCTACAGCAACGGCATTGGCTGCTGGGGCGGTGGCGGCCCCTGTTTTCTGGTCGGCAACGACGACCTGGACGTGGAGACCAGCGTCAACAAGGAGCTGGGCGTGCAGTACGACGGCGCCGTGCAGGCCACCCTGACCTGGTTCCGCAACGACTATCGCAACAAGGTCGAATCCGGCCACGCGATCGTCACCGAGCACGCCGGCGCCGACGTGTTCCAGTGGGACAACGTGCCCAGGGCGGTGGTGGAGGGCTTCGAGGGCAGCCTGGCCCTGCCGCTGACCGATACGCTGGCCTGGCGCACCAACCTGACCTGGATGCTGCGCTCGGAAAACCGCAGCACCGGCGAATACCTGTCGGTAATCCCCGAGTACACCGCCAACACGGCGCTCGACTGGCAGGCCGGCGAGCGCTTCTCGTTGCTGGCCCAGGCCACCTTCTACGGCGAGCAGAAGCCGCAGAAGTTCGACTACCACGGCGAGCCGGCCACCGGCTCGGCCGCGGACCGCATGCCCGCCTACGCCCTGGCCAGCGTCAGCGGTCGCTACCGGATCACCGACGGCACCAGCCTGGTCGTGGGCATCGACAACCTGTTCAACAAGCGCATCTTCCGCCGCGGCAACGCCTCGGGGGTGAACCTGGGCACGCCGCACGAGATCCACGGCGCCGGCGCGTGGACCTACAACGAGCCGGGCCGCTCGTACTTCGTGTCGTTGAACGTGGACTTCTGACAGTGGTCGACGCAGCCGCTGCGAACGCAGCGTTGCAACGGCTGCAACAAAAACTATTGTTCCACCAGTGCGCGCAATAGACCTTTTTCACGCCCATAGACTGGAGACATCAAAACACTCTTCCTCCAAGCCAACGGGACTTCGCCATGACCAGCAACCGCTTCATCGACATCGCACGCAAGCGCCGCACCCAGTACGCCCTCGGCAGGTACATCCCGCTCGGCCAGGACCAGGTGACCAGCCTGATCCAGGAGGCGGTCCGCCAGGCGCCTTCCTCGTTCAACTCGCAGAGCTCGCGCGCCCTGATCCTTCACGGCGCGCAGAGCGTGAAGTTCTGGGAGATCGTCAAGGACGAGCTGCGCAAGCTTGTCCCGGCCGACGCTTTCCCCACCACCGAAAAGAAGATCGACAGCTTCGCCGCCGGCGCCGGCACGGTGCTGTTCTACGAGGACCAGGCGCCGGTCAAGGCCCTGCAGGAGCAGTTCCCGCTGTATGCCGACAACTTCCCGGTCTGGTCCGAACACGCCACCGGAATCGCCCAGTACGCGGTGTGGATGGCGCTGGCCGAGGCCGGCATCGGCGCCAGCCTGCAGCACTACAACCCGCTGCCGGACAAGGCGGTTGCCGCCGAATGGGACATCCCGGCCAGCTGGGTGCTGCGCGCGCAGATGCCGTTCGGGAGCCACGCCGGCGAGATCGGCGACAAGACCTTCATCGAAGACGCCGAGCGCTTCCGCATCGCCGCCTGAGCCGACTCAGGCGCGCTGGGTAGCGCCGCCATCCACGTACAGGTCGGCCATGGCGACGTGGCCGGCCTGCTCGGACAACAGGAACAGCACCGCGTTGGCAATGTCCTGCGGCTCGGCGATCTTCGCCAGCGGGATGCCGCTCTTGAAGGTTTCCAGCGTGCCTTCGATGGTGCGCTGCTCGGAGTTGCCACCGGTCCACATGCCGGTCTGCATCGAGGTGCGGGTCGAACCGGGGGCGACGATGTTGCAGCGGATCCCCAGCGGCGCCAGCTCCAGCCCCAGGCAGCGCACGAACATGGTCGCCGCCGCCTTGGAAGCCGCGTAGGCCGCCATCGCGTGGCGGGGAATGCCGGCCGCGTTCGACCCCACCACTACCAATGCGCCGGAGCGGCGCGGCTCCATTACCCGAGCCAGCGCGCGGCCGACGTGGAACACGCCGTCGGCATTGACCGCGAAGGCGCGACGCCACTCCGCGTCCGATGTCTCCAGCACCGTCGTGGTGGACAGCACCCCGGCCACGTTGGCCGCCAGCGCGATCGGCCCGATCTCTGTTTCCACCCGCGCCACCAGCGCGTCCACCGCGGCCGGATCGGTCACGTCCAGGGCGAAGGCATGCGCCAGTGGCAGGCCGACGGCGTCGTCCAGCACGGGCGACTGCAGGTCGGTGGCGACCACGATCGCGCCGCTGTCGCGCAGGCTGCTAACCACTGCGCGGCCGATGCCGCCCGCGGCCCCGGTGACCAGCGCGATCCTGTCCTTGAAGCCTGTCAGCTGCATGGCGTGGGTTCCTTGGTTGATGATGTCCGGGGAGCGGCGTCGAAGACGCCCAGGCGAGCGTCGAGCAGCGGGGCAATGCGGGCAACGGCGTCGCGGCCGATCAGCTCGGCGTGCAGGTACGGCAGTTCCACCGCCTCCACCTCCGCGGCATGCGGCTGCCACAGCGATGACTGCAGCTGCGGGCGGTCGGCGTGATCGCGGCCGGCGCGCACGTGCAGCAGGCGGCCGTCATGGCGGGCGTGGTGGTGCAGGCGCACCAGCCGGTTGGTGTCGGTGACCGCGCGCACCACGCCGTCCAGCGCCGCTCCCGGCAGGTTGCCCAAAGTGCTGTCGCCGCGGCGCAGGAAGTCGATGATCGCCTCGCGCGTGTCCAGCTCCGGATGCGCATCCGGGTCGTAGCCGGCAATGGCCAGCAGCGCGCGCAGCGCGGCCACCGGGCCTGGCTCCGGTTCGGCCCGCCAGCACTCGGCGGGGTAGGCATCCAGCAGCGCCAGTACCCCGACCTCGCGCCCCAGTGCGCGCAGCCGAACCGCCATGGCGTGGGCAATGATTCCGCCCACCGACCAGCCGGCCAGGTGCACCGGTCCTTCCGGCTGCAGCCGGACAATCTCACCCACGTAACCATCGGCCAGCGCGTCGATGCTGTCCGGCAGCGGCCGGGCAAGGTCCAGCGCCGGCGACTGCAGGCCGTGCACCTCGCGCCGCGGCGACAGCGCCCGCGCCAGCTCGCGGTAGCACCAGGCAATGCCGCCGGCCGGGTGCACAGCGAACAGCGGCGCCAGCGCCGGGTCGCCGGTCCCCAGCCGCATCACCGGGGCCAGGCCGTGGTCCGGTGCCTGTCCAGATGCCTGGTCGAGCAGCGCGGCAATCCCTTCCACGGTCGGCGTTGCGAACATCGCGCCCAGCCCCGGGTCGTGGCCAAACCGCCTGGCGGTGTCGAGAAGCAGGTGCACCGCCGACAGCGAATCGCCGCCCAGGGCGAAGAAGTCCGCATCCGCGGCCACCTCGTCCAGGCCCAGCGCCCGCGCGAACAGTTCCGCCAGCGCCCGCTCGGTGTCGGTGCGCGGCGCCCGCCCGGCTACACCGTCGAGCACCGGCTCCGGCAGTGCGCGGCGGTCGAGCTTGCCGTTGCCGGTCACCGGCCAGTCGTCGAGCGCGACGAACGCGGCCGGCACCATGTAGTCCGGCACGCGCGCGGCCACGTGGGCGCGCAGCGCAGCCGGATCGAACCCGGAAGCGGCGCCGCCATCGGCCTGCACGTAGGCCACCAGCCTGCGGTCGCCCGGGCGGTCCTCGCGCACGATCACCCCGGCCCGGCGCACGCCTCCCAAGGACGCCATGGCCGCCTCGATCTCTCCCAACTCGATCCGCAGCCCGCGCAGCTTCACCTGGTGGTCGCTGCGGCCGAGGAACTCGACCGCGCCATCAAAGCGCCAGCGCGCCAGGTCGCCGGTGGCATACAGGCGCCCGCCCGGCCGGTGCGGATCGTCGATGAAGCGCTCGGCGGTGAGGTCGTCGCGCCCCAGATAACCGCGCGCGAGCTGTACACCGCCCAGATACAGGTCGCCGGCCACGCCCGGCGGAAGCGGGCGCATGCGCGCGTCGAGCACGTACAGGCGGGTGTTCCAGACCGGGAACCCGATTGGCACCGGCCGCGAAGCGTCATCCGGCCCGGCCGGCCAGAAGCTCACGTCCACCGCCGCCTCGGTCGGGCCATAGAGGTTGTGCAATTCCGCGCGCAGCACGGCGTGGAAGCGGTCGCGCAGTTCGGCGCCCAGTTCCTCGCCGCTGCAGAACACCCTGCGCAGCGCCAGCCCCTGCGCCTGCGGCGCGGCCAGGAAGGCCTCCAGCATCGAGGGCACGAAGTGCATGGTGGTGATCCCGCGCTGGCGCACCAGCCGCGCCAGCGCGGCCGGATCGCGGTGGGCGGCGGGCGCGGCGACCACCAGCGCGGCGCCGGCCAGCAGCGGCAGGAAGAATTCCCACACCGACACGTCGAAGGTGGCCGGCGTCTTCTGCATGATCCGGTCGGAGGCGTCGACGCCATAGTGGCTGCGCATCCACTCCAGCCGGTTGACGATCGCCCGATGCTCGACCAGCACGCCCTTGGGCTCGCCGGTGGAGCCGGAGGTGTAGATCACGTAGGCGGCATCGCCCGGCTGGATGCCGGCATTGAGCGCGACGTCCGCTTCCGTCTCCCAGTCCTGCGGCGCCAGCACCGGCACATCGCCAAAGCGCGCGGCGTCATCTCTGTCCGCAAGCACGCAGACCGGCTGCGCCGAATCCAGGATCCGCTGCAGGCGTCCTTGCGGATGGTCCAGGTCCAGCGGCAGGTAAGCCGCGCCGGCGCGCAGCACGCCCACCAGCGCGGCTACCAGCTCCAGCGAACGCGGCAGCGCCACCGCCACCGTCCGGTCGCGGCCGGCGCCGCGCGCGCGCAGCTGCAGGGCCAGCGCGCGGCTGCGCCGCTCCAGTTCGGCGTAGCTCCAGGTCTCGCCCTCGAACTCCACCGCCGGCGCGTCCGGCGTGGCCGCCATCGTTGCCTCGACCAGCGCGGCCAGGGTGGTGTCCGGCACCGGATGAGCGGTGTCGTTGAAATCCAGCAGCGCGCGGCGCGCCTCCTCCGCCGTGGCCAGCGGCACGTCGTCGAGGGTGCCGGCGCTGCACGCGGCGTCGATGAAGGCGATGAGCCGCCGGGCATGGGCGTCCACCTCCCGCTCGCCATACAGGTCCGGGTTGGCCTCGATCTCCAGGTCCAGTGCGTTCACGCCGTCGCCGCGGAACCCCAGGGTGGCATCGTCCACCGGGCCGGTGCCCAGGACCTCCAGCCGCACCTGCGCGCCCTCCAGCGTCGGCGGCCGGTAGAACGGCTGCACGTTGACCAGCGGCCCGTGCAGGCGGCGCTGGCCACCGATCAGGCCCAGGTCGCGGCGCAGCTGCTCGCCGCGGTAGCGGCCGTGGCGGCGGGCGCGCACCAGCGCGCGCGCCATCGCCTGCACGTACTCGTCCACCGGCGCATCCGGGCACGCCGGCACCCGCAGCGGCAGCACGTTCATCACCATCGCCGGCACCCGCGCCGAGGCGCTGCCCAGCCGGCCCATGTACGGCACCCCCACCACCGCCTCCTCCTGCCCGGACATGCGCCGGCAGTACTCGGCGGTGAACGCGGTCAGCACGTCGGGCCAGGGCTGGCCAAGCCGCCTGGAGGCGTCCATCAGCCGCACGCGCAGATCGGCATCCAGTGCGACCACGTGGCGGATGCAGCCGTGCGCGGCGGCTGCAAAGCCGGAGCCGAGGCCGGCGGCGGCCGGCATCCCAGCCATGGCTTCGTGCCAGTAGGCGGCGTCCTTTTCACGCCTGTCCGAAGCACGGTACGCGGCGTTCTCTTCGAACACCGCCTCCAGCTCCGCCAGCGGTGCGCCGGCATCCCCGCCACCGGCGCTTTCGGTCGCGTACAGCGCGCAGACCCGATCGGTGAACAGCGCCATGCCGTAGCCGTCGGTGGCCAGGTGGTGGACGCGGAAATACCAGGCGAAGCGCCCGCCGCCGAGCAGGTACAGCCGCTGCATCGCGAGCCGGGCGCGGCAGGGGTCAACCGGGGTATCGCGGTCGCGCAGCATGGCGGCGCGCGCCTCGGCCTCCGGATCAGGCCGGTCGGAAAGATCGACCGTCTCCAGTCGCGGCAGGTGCGCCTGGTCGAGGAACTGGCGCGGTCCATCCGCGCCGTCGCGCATGCGCAGCCGCAGCGCGGTGCTTTCCTGCGCGGCGCGCTCGGCGGCGCGGGTGAGCGCCGCCACACCCAGATCGCCATCAATCCACAGCGCGTGCGCGGTGTTGAACGCCGGGTTGTCCGGCGCCAGCCGCTGCGCGTACCACAGGCCGGACTGGGCCTCGGTCAGCGGCCAGCCGGCGTCGGGAACGGCCGCCTGCATCAGCGCTGCGCGGCCTGCCGCTGCAGCGCCTGCACGGTCTGCCACCAGCCGGCCAGGGTGACGTGCTCGGCCAGGTGCGGGAACTCCAGCGCAATCCCGGTCTCGCCCCACTGCATCACCAGCCCGAGCACCCGCATCGAATCCAGCCCCAGGTCCATCAGGTTGTCGTCATCGCCGATGTCCGCCGGCTCCTCGCCCAGCAGGGCGGCCACGTCGGCGCGCATGCGTTCCATGGTCAGCGGTTGCGGATCGCTCATTGCAGTGTCTCCAGGATTGTTTCGGTGGCCAGCGGAACGCCGCAGGTGCGGGCGATCCAGGCCAGGGACGTGTCGTGGTCGGCGCGGCTGAAGTCGGCCACCGCGTCGGCGGCGATGAAGGTCTCGATGTCGCGCTGGAACGCCTCGGTGGCGGTGGACAGGATGCCGATGTGCGCATACACCCCGGTCACCAGCAGCTGGTCGCGGCCGCGCGCGCGCATCATCGCCTCCAGGTTGCTGCGCTGGAAGGCGCTGTACCGGTGCTTGACCAGCACGTGGTCGCCTTCGGCGGGTGCGAGCGCGTCGAGGATCGCTTCGTGTTCGTCGATCGCGCGCATGCCCGGGCCCCACAGGGCGGCCTGCACCCCCCGCTCGAGGACCACCTGGCTGACGCGCTGGGCGGGGTAGACCACCGGGACGCCGCGCCCGAGCCAGCGCGCGCCGCGGCCCCCCACGCACCCCGCCCTGCGCCCCTCCCGCACGCGGACCGCACCCCGCAAGACCGCCACCGCGCCCCCGCCCAGGGCGCTGGTCCCCACCCACAGCAGGTCGCTGAGGATCCGGGTGATGT
>JBQDAV010000014.1:0-59030 GCA_052090405.1 Luteimonas sp.
TCATGGCCTCAATCGGCCTTCTTGTAAGTGTCCGTGAAAACGGGGGCGAACCCGTTCTCAATCGCTTGTCGGACGACGCAGTCCAACTGGGCCCACAACTTGCGCAAGCTGCTAGGCAAGCGCGCGCAAGTTTCGGACAGGCCGCTTCCGAACCCTTACGGCAGGTGCTTGACGAGGTAAACCGGCAGGCGCAGGAGCTAGGGATTTCGGTGGGGCAACAAGGCGCGCAAGCCCTGTTAGACGCCCACTCGGTATCGCTTGGAGATGGGGCGGTTGCCCTTCACAATGATGCCGGCGTGCCACTGCGTTCATTGGGCACCGGATCAGCGCGCCTGCTCATAGCAGGGCTCCAACGGGCCGCATTTAAGGATCAAGCGGGCATCGTCCTGGTTGATGAGGCGGAAACTGGCTTGGAACCGCATCGCCTTCAACGACTCCTGATATCGTTGGGTGCGAAGGACCCAGCTGCGCCGATGCAAGTATTCCTGACCACTCACTCCCCCGTGGCAGTACGCGAACTTGATGCAGAGCAAATCTGGGTAGTCCGCACGGAGGGTGTCCAGCACGAAGCCCGTTGGGCCGGGGAATTCGCAGAAGCGCAAGGCACGGCGCGAGCGACGCCCGAGGCCCTGCTCGCGAAGACCGTGATTCTGTGTGAGGGCGCCAGCGAAGTGGGACTGGTCCGAGGCTTGGACATGTATTGGGTCGAGCAGAACCACCGCTCCTTGCTGTCAGCCGGAGCTATCGCAGTAAGCGTAGGTGGCAGCTTTCCCGAAAAGGGATTTCAACGGGGGCTGGCTCTGCGCTCACTCGGGTACAAGACGATTGTGCTCGTTGACAGCGACAAGCCCATCAACCCGGGAGACGTGGCCACCCACGTAGCCGCCGGTGGGCGCCATATTCAATGGGATGCCGACCGTGCGACCGAGCATGAACTCTTTATGTCGCTTGACCACGGTGGGGTTGCAGAGCTTCTTGAACGAGCAATCGAACTCCATGGGCGCCAGGTGATAGACGATCAAATCAGAACCCGAACCAATGGTCAGTGGACACTCGAAGCCATCGACGAAACATCCCTGTCTGATGGGTTCGATTCGCAGTTGCGACAAGAGCTAGGAAGTGTTGCGCACAAGAGCGGCTGGTTTAAGCAGCAGGGCATCGTCGAGGACTTGGCGAGGGACATTATCGGTCCGCGCTTTGCTCAAACGGCGGCGCCTTTCCAGCAGCATATCCGCAACCTATTCAGCTGGGCTCATGAGCATTGAGGAGACTCTGCTGGCGGTTCAGCGTGGCTCGGTCACCGCTCCAGCGGGGTGCGGCAAGACCCACCTGATCGCCGCAGCGCTTCGTCAGCATCAAGGGCGCCTTCCGATCTTGGTGCTGACTCATACGAACGCGGGTGTCTCCGCGTTGCGCTTGCGCCTCAACAACACGGGTGTCCCGGCGAGCGCCTATCGTGTCGCGACCATCGACGGCTTCGCGAAACGTGTAGCAGCGTCGTTTCCTCGCCGCAGTGGCATCAACCCGCGGGTGCTTGAATTGACGAACCCCGGTCGGGACTACCCCGCTATACGTGCGGCTGCCATCGCGGCACTGGAAGGCCGACACCTAGACGATGTTCTCTCCGCCACCTACGCGCGGCTGTTCGTGGATGAGTATCAGGACTGCTCCCTGACACAGCACCGGATCGTCAGCGCCCTCGCCGTCGCCCTTCCTGTGTGTGTGCTGGGCGACCCAATGCAGGCCATCTTCGGCTTCTCGGAACGATTAATTGATTGGCAAGCCGATGTGTTACCCAACTACCCCTCTGTTGGCGAGTTAAACGACACTTGGCGTTGGACCAATGTCGGGGCAGCCGATCTCGGCGGCTGGTTGCTGGAGGTGCGACGTGCGCTCGAGTTGGGACAGAAGATTGACGTGCGAACCTTGCCTCAGCGTGTGGAATACGTTCATGTATCCCCCGCACAAGACGACATCCGCAGGATGGTCGCCTTACGGGCACGTGCCGAGACAAATCAGGGTTCGGTGCTGATAATTGCGGACTCCCGCAACGTGGCTGGACGTCACCAACTAGCCAGCCAGACGCCGGGGGCCACCGTTGTAGAAACTGTAGACCTCCGAGACCTGACGTCTTTCGGGCGCCAGTTTGACCCGGTCGCCCCTGATGCAACATCGAGGTTGTTGGCGTTCGCCGGTTCACTCATGACCAGCCTAGCTGTTGCGCAGACCCTCCAGCGCCTGAATTCCATTCGCGACGGGCGCGCCAGAAACCCGCCCACGGACGCGGAGGCTGCGCTGCTGGAGTTTGAGCAGACCCGGACCCTGCACTCGGCCCGCCGAGCAATTACTTGCCTACGTGCGCAATCGAACGTTCGTGTGTATCGGCACGAAGTTCTGGAGCGATGCCTGAGGGCGATGGGCCGTGCGGCAGATGGTCATTGTTCGTTTCACGAGGCCACGGTGCTTGAACGTGAGCGCTTCCGCCAGCGTGGGCGCCCGTTGGCCAGTCGCAACATTGGCAGTACGCTCCTATTGAAAGGACTTGAAGCAGAGGTCGCCGCGATTTTGCATCCGGAGCAGATGGATGCGCGCCACCTCTACGTCGCTTTGAGCCGCGCTTCCCACCGCATTATCGTGTGTTCGACGACGCCGATTTTGCCGGTGTAGCGGCCAAGGCGACGACCATCTGACCCTTCTCTCCGCCCGCCAGGTCTGCAAGGCGATGGTTGCCTCGCTGGGGGAGCCGATGATGGATCTGGCTGCCCGAAACGTCCGCCCTGGTTCGAAATCGGACCTCCCCTACCCGCGGTAAATCTCCCTAATCCCCAACCCCACGGGAGTCTGCTTTCGGCCAGAAGCGGACGTTCTGGCTGACCCGAACTGCCGCTTCGAATCCACTCTTTCAGAGGGTCGGCAGGGATTCGTGTAAAAAACGGCCAAAGGTGAGCTAACTGCCTGTCATAGCTGACTTTCTTGGCCGCTCCAGCCACGCTTCAGAACGGAGCATTTCTTCTTCGAGGACCGGACAACGGGCCGTAACTCGTTATTTCACCTCGTCCCGGTAACTCCGCCAAGCCATGCGGAGTACCCGAGCGGAGGACCGCAGAAACATCAGCAACAGTCCACCGGCGATGACCAGATCGGGCCAGCCGGCATCGAACAGCCACACGCCGGCGGCTGCCAGCAGCACCGCAACACCCTCGTACAGGTCATTGCGCGAGCACTCCCAGGCCGATGACATGTTCACGTCGCCAAAGCGGTACGGGGTAAGCAGCCACAGGCACAAGGCGTTGAACGCAAGATTGATCACGGCGGCGATGCCGATGGCCTCGAAGATCGGCACCTCCGGGTGGGCCAGGCGCCAGCCGATCTGGATGGCGACCGCAACCGCGGCACCGAGGATCAGCAATCCCTTGAACAACGCCACCCTGGCCTTGGCGCGCAGGCTCGCGCCGATCACTGCCAGGCTCAGCAGATAGGTCAACGCATCACCGAGGTTGTCGAGGCTGCCCGACAGCAACGAGGACGAGCCGCTGTAGATCGCTGCGGTGATCATCATCACGAAGCTGGCGATGTTGATTGCCAGCACGATCATCAACACGCGCCGCTGCCCCGCCTCCAGGGCGCGGATATCCACCGTGCTTCCGCAGCCGCACGAATCACTCATGATCATGTCTCCGAGTCGAGCGGGCGTCCGAGGATTTGCGGCCCGCTTCCAGGTCGGCGATCCTAAACCCCGGAGTCGCTACAGAGTCAAGCCCATGAAGATCGGAGAGGTCGCGGAGCGCAGCGGGTGCCATCCCGAAACCGTGCGCTACTACGAGCGCATCGGGTTGTTGCCTGCCCCGCCGCGCACGGCGGGCGGGTATCGCGACTACCGTCCCGCCGACGCGGATCGGCTGCGCTTCATCAGCCGCGGACGCGAACTGGGCTTCTCGCTGGAGGAGATCCGCAGCCTGCTGGGCCTGGCCGAAGACGACGGGTTGTCCTGCCAGGATGTCGACCGTCTTGCCCGCGGGCACCTGCTGGACATCCGGAACCGGCTAAACGACCTTCAGCGGATGGCCTCGGAGCTCGAACGGGTGATTGGCAGTTGCAGCGGCGGCGAGCGCGGCCAGTGCGCCATCCTCGACACGCTGCGCCACCCGCCATCCTAGGTCGGCACTCAAGCGTCCTCTTCGCCACGGGCATCCTGCAGGATCTCGATGCCCCCTTTCAGGGCGATCGCCGCCACTGCGAGCCCCACGACGAGGTCGGGCCAGGCCCGCCCGGTCCACAGCACCAGTCCGCCACCCACGAGCACGCCTGCGTTGGCGATGAAATCGTTGGTGCTGAAGGTCGTCGCGGCACGCACGTTCACATTGGCCTGCCGGATTTTCTTGAGCAGCCACACGCATGTCGCGTTTACCAGGCCGGCCCCCAGCGCCATCACCATCATCGTCGTACCAATGGGCTCGGCGTCACCCAGGAACCGACGGCCCACGTCGACCAGGATCCCAGCGGCGAACAGGATCAGCAGCCAGCCGGACACTTTGGCCGCCGACCGTTTCCAGGCTTGTGAGCGACTGAGTGCGAGCAGGGTGATGATGTAGACGGCGCTGTCGGACGCATTGTCCAGTCCATTTGCGATCAGAGCGCTTGAGCCGGCGGCGACGCCCGTGACCCCAAACCCCGCGGCAAGCGCGAGGTTCAGGGCGAGGACGATCAACAGGATCCGGCGCTGGTGCGCGTCGTGTATCTCGATCTTCTCTTCACTCAACTCAGTGGGCCTCCAGTTGCGGCTTCGCTGCGTCGCCGCGATGCAGAAGACGGTAAAGGGTGGGCAGGACAAGCAGGGTGAGCAGCGTTGAAGACACGATCCCGCCGATCACGACGGTGGCGAGCGGACGCTGCACCTCCGCGCCCGCGCCGACATTGAGCGCCATGGGGACGAAGCCGAGCGACGCGACCAGGGCGGTCATCAGCACGGGCCGCAGCCGCCCGAGGGCGCCGTTGAAGACCGCGTCGTCCAGCGACTGGCCTTGTTCGCGCAGGTTGCGAATGAAGGCGATCATGACCAGGCCGTTGAGCACGGCCACGCCGGACAGCGCGATGAAGCCGACGCCTGCGGTGATCGACAACGGGATGCCGCGCAGTGCCAGTGCGGCCACACCGCCCGTCAGGGCCAGCGGCACCCCGCTGAACACGATCACCGCATCCCTGGCCGAACCGAACGCCATGAACAACAGGCCGAAGATGAGGACCAACGTCACCGGTACCACGACTGCGAGCCGTTGGCTGGCCGAGATCAACTGCTCGAACGTGCCGCCGTAGTCGATCCAGTAGCCCTCGGGCACGTCCACCTGCTGCCCGACGCGCTGCTGCAGCTCTTCGACAAAGCTACCCAAGTCGCGATCACGCACGTTGGCGGTGACCACCACCCGGCGCTTTCCATTCTCGCGGTTGATCTGGTTGGGCCCCAGCAGGCTTTCGATCTTCGCGACCTCCCGCAGCGGTACGGTCCGCGCGGTCGCCCAGCGTGGCTCCAGGCTCGACCGGTCCGCGTTCGCAACGTCGGGCAAGGGGATCGGCAGATCCTGAAGGGCAGTCGGATCGACACGCATCTGTTCCGGCAACCGGACCACGATGTCGAAGCGGCGGTCGCCCTCGAACAGCTGGCTGGCAACCTGACCACCGACCGCGGTGGCAATGGTCTGCTGCACGATCCCCGGATTCAGGCCAAAGCGCGCCAGCGCCGCACGATCCGGGACGATCGTCAGCAGTGGCAAGCCGGTCGCCTGTTCGGTCTTGACGTCCGCCGCGCCATCGACCTGCCTGGCAACCGCCTCGACCTGTTCGGCGACCTCGATCAGCATGTCCAGATCATCGCCGAACACCTTGACCGCCACGTCCGCACGCACGCCGGAGATCAGCTCGTTGGTCCGCATCTCGATCGGCTGCGTGAACTCGTAGTTGTTGCCTGGAAGCGTCGCCACCGCCGCCTCGATCTCCTCGAGCAGCACGTCCTTGGGCTTGCTCGGGTCGGGCCACTGCGCGCGTGGCTTCATCATCAAGAAGGTGTCCGCCACGTTCGGCGGCATCGGGTCGGTGGCCACCTCCGCCGTGCCGATCTTGCTGAAGACCCGCTCCACTTCAGGAACCTGCTGCAGGCGCTCCTCAACGGCGAGCTGCATCTTCACCGACTGCTCCAGGCCCGTGCCTGGGATACGGATCGCGTGCATGGCGATGTCGCCCTCGTCCAGGCTGGGAATGAACTCGCTGCCCAGGCGCGTGGCGACCAGCAGGGACACGGCAACCAGGGCGAGTGCCCCGCCAAGGACCCAGTTCTGCCGGCGGAGCGACCAGGCAAGCAAGGGCTCATAGCGGCCTCGCGTCCACTGGACCAGCCGGTTCTCCTTCTCCTGGACGCGATTGCCCATGAAGATCGCGATCGACGCGGGAACGAAGGTCAGCGACAGCACCATGGCGCCGGTGAGGGCCAGCACCACCGTGATCGCCATGGGATGGAACATCTTTCCCTCGATCCCGGTCAGGGCGAAGATCGGCAGGTACACCGCGGCGATGATGAACATGCCGAACAGGCTGGGCCGGATGACCTCGACCGTGGCGGTAGCCGTCAGGTCGTTGCGTTCTTCACGTGTCAGCGTCCGGCCAAGCCGATGCTGCATCTCGCCAAACCGGCGCAGGACGTTCTCGATGATGATGACCGCGCCATCGACGATCAGCCCGAAGTCGAGTGCACCCAGGCTCATCAGGTTGCCCGAGACGCCTCCGCGCACCATTCCGGTGATCGTGAACAGCATGGCCAGGGGGATGACGGCTGCGGTGATCAGCGCGGCGCGGAAGTTCCCCAGTAGCAGGAACAGGACCACGATCACCAGCAGGGCGCCCTCGACCAGGTTCTTCGAGATCGTCTGCATGGTGCGTTCGACCAGCCCGGTGCGGTTGTAGACCGCCGTTGCGATAACGCCTTCTGGCAGGCTCGCGTTCGCGTCCTGCAGCTTCGCCGCCGCGGCCTGCGCGACGCTGCGGCTGTTGGAGCCGACCAGCATCGACACGGTGCCCAGCACGACCTCTTCGCCGTTCTGGGTGGCCGCGCCCGTACGAAGCTCCGGGCCTTCACCCACCTGCGCCACGTCGGCAACCCGGATCGGCAGGCCTTCGCGCCGGTCCAGCACGATGTTGCGGATCTCGTCGATCCCGCCGACCTGGCCGGGCACGCGCACCAGGTACTGCTGGCCGTTGCGCTCGATGTAACCGGCGCCCATGTTCTGGTTGTTGGCCGCCACCGCGTCGACGATGTCCTGCAGCGTGAAGCCGAGTGCGACCAGCCTGGACGGGTCCGGCGTGATGTGGATCTGCCGCTCGAAGCCGCCCATCGTGTTGACTTCGGTCACGCCCGGGGTGTTGCGCATCTGCGGCCGGATCACCCAATCCTGCAGGGTGCGCAGGTCGGTGGCGGTCCACGGCGTGCCGTCCGGTTTGACCGCCTCGGGCGCGGCATCGATGGTGTACATGAAGATCTCGCCCAACCCGGTCGAGATCGGCCCCATTTCGGGTTCCAGTCCCTCTGGGATCTGCGAGCGGATCTGCTGCAGGCGCTCGGCCACCTGCTGCCTGGCGAAGTACAGGTCGGTGCCGTCCTCGAACACCACGGTGACCTGCGACAAGCCGTAGCGCGACAGCGAGCGCGTGTAGTCGAGCCGGGGCAAGCCGGCGAGTGCCGTCTCGATCGGATAGGTGACCCGCTGCTCGGACTCCAGCGGAGAGTAGCCGGGCGCCTCGGTGTTGATCTGCACCTGGACGTTCGTGATGTCCGGCGTTGCATCGATCGGGAGCCGGGTGAAGCTCCAGATGCCTACTCCGATCAGCCCGAGGGTCAGCACCAGCATCATCCAGCGATGCCGGATCGAGAACCGGACGATCCGCTCCAGCAGGCCCGGCTGGCGGCCTATGGCGTCAGTGGTCATGCGCCGCGCCTTCCTTGCCGATGTCCGCCTTGATCAGGTAGCTCTCCGCGACGACCACCTCCTCGCCTTCACTCAGGCCCGAGAGGATCTGCACCTGCGTGGCATCGCGGGCACCGAGTTCGACGTGTCGGGTCAGGTACGTCTCGCCCTCACGTACGAACACGGACTCCTGGCCATCCATCGACTGCAGCGCGGTCAGCGGCACCATCAGGTCCACCGGTTCCTGTGCGACCGTGATCCGCGCCTTGACTGCTGTGCCCGGCCGCCATTGGTTGTCGGCGTTGTCGATCGTCGCGCGTGCCACCGTGCTCTGGCTGGCGGTGGCCATGCCCGGCAGCACGCGTTCGAGCGTGGTTCGGACGGTCTCGCCATCGCTCATGCGGGTGACCGCCACCGGCACGCCGGGCTGGATGTGCTGGGCGTCCGCGCCAAAGATGTGGAGGTCGACCCAGAGCTGCGAAAGATCGGCGATTTCGAACAGGGGCGCACCTTCGCTGGCCAGGCCGCCGACCGAGGCACTGCGCTCGACGACCACGCCGGAGATCGGCGCGGCGACGCTGTAGGTGCTCAGGCTCAGGTTGCTCTCGATCGTCGCCAGCACCTGGCCGGCGCGGACCGGGTCGCCGACGTTGGCGCGCAGCGAACGGATCGGGCCCGGGAAACGGGCGGTGACCTGCGCAACGCGACCCTCGACCGGGGTCAGCAGGCCTTGCACCTCATGCTCGTCGGCGATCACGCCGGGGCCGGCGGGCTGCGTCTTGATACCGGACTTTTCAGCGACTTCCGCAGCGATGACCGTGCTGGCGACTTCATCCGCATCATGGCCGTGTTCGTCGGCCTCCGTTCCGTGGTCGGCGGCGTCGTTCGCATGTGCGTCCTTGGCCGGCTGGTCCGGCTCGCCACCGCAGGCTGCGAGGACCAAGGCCAGCGCCAGTGCCGGAATCAGGTGGACAGGCTTCATGGGGTTGCTCCTTGGTTGTGTTGCAGGCCCGGGCCGGCGACGAATGCCTGGCCGGTCAGCCGCTGGATCTCGATCAGGGCGCGCTGGGCTTCCAGCGCCGCCGCCAGCTGTTGCTGCCGTGCGGCGGCGTGCTCCGCCTGCAGGCTCGACCACTCCAGATAACTGGCGGCGCCTGCGCGGTACGCGGTGGCGGCCGCGGCTTCGGCCTTGGCCAGACGTGGAAGCACGTCCTCACCTAGCCGCTGTGCTTCCAGGCGGGCCACTCCGAAGCGGCCATGCGCCTCAGCGAGGGTGGAGTAGAGCGACAGCCCCATGGCCTCCCGTTCGATTTCCAGCGCTGTCAACTCGGCGCGTGCGGCACGGATGCCCGGCTGTGCCCGGCGAGTGGTGCCCAGCGGGATAGAGACACTGCCGACCAAGCCGAAGTCATCGCCCTCCGCCATCCGTCGCACGCCCACCTGCCAGTCGAAGTCGGGGGTCGCTTCGCTGCGTGCCAGCTGCAGGCGCGCCTCGCCAATGCGCTGCTGGTCGACGAACTGCGCCAGCTCGGGAGTGCGTTGCAACCAATCGGCGAGTACCGCGAAGTCCGCGACCTGGGGCACATCCAGCGGATCGCCGCCGACGATCTCAAATGCGGGATTTCGCTCGCCCCACAGGGCCGCGAGGTGCTGGCGGGCGGCCGCCTCACGTTGCCGGGCACGGGCGCTATCCAGTTCGGCCCGCGCAAAGGCCGCCTGGGCGGTGAGTACGACCGACTCGGGCGAAGCGCCAGCCTCGTGACGCCGGCGCGCCGCAGCAACGGTGCGATCGCGCTGGTCGACGCCCAACTGCGCAAGCTCGCCTTCGCGTTGCGCACCGACGACTGCTAGGTAGCGGCGGGCCACTTCGGCCAGGAGATCCAACCGCCGCGCCTCGCGCCCGATGGCCAGCGCATCGATCCGGCTTTGCGCGAGCGTGCGGCGGGCATCGAGCTTGCCGCCGCGCTCCAGCACGGAGGCGAGGCTCAGCGTGATCTCGGCGCCATCCAGGCCGCTGGCCGGGCCGGTACCGAGCACGTTCTCGACCTCGGCTCCAGCGACCAGCGCCGGGCGCAACGAGGAGCGATCCAGTTCGGCTTTCAGGGCCTCATGGCGGGCGCCAAACAGGCGCAGATCGGGGTGTGTATCGGCAACGCGGAGGAAAGCGTCGTCCAGGGTGAGGGGGTCGGCGGCGTGCGTGGGGAATGCCACGGCACACACGGCGACGAACGCGGCCAGGGCCGCTGATCGCAAACGCATGGGGGTTGCTCCGATGAATCGAATTGACGGGAGTCGGCATCAGGCCGACGGCGCGGTCATCCGAAGATCGGAGGCTTGAATGGGCTCGGCAGACGCAAGGCGGCCGGGGGCGACGCTTTTTCGACCCCCATTCGACCGGCGACCGGTTGAGTGGAAAATGAATCCAGAACCGGCAACACGGCCGCGGCTGAACCACAGCAATGGGCGAAATCCAGCAACAGGTGCAACGTCTCCGATCCGTCCTGATCGTGCGCGTCCGCCGCGGCGAACTCCGGGTCCAGATCGTTGGCATGCGGGCCGTGGCTGTGCGCGCCAGACGGATCGTGCGCGAGCTCATGCATCTCGCCGGCGGCTGTCATCACCGGTTGGAACGCCAGCCCCAACGCAAGCACACCCAGCACGACGACGCGCAGGAGCGGCAACAAGAAGCGGGGATGCAGGCGGGTCATGGCCGCGCAGGGTACCTGCGGATGATGGGGTTATACAATTCCGCTGAATGCGTCGAGAGGGCTACAGGGAAAAGGCGCGTTCCAGTTGTCGGCCATGGCACCGCTTGTACTTGTTTCCGCTGCCGCACTGGCACGGCTGGTGATCGCGCAGCCTCGACGACAGTGCGTGTCCAAGAACTGGTGCGCCTGCTGCAGCGGTTCGATTTCATGCGCGGGGACACTGACCTCGCCGGGAGCCGCCGGGATGCCCCGGCTCAGTCTCTTCCTGGAGGCTCTTGCCGTTGCATGGGCTGCTAGCCCTTCGATGGCAGACAACAATACCCGGACTGCGCTCTACGAGGTCATGCGGTCGGGCTTGGCTGCCTGAGTGATCCGTGGGACGAAGTGGTGCGCGATGTTCCAACGAGACGTCCGCTTTGGGTCGGAAGCCGCACTTCCCTACCCCCGATAAACATCCCTAATCCCCTGCCCCAACGTCCGCTACCGGCCAAAAGCAGACCAGGCCAGTCCGAACTCGCGGATGACGCTAGCCCTACCATCACCTTTTGACGGGGCTAAGCCGAATCGATCAAGTGGACAGGTCTTAGATGCTGCCGGTAGCTTTGGTCGCCTGGGAGTTAGCGATAAGAGAAGACCTGCACTGGGACTGGTAGGGGGAACCATGTCGATACTGCAAGAAATACTTGTCTGGACGCAGACGTTGCCCACATGGCAAAGCGACGCGGTAGCCCGCCTGCTGGCTAAACAAACCCTTTCCACGGACGATCAGGACGACTTGTTTGCGCTGCTCAAACTGGCGCACGGCATCCCCGATCCGAAGGGCCGCACGCCCAAGCCACTCACCGCAGACCAAATCCCAGCACCGGTCAAGAACTCCACGCACATCGAGCTGCTGGCGATAAAGGACATGCGCCACGTCAACGCGCTCGCTGAGAGCCAGCGCCTTCCCTTCAATACTGCCGGGTTGTCCGTGATCTACGGCGACAATGGCTCAGGTAAATCGGGATACTCGCGGGTACTGAAGCGGGCGTGTCGCGCACGCGACCAGACCGAGGCGATCCACCCCAACGCCCATCTCCCTGCCGCCAAAGCTGGCGTTGCGGAAGCCACGTTCGAGATCACCGTGGACGGCGTCGCCAAGGATGTGCAATGGACACATGGAAAGGCGGCGCCTCCCGAGTTGTCTTCGTTTGCGATCTTCGACGCGCGGTGCGCACGCGCCTATCTCGACAGCGAAGACGACTTCTCCTACGTCCCCTACGGACTTGACGTGTTTGGGGCCTTGGCGAAGGTCTTCGGGCAGCTGAAGACTTCAATCGAAGCGGAACAGGCGCAGCACGCCGTCGATCTGACCGCATTCGCGCCGCTGCGGGGAGACACTGCGGTCGGCATGCTGATCACGGCGCTGTCGGCCAAGACAACCCAAGCCCAGATCGACGCGCTGGCCACCTTGACGCCGGAGGAACTGGCACAGCACGCGGAACTGGATAAGGGCCTGAAAGAAAACAACCCGAAGGAAAAGGCGAGTCAGT
The DNA here is from genome assembly GCA_052090405.1 of Luteimonas sp. Lineage (GTDB taxonomy): Bacteria > Pseudomonadota > Gammaproteobacteria > Xanthomonadales > Xanthomonadaceae > Luteimonas. Next base: position 12,190 of record JBQDAV010000014.1, read on the forward strand.
TGCGTCTGCAGGCGCGCCGCGTCGCGACCATCGCTACGAACGCCACCAGCAAGGGTGCACTGGTGGACCAGCCAGTCGTCACCAAGCTGCGCGGACTCGCGGACAGCTTCCGCACCGCACAGGCAGCGGCAGCGATTGCGGCCAAGGAGTTCAATGAGAGTGAGCACCTTCTGCCTGGCACCGGGGGCGAAGCTTGGCGCGAACTGTTCGACGCCGCCCGCAAGTTCGCGACCGAATCCCACCCAGACAAAGCTTTCCCTGAGCTGGGCGCGGATACGCCGTGTCCGCTGTGCCAGCAACCGCTCGCCGAAGGCGCCGCCCGCCTGCAACGCTTCGAAACATTCATCCAGCAGGAGGCGGAGAAGGCAGCGCAGGCGCGCCGCGCAGCTCTGATAGCGGGATATAAGCCGTTCGCTGCACAGAACCTGGCGCTGGGCCTCGACGACGCAACCCACGACGAGATCAAGGCAATGGACCCGCAATTGGCGGCCGATGCCAAGGCGTTCGAGTCTCAGCTTTCAGCGCGTCAGGAAGGGATCAAAGCGGCGGTGACATCTCAACAATGGGAGGCCGTCGCCCAGGCGTTGGCGAACCCCGCAACGCGGTTGCAGGCGCTGGCCGACAAGCTCAACGCCGAAGCCGAGACGCTGGATAAGGCATCGGACGAGAAAGCCCGCGCCGCGCTACAGAAGCAGTACACGGAACTCGATGCACGCACCAGACTGAGTCAGGTCAGGGATGCCGTGGTGGCGGCCGTCGGCAAACTCAGCCATCAGGCCAAACTCGCGAAGTGCCTCTCTGCTGTGAAGACCAATGCCATTTCCTTGAAGGCATCGGACATGGCCGAGAAGGTTGTTTCTAAGGAACTGGCCGATGCGCTGAACCGCGAGTTCAAGGCACTGGGCGTCGGCACGTTGAAGGTGTCGCTGCAAAGTCGCGCCGACCGCGGCAAGGCATTACACAAACTCAAGCTGGAACTGCCCCAGAGCCGCAGCCCCGGCGACATCCTGAGCGAAGGCGAGCAACGCGCCGTGGCGATCGGCTCGTTCCTAGCCGAGATCGGGCTGAACGGCGACAAGGGCGGCATTGTGTTCGACGACCCCGTTTCCTCACTCGACCATCGTCGGCGCGAGCACGTCGCCAAGCGCCTCGCCGCCGAGGCCGCCACCCGTCAGGTCGTGGTGTTCACCCACGACATCTACTTTCTGTGCCTGCTGTTGGAAGAAGCGAAACTGGCCGGCACGACGATTTCCAGCCAAAGTCTCGTCCGGCGCGCGGAAGGATTCGGAATCGCCGATCCCGAGCTGCCGTTTCAAGGCAAGAATGCAAGCAAGCGGATCGGCGCGCTGAAAGCTCAGCAGCAGCTGATCGCCAAGCTGCACAAGGACGGCGAAGAACAGGAGCATCGAAAACAGACCATGGACGCCTACGTCCGGCTACGGATGACTTGGGAACGTGCCGTCGAGGAAGTCCTGCTGCGCGAAGTTGTGCTTCGTTTCCGTAAGGGTGTGGAAACCCAGCGGCTCGCCGGCGTCGTGGTCGACGACGAGGACTACGCCAAGATCAGCGCCGGCATGTCGAAGTGCTCCAACTACGCCCACGACAAGGCTCTGGAGGGCGGCATTGCAGTTCCCGAGCCGGACGAGCTGCTGGCCGACATAAATGCACTGGAAACTTGGCGTTTGGAGGTCGAGAAGCGCAGCATCGAAACAGGCAAGAAGCGTAAGGCAGGTGGCTTGTGAGTGACACAACTGTTCGGCCATTCAGTCGCTTAGTTGTTAGATGTCCGCTTTGGGTCGAAAGGAGCCATCCGCCCTACCCCCGATAACCAGCCCTAATCCGCGCGCTCAGGCGAACACCCGCTTCGGGCAAGCAAACAGCCAACCTCGCTCAACGCAGGACGGCTGGCTAGGGGCTTGCTGTGCCCTTCTCATCGTGTGAACCTGATGCCTGCCAGCCTATGCGCGCTCCGCTTAGGATCGACCGGCGCGCAAGCGGTGCCGACCCGCGCCGGAACGACGACGCCTGCTGCGGGCGGTCGAGGTTCTGAGCGGACCTGCCGACTGCGCGACATGCGCCGGCTGGCCCGGCCCGCGGTCGCAGCGGACAATAGTCCCCATGAAACCCCATGACAGACCGGCCGAAGCCACGCCGGACCTGAGGAAGTACGCGTGGCTGGCGATCGTGACGGCGGTGCTGACGGTGCTGCTCAAGGGCAGTGCCTGGGCGATCACCGGCTCGGTGGGCCTGCTGTCGGACGCCGCCGAATCGATGGTCAACCTCGTGGCCGCCATCGTGGCCCTGGTCTCGCTGACCATCGCCGCCCAGCCGGCCGACGACGACCACCACTTCGGCCACAGCAAGGCGGAGTATTTCTCCGCCGCGCTGGAAGGGATCATGATCTTCGTCGCCGCGGCCTCGATCATCTACTTGGGCATCGATCGCCTGCTCAATCCGCGGCCACTGGGAGCGCTCGGCATCGGCCTCGCCATTTCGATCGTGGCCGCCGTCCTCAACGGTGTCGTCGGGCGGATCCTGATCCAGGTCGGCACCGAGCACCGCTCCATCACCCTGCGCGCCGACGGCAAGCATCTGATGGCCGACGTGTACACCTCGGTCGGGGTCGTGGTGGGCCTGGGGCTGGCGTGGCTGACGGGCTGGGACTGGCTGGATCCGGTGATCGCGATCCTGGTGGGCGTCAACATCCTGGTTGTCGGCTACCGGCTGATGTCCGAATCCGCCTCCGGCCTGATGGACGCGACCCTGTCCCCCGAGGACAACGCCCGGATCCAGGCCATCCTGGACGCGCACGCCGAACCGGGCCGGATCGAGTTCCACGCCGTGCGGACCCGCGAATCGGGGGCCCGCCAGTTCATGGAGATGCACATGCTGGTGCCCGGCGACTGGACCGTCTTGCGCGGGCATGACGCCATGGAAGACCTGGTGGAGAAGATCGTGGCGGAGTTCCCGGCCATGCGCGTGACCGGGCACCTGGAGCCGGTCTCTGATCCCCGCAGCTACGAAGACATGGCCCTGTAGCCGAAAAACTGCTGCAGGCGCGTTGGGCTAGGCAGGCGACGAAGGGCTGGGGGCTCGATATTCGAGCTGCGTCCCGTGCGGTTGTCGCTGCGTTCATCCGGCGTTTATATCCGCACGTATACTAGGGCGCATGCCTTTCCGCGCGCTCATGATGCGGTTGTTCCTGATCGTTGCCTTGCTGGCGAACGGTCCGGGCATCGCTGGCGCGTCCATGCACATGGAGCACGTGCGCGACTCCCTGGGCGACGCGACCTACGCGACCACGGCGTCGACAGCAGCCGAGGCCATGGCTGCCTGCCACGGGGCCTCAGCGGCTGCTCCGGGGGCCGATGATCACCATTACCCCAAGGCCGCTGACCATGCCGGTGCAGCATCGCCGTTGGACGACTGCTGTCAGTCAGGCGATTGCGATGCGTGCATGCACCATTGCTCCGCGGCAATCGCCGGGTCGGCACTCGCCGATTTCACCGTCCGGTACCGACAAACCGTCGAACCGTTCCTGTCAGTGCACGCGTCCGCTGCACTGACCAATCTTTTCCGACCTCCGATCGGCTAAGTGTCGCCGCGCGCCTTTTAAGGCGCTGATGGACCCTGTTCGCTGCTCCGCACCGACAGGGAAACGCTCGCCTCGCGAGCCCTCGTCACTCTCCCGGAGTTCCCATGTCATCCGATCTTTTCGGCCGCGCCGAGGGGCTGTCCGCCCCGTCGCGCCGCCTCTTTGTCCAAGGCCTTGCCGCCGGAGGCGCCGTTGCAGCCCTCGGCCTGTGGCCCCGCTCCAGCTGGGCCGTCAAGGCCGAAGGCGTCCCCAATGTGCTCTCGGGCACCGACTTCGACCTGACCATCGGCGAGACCCCGATGAACTTCACCGGTGCCACGCGTCCGGCGATCACGGTCAACGGCTCGATTCCAGCGCCGCTGCTGCGCTGGCGCGAAGGCACCACCGTCAACCTGCGGGTCCGCAATGCCCTGCCCCCCGGCTCGATCCATGGCAACCAGACATCGATCCACTGGCACGGCATCCTGCTGCCGGCCAACATGGATGGTGTACCCGGGCTGAGCTTCGACGGCATCAACCGCGGCGAGGCCTACCAGTACCGCTTCAACGTGGTGCAGGGCGGCACCTACTGGTACCACAGCCACTCCGGCTTCCAGGAGCAGGCCGGCCTGTATGGGCCGCTGGTGATCGAGCCGCTCGAGCCCGAACCCTTCGCCTATGACCGCGATTACGTGGTCATGCTGTCGGACTGGACCGACCTGGACCCACGCCACCTGTTCGCCAGGCTCAAGAAGCGGTCGGATTTCGACAATTACGCCAAGCAGACGGTCGGCGACTTCTTCGACGACGTGAAGCAGCACGGCTGGGCCCCCACGGTCGAAGACCGCAAGATGTGGGCGGGTGCGATGCGGATGACGCCGACCGACCTGTCGGACGTCAATGGCAACACCTACACCTTCCTCATGAACGGCACGACCTCGCTCGGCAACTGGACCGGCCTCTTCCGGTCTGGTGAGAAGGTCCGCCTTCGCTTCATCAACGGCTCCGCGATGACGCACTTCGACGTGCGCATCCCGGGTCTGAAGATGACGGTGGTCGCGGCCGACGGCCAGTACGTGCATCCGGTCACGGTTGACGAATTCCGCATTGCCACCGCCGAGACCTTCGACGTCATCGTCGAACCCACCGGGCAGGATGCGTTCACCATCTTCGCGCAGGACCTGGGGCGCACCGGCTACATCAGCGGCACCCTCGCTGTCCGAGACGGTTTGCGTGCGCCTGTGCCCGACGTCGGTCCCAAGCCGCTCCTTACCATGGACGACATGGGCCACGGCGGAATGGGCGGCGGCGGTCACGACATGTCCTCGATGTCTAGCTCAATGGCTGGGATGGACCACAGCGGCCACGACATGTCGTCGATGGCCGGAAGCGCAATGGCCGGCGGAAGCATGGCAGGCATGGATCACGGCGCCGGCGGAATGCAGCAGCACCCGGCCACCGAGACCGGCAACCCGCTCGTCGACATGCAGACAATGACACCCGCGCCCAAGCTGGACGATCCGGGCATTGGCCTGCGCGACAACGGCCGACGCGTGCTGACCTACGCCGATCTGCGCAGCACGTTCCGCGACCCGGACGGCCGCGAACCCGGCCGCACGGTCGAGCTGCACCTGACCGGCCACATGGAGCGCTTCGCCTGGTCGTTCGACGGACTGAAGTTCGCCGACGCAGAGCCCCTGCGGCTGAACTATGGCGAGCGCATGCGGATCGTGCTGGTCAACGACACGATGATGTCGCACCCGATCCACCTCCACGGCCTGTGGAGCGACCTCGAGGACGAGTCCGGCAACTTCATGGTGCGCAAGCACACCATCGACATGCCGCCAGGCACCAAGCGCAGCTACCGGGTGCGCGCCGATGCGCTCGGCCGCTGGGCCTACCACTGCCACCTGCTCTACCACATGGAAGCCGGCATGTTCCGCGAAGTGCGGGTGGAGGAATGAACGCCATGACCCTATCCCGCCGCAACCCGCTCACCCTCGGCTTGGCCACCGCGCTGCTCCTCACTGCCGGTGTCGCGCCGGCGTGGGGCCAGGAGACAGATCACGCCTCGCACCATCCGGCAGCGAAGCCGACTGCCGCACAGTCGCAGGCCAAGCCGGTTGACCCACGCCCCAGCGACCATGCGCACCACGCAACCCCGTCAAAGCCACCGGCGGAACCGATGGAACATGGAACGCAGGATCACGGATCCATGGACCACGGAAACATGGACCACGGCGCCATGAAACAGGGGGCGGCGGACCCTGCCGGCAGCGATCACTCCACGATGGACCATTCCTCGATGGATCACTCTGGAATGGATGGATCGAACATGGACCACTCGGGCATGGACCACGCTTCCATGGGCCACCAGGCAGGTGCCAGCCAGGATCTCCCGGCCACGGCCGAACCACACGAGCCTATTCCTGTCGTCACGCCGGCCGATCGTGCCGCGGCGTTCCAGGACCTCGACGAGCACCTGATGCACGGCGAATCGATCCACTCCTATTGGGCGCTTGATCGGCTTGAGGTGTGGGACGCGGATGAAGACGGCACCGGTGTGGCTTGGGAAGCGATGGGCTGGGTCGGCTCCGACTTGAACCGGCTCTGGCTGCGCAGCGAGGGCGAGCGCGTTGGTGGATCCACCGAGTCCGCCGACGTGGAGGTCCTATACGGCCGCGCCATCGCCCGGTGGTGGGATGCGGTCGCCGGTGTCCGCCATGACTTTGGCTTTGATGGCGGCTCGTCCCGCACCTACGCGGCGCTCGGCGTGATCGGTCTGGCACCGTACATGTTCGAAGTCTCAGCCACGGCGTACCTGGGCGAGTCCGGCCAGGTGGGGATCGGGGCGGAAGCCGAGTACGAAATGTTGTTCACCAATCGACTGATCGGCCAGTGGCTGGTCGAAGGTGAGGCCTGGAGCAAGGACGATCCCGAGGTCGGAATTGGCAGTGGGCTGAGCACGGTCGAGGCCGGGTTCCGCCTGCGCTACGAGTTCCATCGTCAATTCGCTCCCTATGTCGGGGTGGTCTGGGAGCGCGCCTACGGCGGAACGGCGGACCACCGTCGTGCGCAGTCCGGGGACATCGACGACACCCGGATCGTGGCCGGCGTTCGAATCTGGTTCTGATGGGAGAACACACATGCAACCGAAGACACGCAAGCGTGTTTGGTTGATCGGGGTTCCGCTGGTTGTCGTGGCCGGTACGGCGGGCTTCATCTGGGGCGGCGTGTACAACGTCGCCGCCGATGACATGCACACGAAGCCCGTGCATTTCCTGCTCGAAACCGCACGCGAGCGCTCCATCGTGGCACGTCTGGGACAGCTGGACGTGCCGTCGGACTTGGACGATCGCACACGGATCGTCCAGGGCGCGGGCAATTATGCGGCCATGTGCGCAGGGTGCCACTTGGCTCCGGCGATGGCCGAAACCGAGTTGAGCCAAGGCCTGTATCCCACGCCTCCGGACCTCAGCAAACACAAGGTCGACGTGGCCAAAGCGTTCTGGGTGATCAAGCACGGGATCAAGGCCAGCGGCATGCCCGCCTGGGGCAAGAACATGGGGGACGAGTACATCTGGAACATGGCCGCGTTCCTGCAGGTGCTGCCCACGCTCGACGCGACTGCGTACAAGGAACTGGTCGACAGCAGCGAGGGCCACTCGCATGGCGGCGGCGAGACGCAAGGCCACCATGACGACGAAGCGGCCGAGGATCTCCCTGCCCCCTCCGGGCCGGGCAACAACTCCATGCCGCATATGCACACGCCTGGCGTGGATGACGCTCACCATGACCTGGCTCCCAGCGACGCAGACGTCGGCTTGGTGGAACACCGCCATCCCGACAGCAAGGCGGAGTCGCACCCTGCACCACACGCGCCCGAGGCCGGTGACGGCCATGCGCGCACCCACTGATCTCCAGGAATCCACACCATGAACACAACAGCACTCCCCTTCACCCTCGCCCTGGCGCTGGCCGTCGTGTCCCCCGCGATGGCCCAGGCGACCCAGTCGCATGCACATCACGCAGCCGCGCCATCCCCGGATGTCGACGTCCCAGCCGCCGCAGAGCCCGTGGTCGCTGTGGCGGAACGATTCAACACCGCGCTGTCCAGCGGCGACCTGATCACGGTCGAAGCCCTGCTCGCTGCGGACGTGCTCATCCTGGAGTCCGGCGGCGCCGAACGCAGCCGCGAGGAATACATGGGTCATCACGCAGTCAGCGATGCGGCGTTCCTCAAAGGCGCTCACCGCCAACTGCTTCGTCAGCGCGCACGGACCGCTGGCGAGTTCGCGTGGGTCGGAACCGAAAGCGAGCTGCACGCCCAGCAGGACGGCCAGCCACTGACCGTCCAGAGCACCGAGACGATGGTGCTGAAGCAGACCACGGACGGCTGGCGGATCGTCCACATCCACTGGTCCTCGCGGACCAAGCGCTGACTGGAGAAGCCGAAATGAATGCTTACAGATTGAATCGACTGGCGTGGGTGGCTTTTGCGGTCGCCGGCTTGGGTGCCTGCACCCAGGCGGCTACACCCGCGCAATCCACCATCGCACCCGCTGCACAGGTCGTCTCTGAAACAGCCGACGCCACTCCCGCTGCCCTGCCACGCATGACCGTCCACAAGACTCCGACCTGCGGGTGTTGCGGTAGCTGGGTCGACCACGTGCAGAAGGCGGGCTTCACCGTGGATGTGCACGACATGGATGACCTGGGTCCGGTCAAGGAGCGCCTGGGTGTCCCCTATGCAAAGGGCTCCTGCCACACGGCCGAGGTCGGCGGATACGTCATCGAGGGCCATGTCCCGGCCGAGGACATCAAGCGCCTCCTCGAAGAAAAGCCGGACGCACGCGGCCTGGTCCTGCCGGGAATGCCGCTCGGCTCGCCGGGCATGGAGGTCCCTGCCGGGCGACAACAGCCGTACACGGTCGAGCTGGTCCGTCACGACGGAACCACCGAACCCTTCGCACAGCATTGATCCGTCGGAGCAACAGGGGCGGTGTTGCGGGCGCGCCGAGTCTCGTCCGCGAGGAAGAAGGAGAACCACATGACCCACCATTCCGCCGCACACCGGTCCCAGGCCATGAACGAGTGCATCGACAACTGCACGCAGTGTCATGACATCTGCCTGGAGACCATCAACTACTGCCTGACCAAAGGAGGTGCCCACGCGACCCCAGAGCACATTGCACTACTTGCGACGTGTGCCGATATCTGCGCAACCAGTGCCGACGCGATGCTGCGCGGTGCCAGCGCTCACGACGTGGTTTGCGGTGCCTGCGCGGAGATCTGCCGCCAGTGCGCCGATGCATGCGACGCCATGAACGACCCGGAGATGGCGCGCTGCGCCGAAGTTTGTCGCCGTTGCGCGGAAAGCTGCAGCGCCATGGCGGCTTGACGCGTCGAGGATCCCGCCTGAGCGGCGGGATCCTCATCTCAAATATCAAAAGCCGACCAACCGTGGTTTCGGTGACAGCCCGACACCTAACGCTTGTCGCATCGAACACAGCGCGGCCCTCCCGAACGGGGCTTTGCATCACATTCGCAATGAGGATTTATCCATATGAAGTCGTCCAACGTCATTCGCTCCTTCGCGCTCGTCCTCGCAATCGCGGCCGGGCAGTTTTCGCTGCAGGTCGCGCACGCCCACGCCGCGCTGCAGCAGTCCACACCGGCGGCAAATGCGGTGGTGGCCTCGCCAGGCCAGATCGATCTCGTGTTCAACGAGACATTGATTCCGCGGGCGTCGCGTCTCAAGTTGCTCATGAAGCACGGCAGTTCCACCATGCCGATCGAGAATTTCACGACCGAGATCGTCAACAACGGCAAGACCCTGCGTGCCAAGTTGCCTGGACCGCTGGCTCCGGGCGTCTATACCGTGGAATACCGCGCCGTGGGAGGCGACAACCACCCCATGACGGGCAATTTCAGCTTCACGGTGCGCTGAGGAGCCACAAATGTTCGACCTGTCGGCTTATGCACTGAGATTCCTGGAATACCTTGTTCTCATGGTGCTTTTCGGGGTTCCACTGTTCGGTTGGTACGGTTCGCGTCGATCGACACTCGCCGACGCCTTGGCCGGGTGGCCACTCATGGGCGTTCTATTGGTGAGTGCCGCCGTCGGTACTGTGCTCACCGGGGCCGATATCGTTCTCAAAACCGCGGGCATCATGGGAATGCCGGTTGCCGACGTTGATCGCGCATCGCTTGGCTGGTATCTGCTCGAGACGTCCGCGGGCCGGGCAGCCATGGCGAGAGGCGCGCTGCTGGTCGCCCTGATGTTCGTGCTCGGATGGCATCGTCGCCGCGGGAAGGTGGAGACCGCCTTCCCGCTGGCGGCGACGCTGGCGGGCGGCGCACTCGCTTCTCTGGCATGGAACGGCCACGCGGCCGCTGGTGAGGGCGTGGCAGGCGCGGTCCGGCTTGCTGCGGGCCTTGTCCATCTTCTTGCGGCAGGCGGCTGGATCGCAGCGGTCCTGATGTTCCTGGGGATGCTCCTGCGCGGCAAGGAGGCCTCCGGCAGCGGGCGTCTGCGATCAACGTATGACTTTCTGCATGGATTTTCGACGCTGGGAACGATTTTCGTTGCTGCGCTCGTCGTGTCCGGCATCGTGCACTACGGGGATCTCACTGCGTGGTCGTTGTCGGCCCTGTTTCAGAGCACCTACGGGAAGTTGCTGCTGTTCAAACTGGCCCTGTTCGCTGGAATGCTGGGTTTGGGAGCGCTGCACCGATGGACGCTGGTGCCGCGCCTGGGACGGGCGCTGACCAGCGGAGATCCCGCGCAGGAGGTGCGGGCTTTGCGGCAGAGTGTTACGGCTGAGGCCGCGCTGGCCATCTTGATCCTGGTTGTTGTTTCAGTGCTCGGGACGCTCAGCCCCGAATAGCTGTGTAACCCCCAATGGCACACTGCCTTGGCAGTCCATCCCCACTAAAGCGAGCATCGGCATGAACTCACCGTCGTCCCATGACCATCACTCCGCAGGCGCTGTCCCTGTCGAGACTGCAGATGGACGGGTAACCGACCCGGTCTGTGGCATGCAGGTAGATCCCGCCACCACGCCGCATCATGCGGACCACGCCGGCGCCCATTTTCACTTCTGCTCGGAGCGATGCCGCGCGAAGTTCGTGGCTGATCCCGAGCGCTACCTGACGTCCCGGGACGAACCCGAGGTGGCACGGCCCGGCGCCATCTACACCTGCCCGATGCACCCGGAAGTTCGGCAACAGGGTCCAGGCAACTGTCCCTTCTGCGGCATGGCGCTGGAGCCGGAAATGCCCAGCCTGGAGGACGACGACAATCCGGAACTTCGCGACTTCTCGCGCCGGTTCTGGTGGACGCTTCCGCTGACGGTGGTGACGCTCGTGCTGGCCATGTTCGGCCAGTACCTCCCGCGTATCGTGCTGGGCGGCGTGCAGATCCTGCCGCTGTCGATCGACCTGCAAACCTGGGTCGAGCTGGTCCTGACCACACCGGTCGTGCTGTGGGCCGGCTGGCCGTTCTTCGAGCGCTGCGTGCAGTCGATCCGCAACCGCAGCCCGAACATGTTCACCCTCATCGGGATTGGCGTTGCGGCCGCCTTTGGCTACAGCCTGGTCGCCACGCTGGCACCCGGCTTGTTCCCGCCGTCGTTTACCGAGCATGGGCGCGTCGGCGTGTATTACGAGGCGGCTGCAGTGATTGTGTCGCTGACGCTGCTCGGCCAGATGCTGGAACTGCGGGCGCGTTCGAAAACGTCCGCGGCGATCAAGGGCCTGCTTGGTCTGGCGCCCAAGGAAGCCCGGCGGGTCAATGCCGACGGCACCGAGGAAGACATCCCGCTGACCCACGTGCATGTCGGCGACCACCTGCGCGTGCGACCCGGCGAAAAGGTGCCGGTGGATGGCGAAGTGGTGGAAGGCCGCTCCAGCGTCGACGAGTCGATGCTCACGGGCGAACCGATTCCGGTCGAGAAGACCGCCGGCGACCAGGTCATCGGCGCGACCCAGAACGGCACCGGTGCGCTGGTGATCCGCGCCGCCAAGGTGGGTTCCAACACCGTGCTCTCGCAGATCGTGCAGCTGGTCGCGCAGGCGCAGCGTTCCCGCGCGCCGATGCAGCGTATGGCCGACACCGTCGCCTACTGGTTCGTGCTCGCGGTGCTGGCGATCGCGGTGGCCACCTTCTTCATCTGGGGCATCTTCGGCCCGGAGCCCGCTTGGACCTACGCCGTGCTGAACGCGGTTTCGGTGCTGATCATCGCCTGCCCCTGCGCACTGGGCCTGGCGACGCCGATGTCGATCATGGTTGCCACGGGCAAGGCGGCACAGGTGGGCGTGCTGTTCCGCGATGCCGAAGCCATCGAGCATATGCGCCGCATCGACACCCTGATCGTCGACAAGACCGGCACGCTCACCGAAGGGCGCCCGGCCTTCAAGGAAGTCGTGGCCTTCGAGGGCTTCGACGCCGACCAGGTGCTGCACCTGGCGGCCAGCCTGGACCAGGGCAGCGAGCATCCGCTGGCCGATGCCATCGTGGCCGAGGCCCGACGCCGGAACTTCGAGTTCGACCGCGTGGAGGACTTCGACTCGGTGACCGGCATGGGTGTGCGCGGAACCGTAGCGGGTCACGCGCTTGCGTTGGGCAATACCGCACTCATGGATGATATGGGCGCCGATCCCGGTGCGCATCTCGACGTCGCCGAGCGTCTGCGCCGCGAGGGTGCTAGCGCCATGTTCCTCGCCGTGGACGGTCGCTTGGCGGGTCTGATCGCGGTCGCAGACCCGATCAAGGCGTCGGCCGCGACCGCCATCAATGAGCTGCACGCCGCCGGGCTGCGCATCATCATGGCCACCGGCGACGGGCTCACCACCGCACGGGCCGTGGCCACCGAACTGGGCCTGGACGAAGTGCATGGCGAGGTCCGCCCCGAGGACAAGGCCGAGCTGGTGCAGCGCCTCAAGCGCGAGGGCCGGCGGGTGGCGATGGCGGGCGACGGCATCAACGATGCGCCCGCGCTGGCCGCGGCCGACGTCGGCATTGCCATGGGCACGGGCACCGACGTCGCGATGTCGAGCGCGCAGATCACCCTGGTCAAGGGCGACCTGCGCGGCATCCTGCGCGCCCGGAAGATCTCTCAGGCCACCGTGGCCAACATGAAGCAGAACCTCACCTTCGCCTTCGTCTACAACGCGCTGGGGGTTCCAATCGCGGCCGGGGTGCTCTACCCCGCGTTCGGGATTCTGCTGAGCCCGATGGTTGCGGCGCTCGCCATGAGCCTGAGCTCGGTATCGGTGGTGGCCAATGCCCTTCGCCTGGCGAAGTCCGCGTCGGTCCCGGCGGGACCGACGACGAATGCACCAGACCAGGCGCCGGGCCTGGCCCGGACTTGACATGGACTTGACACGGATCAGTTGCACCGTCCCCGGCAAGAGCTAAGCTCCCGTCATGGCCCGCCTTCGCCACCGGAAATGGTTCCAGCGCACCGTCCTCCTCGCGATGGCGGCGCTGCTCTGGTCCCAGTTCGCGTTAGCCGGACATGGCGAGTGCCTGGATCTCCCAGGTTCGCCGGCCGCACTCGTTACTGCCGCCAGCGACGCCCGACACAACCACGGCCACGACTGCGATGCCTTGCTCCCCTCGGCGAGCAAGGCGCTGTGCGACGCACACTGCACCGAAGGTGACATCTCGGCGGACAGTGGGCGCATCCCTCCGGTCCCGCCGCTGCTCGCCGGCGCCTGGCACCCCTGGTTCGCGGTGGCTGATGTCGCGAATGGCTCCCAGGTGGCCACGTCCCCCTGGGTCGACTCGCCCCCCAGACCCGCTTGGCACCGACCAACTGCCCATCCAGCGGCCCTCCTGCTGATTTGATGCCCGAACGCTGACTGCCCCGCACCTCCTGTGCGGCGCAGTGCTCTGCGTTCGTGCCGTGCTGCATCACGGCATGTGCTCCTGCCCTCGTCCGAGCGACCTGCGTCGCGTCGGCCCAAGGACACTGACATGGCATCCCCGTTCAAGCGTTTGCAGGCCAGGCGCCTGCACCCTCGTCCCCTGCTCCACCCCAGGCACGCGCTCCGGCACCTGATGTCCTGCCTGCTCGCAGGCGCCCTATGGATCCTGGCGCTGCCGGCGACCGCTACCGAACCCGCCCCGGGGCACAGCCTCGAGTCGATCCGCTCCTGGGTCCTCGAACACAACCCCGAGCTGCGGGCACTGGACCTCGAAGCCCAGGCCGCCGAGGCGCGAATCCTGCCTGCAGGCGCACTGCCCGATCCGTCTGCGTCGGTGGGCTTCAGCGGCCTGGATCCGGACAAGCCCTGGCGGACTCCCGATGCCGGTCGCGAAGTCTCCTACGCCCTGCGCCAGCGCTTCCCGCTCTGGGGCAAGCGCGGCCTGGCGCGGACCGTCGCCAGCCAGGACGCGGTCGCGCTCGGCCTCGACCGCGTCACCGCGACGCGCGACCTCTTGGCTGATGCCGAGGCGGCCTACGCACGCTACTGGCACGCAGACCAGGCGGTCGCTGTGCTCGATCGGCGCATCGTCCTCCTCCGCCAGATCGAAGAGATCGCCGGCGTTCGCTACGCCCTGGGCCGTGCGGCACAGCAGGACGCGATCCGTGCCCAGGTCGAGCAGACCAGCCTCCAGCGCGAGCGGATCGAGCGCCTCGCGGCCAAACAGGAGGCAGTCGCTACGCTCAACGCCGTGCTCGGCCGCCGCTCCGACGCGCCCTTGGCCACGCCCGACGAGGCGCCCGGCTTGTTCGTGCGCAGCGCGTCCCTTGCCGAAGCCCTGAACGGCGCGGATGCGCATCCGGCGGTACGGTCGCAGCAGGCCCGCGCCGAGGCCGCCCGCACGAACGTGGTGCTGGAGCGTCGCAACCGGTTTCCCGACATCACCGTGGGCGTTGGCGCGATGCAGCTCGGCAACGGCATCGAAAGCACCGAGCTGATGCTGGAGGTCGAGATCCCGTTCCAGCAGCGTGCACGCCGCGAACGCGAGCGCGAATCGCGCCTGCTCGAAGAAGCGGCGCTGGCGCGGATGGACGCCACGCTGCGGGCCGTCGAGGAACGCGGCGCCTCTGCCTGGGCGCAGTGGACCAGCGCACGCGAACGCCGGCAACTGATCGAGAACACGCTGCTGCCGCAGGCCGACGCCACCTGGCAGTCCGCGCTGGCCAGCTACCAGGTCGGCGAAGTCGACTTCGGGACGCTGCTGGAAGCACTCAATGAATGGCAGGGCGCCGACCTCGCACGGGTCGATGCACTGCGTGACGAACTGTTGGGCGCCGCCGCCGTGCGCGCCATCGAAGGAGAGATCCGATGACCCGTGTCCAGACCCTGTCGCTCGCCATCGGCGTTGCACTCGCCGCCCTCGCCGTCGGCTGGATGGCGGGCCGCGCCACGAACGATTCCCCGACCGTAGGCACGTCGGTTGACGCGGCGGCCACCGAACGCAAGGTGCTCTATTACCGCAATCCCATGGGCCTTCCGGACACCTCGCCGGTACCCAAGAGGGACCCGATGGGCATGGACTACGTCCCGGTCTATGCCGACGACGCACCGCCGGCGGCTCCGGGCACGGTGGTGCTGCCGCCGGACAAGGTGCAGGCGCTGGGCGTGCGCACCGAAGCGGTCAGGCGCGATGCCCTGGCCGCGACCGTGCGCACCAGCGGCACGGTCGAGGTCGACGAGACCCGGCAGTACGCGATCGCCCCGCGCTTCGAAGGCTGGGTGGAGCGGCTGTACGCGAACCAGACTGGCACGCGGGTCCGCGCCGGGCAGCCGCTGCTGTCCGTCTACAGCCCACAGCTGGCCGCGGCGCAGCAGGAATACCGGCTGGCCGACGAGACTGCCCGCAGGCTGGCCGAGTCCGATCCCGCGAGCGCGGCGTCGATGGTCCGCATGCGCGATGCCGCACGCACCCGCCTGCACAACTGGGAAATCAGCGAGGCGCAACTCGGCAAGACGGGCCTGGTGCTCACCGCGCCAGCGGACGCGGTCGTGATCGAGAAGCTGGTGGTCCAGGGCACGCGCTTCGAGCCAGGCGAAACCATCCTGCGCCTGGCGGACCTGTCGACGGTGTGGGTGATCGCCAAGGTCCCGGCGGCGCAGGCCGCGGGCATCAAGACGGGTCAACCGGCCCGCTTTGAAACCGTGGCCCTGCCAGGCCAGGTGACCGAGGGCGAGGTCACCTTCGTGCAGCCCGTCATCGATGCGATAACGCGCACCGTGGACGTGCGCATCGCCCTGCCCAATCCCGATGGCGACCTGCGGCCGGGACTCTACGGGACCGTGCTGCTCGAGGAGCCGGGGGCTGGGCCGGTCCTGACCGTTCCGCGCTCCGCCGTGCTCGACAGCGGAACGCGCCAGGTGGTGCTGGTCGAGACCGGCCCCGGCCGCTTCGCACCGCGGAATGTCACGTTGGGGCGGCGCGGCGGCGATCGGATCGAGATCCTTGACGGCGTGGCCGAGGGCGAGCAGGTCGTGGTCTCCGCCAACTTCCTGATCGACGCAGAAAGCAACCTGCAGTCGGCGCTGGAAGGTCTCGGCGGTCATGCAGGGCATGGCACGCCCTCTGGCACCGGCGAGGATCCACAACCCGAGTCCGGCGATGGCGCCTCCGACCCGCACGCAGGCCATGGTGACGAGGCCTCTGATCCGCACGTTGGTCACTCCATGCCGGCCACCCCGGAGGAGACTCCGCCCTCCCCCACCAGCCACGAGGGGCACTGACATGCTGGCCCGTCTCATCGAATGGTCGGTCCGCAACGTCTTCCTGGTGCTGGTGATGACGCTGGCGATCGTGGCCGGCGGCATCTACGCGCTGATGCAGACCCCGCTGGACGCGCAACCGGACCTGTCGGATGTCCAGGTGATTGTGTTCACCGAGTATCCGGGCCAAGCGCCCCAGGTGGTCGAGGACCAGGTGACGTATCCGCTGACCAGCGCCCTGCTCTCGGTGCCCAAGTCGAAGGACGTCCGCGGCTTCTCGTTCTTCGGTGCCTCGTTCATCTACGTCATCTTCGAGGAAGGGACGGACCTTTACTGGGCGCGCTCGCGCGTGCTGGAAAACCTCAACGTTGCGTCGAAGAACCTGCCGGCCGGCGTGGCACCGGCGCTCGGGCCCGATGCGTCCGGCGTGGGCTGGGTCTACCAGTACGTGCTGCAAAGTGACCGCCACTCGCTGGACGAGCTGCGCGCCATGCAGGACTGGTACCTGCGCTACCAGCTCACCACCGCGCCCGGCGTGGCCGAAGTCGCCAGTGTTGGCGGTTTCGTGCGCCAGTACTCGATCACCGTCGATCCGGTCCGGCTGCGCGAGTTCGACATCCCGATTTCGCGGGTGTCCGAGGTGATCGCCGCGAGCAACCGCGACGTCGGCGGCCGCGTGATCGAAATGGCCGAGACCGAGTACATGGTCCGGGGGCGTGGCTACCTGCGCGGCATCGAGGACATCGAGAGCCTGGTGCTGCGCGCCGAAGGCGGCGCACCGGTGCTGGTCGGCGACGTCGCCCGGGTCGAACTGGTACCGGACGAGCGCCGCGGCATCGCCGACCTGGACGGCGAAGGCGATGTTGTGGCCGGGATCGTCATTGCGCGCTTCGGCGAGAACGCCCTGGCCGTGATCGGCGGGGTGAAGGACAAGATCGCGGAACTTGCACGCGGCTTGCCCGAAGGCGTCAGCGTCCAGGCGGTCTACGACCGCTCCGACCTCATCGTGCGTGCGATCAAGACGCTGCGCACGACACTGTTCGAGGAGAGTCTGATCGTCGCGCTGGTGTGCCTGGTGTTCCTGTTCCATGCGCGCAGCGCGCTGGTTGCGATTGTCATGCTGCCGGTCGGCGTGCTGATCGCGGTGATCGCGATGCGTGCGCTGGGCATGAACTCCAACATCATGAGCCTGGGCGGCATCGCGATCTCGATCGGCGTGATGGTGGACGCCGCGATCGTGATGATCGAGAACGCGCACAAGCACATCGAGCGCTCGGACGGCTCCCGCAGCCGTGCCCAGCTGATCATCGACGCCTGCAGGGAGGTCGGCCCGGCGCTGTTCTTCAGCCTGATGATCATCACCGTCTCCTTCCTTCCGGTGTTCGCCCTGGAGGCGCAGGAAGGCCGCCTGTTCAAGCCGCTGGCCTTCACCAAAACCTTTGCCATGGCCGGGGGCGCGCTGCTGTCGGTGACGCTGGTGCCAGTGCTCATGTTGCTTTTCGTGCGCGGCAAGATCGTGCCCGAGCAGAAGAACCCGGTGAACCGCTTCCTGGTCGCGGCCTACCGCCCTGTGATCAACGTGGTCCTGCGCTACCGGATGGCCACGATCGCGATCGCGCTGGTCGCCCTGTTCGCCAGCCTGTGGCCGGCGTCGCGCCTGGGCAGCGAGTTCATGCCCACGCTCAACGAGGGCACGCTGCTGTACATGCCCACCTCGCTCCCGGGCATGTCGGTGACCAAGGCCTCGGAGCTGCTGCAGCAGCAGGACCGGATCATCAAGGGCTTCCCGGAGGTGGAGTCGGTCTTCGGCAAGGCCGGGCGTGCCCTGACCGCCACCGATCCGGCGCCGCTGGAGATGTTCGAGACCGTCATCAACCTCAAGCCCGAGGACGAATGGCGTGACGGCATGACCACCGACAAGCTCATCGCCGAGATGGACGAGGCGCTGAAGTTCCCGGGTGTCGCCAACTCTTGGACGATGCCGATCAAGGCGCGCACCGACATGCTGGCCACCGGCATCCGCACGCCCGTGGGCATCAAGCTCTTCGGCAACGACCTCGAGCAGCTCGACGCCCTGGCCACCGAGATCGAAGCGGTGGTGCGCGAGCTGCCGGGGACGACCAGCGCCTTCGCCGAACGCCTGACCGGCGCCTACTACCTCGACATCACCCCGGACCTGCCCAGCCTGGCGCAGTACGGCGTGACCCTGGGCGAGGTGCAGGACGTGGTGGCGGCCGCCCTGGGCGGCGAGATCGTCACCACCATCCTCCAGGGCCGCGAGCGCTTCAGCGCGATCGTGCGCTACCCACGCGAGCTGCGTGACGACCCGCACCGGATCGGGACGCAGGTCCTGGTGCCGGTGCCCGGCGGCGCCCAGGTGCCATTGGGCGAGCTCGCGCGCATCGAGGTCACGATGGGAGCGCCCAGCATCCGCACCGAGAACGCGATGCTGGCGGCCTACATCTACGTCGACACGCGCGAGAGCGACCTGGGCCGCTACGTGCAGGCAGCGCAGGACGCGGTCGCCGAGCAGGTGCAGTTCCCGCCGGGCTACTACGTGACCTGGAGCGGACAGTACGAGTACATGCAGCGTGCCGCCGAAAAGATGCGCGTCGTCGTCCCGGTAACGCTGGCGCTGATCTTCCTGCTGCTGTACCTCAACTTCCGCCGCGTCACCGAGTCGCTGATCGTGATGCTGTCGGTGCCGTTCGCACTGGTCGGCGGCGTCTGGCTGATGTGGATGCTCGACTACAACGTCAGCGTCGCTGTGATTGTGGGCTTCATCGCGCTGGCGGGCGTGGCCGCGGAAACCGGCGTGGTCATGCTGATCTATCTCGACCACGCGCTCGAGGCGCGCGCCGCGCAGCGGCAAGCCGAAGGCCGATTGCTGGATGCGGTCGATCTCCGCGACGCGATCATCGAAGGCGCGGTCGATCGTGTGCGCCCGAAGATGATGACGGTGGTCGCGATCATGGCCGGCCTGCTGCCGATCATGTGGAGCACTGGCACCGGGTCGGAGGTCATGCGCCGCATCGCCGCGCCGATGGTCGGCGGCATGGTCTCTTCGACCGTACTCACCCTGGTGGTGATTCCGGCGCTGTACTCGCTGATCAAGCAGCGACAGCTGGCTGGAAAGCCTCCGGCGCAAGCGCCGCTGCCGGCGGAGCTGTCGTGATGTGGCTCATCTGCAACGAACTCGGGAACTAGGGACCGCGTACGCGCGGGCCCGGTCGTGTTGGGAGTCGCGCTCCTCCGTAAACGCACCGAATATCGCTTGCGCTCATACACACTTCCGTGACTGTCGTGATGCAAGGCTTGGAGATGTCTAGTGAACCCGGAGCGATCCACGCCGTTATTGCGGCCGTCCGAAGGTCGAGGTGAAACCATGGCAATCCAGACTGCAGCGAAAGCAACCATCTACCGGATGGTGATGCCGGATCACATCTGTCCCTACGGTCTCAAGGCCGTCGACCTCCTGAAGCGCAATGGCTTCGAGGTCGATGACCGATGGCTCGAAACGCGCGAGGAGACCGACGCGTTCAAGGCGAAGCACAACATCGAGACCACGCCGCAGACCTTCATCGGAGGCGAGCGGATCGGTGGGTACGACGATCTGAGACTCCATCTTGGCAAGCGCGTTCGAGATCCGGAGGCCACTAGCTACCGGCCTGTGGTTGCGGTCTTCGCCGTCGCCGCACTGTTGGCGCTGGCAACGAGCTGGGCCGCCACTGGCTCGCTGCTCACGATCGCCGCAGGAGAGTGGTTCATCGCCTTCAGTATGTGCATCCTTGCACTCCTGAAGCTTCAGGACGTCGAGAGTTTCTCGACCATGTTCCTGAACTACGACGTCCTGGCTCGCCGGTTCGTCCCATACTCCTACGTCTACCCGTTCGGAGAGCTGGTCGCCGGCGTCCTGATGGTTGCCGGAACCTTCATGTGGCTGTCGATCCCGGTGGCTCTATTCATCGGCAGCATCGGGGCAGCCTCGGTATTCAAGGCGGTTTACATCGACAGGCGCGAACTCAAGTGCGCCTGCGTCGGCGGCAACAGCAACGTTCCTCTTGGCTTTGTTTCGCTGACGGAGAACCTGATGATGGTGGGCATGGCCGTCTGGATGCTCGTCAAGCCTATGGGCGTCGGGGTGGGACACTGAACCAGAAGCAAGGGAGAAACGACATGGCGCACCCTGCTCACAGCACGGGCCACAAGCATGGGGAGGGCGGCGGACGTCCCTATCTGTTGTTCTGGATCAACATGGGGCTCGGTCTCGCGGTCATGTACATCGTCATGTTCTCGATGATCGACAGTTCCCGCGACTTCCGGAACAATCTGAACATGTTCTACATGGCATTGACCATGTGGGCCCCCATGGGGATCTTCATGCTCGCCACCATGCCGGGAATGTTCCCCCGGAGGAGCCTTAACATTGCGCTCCATGCGATCTTCATCGCAGTGACGATCGGCTCGTTCGCCGCCACGCGCGCGCAGGCGTTTGTCGATGACCGCCAGTTCATCGACTCGATGATTCCGCATCATTCAGGCGCGATCCTCATGTGCCGGGAAGCCAGGCTGCATGACGCCGAACTGCTCGCGCTGTGCGACGACATCATCAGGGCGCAACGCTCCGAAATCGATCAGATGGAAGGCATCAGATCTCGCCTTGAGTAGGCAGCTAACCCGGCCCTCATCCACTTCAGCGGCATGCGTGTGCTGCTCGCCGATCCCAGCCCGCAGGCCCAGCTTTCCGTGGAACTGTTTGCAGTCCGGATTGCGCGGTCCATAGCGGCCATGGCGACGGGAATCGGCGAATTTGAGCATGTCTTCTTCTCGCGGCATCGGCCATCGCGCGCCCACAGGCGCGCATCGTCGCGCGCCTGGGCTGGCTCGGCCTGCGCCAGCTCCCGGCAACAACGCTGGAGCCGTGAGGATCGACTGCGGGTTGGACCGGCCATATGGAACGTCGCGATCGATGAGGCGCGCGAATTGGCCGAATTGGCGTTGATCTGGCTCTAGCGCACGCCAAGGTCCAAGGATGTGGCTCTCACAGCGCGATCACGCGTCAGTGACTGGTGCCGTGAGCACCGCTGCAAATCCCCCGCCCGGGGTGCGCATATTCGTGGTCTGGCCCTGGTACAACCTGGCCGCGAACAGCAGCACACCCGCCTCGGATGCGAAGCAGCGCACATCGGCCTTGAGGGACTGCCCCCCATGCACGATCCGCAAGCTCGGTGCCGCGAAGGCCTGTGCGATGTAGGTCGCCGACACCATCGACTCCCACGTCCGCCGGGTGAGCTTGTCGCCCCGATAACTCCCGCGGCTGCCGAACCCTGCTGCAGGCTTGAAGAAATAGCCGTTGCGCGCTGCCCACAGCGCATCCCGGTTTCCGGGCACGACTTCAACCGTGGGCGGGATCACCTGGGCCAGCAGGGCCGCCGAGCCCGCATCCACCCCGAACCCGCCGATCAAGGTCGGGTCTCCAAGCACCGCAAGGTTGCGCTTGTCGGCGAACAACGCGTGCGCACGTGGATGCGGGGTGAATGCGACGTCCCCCGCCAGGTAAGCCTGACGAAGGTCTGCATGCGAAGCTTCCTCGAGCGCGAAATCGGTCAACCGGTTGTAGACCATGTCGATCCGGCCATGGGCATCTGCAAGCCCGTCCGGGCCAAGGCTCAGTTCCTCGGGTGCGCGTATCACGCAGTCCACCCCATGCTCCTGGAATGCGTCCGCGTACAGCTCGAACTCCGGGTAAAGGAACTGCTCCCGCGGGGCGCTGTCCACGATCGCCAGACGCGCAGGCGCGCGGCCGAACTGCTGCCGGGCATCGTCCAGCCAGGCGGCGACAGCCGCGTTGCGGGCCTTCGCCGTCGTTGTCCAGGTGGTCCACGCAGCCGGCGCGCAAGACCGCACGCCATCGAGCAGCACTGCATTGAGGAGCAGGCCGCCGGGATTGGTGTTGACCTCGATCAACCGCGGGCCGTCGACGGTCAAGTGAAAGTCCAGCCCCAGGACGCCACCCGCCGAAGCCGGATCATGGGTTGCGATGTCGGGGGCCCATTGCAGGACGCGCTGGCCATATCCCGGGTTTCCTGCGACGTCGAAGACCGCCGCCGCGACTCGTCCCATGGCCTCCAACGCGGGCCGATCAACGAACAAGGCATAGGGTGAAAATAAGTGCGCGTGTACGGCGGGATCAGTCGTGAACTCCGGAAAGGCACCCCGGATCGACTCGTGCAGACGGAGGATGTCGACCACTTCGCATGCACACCGCTGGTTGAGCGGCGCGCTTTCCAGGGTGGCACAGTCGATCTCGCAGCCTGTCTGTCCAACTATTACCGGAGTCCGCGGTTCAACCACAACAGGGATTGTTCTGTTGGATCGGTGGACATGGCACTGTTCCGAACGAGCAGAACACACAGCAGTCGCCTTGATGCGGACGCAAAACCGCTCCACAGCCCGTGCACTCATAGAAGAATTGACACGCTGTGATGGGCATTGTCTCGGTCGCCCGATGGCCGCACTCCGGGCAGGTCAAGATGCTTTCCAGCTTGACGTCACTCACCGCCAGTCCGCACCTTGGCCGGGAAGCCTGCTTCCGTGACTGCACGCGCGATTCCGGCTGCATCCGTCTGGCTCGATTCGAACGTCACCGTGACTGTTTCAGCCCGGGTGTCCACCTTCACATCGGCCACGCCCGGCACCTTCTCCAGCGCCTTCCTGATGGTGATGCCGCAGGCGGGACAGGTCATGTTCTCAGCATCGAGCATCACTACGGTTGCGGGCGTCGCAAGAGCGGCACCGACCGACAGAGCAGCCACCAGGGCCAGTATCCACTTGTGCATCGCGCCTCCTACAGAATCCAGACGATGTAATAGGGAAACAGCAGCAACAGGACGATGAGGGCTGTCGCCAACCAGAGCCAACGTCGCCTGCGTCGCAGAGCGTCCGGGGCGATGCAACTGCCATCCACACCGCACCGTGCCGCCGGTCGATACAGCATCCAAAACGCCACGGCCAAGGACAGTACGGCGGCGGCGCTGAACCAGGGCCTCAAGGGATCGAGAGCTGTCAGGGTGCCGATCCAGGCGCCACTGATGCCCAGCAGGACCAGCACCAGCGGCACGACGCAGCAGACCGATGCGCCAATGGCGGCGATGCTCGCGCCAACGATGGCTGGAACAGACGATTTGGCCGGGGTTGTTTGCATCAGAGCATACTAGCCTCTGTACCTAGGTACGGAGTCAAGCCGTGCGTCCGAACACGTTTACGATCAGCCGGCTGGCGGCGGCGGCCGATGTGCACGTCGAAACCGTGCGCTACTACCAGCGACGTAGGCTGCTGCGTCAACCCGAGCGACCCATAGGAGGCGTGCGTCGTTACGACGAAAACGATGTCAATCGGCTTCAGTTCATCCGGCGCGCTCAGATGATGGGATTCAGCCTCGACGAGATCGCTGGCCTGCTAGAGATCACAGGCGAACGTTCTTGCGAGCAGACCCGTCAGCTGACCGAGCGAAAGCTCGTCGATGTCCGTCTACGAATCCGCGAGCTGCGACAGCTGGAGAGGGATCTCGAACAGAAAATAGCGCGGTGCGCCCAAGTGCCGGCGGGAGAGTGCTGCCCAACCCTCGATTTTCTGGAGCGGCCAAGAAAGCCAGCTGCGACAGGCAGTTAGCTCACTTTCGGCCCGTTTTTACACGAATCCCTGCCGACCCTCTCATGGCTTGAACCGGCGGTCGAGCTCCGCCTGGGCAAAATACGCTGACGCCTTGCGCAGGATCTCGTTGGCCTGCCGCAGCTCGCGTACTTCCCGCTCCAACGCCTTTATCCGCGCCTGCTCGTCGGTAGTCGGCCCGCTGCGCAAGCCGCGGTCACGCTCGGCCTGACGGACCCAGCGACGCAGCGACTCGGGCGTGCACCCTACCTTGCCTGCGATCGAGACAATCGCCGCCCACTGCGATCCGTGCTCGCCCTGATGCTCCAGCACCATCCGTACCGCGCGCTCGCGCAGCTCGGGAGAGTATCGTGTTGGTGTCTTCTTCATGGCTCCATCCTCTCAAAGGTTGGAGCCTCCGGAGAAACCGGGGCGGTTCACTGACTGTCCAGTACGAACGAATCAAGGATCGGCGCTTTCGCATTGCCGCCACGTTGGCGGCGGACGTGCTCGAGCAAGGGCGGAGTCTGCAACCTTGGCAGATGTCGCCCTCAAGTGTTCCGAAGCAGGCGCAAAAGACGGCGGCGCCAACCGCCGCACTCGCGCGGATGTCGTATTGGGCCGGCATGGCGGGCTGGAATGCGATCGCAGCGGACCTTACAGATCACCCGTACCGATTGGAACAGGAGACGCTCGATCCTGTCCTACCCGGGTAGCCCCTCGGCACCTGTCCATGTCTGCAGCTGTCGATCAGTTCGCAGCAGCGGCCAACAGGGGGGCCGTATCGGTCCAGCGGGCGCGTCCACCCAGCGCCAGCATTGGAGACTATCGCCCTACCGAGTCGCTGGTGTTCGAGGGCGCGCTCGCGTTGACCGCCATTCCGATCGCCTCTGCCGGGGTTAGGCCCAAGCGCGCTGTAAGGTGAAGGAATTCCATGACGTCGAGCCGGCGCGCCCCCGCTTCGATGGCTGACAAACGCTGTTGGGGCCACCCAAGCTCCAGAGACAGCGCAGTTTGAGTGAGCCCAAGCTCCTCCCGTCGAGCTCGGAGTTGCTGAACTAGCCGTCTGTATTCGGCTGAATAGATCGTCTTGGTAGCCATTGCCGCGCCAAAAAAGGGCGACTGGAGAAGCTATGGCACAGGTACCGATTACATGAAATTCATGTAAGATCGGCCCATCTGCCAGCCCCTTACACCTCCGCCGCCAGCGATGCGACATGACCCTGTATCTGGTGAATACCGCTGTTGAGATGACGCTCGAGCTGTATGTCTCTCAGAACCTGGAGGAATCCCTGACCATCCAGTACGAGCGCATCAAAGATCGAAAGGTGCGGGACACTTTCGTGAGGCGCTTGGAAAAGCAGGTCGAGACCCTCCTGAAGGACAGTCTCGATTGGGACTTGAAGGAGCCGACCGAAGCCCAGCTCAACTACGCTACCCTGGTGGCCAAGCAACTCGGAATTTCCCTGCCGAGCGAGGCACGAAAGTTTCGCTTCCACGCGGCGATGTTCCTGGAGACGTACGCGCCCCAGCTCCGGAAGGAATTCGAAGATGCCCGCGAACCGCCGGCCCCGTCATCAGCGCAAGCCGCGGAACAGTTGGTCGCAGACAAGCTTCGGAAGGATGCGAGCGACCGAAGTTCGTGAGGCAGCGGTTCGCCTACCAGGCAGTAGCCGCTGAGCCCTCCCACTTTCGATCTCAATGAGTGAGAGAACCTGACTGGATACTAGTCATGACGACCTCAGGAGCGGCACCATGACAACGCCACACGAGCGCAGTCGCGCATTGGTTTGGGCAGGCGGATTCCTAATTGAGCTGGCTCGGGATGAGCGTCTGCCGGTGGACGTTCGAGAGAAGGCAGTCAGGACTGCTCGTCACTTTCCAACGATCGAACAAGTCGGCCATTTGGCCACGACCGTGGCGTCATCCCATTCGCCGTTCGGGCTTGATCTCGAAGATCCTAGAACCAACCCCGAATGGGCCCGAGAATGCGAGCACGGGCCGCTCACCAATGACACGCGACTAGGCTGGCCAGCTGCTTCTGGAGGTGAGTGATCGCCTTGCCAGGACCGGCCTGGATCGCCCCCCTACCCTCGATAATGCCCCCTAACCGCCCCGACCAAGGAATCTCTCGTGGCAGATCCTTGGTCCGCGATGCGTCCGCGCCTGACCGTAGTCCCCAAAACGAAGACCTACTTGGCGCTCTTCCTCCGCTTGGGCGACTCTGAAGTCGACCCGGCCCTGTTAGCGGCAAGCCGGATCCCCTCTTCCGGCGACAACCCGAGGGCTCCGATCAAATGCAGGAACTCCATCACATCCAGCCGGCGGACCCCGGCTTCAACTGCCGATAGGCGTTGCTGGGGCCAACCCAACTGCAGGGACAGGCCCGATTGGGTGATCCCGGCATTTTCGCGGAGGGTTCTGAGGCTCTGAACGAGCCGTCGGTACTGGTTTGAATAGATCGTCTTGGCAGACATGGTCGCACCTAGGGAGCGACCATAAAATCTATGGCACGCCTACCGAATACATGAAAATCATGTAGAGTGCGGTACCATTAGCGATAGCGCTGAACGAGAGTCCGGCCAACCCGGCACAGTCACACGACGCCAGCAATTCCGTGATCATCGCAGCCTCGCCTTGGCCATCAAGCTGTGACCCTGCGCGTTTGGTCGGTCAAATTCCGGGAAAGCACAACTGTGTCGCAACGGCTTCATCCCCGCCAGCCGACCGAGCCTGACGCACGCATGTATGCGAACTGATCCACTCACGACGCCGGCGTGCCTTGTGCGCTCCACCGCTTCGGGATTTCCCATGAAGTAGACGGACGATGGGGTGATGTGTCGCCCACCCCCCGTCTCGCATAACCTCATCGACGGTGACGCCGGCGGCGTACAGATCCCTCGCCATGCCAAGCCTCAGTGATGCAGGCGAGAACCTTTCTGAGTCCAGTCCGGATCGCAAGAGCAGTGCCCTTATCCACTTTTCCCAAGTGCGGAGGCGTAATGAATCGCCGCCGGGTCCGACTAGCAAAGCGGCGTTCCGGCTTTCATCAGAGCGATGGGCCCGCTCCAGCCATTCCATGGCCAAGGGTGATAGCAGTACGAAACGAGCTCCATCGTCCTGCCTCATCGGTGCCAGGCACAGGCGACCGCCTCCACCCGGAATCCGCTGGAGATCATCCCGGCGCGCGGGCGACGCATGCCAAATGCCGCCGGAATAGTGGCCAAAGATTTGATCTGACCATGCCATCCCTTCGTACAGCACCAGCATTCCAGCCAGGGCCTTCACGTCGCGCCAATTGTCCGGATCTGCCGACGTGACGCACTTTCTGATCTTGTCCCAACCAAAGGGTGTGGTTTCGAGGTGGATCCAACGGTTCCTTTCGTTCGTTGCATGGCAGGTGAGCAGTTCGATGGAGCGAGCCACGGGACTCTCCTCCGCTGGGCATCCCAAGGCCGCCAGGGCTCGTCTGATCGAGTACCGGCGGCGAACGGTGGTCTTCGGGCTCAGGCCAATGCCCAGCGAGTGCTCGAGGTATGCCGTAACCGACTGGTGCAGTCCCCTACCCGCCAGCCGCCCACAATCCTGCCACCACGCCAGCCAGCCTTCCAGGTCAATGGCTATTGCTCTGGCCGTTCTTGGTTTCACCTCAACCAGCAAATGCATCGCTCCGGTGACGTCCAGTGCCCGTGCCGGATTCTCATTTTCCAGCACGGCTACCAGGCTAGACACGGCGGCATTGAACCTCGCTTCGATTGTTATCCCGGACATCTGTGTGCTCCTCAGACATGTGGATGTCTTACCAAGCGAGCACGTTTCGGGCGGGACCGAAATTGGGAGATTTTCTCACAGGCGTTGGGTTAGCGGTCTTCGGGCGAAATTAGAACTGAATCGACAGAGCATGGCGTTGCCATCCAACCAGATGCTGGCTCGACGAAGCAGTTCCAATCAGCTCGAATGCTGCGCCAAATGCGACTCATCGCTCGGCCTCGACCCTCATCCTGTCAGGACAGGAAGCAGATAAAGCTCGCCAACGCCCGTAACTTCACCGGGAGTCGTCCGGACAAATCGATCCACACTGGATGTTCTTTCCTGACGACCGGCTCCAATCGCAGCGGCACTTTGGATCCCTTCTGTCCTCAACTAACGACCGGAGAATTCTCCCGCTAGTTCGTAGGATCAAAGAGAAGCCCGAGATTCCAGGGGACACGACCGTGATTCAGGACCCCCGGGAAAACCGGTCGTGGTTCCCAGTGCTCCCGATGACGCAAGAATTCACTGATATGGAAGGTAAGTCCGATGACTCTGAAACTTGATCCCGGCACCGTCTGCGCCGCCCGTGGCCGCGTCATCCAGATCGATGGCCCCGACTCGCTGACCCACGTGCGCGCCCGCGACATGGCCACAGGCAACATGATCACCGTGGCCATCGCGCATATTGAAGCTTTGCCGACAAGGACCAGCGCCCCAGAGGCAGGCACCATCCCGGAAGTCGAGTGGAAGCGGTGCGTCGCACTGGCCAAGGATTTGACCCCGCTCAACAGTCGCAGGCAAGTCACCGGCAGCGAGCTGGAGAAGCTCGCCAAGCGCCACGGCATGAGCGTCAGGCAACTGCAGCGCGTCCGCGCGGACTTCATGAAGGATCCGAGAACCAGCACTCTGGTTCGCAAGCGGGGGGGACGTCCGCTGGGCTTGAACCAGCTCGACCCTAAGGTTGATGCACTGATCCGGCACGCCATCGCCAAGCATTACATGTGCCGTGAAAAGCCACCCAAGGAGTACGTCGTGGTGCGCGCCCAGTCGATGGCGAGGCGGCTGCAACTCCCGCCTCCCTCGCGCAAAGCCGTCCTCCTTCGCTTGAATAGGGAGATCGGGTGGGCATCGGATCTGGCCCGCGAAGGCGGCCACACTGCAAGACAGAAATGGCAGGCGCGTACCGGCGGGCTGTCCGCCAGCAAGCCATTGGATCTGATCCAAATCGATCACACTCCAGCAGATGTAATGGTGCTGAGCGATGACCGGCTCACCGTCCTTGGTCGCCCCTGGGTCACTGTGGCAATCGACGTGGCTACCCGCTGCGTGCTGGGCATGTACATCTCGATGGATCCCCCTTCCACGGTTGCTGTATCCCTGTGCATCGAACATGCCGTACTCCCGAAGCCGGAGAACGCAAGCGACGCGGGGATCTGGCCCATGTATGGCAAGCCCAAGAAGATTCTTGTCGATAACGGCAAGGACTTCCGCAGTCTGGCGTTAGAACGCGGATGCGAAGAGCATCAGATCGAGCTGGCGTGGCGTCCCGTGAGGACGCCGCACTACGGCGGCCATATCGAGCGGCTGATTGGCACACTCATGAAAATCGCCCACCTTCTCCCGGGGACGACTTTCAGCAACATCAAGGAACGGGGCAAATATGACAGCGAGGGCAAAGCCCGTCTGACGCTGGACGAGTTCCGAGATTGGATGACCCAGAAGATCTGCAGGTTCTACCATCAACGCCGGCATCGGGCGCTCCATTTGCCGCCCGTCATTGCCTGGGAACGGAGCCTCTCGGATGCAGCAGGAAACATCGTCAATCCGCCGCTGATCGCGGAGCCGCTGAAATTCCGTATGGACTTTCTGCCGTTTGAGACCCGCCTCGTCCGTCGAACCGGTATAGAACTCAATGCCTCGCGCTATTGGCACGAGGATCTTGCGCCAATGCTCAACTCGGACGCGGCTGTTCGCGTTCGGTATGACCCTCGCGATCCGAGTGCAGTTTGGGTTCGACGCCCTGACGGCGTACTGGTAACCGCACCCGTGATTGGCGGACGGGCCGCCGGTACGTCCTGCATCAGGACGTCCTTGGATCAAACCACACAGGCCGAGTTGGATGCCGAGATCGACAAGGGCCTCAAGGCCACCGACGGCATCGAGACCGGCGCCCGACAAGCGACACGTCAGGCCCGTGGAAACAGTCGTCCCGGCAAACCTCTTGCGCCAACTTCGGGATCGAATGGGAGTCCACCGGCCCTGCCCCCACCTTCGACGCCACCGAGCCGTTCCGCCATCGAACTCGAAGAATGGACCTGAGGAGACCGTTATGAGCAAATTTGGCCATCTTGATCCCAGCGTGCGCGATCAACTGGATCTGCCCTCCGCAGAACGCGCTGGCCGCATGCTTGCCGAGCGGTTCATCACCCATGAGCGGTTGGGTCCTATCCTCAACTACATCGAGTTCCTAATCCACATGCCACCCCAGACGCGGGCGAGCGGACTCGTTGTCTCCGGCAACCCTGGATCGGGCAAGACCATGCTCTCTCGAGCAATTCAGCGGCGTTACCCACCTACTCCCGCGGAAAACGGCAATGTCGCAACCCGTCCCGTTGTGATCATCAACATGACCAATGCGCGCGAGGCCAAGACGCTTTACAACCGGATCCTCAGTGAGTTCGGGGTGCCAGACCCCGGGAACTATTCCGGCAACGATCGCGAACGCATGGCGCTCAAGCTCTGCAGGACGGCGAGCCTCCGGTTGCTGATTGTCGACGAGATACAGGACATCCTTACGTCGACCGCACGTCAGCAACGAATCGCGTTGGACACGATCAAGTTTCTGATGAATGAGTTATCGCTGCCGATCCTGACTTTGGGCACCTCTTCGGCGCCGGCGGCGATGCAGGTGGACGAGCACTTGAACGCTCGGTTCAAGTACCGGGAACTGCCACTCTGGAGGCGCGACCAGTTCCTCACGAATTTCCTGGACAGGCTGGAGAAAGCTCTTCCGCTGCGCAAGCCCTCGTACCTCTCATCGCCCACGTTGTCGGCCGACTTGATCCGTCTGTCCGGGGGCGTGCTCCAGACAATCATGCAACTGGTGACTCATGCGGCCGCCCATGCTGTTGAGACTGGCGAAGATCAGATCACGACCAATCTGCTTGAGCGGGCGGTGTTTGAACCCCCGCTCGCCGCCGCGAAGCAGGCCGCTCTTCAAGCCGGGTTGAAAATGGCCGCATGAGGGTTGAGGTCACCAAGCAACGCTGGTGGATTAGGCCGCCGCTGCCAGACGAATCCTTGGGTTCGGTGCTGAGGCGGGCCGCCGCGCTGTACGAGCGCTCTGCAAGCCAGATCTGGGAGTCCCTGAACAGGGATGACCCGGTGTCGCCGGGAGACGTGGAGTCGCCGTCCTGCGCTGCCTTACGCAGGATGGCGGCCGCAATTGGAATGCCCGTCTCCCAACTCCTAGCCCAGCGGCAGTCGGACGCGCCGTGGCTGCTGGTACCCCAGGCACGGAACATATATTGCCCAATGTGCTGGAACGAGGATCGGGGCCGGGGCTTGCCTTGCTACATCCGGCGGGGCTGGAGCCGGGTGTTGCAAACGACGTGCCCAGACCACAGCTGCCCGCTTCGCCTCGCCTCGGAGCAGTGGGCCACATCGGCGCTCAAGCACCGGTTCCAACCTCCTTGCTTCACACAGCAAGAGCAACAAATCCTCGGCCTGATCAAGTCCTTCGGCGAGGCCTTGGATCGGAGCCTCTACCTTGGGGATCGATGGCCGAGCGAGTGGCGTGGTAGTCCACAAATCGCCCGCCAGCTCCTCCTAGCAGTCAGCTTCAACGTGAATGAGGTCCGTGACTTTCCGCTGATCAACTATGCCCAGGTCACCGGCAATCTGAAGGGCTTCATTCGCGGCCCGCTGCATCTGCAGGAGCCCGTCAAGAA
This sequence comes from Luteimonas sp., assembly GCA_052090405.1. Taxonomy (GTDB): domain Bacteria; phylum Pseudomonadota; class Gammaproteobacteria; order Xanthomonadales; family Xanthomonadaceae; genus Luteimonas. Next base: position 43,810 of record JBQDAV010000014.1, read on the forward strand.
GCTCCGGTGGGACGCATTTCGGGCCGTGGCCGATCCTGCGTTTCGGCGCGCAGGCCTCTGGGCTACGGCATGGGCATTGATACCCGAGCTTTCGGCTGATCTATCTCCGGGATGGCTTAAGTTGCCGCCTCACATCGAAGCACGCATGCGTCCCATATAGCTATTTTTAGCTAATTGACGGGCGCCGGTCCTAGGCTAAGCTGCGCGTCAGATCCGTAGCTGCGTCGCAATCCCGCAACCAAGTCCGTAACCGTGGCGCGAACTGACACGCCGTAAGCGATGCCTGCATGGAGAGCTAGAAAAATGTCTTTTCGCATCAATAGGTTAGTAAGATATTGATGGCAAATGACATGGTTAGGGAGTAACCGACACTTCATACTCGCCGCCCGTCCAGTTGCCCGCCCAACATGTCCAGCCAACGAGTGACGACCCGAGGCGGCGTGCTTCCCGCCAACCCCTCACGCCGGAATTTCGTAACCGGGATGGCTGCCGGCGGCTCGCTGCTGGCGCTTGGTCCGTGGCCTGGCCCGGCGCGGGCGGTCAGCGCCGGCGTGACCCGGGAACTGACCGGGACTGACTTCGACCTGTCGATCGGCGCCACGCCGGTCAACTACACCGGCCAAACGCGTCCGGCGATCACCGTCAACGACACGCTGCCCGGGCCGGTGCTGCGCTGGCGCCAGGGCGATACCGTGACCCTGCGCGTGAGCAACCGGCTGCGCGAGCACTACACCTCGATCCACTGGCACGGGATCCTGCTGCCGGCGAACATGGACGGCGTGCCGGGCATGAGCTTCGACGGCATCGGGCCGGGCGAGACCTTCACCTACCGCTTCCGCCTGGGCCAGTCCGGAACCTACTGGTACCACAGCCATTCGCTGTTCCAGGAGCAGGCCGGGCTGTATGGCGCGCTGATCGTGGACCCCGCCGAGCCGTACCCCTACGCCTGGGACCGCGAGCACGTGGTGCTGCTGTCGGACTGGACCGACCTGGACCCGGGCGCCCTCTTCCGCCGGTTGAAGAAATACGCCGAATACGACAACTACTACCATCCCACTGTGGTCGACTTCTTCCGCGACGTGCGCGCCAACGGTTGGCGCGAGACCGTCGCGGACCGCGCGGCCTGGGGGCGGATGCGGATGACGCCCAGCGATATCTCCGACGTCAACGGCCACACCTATACCTACCTGTTCAACGGCACGGTGCCCGATGGCAACTGGACCGGGCTGTACCGCAGCGGCGAGAAGGTGCTGCTGCGTTTCATCAATGCCTCGGCGATGACTTATTTCGACGTGCGGATCCCCGGGCTGAAGATGACGGTGGTCGCGGCTGACGGCCAGCCGATCCACCCGGTGTCCGTGGATGAATTCCGCATCGCCGTGGCGGAGACGTTCGACGTGATCGTTGAACCATCCGGCCAGGACGCGTGGACCATCTTCGCCCAGGACAGCGGCCGTACCGGCTATGCGCGCGGCACGCTGGCGGTGCGCGAAGGGCTTCGGCCACCGGTGCCCGAGCTGGACCCACGGCCGCTGCTCACCATGGAAGACATGGGTCACGGCAGTCATGGCGGCCACGGAAGCCACGCAGGCCATGCAAGTCATGGCAATGACGGCGGACATGACGCCCATTCCGGCCATGCGCGCCAAGGCGATCATGCCGGCCATGGTGGTCACGGAAATCACGGTGATCACGGCGCTGGCATGCAGGCACACCCGCCGGCCGAAACCGGTCACCCCCTGGTGGACATGCAGACCCACATGCCGGAACCGAAGCTGGACGACGCCGGCATCGGCCTGCGCGACAACGGTCGTCGAACGTTGACCTATGCCGACATGCACAGCCTGTTCGAGGATCCCGACGGTCGCGACCCGGGCCGCACCGTGGAGCTGCACCTCACCGGACACATGCCCAAGTTCGCCTGGTCGTTCAACGCGCAGAAGTTCGCCGATGCCGAGCCGCTGCGGCTCAACTACGGCGAACGGATGCGGATCGTGCTGGTCAACGACACCATGATGAGCCACCCCATCCACTTGCACGGCATGTGGAGTGACCTGGAGGACGGCCACGGCGACTTCCAGGTGCGCAAGCACACGGTGGACATGCCGCCCGGCACGAAACGCAGCTTCCGCGTGCGCGCCGACGCGCTCGGCCGCTGGGCCTTCCACTGCCACCTGCTCTACCACATGGAAGCGGGGATGATGCGCGAAGTGCGGGTGGACGAATGAACCTCCGTCGAGCTCCCCTGCCCCGCGCCCTGATTGCAGTCGCGCTGTGCGCTGTCGCCGTCTCTGGGCATGCCCAGCATCAGCACCACGAGCCGCAGGTGCATGACGCACATACCGATCACGCTGGACACGAGCAGCACGAGCAGCACGAGCAGCACCAGGAGCACCAGGAGCACGACGGTGACCAACACGCGGAACATGCCGAAGCCGTTCAACATGCACATCACGGACACCACGGTGACCACTCCGAATCCCTCCAGCAGCCGCGCGAACCGATCCCGCCCATTACCGACGCGGACCGCGCGGCCGCGTTCCCGGACCTGCACCACCACATGGAGCACCCGTCGGAGATCAACTTCCGGGTGCTGTTCGACCGCTTCGAGTGGCAGGACGCCGATGCTGGCAGTGCATTCGCCTGGGAGAACAAGACCTGGGTCGGCAGTGATCTCAACCGGCTGTGGATCCACAGCGGCGGCGAACGGGTTTCCGGCACCACCCATTCCGCGCACATCGACCTGCTGTACGGGCGCAGCGTCAGCGCCTGGTGGGACGTGGTCGGCGGCATCCGCCACGATTTCAACCCCGGCCCTTCCCGGAGCTGGGCGGCGATCGGCGTGCAGGGCCTGGCGCCCTACTGGTTCGAAGTCTCGGCCACCGCCTACCTGGGCGAAGGTGGGCACGTTGCGGCCAGCGTCGAAGTCGAATACGAGCTGCTGCTGACCAATCGCCTGATCTTGCAGCCGGTGCTGGAGCTGGAGCTGCACGGCAAGGACGATCCGGAACGCGGCATCGGCTCGGGCCTGTCCAGTGCGGAGGCGGGCCTACGCCTGCGCTACGAGGTCACCCGCCGCTTCGCCCCCTACGTGGGCGTGACAACCGAACGCCTGTATGGCGACACCGCGGCCATGCACCGCCAGGCCGGCGGCGACGCCCGCGACACCCGGCTGGTGGCCGGCGTGCGCTGGTGGTTCTGAATCCGGTCTGGAATCTGGTCGCAGAGGTATTGCGCTTGGCCGGGTCGCCCATTACAATTTCCGGCTCCCATACGTGGGGCCATAGCTCAGCTGGGAGAGCGCCTGCATGGCATGCAGGAGGTCGGCGGTTCGATCCCGCCTGGCTCCACCACGATTCAAAGCGGATCCGCGTCACAGGCCGGCCGGATCCGGAAAGCAGCATCAGCGTCCCCATCGTCTAGAGGCCTAGGACACCACCCTTTCACGGTGGCGACCGGGGTTCGAATCCCCGTGGGGACGCCACTTGATAACGACAACGCCCGCGCAAGCGGGCGTTGTCGTATCCGCCGTCCGGATCGGGCGATTCGGGTTAACCTGAGGCCATGGATCCCAGCCGACAGCGGCCCGCGGGCGCGGCCCTGCCCCGCCCCGTCCTGCGTCCACGCGACGCGTTTGCGATCACGGTTGGCATCGTGGTCGGCGCCGGCATCTTCCGCATGCCCTCGTTGATCGCCGGCGTCTCCGGCAGTGAACTGGTGATTCTTGCGGCGTGGCTGGCAGGCGGCCTGCTCTCCATCGTCGGTGCGCTGTGCTACGCGGAACTGGCCACCACCTATCCGCAGGCCGGCGGCGACTACAGCTACCTGCGCCGTGCCTATGGCCCGCGGCTGGCATTCCTCTACGGCTGGGCGCGGCTGGCGGTGATCCAGACCGGATCGGTGGCGCTGCTGGCCTTCGTGGTCGGCGACTACATGGCCCAGATTTTCGATCTCGGCCCCTGGTCGTCGGCGCTGTACGCGGCGCTGGCGGTGATCGTGCTGACTGCGGTCAACTGGCTGGGCATCCGCCAGGGCGCGGCCACCCAGTTCTGGCTGACTGTGCTGGAAGTGGGCGGCGTGGTGCTGATCATCCTCGCCGGGCTGCTGTTCGCGCCGGGCGATACGGCCATCGCGGCGCCCGGTGGTGGCGAAAGCACATTGGGCCTGATCCTGGTGTTCGTGCTGCTCACTTTCGGCGGCTGGAACGAGGCCGTATACATCACCGCGGAGGTGCGCGACGCGCGGCGCTGGATGCCGCGCATCCTGGTGCTGAGCCTGGTGGCAATCTCCCTGCTCTACCTGCTGATCAACCTGGCCTACCTGAATGTCCTGGGCATGGGCGGCATGGCGGAAGCCGACGCCGTGGCGGCGGACCTGATGCAGCACGTCTTCGGCGGCACGGGTGCGCTGCTGATGAGCGGGATCGTGGTGGCGGCGGCGCTGACCTCGGCCAATGCAACCATGATCACCGGCGCGCGCAGCGTGTATGCGGTCGGGCGAGACTTCCCGGCGCTGGCGTTCATTGGCCGCTGGGACGAGCGCAGCGGGTCACCGCGCACGGCGATGCTGGTCCAGGGTGGGCTGGCGCTGCTGCTGGTGGGGCTGGGCGCGCTGGCCATTGATGGTTTCCGGCTGGCGGTGGAATACACCGCGCCGGTGTTCTGGCTGTTCTTCCTGCTGGTGGGGATCAGCCTGTTCGTGCTGCGTCGGCGTGATCCGGACATCGAGCGCCCGTTCCGGGTGCCGCTGTATCCGGTGCTGCCGCTGCTGTTCTGCCTGACCTGCGCCTACCTGCTGTACGCAAGCCTGGTCCACACCGGCTTCGGCGCCCTGGTCGGGGTGGCGGTGCTGGCGGCCGGCGGCGCGCTGCTGCTGTATCTGCGACCATCCGATCCATCCACCCCGGAGACCTCCGCATGAACGCGATCCGATCCCTCGCCTGCCTGCTCCTGCTGCTCCCGCTGCTGTCGGCCTGCGCCGACGACGCGGCCAATGCCAACGAGCCGGCGTTCGAACCCGTCGCGACCCAGGACGACATCGGCACGCTCGATCCGGTGACCGCCGCGACCGGCCCGGAGTCGCCGTTCGAAGAAGGCGCGCCGCCGCCAGCGCGCAACCCGGACGTGATCTACGTGCCCACGCCACAGCCGGTGGTGGACGCGATGCTGGAGCTGGCCGAAGTCGGCCCGGACGACGTGCTCTACGACCTGGGCTCCGGCGACGGCCGCATCCCGGTCACCGCGGCTAAGGAGTTCGGCATCCGCGCGGTGGGCATCGACATCAACCCGGTGCGGATCCGCGAGGCCAATGCCAACGCCGAGGAAGCGGGCGTGACCGACAAGGTGACCTTCATCGAGGGCGACCTGTTCGAGGCCAACATCAGCGACGCCACGGTGGTCAGCCTTTACCTGCTGCAGAGCCTGAACGTGAAACTGCGCCCGAAGCTGCTGAGCGAACTGCGCCCGGGTACGCGGATCGTCAGCCACGCCTTCGACATGGCCAACGAGTGGGAGCCCGAGGAAACCCGCGAGGTCGAGGGCAGCACGATCTACCTGTGGACGGTGCCCGAGCGCTGAACCGCTTCCGGCGGGGGGAGATCGTCCCGCTCCAGCGTGGCCACGCCGTGGCCGCGCTCGCCCAGGTAGTGCAGCCACTTGCCCAGGAAGGTATTCATCCGCAGCCGGTGTCCGACCAGGCGGGCCGCGGGCGGATGCATGCCGATCACGTCCTGCCAGCGCCGGCCCACGTAGCAGTGCGTGGCTTCCACCTGGCGGGCGTCGCGGTACAGGCGCAGGTAGGCGGAGGGATCGGGCTGCCCGGTCACCGGATCGCACAGCGCGTAGCTCAGGCGCAGCTCGCTGGTGTAGGCGTGTCGCTCGAGCACGTCCAGGCGCACGTCGATGCCGTCGCCGATCCGGGACACGTAGCTGCCGGGCATCAGGATGGCGGGTTCGAACAGCCGGGTCAGCAGTGCGTGGTTCTCCGCATACAGCGCCATCAGCCAGCCCAGGCGGCTCAGGCCGGGGACGCGCTCGGTGCGGGTGGCGACGTGTGACATGCCATCGATGCTACACGTTCGACCCGGGGCGCGGCAGGATTGACGACCCTGCGGATCGGGCATACGGTTCAGGTCTGCGCGTGCGCAGCGCTCAGAACATTTCCCGGTTGATGCCCAGGTGTTCGAGGATCCTGCTGGAGATCTCCTCGATCGATGCGTGGGTGGTGCTCAGCGTCGGCACCCGCTCCATCCGCAGCATTGTTTCCGCCGCGGCCACCTCGCGCTTGCAGGTCTCCAACTCGGCGTAGCGCGAGTTCGGGCGCCGTTCCTGGCGTACCTGGTGCAGGCGCTGCGGGTCGATGGTCAATCCGAACAGCTTGCGCCGGTGCGGGCGCAGGTGCTTCGGCAGCCGGTCGTGCTCCAGGTCTTCCTCGGTCAGCGGATAGTTCGCCGCGCGGATGCCGTAGTGCAGCGCCAGGTAGATGCAGGTCGGGGTCTTGCCCGCGCGTGAGACCGCTACAAGGATCACCTCGGCCTCGTCGTAGTTGACCGACATGCCGTCGTCGTGGGTCAGGGCGAAGTTCATCGCGTTGATGCGGCGATGGTAGGTGTCGAAATCGACCATGCCGTGGGCCTGGCCCACCCGCGACTCGCGCGCCGTGCCCAGCTCCGCCTCCAGCGGCGCGATGAACGGGGCGAATACGTCCAGCATCAGCGCCCCGCTCTCGGCGAGGATCCGGTTGAGTTCGGGGTCGACGCAGGAATTGACCACGATCGGCCGGGCGGAATGGGTTTCCCCGGCCGCGACGATCTCCGCTACCGCGCTGCGGGCCTTGTCCACGGTGTCAACGAACGGCATCCGGTCCGTCAGGAAATCGACCCCGGCGAACTGGGTCAGCAGGCTGTGGCCGATGGTTTCGGCGGTAATTCCGGTGCCGTCGGACACGTAGAACACCGGCCGGACCGGGAGCGGGGGCGAATCTGCGGGCATGGATGGGCCTGGGTGCGTGGAGGGTTGCTAAAATAGCGGTTTCCGCCGGCTTGCGCCCGGCTGTCCCCACCCAAATCCCTGCGGAGCATCGCCTTGAGCGCCAACATCCTCTGGCTGCAAGACCTGCGACTGAATGACCTGGCCCAGGTCGGCGGCAAGAATTCCTCGCTCGGCGAGATGATCGGCAACCTGGCCCAGCTCGGGGTTTCCGTCCCCGGCGGGTTCGCCACCACCGCGGACGCGTTCCAGGCCTTCATCGCCCACAACGACCTGCACCAGCGCATCTTCGACCGCCTGGGCGCGCTGGATGTGGAAGACGTGCACGCGCTGACCGCGGCCGGCAGCGAGATCCGCGGCTGGGTGGTCGACGCGCCGCTGCAGCCGGAGCTGGAACGGGACATCCGCGAGGCCTACGCCAAGCTGTGCGCAGACAACGGCGGCGCGGCTTCGAGCGGGAGCGACGTCGCGGTAGCGGTGCGCTCATCCGCCACCGCCGAGGACCTGCCCGACGCCAGCTTTGCCGGCCAGCAGGAGACCTTCCTCAACGTCACCGGCGCCGACGACGTGGTGGTCAAGGTCAAGGAGGTCTTCGCCAGCCTCTACAACGACCGCGCCATCGCCTACCGCGTGCACCACGGCTTCAAGCACGAGGACGTGTTCCTGTCCGCCGGCGTGCAGCTCATGGTGCGCTCGGGTACCGGCGCTTCCGGGGTGCTGTTCACCCTGGACACCGAGTCCGGCTTCCGCGACGTGGTCTTCGTCACCTCCAGCTATGGACTGGGCGAGATGCTGGTCCAGGGTGCGGTCAATCCGGACGAGTTCTACGTCTACAAGCCCACGCTGAAGCAGGACAAGCCGGCGATCCTGCGCCGCTCGCTGGGCAGCAAGCAGATGCGCATGGTGTATTCGGACGTGCCAGGCGAACGGGTGCGCACCGAGGACACCCCGGCCGAGCTGCGCTCGCGGTTCTCGATCACCGACGAGGACGTGCACGAGCTGGCCCGCCAGGCGCTCACCATCGAGGAGCACTACGGCCGGCCGATGGACATCGAATGGGGCAAGGACGGCGTGACCGGCCGGCTCTACATCCTGCAGGCGCGCCCGGAGACGGTGAAGTCGCGCGCCAAGGCCACCCAGATGGAGCGCTTCCAGCTTGAGAAGCGCGGCGAGGTGGTCGCCGAGGGCCGTGCCATCGGCCAGCGCATCGGCAGCGGTACCGCGCGCGTGATCCGCACCGTGGAGGACATGCACAAGGTGCAGCCGGGCGATGTGCTGGTGGCCGACATGACCGATCCGGACTGGGAGCCGGTGATGAAGCGCTCGGCCGCGATCGTGACCAACCGCGGCGGCCGTACCTGCCACGCGGCGATCATCGCCCGCGAGCTGGGCGTGCCGGCGGTGGTCGGCACCGGCGATGCGCTGGAGCGGATCGCCGACGGCGCGGAGGTCACTGTGAGCTGCGCCGAGGGCGACACCGGCTACATCTACGCCGGCGCCCTGCCCTTCGAATGCATCACCACGGACCTGGAGGCCATGCCCGAGGCGCCGCTGAAGATCATGATGAACGTGGCCAACCCCGAGCGCGCGTTCGATTTCGGCCAGCTGCCCAACGCCGGCATCGGCCTGGCGCGGCTGGAGATGATCATCGCCAGCCACATCGGCGTGCATCCCAAGGCGCTGCTGGAATACGACCAGCAGGACGCGGCCACGAAGCAGGCCATCGACGCGCGCACCGCCGGCTACGCCGATCCGGTGTCGTTCTACGTCGACCGCCTGGCCGAGGGCATCGCCACCCTTACCGCCTCGGTGGCGCCCAGCCCGGTGATCGTGCGCATGTCGGACTTCAAGTCCAACGAGTACGCCAACCTGATCGGCGGCCAGCGCTACGAGCCGGAGGAAGAGAACCCGATGATCGGCTTCCGCGGTGCCAGCCGCTACGTCGATCCATCCTTCTCCGACGCCTTCGCGCTGGAGTGCAAGGCGGTGCTGCGGGTGCGCAAGGAGATGGGGCTGGACAACCTGTGGGTGATGATCCCGTTCGTGCGCACGCTGGACGAGGGCCGGCGGGTGGTCGAGGTGCTCGAACAGAACGGCCTGAAACAGGGCCAGGACGGTCTCAAGATCATCATGATGTGCGAGCTACCCTCGAATGCCCTGCTGGCAGACGAGTTCCTGGACATTTTCGACGGCTTCTCCATCGGCTCCAACGACCTGACCCAGCTCACCCTGGGCCTGGACCGCGACTCCTCGATTGTCGCCGGCCTGTTCGACGAGCGCGACCCGGCGGTCAAGAAGCTGCTGTCGATGGCGATCAAGACCGCCCGCGCCCGCGGCAAGTACGTGGGCATCTGCGGCCAGGGGCCCAGCGACCACCCGGACCTGGCCGAGTGGCTGATGAACGAGGGCATCGAATCGGTGTCGCTCAATCCCGATACCGTCGTCGACACCTGGCTGCGCCTGGCCAGGCACAAGGCGGGCTGACCGGAGCGAGACGAGCATGCAGATCGACAGGGCGCGGCTGCTGCAATGGCTCCAGGACATGAGTCTGGACCTGCTCGGCGCCGCCCTGATCCTGCTGGTCGGCGTCTGGCTCTCGCGCAGGCTGAGCCGGGCGCTGGAGCGCGGGCTGCGGCGGATTGGCGCCGACAGCACGGTGTCCAGCTTCCTCAACTACCTGTCCTATGCCGGCTTGCTGGTGGTGACCGGGATCATCGCCCTGCAGCAGTTGAGCGTGCCGGTCGCCTCGATCGTGGCGGTGCTGGGCGCGGCCGGCCTGGCGATCGCGCTGGCGATGAAGGACTCGCTGTCCAACATCGCCGCCGGGATCATGCTGGTGGTGCTGCGCCCGTTCCGCGAGGGCGACTACGTCGAGGTCGCGGGCCGCGAAGGCACGGTGGACCATATCCGGGTGTTCCAGACCCGCCTGCGCACTCGGGACAACCGGGTGCTGGTGCTTCCCAACAGCAGCATCACCACCGCGCCGATCATCAACTTCACCGCCTATCCGCGGCGCCGGCTCGAGATCACCCTGGATTTCGCCGGCAACGACCCGGAGCGCGCGCGGCGGATGCTGCTTGAGGCTGCCAGCGCCTGCACCGGCGTGCTCGACGATCCCGCGCCGTTGGTCACGGTCAACAAGGTGACGGCAACCGGCGCTGAACTCACCCTGTGCGCCTGGGCCAAGACCTACGAACTGGAGAGCACGCGCAGCGACCTCGTCGTCGCCGTGCGCGAACAGATGGGCAAGCTGTCCCCGTAGGCCGGGCCAGGACCCGCGCTACGGCTCCGCCGCCAAACGCGCCATGTGCTTGCGGTAGTGCCGCAGCTCGGCGATCGAATCGTGCACGTCGCTCAACGCCGTGTGCGCGGCCTTCTTGGACACATCCGCCAGCACCTCTGGCGCCCAGCGCCGGGCCAGCTCCTTGAGCGTGCTCACGTCCAGGTTGCGGTAGTGGAAATAGGCTTCCAGCGTCGGCATCTGTCGGCTGAGGAAGCGCCGGTCCTGGCAGATCGAGTTGCCGCACATCGGTGACACGCCGCCGGGCAGCCATTCGCGCAGGAACGCGAGCGTGCTCTGCTCCGCGTGCGCCATCGACACGCCCTCCTCCAGTACCCGCCGCCACAGCCCGGACTTGCCGTGCTGGTTGCGGTTCCACTCGTCCATCGCCTCCAGCGTGGCCACGTCATGGCCGATGGCGAACACCGGTCCTTCGGCCAGCACCTGCAGCTGCGAATCGGTCACCACGGTGGCGATCTCCAGGATCGAATCCCGACGCGTATCCAGCCCGGTCATTTCCAGGTCGATCCAGATCAGGCGGCTCTCGCTGGCGTCGGGGTTGCTTGTGGTCATGCGTTCGCGTCCGGTTGCGGGACGGCGCATCATAGCGCAGCGTTTGCCTGCCACCGACGGATTGCCATGCACCCGATTGCCGCCCTGTCCCAGTACGCCGTGCTTACCGCGATGCTTGCGCCGGCGTTCTTCCTCACCGCCACCGCCGCACTGCTGACCACGGCCAACGCGCGCCTGTCGCGGGTCATCGACCGCGTGCGTTCGCTGCTGGGCGAGCTGGACGATTGTTCGGGTGCGGAAGTCCGCCAGAGGATCCAAAGCCTCATTGCCCTGCAGCGGCGCCGGATCCGCCTCATCCTGCGTGCCAGCCAGCTGCTGTACGTGGCGATCAGCTGCTTCGTGGGTACCAGCCTGAGCCTGGCCGGCGATGCCTTCCTGGGTCATCGGTTGCCCCACCTGCCTACCCTGCTGGCGGTGCTGGGTGTACTGGCAATGTTCACCTCCAGCCTTCTGCTGGCGCGCGAAGCCGCGCTTGCGGTGGGGGCGGTCAACGACGAAATGGATGACGCCCACGGCCGCGCCAACCTGCCACCGTCGCCGTAGCGTAGCTCCGGCTTACAGGGGCGGCTTGCCGCGCTTGCGGCGGAAATAGTTGGTCAGGCGCGCGCCCGCCTCTTCCGCCAGCACCCCGCGCAACACCTCGACGCGATGATTGTGGCGCGGGTCGGCGAGCAGGTCGAAGACGCTGCCGGCGGCGCCGGTCTTGGGGTCGGCCGCGGCGTAGACCACCCGCCCCACCCGCGCGTGCACCATCGCCATCGCGCACATCGCGCAGGGTTCCAGGGTGACGTACAGCGTGCAGCCGATCAGCCGGTGGTTGCCCAGCGCCCTGCCCGCCGCGCGCATGGCCACGATCTCCGCATGGGCGGACGGATCGTGGTCGCTGATGTTGCGGTTCCAGCCTTCACCCAACACTTCGCCGGCCGGGCCGACCACCAATGCGCCAACCGGGATCTCGTCGAACTCGCGCTCGGCGTGCGCAGCCAAGTCGAGTGCCTGGCGCATCCGGGCCTCCTCGGTGTCAGCAGGATCGTCGGTCATGAAAAGATTGTCACCTGCCCATTCATCGTCCCTGCTCCCCAGCGAGCGCAGCGCTTACGTTCCGGAATTGCTCCAACGCCGCTTCCAGGTTGTCCACAATCTCCGCCGTCAGCACGTCCGGCGTCGGCAAGCTGTCGATATCTTCAAGGCTGTCGTCCTTGAGCCAGAAGATATCCAGGTTCAGCTTGTCGCGCTTGGCGAGCTCTTCGTAGGTGAAGCGGCGGAAGCGGTTCGTTTCCTTGCGCTCGGCGTAGCAGCGGACGAAGTCTTCCAGGTCGGCGTGCGTGAGTGGCTTGGTCTTGAGGGTCTTGTGGACGTTGGTGCGGTAGTCGTAGACCCACAGCTCCTTCGTCTGCTCGTCGCGCGATGCGGGACGCTTGTCGAAGAACAGGACGTTGGCCTTCACGCCGGGGCTGTACCAGATGCCGGTAGGCAGGCGCAGAAGCGTGTGGAAGTTGAACTTCTCCAGCAGGCTCTTGCGGATGCCCTCCCCTGCCCGGCCGGCTTCGAACAGCACGTTATCCGGCAGCACCACGCCGGCGCGGCCGTGGGTGTCCAAGATGGTCATGATGTGCTGCAGGAAGTTGAGCTGCTTGTTGGAGGTGGTGAACTTGAAGTCGTCGCGCTCGTAGGTCTCGCGCTCGGTGGTCACGCTGCCGTCCTCGCCTACCACCTGGTAGCTGGACTTCTTGCCGAACGGCGGGTTGGTCAGCACCACCTTGTAGCGGGTGCCCGGGTCGGAGGCGAGCGCGTCGCCCTGGGTCACCGGGCTGTCGCCGTTGCCGACGCCGTGCAGGTACAGGTTCATGGCGCACAGGCGCACCACCTCGTCCACGATGTCCACGCCGTGCAGCGCGCCGTGGCGGAGCTTGCGCAGCCTGTCGCGGTCCTGGCTCTGGCCCTTCATGTGCTCGAAGGCGGTGAGCAGGAAGCCGCCGGTGCCGCAGGCGGGGTCGCAGACGGTTTCGCCAATGCGCGGGTCCACGCACTTCACGATGGCGTCGATCACCGGGCGCGGGGTGAAGTACTGGCCGGCGCCCGAGCGCACCTCGGAAGCGTTGCGCTCCAGCAGTCCCTCGTAGATCTCGCCCTTCACGTCCACGTCCAGGCCGATCCACGGGCCTTCGCTGTCGATCAGGCTGACCACGCGCTTGAGCTTGGCCGGATCCGACAGCTTGTTCTGCGACTTGCGGAAGATGGTACCGATCAGGCCGTCCACCTTGGCCAGCGCCTGCAGGGTGCGGCGGTACTGGCGCTCCAGCGCCTCGCCGTCGTGCTTCACCAGCGCGGCCCAGTTCCACTCGGACGGGATGGCGGATTCCTCGGCCAGGTACTCGGTGCGTTCCTGGTCCATCTTCAGGAACAGCAGGTAGGTGATCTGCTCGATGTAGTCGCCGTAGGAAATGCCCTGGTCGCGCAGCACGTGCGCGTAGTTCCAGACCTTGGCGACAAGCTGGTCGTTGCTCATGGTGCGTCTCTGTTCTTGCCCGTGGCCCGGTTGCACATTGGCTGGCGTCCGGGGCATCCTGCGGTTCCCTCAGGCCAAGGATAAGGCATGGACAGGAACTGGATCGTCCTGGGCGACCCGACCAGCAGCGGCGGCAACGTCGTTACCGGCTCGCCGTTCACCGATATTGACGGCATTCCCGTAGCCCGGGTCACCGACCAGGCCACCTGCCCGCGCCACAAGGGCGCCTTCCCGATCGTTGACGGCGACAGCACCATGATCGTGTACGGCCAGCCCGTGGCCCTTCATGGCAGCTCGCTGTCCTGCGGCTGCAAGGTGCTATCGGCCAACCAGGCGCGAGTGTTTGTTTACCAGGGCGCGGGAGCCGGAGCCGCGGACACGACGCTACCGATGCAGTACACGCCGCCGGCTGCGGGAACCCAGGCGACAGATCTCCACCCGCTCGACTACCCCGGCCCCGGCAGCGATGCCAACACACCGTCGGACCCGGACTGGAAGGTTGCCAGCGACGTCATCACCGATTCACACCAGGCACTGATGCAGGCCGGTGCATACCGCGACTACGACACCGAGCTGGAGGCGGCCCGTGCCTGGCGCGAGCACGTACTGCCTGTTGCCAACAGCGAGCGCTACGGCGTGGAAGTCGGCGCCATCATCGGCCGCACCCCGGCCGGGAAGTACCGCTTTGGCGCACCTTGGAGCAGTGGGGAGCATGCGAGCGTGCGGGGAATCATGGAGCAGGCGCAACGCCCTGCGGGCATCGCGGCCGACACTGCGGCCATCCATACCCACCCACGGGCCGGCGCGTTACCTGGCGGTGGGGATCGGGCCTTCCGATTCGATCAACGCCCGGACGCAAATGGAGTCGGCGGCTACGGCGGATCGGGAGACGTGCAAGCAGGCGACCTTGTCTTTGGCTACTACGAAGAAATCAACGTATATATCGCCGACTCTTCCGGGTTGCACTATTGGGACTATGAGGTCTACCTCGATATTCAGCGAGAAGATCTCGTCAGACCCATTCCGCTCCGAGACGCCTACCAGAGTGGGCTGTGATGCTTCTTCGGACACTTTCAGCGCTTCTCCTCACGCTGCTTTTCGCGTGCTCCAGCGACGCGCCTGTCGAGCGGAGCTGCTACACCAGTGGCCATATGGCCGCCCCAACCTGTAACTACGAGATATCCGAGCTCTCCAACAGTCCGGAGGCAGAAGGTGTGCGCCTCTCCGCCTACTTGCATGAGCGCAAGGGTGAGCTCTATTTGGCCGAGGACCGGGACGGCACCGGCGCGACTGTTCGCATTGCCCAGGTTCCAGGCAGGAACATGGACGATGTCATCTGGATGGCAGGGCACCGGGTGGGCATTCGCGGAATTTTTCATCATGAGATCAACAGTCTTGACGTGTACTCGATCGGCTGGATCGATGAGCCTGGTGTCCCGGAACCGATCCCTCCGTTCCCCGGTCCGTCCGGTGTTTCCCGTCCCATGGAGCCCGGCCAGACTGACCGCGAACGGGTCCAGGCCGACACCGAAGTAGCACGGCAATCTGCCGACGATGAGTTCTTCTACTTCACCCACGATGCCAATGGCGCGCGCATTTGTTCGGAGATCTCGTACACCCCCGAAGAGCGCTGCCACTATCTGTTGGACGAACTGACCAACATCCGGGAGCCATCCGTGGTCGGCGTGCGCCTGTACGGATTTCTGGTCTCCAGAAACGATAACCTGTATATCGCGACCAGCCGCAGCGGCGCCGGCACCGCCATGCCTGTGACTCAGGTCGACGACATTGTTCCGCAATGGCTTGTTGGGCGACTGGTCGAAACCGAGCACCTGGCTGGACTCAATGGACAGTACTTCCCGGAAACGAAAAC
>JBQDAV010000015.1:0-54255 GCA_052090405.1 Luteimonas sp.
CCTCCTCCTTTACTTACGCGCAAAGGCCTCCCGGCCACGACGGGGCTCGGCTTCCTGCCTGGCTGCGGCAGGGGAGCAAGCTCCGCTCTACGGGAGTCTCCGGTCACCGGATGCTGTAGAGCCGGGCTTGCTCGGCTGCACTACTGGACCGGCTGTTCCGTATCCCCGGCCGGCGGTTCTTCCAGCCCCGCCAGGATCGGGCAGTCCGGCCGATCGTCGCCGGCGCAGCAGTCGGCGAGGGTTTGCAGGGTGTCGGCCATCTGCCGCAGCTTGGCGATGCGCTCTTCAAGGTCCGCGATGTGCGACTGGGCCAGGCGCTTGACGTCGGCGCTGCGGCGCGAGCGGTCGTTCCACAGGTCCAGCAGTTCGCTGATCTCGGCAACGGAAAAGCCCAGGTCGCGGGCGCGGCGGATGAAGCGCAGGCGGTGCACGTCGGCGTCGGCGTAGATGCGGTAGCCGGCGTGGCTGCGGTCGGCCGGCGGGATCAGGCCGGCCTGCTCGTAGTAGCGGATCATCTTGGCGGAAACGCCGGACGCCGCGGATGCCTCGCCGATGTTCATGTGATTCCTCGCTTGTGTCACGCCACCACTGCGGGCGCCTGGAACCTGCGCAGGCGCAGCGCGTTGGATACCACGAACACACTCGACAGGGCCATGGCGCCGGCGGCGAACATCGGCGAGAGCAGCAGCCCGAACGCGGGATACAGCACGCCGGCGGCGACCGGGATCAGCGCCACGTTGTAGGCGAACGCCCAGAACAGGTTCTGGCGGATGTTGCGGATGGTGGCCTGGGACAGGGCGATGGCGTTGGGCACGCCCTGCAGGCTGCCGGACATCAGCACCACGTCGGCCGCTTCCATGGCGATGTCGGTGCCGGTGCCGATGGCGATGCCCACGTCCGCCTCGGCCAGCGCCGGGGCGTCGTTGATGCCGTCGCCGACGAAGGCCAGCCGGCCGTGTTCGCCGCGCAGCTTGCGCACCGCGTCCACCTTGCCCTCGGGCAGGACCTCGGCCACGACCTCGTCGATGCCCAGGCGATCGGCGATCGCGCGCGCGGTGCGGGCGTTGTCGCCGGTGACCATGGCCACCTTGATGCCCAGCGCGTGCAGCGCATTGATGGCGCCGGCGGTATCCGCCTTGACCGGATCGGCGACGGCCAGGATCGCGGCCAGCTGGCCGTCGATGGCAGCGTACAGCGGCGACTTGCCTTCGCCGCCCAGGCGTTCGGCCACCGTTGCGAAGGCAGCCACGTCCAGCCCCAGCGAGCGCATGTGGCGGTCGGCACCGACTTCCACCGCGCGGCCGTCGACGCGCGCGCGCACGCCCATGCCGGTGATTGATTCGAAGTCCGCCGGCTCCGGAACCTCGATGCCTTGATCCGCGGCCGCGTTGACGATGGCGCGGGCGATGGGATGTTCCGAACGCGATTCCACCGCCGCCACCAGCCGCAGCACGTCATCGCGCGCGAAGCCTTCGGCCAGCTCCAGGTCGGTCAGCGCCGGGCGGCCCTCGGTGAGCGTGCCGGTCTTGTCCACGGCGACCACGCGCGCCTCGCGCAGCAGCTGCAGCGCCTGGCCGTTGCGGAACAGCACGCCCAGCTCGGCGCCGCGGCCGGTGCCGACCATGATCGAGGTCGGCGTGGCCAGGCCCATGGCGCAGGGGCAGGCGATGATCAGAACGGCCACTGCGTTGACCACGGCGAAGGTCAGCGCGGGCGAGGGACCGAACGCCAGCCACACCAGCAGGGTCAGCAGCGCCGCGCCCATCACCGCGGGCACGAACCACAGCGTGATCCGGTCCACCGCGGCCTGGATCGGCAGCTTGGCGCCCTGGGCCTGTTCGACCATGCGGATGATCTGCGCCAGCACCGTCTGCCCGCCCACCGCGGCGGCGCGCAGCACCAGCGCACCCTGCTGGTTCACGGTGCCGCCCACGGCCTGGCTGCCGGGCGATTTTTCCACCGGCAGCGGTTCGCCGGTGATCATGGATTCGTCGATCCAGCTCGTGCCCTCGACCACTTCGCCATCCACCGGCACCCGCTCGCCGGGGCGCACGTGGACCAGGTCGCCGCCGGTCACTTCGTCGATCGGGATCTCCACCACCTGGCCGTCGCGCGTCACCCGCGCCTGCCGCGGCTGCAGCCCGACCAGGCGCTTGATCGCCTCCGAAGTCCGGCCCTTGGCGCGCGCCTCCAGCCAGCGGCCCAGCAGGATCAGGGCCACGATCACCGCGGCCGCCTCGTAGTAGACGTTGACCGTGCCCGCCGGCAATACGCCTGGCAGGAAGGTGGCGACCACCGAGTAGCCCCAGGCGGCCAGCGTGCCCACCGCCACCAGCGAGTTCATGTCCGGGGCCAGCCGCAGCAATGCGGGGATGCCGGCGGTGTAGAAGCGTCGGCCCGGCCAGGCCAGCACCAGCGTGGTCAGCGCGAACTGGAAGTACCAGCTGTTCTGCAGGCCGATGGTGCGCTCGACCCATGCGTGCATGCCCGGCACCAGGTGCGAGCCCATTTCCAGGATGAACACCGGCAGCGCCAGCGCGATCGCGACCAGCAGGTCGCGGCGCAGGCCGGTGCGTTCGGCTTCCTGCCGCGCGGCGGCTTCGTCGCCGCCGGCGGGTCCGACCTGGTCCACCGCGCGTGCGCCGTAGCCGGCCTGCGCGACCGCAGCCTCAAGTTCCGCCCGTGGCGCGGTCCCGCGCACCGTGGCCCGCTCGGTGGCCAGGTTCACACTGGCTTCGGCAACGCCGGGCACGCCCTGCAGCGCGCGCTCGACATGGCCCACGCAGGAGCCGCAGTGCATGCCCTCGATGGCCAGCGTGGTGGACGCGGCGGGGACCTTGTAACCGGCCGTTTCCACCGCCTGCACCAGCGCGCCGTGGTCCGGCGTGCCGCCTTCGCCGGGCTGTACCGTGGCGCGCCCGGCGGCCAGGTTCACCGCGGCGCCGGCAACGCCGTCCACCTTGCCCAGCGCTGCCTCCACCCGGCCCACGCAGGAGGCGCAGTGCATGCCTTCGATCGGCAGCGTGATCGCATCTTTTGACATGCGGCCAGCATAGACCTTCCCATCGTGGGAAGGTCAAGGCCGGGGTTCATGCGGAGCCGCCCGCCTGGCGCGCTCCTGACAGCCCGAGGGGCTCAGATGAGCGCGAGCTTTTCGTCCTTCAGGGTGTCGAATTCTTCCTCGTAGAAGAACTTCTGCGCGCCCAGCGCCGGCTTCAGGTCCGGCAGCCAGGTGGCGTTCTCGTCGAACTTCGCGAAGAACGGGCGCTGCACCCAGTCCGGGTTGCGGCCCTGGATGAAGCGCAGCACGAACACCTTCTCGCCGTTGATCTCGGTCACGCCCTGGATCTCGACCTTGCCAGGATCGGCCGACATCGACGGCCCGCGCGCGGTGCGCGCCAGCCCGGAGACCCGCTGCATGGCCTCGCGGTAGATTTCCCACGCCTTCACCAGCGGCACCTCGAAGTAATGCTGCGCGCCGGTGTCGCGCTCGACGAACATGTAGTACGGCACCATTCCCAGCTGCACCTGGGTGGTCCACATCCGCGTCCATACATCGGCGTCGTCGTTGATGTGGTGCAGCAGCGGGGCCTGGGTGCGGATCTGGGCGCCGGTGGCGCGGATGCGGCGGATCGCCTCGCGGCAGATCGGTGTTTCCATCTCGCGCCAGTGGTTGAAGTGGGCCATGAACGCGACATGCTTGCCTGCGTCCACCAGCTCGCGCAGCAGCGCCAGTACTTCATCGGCGTCCGGGTCGGTGACGAAGCGGTAGGGCCAGAAGGTCAGGCTCTTGGAGCCGATGCGGATGTTGCGCACGTGCGCCAGCTCCGGCTTCTTCAGCCCTTCCAGGTAGCCGCGCAGGTGCCGCGCCTTCATCACCATCGGGTCGCCGCCGGTGACCAGCAGGTCGGTGACCTCGGTGTGCTGGGCCAGGTAGCTGTGCAGCTTGTCGGCCTCGCTGGAGGCGAAGCGCAGCTCCTTGTCGCCGACGAACTGGGCCCAGCGGAAGCAGAAGGTGCAGTAGCTGTGGCACACCTGCCCCTGGCTGGGGAAGAACAGCACCGTCTCGCGGTACTTGTGCTGCATGCCCGGCAGCGGCTCGCCGTCGAGCCGGGGCAGGTTGAGGTCCATCTGGCCGGCCGGATGCGGGTTGAGGTCGTCGCGCACGCGCTTGATCACCGGCGCCATTTCAGCCGTCGATGCCTCGCTGCGGACCAGTTCGGCGATCTCGTCGAAGTGCCCGGGTGTGAGCATCTCGCGCTGCGGGAACACCAGCCGGAAGATCGGGTCGTCGGGAATATTGTCCCAGTCGATCAGTTCCTCGAGCACGTACTCGTTGACCCGGAACGGCAGCACCTGGCTGACCACCTTCATCTCGAACCGCTGTGCTTCCGACAGCGCCTGCACCTGCTTGATGCTGTCGAGCTGGCGGTGGGTGTAAACCTTGAACTCGCGCGCGGGGAACTGCGCGCTGGTGCCCTCCTGCTCCCCGGATTCGTCGGGCTGAAAAGCCTGCGCAAGTGCTTCCATGGTGATCTCCACAGTTGGTGACGCCAGCCGCCGGGATGCCGTGATCCCGCAGAAATGCCGCCTGGGAATGAATTCGGGACCGGGCGCGGCAAGGCGCACGCGGGCGAGCCCGTCGCCGTGGCGCAGCCGTGCGGAAGTGAACCCCCGGACCAGCGATATGGCCGCCTGTGCGCACGCCGTCTGGAGCGGCTCGACGCGGCGGACCTGCGGTCAGGGTAACAAACGCGAACCCGCGCTGCAGTTGCGTATCATCGAGCGATGACGCAACGCGACCAGTATCCCGATGCGCTGCGCGCCGGCGCGCTGGTGGTGGTGGTGCTGGGCCACTGGATCGCGACCCTGCCGCGGCTTGACGGCGGTCGGCTGGTGGCCACCGACCACCTGCTTGCCGTGTGGGACGCCGCCGGCGCGATCACCTGGCTGGTGCAGGTGGTGCCGCTGTTTGTGTTCGTGTCCGCGGCGGTCAGCACGCCGGGCGTGCTGCAGCGGCTGCAGGCCGGCGCCTCGCAGCGGGGGTGGTGGGCCGGCAGGGCGCTTGGGCTGGCGCGCCCGACGGTGACTTACCTCGCCGTGCTCGCCGCGCTGGCGCTGGTGGCGCTGTTCACCGGCGGCCGCCTGCTGGAGGCGTTCAACACTTCGCTGACCATCCACCTGTGGTTCCTGGTGATGTTGCTGGCGGTGCAGGCGCTGTTGCCGCTGGCGGTACGCGCCGACCGCAGGTTCGGCCTGGGCGCGGTGTTCGCGCTGATCGCGATTGCGGCGGCGGCGGACCTGCTGCGCGCCGGCGTGCGTGCGCCCGCGGATCTTCTCGAGCTGGGCGCGCGCGTGCGCGAGCGCCCCCCGGGCATCGGCTGGGTCAACATGCTGGCGGTCTGGCTGCTGCCCCAGCAGCTCGGGATCGCGTGGAAGCAGGGCCGGTTTTCCGGCGCGCGTGCGGGTGCCGGCCTGCTGCTGCTGGGCGTGGCGTGGCTGGCGGCGGCGATCGCCAGCGGCTATCCGGTGGCGATGGTGGGCGTGCAGCTGGCCGGTAACAACATGCTGCCGCCCACCCTGGCGCTGATCGGCGTGATGTGGGTGCAGGTGGGGCTGGTGGTGCTGTGCGAGGCGCCGGCGCGCCGGTTCCTTGCGCGGCACCAGGTGGCGCGCGTGGTCGCCGTACTGGGTGCGCTGGGCATGCCGCTGTACCTGTGGCACAAGCTGGCCGAGCTGCCGGCCGCGTGGATCGGCGAGCGCCTTGGCGCGCCGATCGACGCCGGCGAGCCGGGCGAGCCCGGGTTCTGGCTGGGACGGCTGCTGTGGATCGCACTGTGCGCGCTGGTGGTGGCACCGGTGATGGCGGCGGTGGTCGGCTTCGAGATGCGGCGCAGGCGGGACGTGGCGCAGGCAGGCGGTGACGCGGCGATCATCGCCGGCGGCATGGCCCTGTTCGGCGGGCTGGCGGTGGCGCTTGCACTGGGCGTGGTGCCCGGTGCCCTCATCGGGCTCGCCGGGGTGGCCGCCGCGTCATGGCTGCTGCGCGCGCGTCCGCAGCCTGCCACGGCTTGAGGCGCAGCCTGGATGATCAACCAACGGAGGAACGCGTGACCGACGGAGACCTTTGGCAGATGGAGGCCGGTTTCTGGACCGGCGATGCTGATTTTTACCAGCGGCACCTGGCGCACGGCGCAATGATGGTGTTCCCGCCGCCGGCCGGCGTGCTCGACCGTGGGCGGATCATTGAAACGATCAGCACCGCGTCGCGCTGGCGGGATGTCGACATGCGGGATCGCCAAGTGGCGCGACCGAATCCGGACACCGTGGTGCTGGCCTATCGCGCCAGCGCCCGTCGTGACGGCGACGCATCGCCTTATCGCGCGGTATGCGGTTCGGTCTACACCCGCTTCGCCGATGGCTGGCGGCTGGTGCTGCACCAGCAGTCGCCGGTGACCGGCGACTGACGGCCCGCGCCCGGAGCGCGCCTACGGCGTCGCCGCGGCGGCCAGGTGTCCGCGCCCGTGCGGCGCGTCCAGGTCCTGCACCGGGCCGAGCGGGACGATGCCGTTGGGATTGATGGTGGGGTGGCTGCGGTAGTAGTGCTGCTTGATGTGGTCGAAGTCGACCGTGGCGGCCACGCCCGGCCACTGGTACAGCTCGCGCAGGTAGCCGGACAGGTGCTCGTAGTCGGCAATCCGCCGCAGGTTGCACTTGAAGTGGCCGTGGTAGACCGGGTCGAAGCGCAGCAGGGTTGTGAACAGGCGCCAGTCGGCCTCGGTGATGCGTTCGCCCAGCAGGTAGCGGCGACCGGCCAGGCGCTGGTCCACTTCGTCCAGGGCGTCGAACAGCTTGCCCACTTCCTGTTCGTAGACGTCCTGTCCGGTGGCGAAGCCGGCCTTGTACACGCCGTTGTTGATGGCGTCGTAGATGCGCTTGTTGACCGCGTCGATCTCCGGCAGCAGTTGCGCCGGCGCATAGTCGCCGGGTTTGGCGCCAGCCTCGTCGAAGGCCGAGTTGAGGATGCGGATGATTTCCGCCGATTCGTTGTTGACGATGGTGTTGCGTTCGGTATCCCACAGCACGGGCACGGTGACCCGGCCGCTGTATTCCGGCTGTGCGCGCAGGTAGACCTCGTAGAGATAGCGCGCGCCGTCCGGGTCGGGCACCACGCCCTCGCCGGGCTCGAAGGTCCAGCCTTTCTCGCCCATGTACGGGTTCACCACGTAGACGGGAATCATCTCCTCCAGGCCCTTGAGCGCGCGGAAGATCAGCGTGCGGTGTGCCCAGGGACAGGCCAGGCAGACGTATAGGCGGTAGCGCCCGGCCTCGGCGCGGAACCCGCCCTCGCCGCCGGGACCGGCGCTTCCGTCGGCAGTGATCCAGTTGCGGAACTGTGCGTCGGAGCGGACGAAGCGTCCGCCGGTGCTGGCGGTGTCGTACCACTGGTCGACCCAGCGGCCGTCGATCAACAGGCCCATGGTGGTTCTCCGGGGGGAAGCGGCCCCCAAGGATGCGCCGTCGCGGGTGGAGTTCGCGTTGCGATGCCGGACCGTTGCGTTCCAGCCGGCCCGGTCAGTCGACGCCGATGTCCTCGTTCCACACCTGCGGATGGGCGGCGATCCAGTCGCCAAGCATGCGGATGCAGGCCTCGTCGGCCAGGTCCACCACTTCCACCCCGTGTTCGCGCAGCCAGTCGTGGCCGCCCTGGAAATTCACCGTTTCACCCATCACCACCGTGCCGATGCCGAACTGGCGCACCAGGCCGCTGCAGTACCAGCACGGCGAGAGGGTGGTGACCATGACGGTGTCGCGGTAGGAGCGCTGGCGGCCGGCCTTGCGGAAGGCGTCGGTCTCCCCGTGCACGGAGGGGTCGTTTTCCTGCACCCGGCGGTTGCGGCCGCGGCCGAGCAGCGTGCCGTCGCGGTGGAACAGGGCGGCGCCGATCGGGATCCCGCCCTCGGCCAGGCCGGT
This sequence comes from Luteimonas sp., assembly GCA_052090405.1. GTDB lineage: Bacteria > Pseudomonadota > Gammaproteobacteria > Xanthomonadales > Xanthomonadaceae > Luteimonas. The sequence goes on from JBQDAV010000015.1 coordinate 7,975, forward strand.
GCGGGCCTCTTCGACGGCGACTTCGAGCATGGCGCGGTAATCGGGCGTGTCCATGGTGTCAGGATGTCACGGTTGGTGGCTGGCGTCGTGGGCAGGCGCGGCTTCGGCCCAGGCGCGGATGTCCTCGGGCAGGGCCAGCATCTCGGCCATGATCCCTTCCCCGGCGATCCCCAGCACGCTGAGTCCTTCGATCCGCAGGACCGGGGTGCGGTCCGCCAGCGCAAGCCCGGACAGCGAGAGGATGCCCGGTGGCACCAGGCGGGTCAGGGCGGACACGTCGGTGACCCGGGTGCGGTCGAGCAGGACCAGGCCGAGGTTGTCCAGCCCGGCGAGCGGGGTGATGTCGTGGACCCGGGTGTCGGACAGGTCGAGCGCGGACAGCTGCGGCATGCCGGCCAGCACGGCGATGTCGTCGACCTGGGTGCTGCCGATCTCCAGCTCGCGCATCGCGGCCATGCCGGCCAGCGGCGACAGGTCGGTGACGCCGGTTTCCGACAGGCGCAGGCTTTCGAGCCTGGTCAGCCCGTGCAGCGGCGCGATCGAGGTCACCGCGGTGTCGTGCAGCTGCAGCAGGGTGAGGCGGGCCAGGCCGGCCAGCAGGTCGGTGCGCTCGAAGTCGAGGCCGATGATGGCCAGCTTCTCCAGCCTGTGCAGCTCGGCCAGCGGCGCCAGGTCGGCGACCGGGGCGGCGTCCAGGCGCAGCTCCTTCAGCGCGGGCAGCGCGGCCAGCGGCGCCAGCGAGTCCACGCGCACGCCGAACAGGCGCAGCGACTCCAGGCCCTGCAGCTGCGCGATCGGCTCCAGCGACACCGGCTGGCCGCGGTGCAGGTACAGGACCCTGAGCGCGGGCAGCCGCTGCAGTGCGTCCCAGTCGATCGCTTCGGCGCCGATCAGCCACAGCTCCTCCAGCGCCTGGAGGCCTGGCAGCGCGGCGAAATCCGCGGGCGTGGGGTCCTGCAGGCTCAGCCGGCGGCTGTCGGGTTCGATGCACAGGGGGCCGAAGGCGATCCCGGGCGGCTCGCAGGCCGGGGCGGTCGGGTCGGAGGTGGCGCCGGCCGTGCCCGCGGCCATGAGCGTGATCGGCAGCAGAATGTTGGCCAAGGTGGATCGGAGGGACATGGCGGGACCGTTGGACGAAGTCGGCGCCATTGTCGCCGCGCGGGGGCGGCGGCGCGACCCGGGCCGCAGGTGCGATAATCGCCGCATGAACGCATCCGACGAGTCCGGTACCACCCACTTCGGCTTCCGCGACGTGCCCGTGGGCGAGAAGCAGAAGCTCGTCGGCGAGGTGTTCTCGTCGGTGGCCGGCAACTACGACCTGATGAACGACCTGATGAGCCTGGGCGTCCACCGGGTCTGGAAGCGCTACTTCGCCGCCACCGCGCAGGTGAAGCCGGGCGACCGGGTGCTGGACCTGGCCGGCGGCACCGGCGACATCGCCGCGCTGCTGCGGCCGCGGCTGGGCGAGGGCGGTGAAGTGGTGTTGGGCGACATCAACGGTGCGATGCTGCGCACCGGCCGCGACCGCATGACCGACCGGGGCCACGTGCGCGGCTTCGAGTACGTGCAGTGCAACGCGCAGGCGCTGCCGTTTCCCGATGCCAGCTTCGACCTGGTCACGATCGCGTTCGGCCTGCGCAACGTGACCGACAAGGACGCCGCGCTGCGCGAAATGCGCCGGGTGCTGAAGGTGGGCGGGCAGGCGCGGGTGCTGGAGTTTTCCGAAGTCACGCTGGACTGGTTCAAGCCGGTGTACGACTTCCATTCGTTCAGGGTGCTGCCGCGGCTGGGCCGGCTGTTCGCCAGTGATGCCGACAGCTACCGGTACCTGGCCGAATCGATCCGCAAGCATCCGCCGCAGGAGGAACTGAAGGCGATGATGACCGCGGCCGGTTTCGAGCGCTGCCGCTACCGCAACCTGTCCGCCGGCATCGTGGCCATCCACGACGGCTACCGGGTCTGACCCGGGCGCGCGGGCCGTCCGCGTACCCGGCGCGCCCCTGCCAGCGGGTCGGCGGGGCAGCGGGGGTAGACTTGCGGGACTGATCTTCCCCCGAGGACTGGCCCTGCCATGCGTTTTCCCCCGATCCGATCCCGCCGCCTGATCCCCCTGGTGGCGCTGTCACTGCTGGCCCTGCTCGCCGCCGGCTGCCAGCGCGAGCCGACCCCCGACATCACCACGCCCGTCAAGCGCCCGGAGGCCGCCGTGCCCGCGCCCGACCGCGATGAACACTCCTATGCCGAGCCGCAGAAGGTCGTCATCGAAGACCTGGCGCTGGACCTGGCGCTGGACTTCGACAGCCGCACCCTGGCCGGCACCGCCACTTACACGTTGGAATGGAAGGACGAAGAGGCGACCGAACTGGTGCTCGATACCCGCGATCTGGCCATCGAGCAGGTCGAGGGCGGGGCCGGCGGCGCCTGGCAGCCGCTCGAGCACACCCTTGGCGACGCCGATCCGGTCTTCGGCAGCAGGCTGGCCATCCAGGCGCCCGAGCGCCCGGAACAGGTGCGGGTGACCTATCGCACCTCGCCCGCGGCCTCCGGCCTGCAGTGGCTGGAGCCGGCGATGACCGAGGGTGGCGAGCTGCCCTTCATGTTCAGCCAGTCGCAGGCGATCCACGCCCGCAGCTGGGTGCCGCTGCAGGACACGCCCGGTGTGCGCTACACCTACAGCGCACGCATCACCACCCGCCCGGACGTGATGGTGCTGATGAGCGCCGACAACGACCCGGATGCGCAGCGTGACGGCGAATACAGCTTCACCATGCCGCAGGAGATCCCCTCCTACCTGATGGCGATCGCCGCCGGAGACCTGGTGTTCCAGCCGATCTCCGAACGCGCCGGCGTCTGGGCCGAGCCGGCCACGGTGGACGCGGCGGTGGCCGAGTTCGAGGACACCGAGCAGATGATCCAGACCGCCGAGTCGCTGTACGGCGAGTACCGCTGGGAGCGCTACGACCTGCTGATCCTGCCGCCGTCGTTCCCCTACGGCGGCATGGAGAACCCGCGCCTGTCGTTCATCACTCCCACGGTGATCGTGGGCGACAAGTCGCTGGTCTCGCTGATCGCGCACGAGCTGGCCCACAGCTGGTCGGGCAACCTGGTGACCAATGCGAGCTGGAAGGACATGTGGCTCAACGAGGGCTTCACCTCCTACGTGGAGAACCGGATCGTCGAGGAGATCTACGGCGAGGAGTTCTCGGACATGGAGTGGGTGATCGCGCGTAGCGGCCTGGAGCAGGAAATCGAGGGCGTGAGCCCGGGCCTGCAGGTGCTGGCCGTGAAGCCCGACGATGCGGCCGGTCCCGACGACACCTTTGGCTCGGTGGCCTATGACAAGGGGGCGTGGTTCCTGCAGTTCCTGGAGGAGCGCTTCGGCCGCCAGACGCTGGACGCCTTCCTGCGCGACTACTTCGACCATTTCGCCTTCCAGAGCATCTCCACGCCGGAGTTCGTGGCTTACCTGGAGGCCGAGTTGCTGCCGAAGGATCCGAATGCGGTCAGCGAAGCGGAGCTGGAAGAATGGCTGTACCAGCCGGGCATCCCGCTGTCGGCACCGCAGGTGCTCTCGCCGCGGCTGGGGCTGGTGGATTCGGCCCGGCTGGCCTGGCTTGGCAGCCACGAGCTTCCGCCGCCGCAGCTGACCGGCGGGTGGAGCACCCAGGAGTGGATCCACTTCCTGGAGGGCATGCCCGACACGCTGAGCCTGGAGCAGATGTCGCAGCTGGACACCGCCTACATGTTCAGCCAGACGCCCAATGGCGAGATCGCGATGCGCTGGTTCCCGCTGGCGGTGCGCAGCGGCTATGCGATTGCCTATCCGCCGATGGAGGAGTTCCTGGAGCAGATCGGCCGGCGCAAGCTGATCATGCCGACCTACGAGGCGCTGGTGCAGACCCCGGAAGGATTGGCGCTGGCCAGGGACGTCCTGGAGCGGGCGCGACCGGGCTACCACCCGATCACTACCGCTTCGGTCGAGCAGGTGATCGGTGGCGCGCAGCCGGCGCCCGCGCCGGCGCCGGTGTCGCCGAAGCTGGAAGGCGAGCCGGAGACCGGTGCGGAAGATGATGTCCAGGCCGACGAAGAGGCTGGCGGAAGCGCCCAGGGCGGCCGGGCGTGACCGCGCCCGCGCGCTGCATCGCCGTGGCCCTGGCGGCCGTCTTCGCACTGGCCGCCTGCGGCGACCCGGAAGCCGAGGCCCAGGCCCGCGCCCAGGCCCAGGCGGCGGCCGCGGAGCGTGAAGCCGCCGAAGCGGAGACCGGCTTCAACGACGCGGTCGCGGGTGAAAACTGGGCCCTGGCCAAGGCCCACGGCGACGTGCTGCTGGCGCGCTGGCCGGACACCGAGGCGGCGGAGCGGGTGCGCGGGCAGTTCGATGGCGTCATGGAAAAGGCCGATGCGATCCGCGAGGCCGACCGCACTTCCCGCCTGTGGACCTACAACGTGCAGGAAGTGAAGGGCGGCCAGCAGCGTTCGGCGCAGATCCATTCCAGGGACCCGGTGGAGACCGGCGACACCAGCGACCGGGTGCAGCTGATCTTCCGCGACCACCCGGACTGGGGCCGCAGCAGCTACCTGGTGCTGGCCGGCGATGATTTCGCCCGGCCCTGCTACAGCGCCTGCCGGGTCACCGTGACCATCGACGATGGCGAGCCGCGGCGCATGGCCGCCAACCGCCCGGATACCGACGAGGCCATCGCCATGTTCATCGACGACAACCGGGCGCTGTGGCAGGCCATCGACGGGGCGAAGCTGCTGGCCATCGAGTTCCCGGTTGCCGGCGGCACCCGCACCGCCGAATTCGAAGTCGGCGGCCTGGACCGTGCGCGGATGCACGGCTGGGACTGATCGCGACGCCGCAAGTCCCGCGCCGGGCGTGACCTCAGCCGAGCAGGCGCGTCATTGCCCACCACAGCACCGGCAACAGCAGCGCCGCCGCGATCATCGCGGTGGCGAGGCTGCGGCGGTTGCCGGCTTGGCGGGGCGGGTGAGCTTCGTCGTCAAGGTTCGGGTCGTGGCTGTCGCCCGGGGTGGCCTGGTCCCATTCGGTCACGATCCGGCGCGCGCGGTCGGCGTCGGCCTTGGCTACCCACACCGTGATCTGCCCGCCCACCGGCAGCTCGCCCAGGCCGCCCTGCAGGTGTTCACCGCGGATCCAGGCCTCGATCCCCGCTTGCTCCAGCAGTGATCGCACCATGTAGGCGTCGGTGACGTGGGCGGCCTGGTAGACGGACTTCATGCGTGCTCACCCCGCAGGCAGGGCGCGGCCACCGGCGCCGGCGGCTGGGCCGGCACATCGGCCGGGATCGGCGGCTCTTCCTCCGGCGGCAACATGGTTGCCTGGCGCCAGCGGCCGAAGCGGTAGTAGGCCATCGCCAGCCCCATCGCCGCCAGTGCGCTGACCGGGAAGCTCCACCAGATCGCGTCCGCGCCCAGCGCCGGCTGCAGCCAGTTGGCGAACGGGACCCGCACGCCCCACAGGGCCAGCCCCAGCATCAGCAGCGGCGGGATCACCGCGCCGGTGGAGCGGACCACGCCGAACAGCACGTAGGTGGCGCCGAAGAACAGGAACGACCACACCCCGATGCGGTTGATCTGCCGGGCAAGCTCCAGCGACGGACTGCCATCGGGCAGGAACACCGCCAGGATCCAGCGGTCGAGCAGCAGCAGGGCGGCGATCAGCGCACCGGTGAGCAGCAGGTTGAAGCCCAGACCGGTGCGGGCGGTGGCGTCTACCCGCGGCCACTGGCCGGCGCCCACGTTCTGCGCCGCCATCGACGAGCAGGCCGCGCCGATTGCCATCGCCGGCATCTGCACGTAGGTCCACAGCTGCAGCACCGCGCCGTAGGCGGCGGTGACGGTGGTGCCGTGGTGGTTGATCATGGTCATCATCGCGATCATCGCCAGCGAGATCACCACCATCTGCGCGCCCATCGGCACGCCCTTGACCACCAGCGTGCGCACCAGGATCCAGTCGGGCCGGAACAGCGCCAGCTCCTGGCGACCAATCCACAGCGGATGGCGACGGCGGCGCAGCCACAGCAGCATGGCCGCCAGGCCGATGGCGTTGGCGATCACCGTGGCCACCGCCGCGCCGGTCATGCCCAGCCCCGGCAGCGGACCAGCGCCGAACACGAACAGCGGTACCAGCACCACGTCCAGCGCCACCACCAGCAGCAGGAACCGGAACGGCGTGCGCGCGTCGCCGGCGCCGCGCAGCACTGCGGTGAGGAAGGTGAACATGTACAGGAACGGGACCGCCAGGAAGATCACCTTCAGGTAGCCGTCCGCGTAGGGCAGGGCCTCGGCCGGCGTGCCCATCCACTGCAGCAGCTGCCGCGACAGCGGCAGCCCGATCATGGCCACCAGCAGCGACAGGGTGAAAAAGAAGGTTGCCGCGGTGCCGATGACCCTGCGCGCGTCCGCCGCATCCCCGCGCCCCATGGCCTGCGCCACCAGGATCGTCGCCGCCATGCCCAGGCCGAACACCGCCCCGAGCAGGAAGAACAGCACGTTGTTGGCGTTGGTGATGGCGGTCAGCGCCGCCTCGCCCAGGAAGCGGCCGATCCAGAACGCGTTGACCGATCCGTTGAGCGACTGCAGTACGTTCGCGCCCAGGATCGGCAGCGCGAACACCAGCAGGGTGGGGCCAATCGGCCCCTGGGTCAGGTCGCGGGTGCGGGCCGGGGGGGCGGGCCGCCTCACCCCAGCGTGTAGCCGAACTGCTCGCGGAACTGGTCGGCGAAGCCGGCGAAATCGAAGCGCTGGTTCTGGGTGCCGTGGTGCTCGACCTTCAGCGCGCCCATCAGGTTGCCGATCCGGCCGGTGGTCTCCCAGTCGAGCCCGGTGGTGATGCCGAAGATCAGGCCGGCGCGGAACGCATCGCCGCAGCCGGTGGGGTCGGTGACCCGGCGTTCGCGCGCGGGCGGCACGTCGAAGACCTTGCCACCGGCGCGGATGCACGCGCCCTTGGGGCCGCGGGTGGCGATATAGGCCTTCACCTTGCCGGCGATCTGCTCCTCGCTCCAGCCCGTGCGCTCCTGCAGCAGGTTGGACTCGTAGTCATTGGCGGTGACGTAATCGGCCTTGTCGATGAAGTCGCGCAGTTCCTCGCCGTTGAACAGCGGCAGCGCCTGGCCCGGGTCGAAGATGAAGGGGATCCCGGCGTCGGCGAACTCGCGCGCGTTCTGCAACATGCCCTCGCGCCCGTCCGGGCTGACGATGCCGAACTCCACGCCGGCCACGTCCTTCACGTGGTTCTCGTGGCTGCGCATCATCGCGCCCGGGTGGAAGGCGGTGATCTGGTTGTTGTCGTGGTCGGTGGTGATGAAGGCCTGCGGGGTGAACAACTCGTCGATCACCTTCACCTGGTCCAGGCGGATCCCGTTTTCCTCGAACCATTCCCGGTACGGGCCGAAATCCTGGCCCACGGTGGCCATCGGCACCGGCTCGCCGCCCAGCAGCTTGAGGTTGTAGGCGATGTTGCCCGCGCAGCCGCCGAACTCGCGCCGCATGGCGGGCACCAGGAACGAGACGTTCAGGATGTGGACCTTGTCCGGCAGGATGTGGTTCTTGAACTGGTCGGGGAACACCATGATGGTGTCAAAGGCCAGGGAACCGCAGATCAGGACCGACATCGGCAAATCGCTCACGAGGGACACAAAGGCGGGTAGGTTAGCGGCCCGGCCCGGGCGAGGCCAGCGGTCCGGGCCGGCATCCGCCCGCTTGCCGTCGCCGGGGACGCCGCGTCACCGTGCAGCGCACCGGCTTCCGGGGGGTGGAACACACCCCCACCGGCGGCCCCGATTTTGCTAGGCTTGTCCGCCCCTCCGGCTCCGGCCTGTCCCCCCTTCTGGTTTCCCCCGCGCCGCCTTCATGGCAGGCGCCCTGCACGGATCCCCACGCGCGATGTTCAAGAAGTTCCGCGGCATGTTCTCCAATGACCTGTCCATTGACCTGGGCACGGCCAACACCCTCATTTTCGTCCGTGGACAGGGCATCGTGCTCAACGAGCCGTCCGTGGTCGCGGTGCGCCAGGGCAGCGGTGGCCAGAAGACCGTCGCCGCCGTCGGCGCCGAGGCCAAGCAGATGCTCGGCCGTACCCCCGGCAACATCACCACCCACCGGCCGATGAAGGACGGGGTGATCGCCGACTTCACCTACACCGAGGAAATGCTCAAGCATTTCATCCGCAAGGTGCACAAGAGCCGCTTCCTGCGGCCCAGCCCACGGGTGCTGATCTGCGTGCCGGCCGGTTCCACCCAGGTGGAGAAGCGCGCGATCAAGGATTCCGCGCTGGAGGCCGGCGCGCGCGACGTGTCGCTGATCGAGGAGCCGATGGCGGCCGCGATCGGCGCCGGCATGCCGGTCACCGAGGCCCGCGGCTCGATGGTGGTGGACGTGGGCGGCGGCACCACCGAGGTCGCGGTGATCGCGCTCAACGGCGTGGTGTATTCGCAGTCCGCGCGCGTGGGCGGCGACCGCTTCGACGAATCGATCATCAACTACGTGCGCCGCAACCACGGCATGCTGATCGGCGACGCGACCGCGGAGCGGGTGAAGCTGGAAATCGGCTGTGCCTGCCCGCAGGAAGACAACGCCGAAACCGAGATCTCCGGCCGCCACCTGGCCGAGGGCGTGCCCAAGGTGATCACGATCAAGGCCAGCGAGGTGCTCGACGCGCTGCGCGAGCCGCTGGCCGGGATCGTCGAGGCGGTGCGCCAGGCGCTGGAGCAGACCCCGCCGGAGCTGAGTGCGGACGTGGCCGAGCGCGGCATCGTGCTCACCGGCGGCGGCGCCCTGCTGCTGGACCTGGACAAGCTGCTCAGCCAGGAAACCGGCCTGCACGTGCAGATCGCCGAGGATCCGCTGACCTGCGTGGCCCGCGGCGGCGGCCGCGCGCTGGAGCTGCTGGACATGCACGGCAACGAGTTCTTCTCGGCGGAGTAACCCGCCTGCGGCGCCCGCGATAGCGGCGCCGGTCGTGCGATAGTTGCCAGTTGCCGCGCAGGGGCATTCGTCGCGGCTGTCCCGAACTCCCAGCCACCGACCAAGAATCCACGGCTTGCCTGTGCCTTCTTTCGCCAGTACCGCCGCACCACGTTCCGGAGACGTCTCCGGAACCCTGCGCCTGCTGGCCCTGCTGGCGGTGTCGATCGCGCTGATCGTGGCCGACCACCGCGGGGGCTGGCTGGACCAGGCCCGCGCCTATGCCAGCGTGGCCATGCAGCCAGTGTGGTGGCTGGCGGGATTGCCCTCCCGGGTGGGGCGCAGCGTGCGCGAGGATGCGGTCACCCGCTCGCTGCTGGGCGAGGACAACCACCGCCTGCGCAACGAGCTGCTGGTGAGCAACGCGCGCCTGGCGCGGCTGCAGGCCGCCGCGGCCGAGAACGCGCGCCTGCGCGAGTTGCTGGGCGCGGCCGGCAGCGGCCGGCTTGACGTGCAGCTGGCGCCGATCCTGGACATCGACCTGGACCCGACCCGGCAGCGGCTGGTGCTGCGCGCCGGCACCCGCGACGGCGTGCGCCAGGGCCAGACCGTGATCGACGCCGGCGGGGTGGTGGGGCAGGTGATCCAGACCACGCCGGGCACCGCGGTGGTATTGCTGGCGACCGATGTCGACCATGCCGTGCCGGTGCTGGTCGCGCGCACCGGCGTGCGGCTGGTGGCTTTTGGCCAGGGCCGCAGCGACCTGCTGCGACTGCCCAACGTGCCGCTGTCGAGCGACGTGGAGGTCGGCGACGAGCTGGTCACCTCCGGCCTGGGCGGGCGCTTTCCGCCGGGATTCCCGGTGGGCACCATCACCGACCTGGAGCCGGACGACAGCCGCGCGTTCCTGGTCGGCATGGTGGAGCCGGCGGCGCAGCTCGACCGCGGCCGAGACGTGCTGCTGCTGCGCGAGGTCGAGCTGCCGCCTGCGGCGCCGGCGGATGGCGACGATCCGGCGGCCGGTGGGTCGGATCCGGAGCAGGTTGAAGCGGATGGGCAGGCGCCCGCGGCGGCGCCGGACGGTCCTGATGTGCCAGGCGGGGAGCCGGAACCATGAGGCGGGTGGCCAATTCCTGGGTGCTGCCGGTCAGCGTGGTGCTGGCGATCCTGCTCGGGCTGGTGCCGCTGCCCGACATCCTGCAGCCGCTGCGTCCTTACTGGCTGGGCCTGGTGGTGGCGTACTGGGTGATCGAGGACAACGAACGCGTCGGCCTGGCCTTCGCGTTCTGCATGGGCCTGGTCGCCGACCTGGCCTTTGGCAGCGTGTTGGGCGAGCAGGCGCTGCGGCTGACGGTGATGGCCTTCATCCTGCAGCGCTTCCGCAGCCAGCTGCGGTTCTTCCCGATGGCCCAGCAGGCCCTGGCGATCGGCGGCCTGCTGCTCAACGACCGGGTGGTGAGCGCCGCGGTGCACCTGGCGCTGGGGTTGCCGCAGCTGCCGTGGATGTACTGGCTGGCGCCGGTGCTGGGCATGCTGCTGTGGGCGCCACTGTTCCTGGTGATGGATACGCTGCGGTTCAGCCGCCGGGCCCGCTGAGCGATGCGGATCGGCGGCCGTGAAAGATTGCGCAACCCGGGGGTCGAGGCGGCCCGGTTCCGGGTCCGCGCGCTGGTCGGGTTCGTGCTGGTGGCGGCGTCGCTGCTGGTGCTGGCCGGCTGGTACTTCCGCCTGCAGGTGGTCCAGCACAGCGAGTTCGCGCGCCAGTCTGAGGCCAACCGGATCAAGCCGCGCCCGGTGATCCCCGGCCGCGGGCTGGTCTACGACCGCCAGGGCCGGGTGCTGGCCGACAACGTCCCGGCATACCGGCTCGAGGTCACCCCCGAGGACGCGGCCGATACCGATGCGCTGGTGGCCGGGCTGTCGCGGATCTTCGAGCTTGATCCCGACGACATCGAGCGCTTTCGCGCCGAGCGCCGCGCGCGGCGTGGATTCCAGCCGATCGCGCTGAAGATGCGGGTGAGCGAGGAGGAGGCCGCGCGGTTCGCGGTCGACCGCTGGCGCTTCCCCGGCGTGGAAGTGGTGTCCTACCTCAACCGCCGCTATCCGCACGGCGACCTGTTTGCCCACGTGATCGGCTACGTCGGGCGGACCGACGAGAGCGACGTGGAGCGCTACGGCGGCACCCACGTGCTGTTCCCGTACACGGGCCGCACCGGCGTGGAGCGTTCGTTCGAAGAGGCGCTGCGCGGCGAGGTCGGCTACGAGCAGGTGGAGACCAACGTGGAGGGGCGTGCGCTTCGTACCCTGGGGCAGGTGCCCGCCGAAGCCGGCAGCGACCTGCGCCTGAGCCTGGACCTGGACCTGCAACGGGCGATGGTGGAGGCGTTCGGGGATATGCACGGCTCGGCGGTGGCGGTGGAGCCGGCCACCGGGCAGGTGCTGGGCATGGTCAGCCTGCCCAGCTTCGACCCCAACCTGTTCGTCAACGGCATCTCCCACGTCGACTACCGCCGGCTGATGGACGACCCGGCGCGGCCGCTGTTCAACCGCAACGTGCTCGGCGGCGGGCCGCCGGGCTCGACGATCAAGCCGTTCGTGGCCCTGGCCGGCCTGGACAGCGGGCTGCGCACGCCGGAGTGGCGGGTGTTCTCGACCGGCGAGTTCTTCCTCCCCGGCCAGCGCCGCGGCTATCGCGATGCGGGCCCGGGCGGCGGCTGGGTGGACCTGCGCGACTCGATCTCGCGCTCGATCAACTATTACTACTACCAGCTCGCCCACGAAATGGGGATCGATCGCTTTGCCGGGTTCATGCGGCAATACGGCTTCGGCCAGCAGACCGGAATCGAGCTGGTGGGCGAGAACGAAGGTGTCGTGCCCTCGCGCGACTGGAAGGCCGGGCACAGCAGCGAGCCGTGGTATCCCGGTGAGACCGTGATCGCCGGGATCGGCCAGGGCTACTGGATCAGTACCGCGCTGCAGCTTGCGCGCGGCACCGCCGCCATCGCCAACGGCGGTGAGCTGCACCCGCTGAGCCTGCTGGCCGCGCGCCGCGACGGCTACGACCAGCCGTGGCGCGCGCCGCGGCTGGCCCGGGCGACGGACATCACCGACACCCCGGAACACCTGCGCGCGGTGCAGGAGGGCATGGAGGCCACCATCCACGGTCGCGGCACCGCCACCGCGCTTGCGCGCGGCGCCGAGTACCGCATGGCCGGCAAGACCGGCACCGCGCAGCGGGTCGGGCGCCGCGGCGACGCCAACATGGATCCGCGTAGCCTGCCCTACCACCTGCGCCACCAGGCGCTGTTCATCGGCTACGCGCCGGCCGAGGCTCCGACCATCGCGGTGGCGGTGATCGTCGAGCACGGCGGCTACGGCGGCGTCACCGCCGCCCCGATCGCGCGCCGGATCTTCGACGCGTGGCTGGTTGAACCGGAGCCGGAACCGGAGGAGCCGCAGCTCCCGGTGGCTGGAGGTGATGGCGAGGAAGCCGGCGCGCCCGCGACCGTCGGGGAGGAGGCGCCGTGAACGTGATCCTGGGCTGGCTGCTGGACATGTGGCTGCGCTTCACCCGCACCCTGGACTGGCCGCTGCTGGCGGCGCTGGCGGCGCTGATGGCGATCGGGCTGGCCGTGCTGCACAGCGCCAGCGGCCAGAACATGCAGATGGTCGTGGCGCAGGCACTGCGCTACGGCGCCGGCCTGGGCGCGTTGTGGCTGCTGTCGCGGGTCACGCCGCTGCGCCTGCGCGGGCTCACCCCGGCGTTCTACGCACTTTCGATCATCCCGCTGGTGCTGGTGCTGTTTGTCGGAACCGGGCGCCACGGCCAGCACTGGATCAACCTGGGCCTGTTCTACTTCCAGCCGGCCGAGCTGATGAAGCTGAGCCTGCCGATGATGGCGGCCTGGTACCTCAACCACGTCGGCCCGCCGCCGCGGCTGAGCGCAGTGCTGGCGTGCATGGCGATCATCGCCCTGCCGACCGGGCTGGTGATGCTGCAGCCGGACCTGGGCACGGCGATGCTGGTGGCCGCCAGCGGGCTGTTCGCGCTGTACCTGGCGGGGTTGTCCTGGTGGTGGTTTGCGGCGGTGGCGGGGGCGGTGGCCGCGGCGGCCCCGGCGGCCTGGTTCTGGATGCTGCAGCCCTACCAGAAGGATCGCCTGCTGACCTTCCTGGACCCGGAGCGCGACCCGCTGGGGGCCGGCTGGAACATCATCCAGTCCAAGATCGCCATCGGCGCCGGCGGGGTGGCGGGGCAGGGCTGGGGCGAGGGCTCGCAGTCGCACCTGGACTTCGTGCCCGAGCACACCACCGATTTCATCTTCGCGGTGCTGGCCGAGGAGTTTGGCTGGATCGGCGTGGTGGTGACCCTGGCGCTGTACCTGTTCGTGATCGGCCGCTGCCTGTGGATCGCCAGCGAGGCGCGCGATGGTTATTCGCGGCTGCTGGCCGGCAGCCTGGGCTTGGCGATGTTCGTCTACGTGCTGGTCAACGGCGGCATGGTGTCGGGACTGCTGCCGGTGGTGGGGGTGCCGATGCCGCTGCTCAGCTACGGCGGCACCGCGGCGGTGTCGCTGCTGGCCGGCATGGGCGTGGTGATGTCGATCGCCGCGCATCGGCCGGCGCGCGGGTGAAAAACCGGTCATGGAAGGCCGGAGCGTTGCCTGAATGCTGCGCGCACCGCGCGGGCCAGCGCTGTTTCGCCGTGCTAATCTCGCCCCCGATGAATCCGCGCGCCGTTTACCGTCTGGCCCCGTGCCTGATCGCCTTCGCTTTCGCCGCCTGCGCTACCGACGCGCCGGCGCCGATCCCGTCGCCCGTCGAAGCCGAAGCCCAGGCCCCGTTGCCCGAGCCCATCGTCGAGTCGGCCCTGGAGCCGGCGCCGCTGGCCCCGCCACCGCCTCCGCCGGAGCAGCGCCCCGACGCGCCGGTGGCCGTGACCGATCCGTCGATCCCGCGCCAGCAGCGCGTGGACAACTTCATCGACTACGCGGTGCGCACCCACGGCGTGGACGCCGCGCACGTGCGCCAGGTGCTGGCGCAGGCGCAGGTGCGGCAGGGCATCCTGGACGCGATGGCGCGTCCGGCCGAGCGCACCCGCACCTGGGCCGAGTACCGCCCGATCTTCCTCAATGACGCCCGCATCCGCGGCGGCCGGGATTTCTACGCCACCCACCGGGCCGCGCTGGACCGGATCGCCGCCGACACCGGCGTGCCGGCCGAGTACATCGTGGCCATCATCGGCGTGGAGACCAGCTACGGCGGCTTCACCGGCAACAACCGGATCGTCGATGCGCTCTACACGCTGGCGTTCGACCACCCGCCGCGGGCACCGTTCTTCGCCGCCGAACTGGGCCACCTGTTCGCGCTTGGGCGCGACGAGCCGACGCTGGACCTGGCTGCCCTGCGCGGCAGCTACGCGGGTGCGATGGGGCTGGGCCAGTTCATGCCTTCCAGCTACCGGCTGTGGGCGAAGGACGGCGACGGCGATGGCCATCGCAACCTGATCGACAACCTGGACGACGTGTTCGCCTCGATCGCGAACTATTTCGTGGTCCACGGCTGGGAGCGCGACGCGCCGGTGGTGGCGCGGGCCACGCGCGATGCGGGCGCGGACGAATTCCGGCCGGAGAACGTGGAGCCGGTACACCGGCTGGCTGAACTGGCCGACCGCGGCTATCGCCCGCAGCCCGGCGAGCCCGTGGCCGAGGGCGCGACCCTGCTCTCGTTCGAAGGCGCCGCCGGCCCCGAGTACTGGCTCGGCTACCGCAATTTCTACGTCATCACCCGCTACAACCGCTCGCCGATGTACGCGCTGGCGGTGCACCAGCTGGCGCAGGAGATCCGCGCGGGAAGCGGCGGCGCCGGCCGATGAGGCTGCTCGCGGCCGCCGCGATCGCGCTTGCGCTTGCCGCCTGCAGCGGCGCCCCGAAGAAGACCCCGCCGCCCGATCCCGATGCTGCGGCGGTGCCGGGTGCGCCGGCGGACTCCGGCCAGCGCGGTCCGCGCCGCTCGCCCTATGCGCCGGCGCAGGAAGACCTGTCCAAGCGCGGCGATTACGTGGCCGGTGGCCTGTACGCCCCGCACATCAGCGACAGCGCGCCGGACTACATTCCCGACGTCGATGCAATCCCCGAGCCGGACGTGGTGGATGAACCGCGCTCGCGCTACGGCAACCGTTCGCCCTACAGCGTGCTCGGCAAGAGCTATCGGGTGATGGATGACTACGAGGGGTTCAACGAGCGCGGCATTGCGTCCTACTACGGCAACAAGTTCCACGGCCGCCGCACCTCCAACATGGAGGTGTACGACATGTACGCCTTCACCGCCGCGCACAAGTCGCTGCCCCTGCCCAGCTTCGCCCGCGTAACCAACCTGGACAACGGCCGTTCGGTGGTGGTGCGGGTGAATGATCGCGGCCCGTTCCACGAGGGCCGGGTGGTGGACGTGAGCTGGGCGGCGGCGGTCAAGCTGGACATGCACCGGCAGGGCACCGCGCAGGTGGAGGTGCGCGCGCTGAGCCCCGGTGAGAATGCGCGCCAGCCGCATGAGGCCGTTGCCAGTGCGCCGCCTGTGGAGGAACCGGCTGCCGCAGCCCAACCCAGCGCGATCGACGCGCTCGTCGACGCGCTGCCGGTGACACCGGTTGCGGCGGCGGAGGGCCCTGCATCGGGTGCCGCGACGGCGGCCATCGCTTCCGCGGAGCCGGCGGCGACCCTGCCGATCGCGGCAGGCGCTGATCCCGATTACGCCAGTGCCCGCCGGTTCAACATGATGCAGGACGGCCGGGTGATGACCGCCGACGATTTCGACGCCTGGCTGGCGGAGCGCCAGATCGACCTGCGCGCCGTCCGCACGGTTGCCGACGCCCGTTCGGCCGCGACAGTGGACGACGCGTCGCCGGAACCGTCGCCCGCGCCACAGGCGCCGGCAACGGTCGCAACCCCGGACGGGGGCGTCACCCTGCAGGTGGCCGCCTTCGGTGCCCGCGACAACGCCGAGCGCGCGCTGGCGACGCTGCAGGGAGCGGGCATTGCCGGCGTGCGGCTGGTCGATGGCGCCGCCGGCGGCCGTTCACTCTGGCGGCTGCAGGTCGGGCCGGTCGCGGCGGCCCTGGTGCCGGAACTCAGTGCCCGCTTCGCAGGTCTTGGATTCGGCCAGCCGCACGTCGTTCGCGATTAAACTGCCCGTCTTTCACCGCATGTCCGCGGCCGCGCGCGCCGGCCGCAACCCAGGAGCCAGATTTCATGAAGTTGTCGTTTGCCCGCCTTGCCGCGACC
Organism: Luteimonas sp.; assembly: GCA_052090405.1. Taxonomy (GTDB): domain Bacteria; phylum Pseudomonadota; class Gammaproteobacteria; order Xanthomonadales; family Xanthomonadaceae; genus Luteimonas. The sequence goes on from JBQDAV010000015.1 coordinate 24,186, forward strand.
GCCGCCGTGGCCCTGTCCGTGTCCGCGATTGGATTCGCCGTGGCGCAGGATCCGCAGCCCGCTCCGGCGCCCGCTCCGGCGCCCGAGCTGGACACGCCGCCGCCGCCGTCGATCACCGGCACCGCCTGGGTGCTGATGGATTATGAAACAGGACAGATCCTGGCCGGCGAGAACTACGAGGAACAGCTTGAGCCGGCCAGCATCACCAAGGTCATGACCAGCTACGTCATTGCCTCCGAGCTCGCCGCCGGGCGCATCGCCGAGGACGACCAGGTGTTGATGAGCGAGAACGCCTGGCGCAAGGGTGGCGCGGCCACCGGCGGCAGCTTCAGCGGCTTCGAGGTCAATACCACCGCGCCGCTGTTGGACATGGAGATCGGCATGGCGGTGCAGTCGGGCAACGATGCCTCGATCGCCCTGGCCGAGCACGTCGCCGGCACCGAGGCGGCCTTCGCCTCGCTGATGAACGCCCACGCCCAGCGCCTGGGCATGGAGAGCAGCCATTTCGTCAACTCGCACGGCCTGAGCGAAGAAAACCATTATTCGACCGCGCGCGACCTGGCGGTCCTGGGCCGCGCCCTGATCCGCGACTTTCCGGACATCTACGCCCACAACAAGATCCGCGAGTTCACCGTCGGGCCGATCACCCAGCGCAACCGCAACATGCTGCTTTGGCGCGACGACAGCGTCGATGGCATCAAGACCGGCCACCATTCCGGCGCCGGCTACTGCCTGATGACCTCGGCCCAGCGCGGCGACCAGCGCCTGATTTCGGTGGTGCTGGGCTCGACCGGCGAGAACCAGCGCGCCAACGATTCGATGGCCCTGCTCAACTGGGGGTTCCGCTTCTTCGAGACCCACCGCTTGTACGATGCAGGCGAGGCGCTGGCCACCCCGCGGATCTGGAAGGGCCAGGAGAACGAGCTGCGCCTGGGCCTGGCCGAGCCGCTGCTGGTGAGCACGGCGCGCGGCAAGTATGAGCAGCTCGAGCCGTCGATGGACCTGCCCACCACCCTGGTTGCGCCGGTGGAACAGGGCCAGGTGATCGGCAACGTGCGCGTGGTGCTGGAGGGCGAAGTGGTTGCCGAGCGCCCGCTGGTGGCGCTGGAGGCGGTGGAGCGGGCCGGTTTCTTCAAGCGCCTGTGGCACGAATTCCTGATGTGGTGGCAGTCGGACTGAGCGACTGCCCGCTGTACCCGATCGCTGGACAGGAGCGCGCCGCAAGGCGCGTTCCGCGTTTGTGCGGGCCGGAAGTCCCCGGCGCACCGGCCGCTCCCGGCGTGCCATCGCCCCGGTGATGTCCCAGTCCCGGCTTGACCCGGGGCCGGCAGGTGGCATTATTCCGGGGCAGGCCTCTGGCCAGGGAGCACACCATGCATGGAGCATCCGGTGCGGCGGCGCAGCTCGCCGCGCTCGTGGGAATCGACGACGCCAGTCGGCTGTATCGGCTGGAACTGGCGGGCAGCACAGCGCCGCTTCTCGTGGAGCGCTGGACCGGACGGGAACGTCTGGCCGGTGATTTCCAGTGGGCGGTGGACGTGCTGTCCACCGATGCGGACCTTCCGCTCGACGAATGGCTGGGCAAGCCGGCACGGCTGCATACCCGGTTGGCAACGGGCGGGTCGTCGATCCGCAGCGGGCTGGTGCGCGAGGCCGCCTGCCTGGGTAGCGACGGCGGGCTGGCGCGCTACCGCCTGGTGCTGGTGCCCTGGACCTGGCTGCTGACCCAGGGCCGGCACAGCCGGGTGTTCCAGGACCGCAGCGTGGTGGAGATCGTGGAGGCGGTGTTTGCCGGCTACGCGCCGTTGGCGGCGTGGCGGCTGGGCGAGGAGGTCGGCCCGTTCCTGGCCCAGGCACGCCCACGCAGCTATTGCGTGCAGTACCGCGAGACCGACGCCGACTTCGTCCAGCGCCTGCTCGCCGAAGAGGGCCTGGGCTGGCGGCTGGAGGAAGACGACGGCGACGAGGCAGCAGCCGGGCACAGCCTGGTGCTGTTCGCCGACAGCGGCGCGCAGCCCGAGGACCCGGGTTCGGACGCCGATGGCGGCGTGCGCTATCACCGCAGCGATTCCACCGAGACCCGCGATGGCGTGCAGGGCATCGGCCTGCAGCGGCGGATCGGCGCCGACCGGCTTGCCGTGCTCGGCACCGATTACCGGACCGTGCAGTCGATCGCCGCGCAGCTTCCGCTTGAGCGTGCCGGCCACGACGCGGTGCTTGAACACTACGATCCGGGTGGCGCCTACGCGTACGCCGATGCCAGCGATGCCGAACGCCATGTCCGGCTGATGGCCCAGGCCGAGGAGGCCGGCCGCGAGCAGTGGCTGGGCCACGGCACGGCGCGGACCTTCCGCGCCGGGACCTGGTTCCGCCTGTTGGAGGGACCGTCGGCGCCGGATCAAGAGCAGACGCCGCCCGAACTGCTGCTCACCCGCGTCCACCATCTTGGCGAGAACAACCTGCCGGTGGACCTGCGCGAGGCGGTGCAGGCGGAACTGGGAGACGCGCCGGACTGGGAGCGGGACGACGCGCCCGGCGGTGTTGTCGACGCAACCCTGCAGCCGCGGGCCGCGGAGGTAGGCTATGCCAACTGGTTCGAAGCCGTGGACCGCAGCCGCGCGTGGCGCCCGGTGCTGGTTGACGGCACCGGCGCGCGCCGCAATCCGCGCCCGACCGCGCCCGGGTACCAGACCGCGATCGTGGTGGGTGCCGATGGCGCCACCCAGCCCAGTGGCAGCCAGGAGCTGCACAGCGATGTGCTGGGGCGGGTGCGGGTGAAATTCCACTGGCAGCAGGGCGAAGAGGCCGGCGACCGGGACAGCTGCTGGCTTCGGGTCGCACAGCGCTACGCCGGGCCGGGCGTGGGCAGCCAGTTCCTGCCGCGGATCGGGCAGGAAGTGCTGGTGGCGTTCCTGGAGGGCGACATCGATCGCCCGCTGGTGGTCGGCGCGCTGTACAACGGCCGCGGCGAGGCGGGCGTGCCGGCCACGCCGGGTGGGCGCGCCGCCGAGGCGGACCTGTCGGCCTATGGGCAATCCGGTGATCACGCTCCCAGCGCCCAGGCCAACCAGGCTGGCGGGCACGCACCGGCCTGGCATGGCATGGGCGCGGGCGATCAGGCCCACCGCAACGCCGGGGCGCTTTGGGGAATCAAATCCAAGGAGTGGGGCGGCGAGGGCCACAGCCGGTTGGTGTTCGACGACAGCGATGGGCAGCTACGGCTGCAGCTGGCGACCACCCAGGCTGCCAGCCAGCTCAACCTGGGGCACCTGGTCCACCAGGCGGACAACTACCGTGGCAGCTTCCGCGGCGAAGGGTTTGAACTGCGCACCGATGCCTGGGGCGCCATCCGCGCCGAATCCGGCCTGTGGCTGAGTGCGTATGGCAAGCCGGGCGAAACGCCGGCCGGCGACGCGGTTGGCCCCTCGGCGTTGCTGACCCAGCTCAAGTCACTGGGCAAGACGTTCTCGCAGGCCGCTGTTGCCCACCAGACCGTGCGATTGGCCGGTCACGAAGGCGCGCACGCTGCGCAGGCCTCGCGCCTGGTTGATGACAATGCGCCGCTGCAGGCGCTGCTGGCCAGCACGAAGACGACGGTGCCCGGCGAAGAGTACGCCGCCGCCTGCGGGGAAGCGGGCGAGCGCAGTGGCGGCCCGGGCGAAGGCCGCATCCCGCACACGGGCGATGCCCTGCTTGGCCTGGCGGCCCCGGCGGGGATCGGCCTGGTCGCCGGCCAGAGCCTGACCTGGAGCGCGGGTGAAACGCTGACCCTGGCCAGCGGCCAGTCCAGCAACCTGGCCGTTGCCGGCAACCTGCGCACGCACAGTGGCCAGGCGATCGGCCTGCTTGCCGCCGCAGTGGAGGGGCAGAGCGACGACACTGCCCTGAGCCTGGTGAGCGGCGAAGGCGAACTGGACCTGCAGGCACAGAATGACCAGATCCGGATCCGCAGCCGGGACAGCCTGAAGATGGTCAGCGCCAACGCCGAAGTGGATCTGGCCGCAGGCAAGACCGTGCATCTGGCGACCAGCGGCGGCGCCAGCCTGACCATTGAGGACGGCAACATCGTCATCGCCTGCCCGGGCGAGATCAAGGTGCATGCGGGCAACCACAGCTTCGTTGGGCCGACGCAGTTGAGCCGGGAGATGAACGCCTGGCCGGAGACGCGGTTTGATGAGCGTTTCCAGATCAGTTTCCCCAATGAAGAGCCTGCAGTTAACTATCGTTATGAAATCGTGCGCGCGGACGGCGCGGTGATGCAGGGTGTCACCGATAGCGAGGGGTATACCGACCTTCAAAGCGCGGTCGGGCTCGAAGCTATGCGGATCAATCTGATTGGACCTGCTGATGGGGAGCTTGCATGAATGAATCATTCCGTTCCGTGCCCAGCTACTACGACGCAGAAGGGCGTATTACTGCCAGCTCTTCTGCGTCCCCAACGGACAACACGAGCCGTGCCCGCGTCTATGCTCCCCCTCCGGATGTGCTGCCGATCGTTTTCGTGCCCGGCATCATGGGAAGCAACCTTTGCGCGAAACAGGCTGTAACAAGCGTTGGGGGCGATATGCTTGTTGAGGCTGGGAAGCCGGTATGGCTCGTCGACAGCGCGACTAGGTTCGGGTTGAAATGGAGTGAATACACCGCTGCAGAGCGTCAATTGTTGATCGACAAGGACAATCTTGACGTCGATACGAGCGGACTGATCCGATTGCGGTCGGATGAGCCGGCCGAAGCGGCGATGCGTGACTTCATGAGAATGCCACGCTATGGAAATTTGGCGGCCGTGGAGCAGGCACAAAAGCTCAGAAAGGACGTGAACGACGCAATAGCGGAAAAGCGCCGCCGGGGATGGGGGACGGTGAGTTGGGCTTTCTATGGATCGTTCCTGCAGTGGTTGGAGCAGAATCTTCAGGGGCTTGCCATGCAGGGTGGCCGGCCTAACAACAAGCTGGCCACCCTGCTGCGGATGGCAGGCCGGTCGCCCGACGGAGCAAGCTCCGGATCTGCATCGGTGCCGGCGCCACCGCTCAAGCGTGATTTGGTTGAGCGGATGCTGGAGTTCCATTTTCCGGTGTGGGGCGTCGGCTACAACTGGGCAGCTTCCAATATGGATTCCGGTCGGATTCTGGCGCAAAAGATTGATGACATTATCGCCGAGTACGATGGCAGGAATGGTCAACGCTGCAGTCAGGTGATCGTGGTCACGCACTCGATGGGGGGGCTGGTCGCGCGGGCTGCGGCCAAGAAGTACAACGCCGAGTCAAAGATCGCCGGAGTGGTGCACGGTGTGATGCCCACTCATGGTGCGGCCGCAATGTACAAGCGCTCCGTGGCAGGTTTCGGCAACGAAGGCGCATGGTTCATGGAAAAAGTTCTCGGGGCCATCATCGGCGCCAGCAGTGCTCGGGCGCTGGGGCGCACCGCGCGCGAAACATTGCCGGTGTTGGCATTCAATCCGGGACCACTGGAATTGGCGCCCAATCATCGGTACAACAATGGGCAGCCTTGGCTGATCATCAGAGGCAAGAAGGGTGGACCGCTCAAGGCGCTACCGGAGCGAGGTGATCCTTATGCGGAGATATATCAACGTACAGATGTGTGGTGGCGGTTGGTAAATCCGGAATGGTTGAATCCTGCGGGGCTCGACATGACCGCTTCCTATTTTGTTGGGCAGTTTCAAGCAGCTGTTGCAAAGGCAAAGAAGTATCACGAAGAGCTCGCTCGTGATGATGAAGGCTTCCATCCTGAAACCTATGGCCATTACGGTACAGACAAGCGTCACCCTGCATGGGGAGAGCTGACGATCGAGGTATCGGCTTCCGCAGTGTACGAAAGGACATCCCTCGGCGCGTACGGAGCAGGTGGGCTGGGGCCCACCTACATGCCGCCGACAAGGATTGACCTCCCCAACAAGGTTTTACACGGTAAGCCGGAAGAGTGGCGGATCATGCAACACGATGCTGATGATGAGCTGTTGCTGATAGACACGCAGGGCGGCGAGATGCGCGCCCGGATCAAATCAAAGGGCGACCCTGGTGACGCGACTGTACCAGCGGAAGCGTCGGCTGCCGGTATCGACAGGATCAGCAAAGTGGTGTGCAGGCACACACGCGGTTATGCCCATGATGCCAGTTACCAAGATGACAGGGTGCGGGCGTCGGTTCTGGATGCGGTGGCGCGAATACTGGCGCGCGTGCCGGCACGTAGGTGAAATTCTGGCTGGTCACGGCTGGTCTCTTGGCGATCATGGCTGCCTGTGGCCAAGCGCAGGGGCCGAACTTGGAGGTATCCGTCATGGACCCGAGTATGAACAAGCTTCCGATTCGACCGGTCTGCGTGGGCAGGCTGCAGGTAGAGTTGCCGATCCAGGGTCGACAAGATTGGTCGCAGTCGTTCGATGAGGCCAAGGTTTATCGTTTGTCTTCGAGCATCCAGACACAAGAGGCGTTCTGGGAAGAGGTGGAGAGAAGAAAGAACGAGTTGGCTTCGAAGGCACATGATACGGAAGAGTCATTGCTGAGCGATTTTCGAAAGTTTGAAAATAACGCTGCCATGCTGCTGTATCGAACTTCCGAAGTGGACGTGTATACATACAAGGTTGAGCGCTACCTGTGGCTTCACGATCGGGGGTACCGCTTTGAGGGTGGGGTGGCTACCGAAGACAGAAGTCACGTCGATAGGTATCTCGGTGTATTCGACAGGATTCAGCCAAATATCAGTGATCAAGACGCGAGCGCGCCGGGCTTCTGTATCGACGGCGCCTTGGTGGTTGGCTCCCTACCCCAGATATCCGCAAACGTACGTGTCGATATTCATCCTTGGGATAAAGCGCGCTTGCATGTAGGGGTGGGGGAAAGCACGACTTCATCGTCCGGATTCGAGATGACGATCACTGGCGAGCAAACTGCTGATGCCAAGCTCAGGCGTCAACAGGAAGCTGCGAAAATATACGCTGATCATGCTGGTGAGATAGATACGTATCCCCGCGAGTTCGATATTCTTCGCAGGCGTGATCGTGCGGTATCTGGGTTGGAGGGGCGTGAAGTGGTCTGGAGAAGAGAGCTGGTAAATGGGGCGCTGCTATATACATTTAAATGGCACACGATAGATGCAAGGCAAGGAGTCGAAGGGAGGCTAGGTGTCAATATTGGCTTGGATTTAGGAGATGAAGATGCTCCAAACAAACCGGCGCCGCCGGAAGATGAGATGTTCGCTTTGTGGGACGCTGTGCTTGCGTCGGTGAAAGTTCGCTGACTATTTGATATCCGCGCAGGGGATCAGGTGCATCGCAGCGCCGGCGCGCTGTGATCCGGTGCATACGAAGAAGATGGGCTGGGGCCTGCATGCCACCGCCAAGGACTTGCCTCCCCAGCAAGGTTTTGCACGGTGAGCCGGGAGAGTGGCGGATCATGTAGCACGACACTGGTGATGAGCTATTGCTAGTTGATGTGCGGGGCGGCGAAATGCGCGCCCGAGTCAGACCCAAAAGGCGATCTTTCTGAAGCGAATGTACCAACGGATGCGTCGGCTGCCGGTATCGACAGGGCCAGCACTCTGTGCAAGCACACACGCGGTTGTGCCCATGACGCCAGTTATCAGGACGACAGGGTGCGGACGTCAGTCCGACTGCTCAATGCATAGAACGCGAAAGACTATCCAGATCGTTTCACGGGGGTTCTGTCTCGCAGCCTTGTTGGCGGCGATCCCTGCTTACTCGGAAGATCCTGGCATGACGAAGGAATCTGCCGCCCCGGTGTGCGTCGGCAAGGTGCAGTTGTCAATTCCTGGCGCGGAAAGGGCCGTTTGGTCGCAAAGCTTCGATCACGCTGAGATTGAAAGGATGCGGAGTGTCAGGACGAAGGAGGGGTTCTGGAGGACTGTCGAAGCGTGGGAACAGGAGCTGCGGGCGTTGCCCCACAATGTTGAGTCCGGGCGCCTGAGCCGGGTAGAGCGCGTCGGGGAGGAGGCTGCCGTCCTGTTGTATCGGGAGCATGAGGAATCCAGGCGGGCCCATCGCATGCAGCGCTACCTCTCTGCGGAACTGCATGTGGCTGCGCACGATGCGGGCGGTGCGATGAGCGACTTGGTATCTTTGTAACGCATGTCACATCGTCCTGAAAACTCGCCGTGGTTGCTGCTTGCCTCCAGCCTTACCTGCGTAATGGCGCTGGCACCCGGGGCGGTCCAGGCGGAAGAAAGCAGCGTGGCCCTGGGGCGGCATGCCTGCGTCGGCCACATGACATTGAAGTTGCCGGCATCCGCAGAGGTGAGGCTGTCGGGCTCTTATCGCGGAATCCGGGTCGAGCGTGGGGAGTCGGCGGGATCTCGCGAAATGGTGGACGAGCTTGGTGCCAGGGCCGAGCAGATGAGGGGTCGGAAGGTAGAGCAGGATCCTCGGGCTGCGGCCCTCTATCGAAGTGGTGGAGTGGATCCGGACCCATTGTTCGGGGAGTCACAGTTGCTTGGATTCGACTTGGATCAGGAGCAGGCACTTGCGATCCTCGGCTACCACGACGAGCCGGGAAAACCTTCGATCATCGTGGAGCTGCACCGGATCTACGGGCAAGCGCATTACATCTTGCGCGCCGAGAACATGGGAGCAGACCGCTACGAGGCAGTGCGCGAGGGAATGTTGCGGGCAGCTTCAGGGTTTCAACCGCTGCATGAGGAGGAGATACCGGAAGGTCCGGGCTTCTGCGTCGGCGACGGTCTGTTTGTCGAGGAAAGTTCGGGAGACGTTGGCGGCGATGCAACCCTGGTTGCGACCTTTCCGGAATTCAGCGGCGTGACTTTCAGCATCGACGTCTCCGGTGTGGCGGCCCCAGCATCAAAAGAAGGCGGGCTGTGGACTCGGATCGCGCGCGGGATGGGGCAGCTGGCGCGCGTTGCAGCTGGCGTCCGGACATTGCGAAAAGGCACGGAGCGTTATGCGGGACGTCGTGGTCACCTGATTGCGATCAGCGTGGATGATGAAGGCGAGCGCCTGCAGAAGTTCTTCTGGAGCGCGGAGGGAGTCCCCGGTGATGCACGACAGCCAACGATCGAGATCCAGTTGATGGCGGGTGCATCCGGCCCATCCCCGCTGGGAGATGACGAGGTGGGTGCGCTTTGGGACAGCCTCCTGGCTGGACTGCGACAACGCCCCGGTGCGATTTGAAGTGTCCGGAGTCGTCGAGCCGGCCGATCAGGGTCGGCAAGGCTGGCATCCTCCGCTATAGCGAAGGGCATGCGCGCCGATCACGCCCACCAGTAATGGACGAGGTGGAAGAACACCGGCGCCGCGAAGCACACCGAGTCGAGCCGATCGAGCATGCCACCGTGGCCTTCGATCATGTGGCCCCAATCCTTGATCCCGCGGTCGCGCTTGATCGCCGACATCACCAGTCCGCCGAAGAAGCCCATCAGGTTGATCACGAGCGCCAGCAGCGCGGCCTGCCAAGGCAAGAACGGCGTGATCCACCACAGCGCCGCGCCCAGCGCCGACGCCGAGACGACGCCACCAATGAAGCCTTCCACGGTCTTGGACGGCGACAGCCGGGGTGCGATCAGGTGGCGTCCAAACAGCTTGCCCCATACGTACTGCAGCACGTCCGAGGACTGCACCACGATCACCAGGAACGCGATCAGTAAAAGGTTGCGACCCTCAAAGCCCTCGATCCGCAGGTTGAGCAGCGCCGGCACGTGCGAGATGCAGAACACGCTCACCATCAGCCCCCACTGCACTTTCGAGGTGCGCTCCAGGTAGCGGGTGGTATCGCCGCCGATTGCCGACAGGATCGGCAGGAACAGGAACGCATAGACCGGGATCAGCAGCGTGTACATGCCGTACCAGTCGCTGTACACAAGCCAGTACTGGTAGGGAAGCACCACGTAGAAGGCGACGACCAGCGCCCAGTAGTCGCCGCGCCGGGTGGGGGTGAGGGTGATGAACTCGCGCAGGGCGAACAGCGAGATCAGCGCGAACAGCACGATCACGCCGATCCGTCCGCACAGGAACGCGAGGCCAACCACGGCCGCCATCACCCACCAGGCGCGGATGCGCGCGACGAGGTTGTCGATCACCGCGCTGGGCCCGTCGGTGCGCCAGCGCAGGGTCTCGGCGATGAGGGTGGCCACCAGCAGCACGCCGCCGATCCCGCCGAACAGCAGGGTGGTGTGGGAGAGGCCTTGCAGGAATGCGGTCATTGCGGGGGCTCCGCTACGATGTCGCCAGGATCACTGCCGGCAAGCGCCAGCAGCGAAGCGCGGGCACGATCAAGAAAGGCCTGCTTGTCCTCGCCCGGCCCCAGCCGCAGCGGTACGCCAAAGCTGGCCGTGCACAGCAGGGGCAGTGGCAGGAGCCTGCCCTTGGGCATCACCCGGTGCAGGTTGTCGAGCCAGACCGGGACGAATTCCAGCTCCGGACGCTGCCTGGCCAGGTGGTAGATGCCGCTCTTGAAGGGCAGCAGCCCGTCGCCGGTATTGCGGGTGCCCTCCGGGAACAGGATCAGCGAGGCATCGCCGTCGACTGCGTCGCACAGGGTCTGGATCGGGTCCTGGGTGCGTTGCGCGGGGTCGCGTTCGATCAGCACGCCGTTGAAGACCCGGTGGATGAGGTAACGACGCAGGCGGCTGCGCTTCCAGTAGTCGGCGCCCGCCACCGGGCGCACGCGCTGCCGCAATCCGGGCGGAAGGGCAGACCAGATCATGACGAAGTCACCGTGGCTGCTGTGGTTGCCGAAGTACACGCGCCGGTCGGCCGACGGGTCGCAGCCTTCCCACAGCGCACGCGCGCCGGTCAGGGCGCGGATGGTGCCGCTGAAGCCGCGTGCGATCAGACCATTCAGCATGGCTCTTCTTTCCTCCGTTGCGAGTCAGGCGGCGATCAGCCAGGCGGCCGCGAGCAGCAGTGCCTGCAATGCCAACAGTGTCCCCTGGTGGCGCATCCAGGTATGTGCGCCGCGCCAGCGCCCGGGCCAGTCGCGCTGCGGACCGTTGGCTGGTCGCAAGCCCAGGGTTTGCAGGCTTGCGTCCAGGGTATCGGCGGCGTTGGCTTCCGTGCGTTCCGAAAGCGCGACGAACAGGTCGGCGTCGAAGTCGGTGCGGATGGCGCAATACAGCTGCACACCCGCTGCTCCCAAGCTCGCGGCCAGCAGTGCGGCGACCGCGGCGTTGGGGCCGGACACGGCAGCCTGCAGCACCAGCCAGGCGGCGGCCAGTCCCGCCAGTCCCATGGAGGCGCCGTGCAGGCGGCGTCCCTGGCGCAAAAGCAGGCCCATTGCGCGCAGATCGAACGGGGTCAAGGGATGGACTCCTGCAAGACGTGCCCCCTGGCCGGTTCGTCTGCCGTTGCCAGGGTATCCAGTGCGCGGCGGTGGCTTGCGCGCAGCACCACCTGCGGTCGCGCCGCACGCAGTTGGGCGATGGCCTCGTCCACGCTCGCCGCGCGCCCGCTGCACAGCAGCCAGGCGGCAACCGACGCTGCGCTGCGCGAGTACCCCAATGCACAGCACACCAGGACCGGCCCGCGCCGCGCCGCGCGCTCGATGGCTTCTGCCGCCTGCCGCAGGGGCGCCGGCTCCGGTGCCACCAGGTCCAGCATCGGCACGCTGCAGTCGCCGTCGCGTGTACCGCCGGGCAGGGACAATTCCGCGCACACGTCGACGACGATGAAACCGTCGCGCTCGCTGCGGTCGGGGATCCGCCCCAGCCAGACGCCGTCGGAGACCTCGACCGGCTTCGGCTGCCGGCGTGTCCACCAGCGCGAATTGACCCAGGCCGCCGCAAGGTAGGGCGCGTACAGCCAGCGCGCGGCGGGGCTCAGGCGGCCATCGTTGCGCTTCTGGAAGCCGATGGCGCCCAGCAGTGCATAGTTGGCCGCAACCAGCCCCAGCGACAGCGTCACCCACCACAGCCACAGCCAGCCGCCGCCGCCCAGGACCGCGAGCGCGGCGGCGGTGACCGCGCCGGCCAGGTAGGCGGCGGCCAGTCGCCAGCGTGCCGGATCATGTGCAGGTCGGGCATCGCGCCATGGCGCGCGCGCGTCCCGCGGCCACAGCCAAACGCACAGCCAGCCGGCCGCAAGGCCGGTGGGGATGTCGATGAAATGATGCTGGTAGGTGGTCAGGACCGAGACGCATACCAGTGCAAACCACAGGTGCAGCGCCCAGCGCCAGCCGCCGTGCAGGCGACGCACGTAGAACGCCCACAGGATGATCGTCAGCGTCACGTGCAGCGACGGGGCCTGGTTGTAGGGCTGGTCGAAGCCTTCCAGTGCGGTGAACATCGCCCCGAACAGGCCATCGCTGGCAGGACGCTCGAAAGTGAAGGCCAGCGGCCACAGCAGGAAGCACGTCACCGCCAGCAACTGTGCCGACAGCAACCGCAGGCAATGGGTGTCGAGTTCGGTGCGGTTGCGGCACAGGAGCGGCGAGGCGGCGTAGAACAGGTTGGTGGTCCAGTACGGCACGATCGACCAGGCCAGGAAGGGAACGGCGTGCTCCCAGCCGAACACGATGTGCGGCACGTCGTCGCGCCGGGCCGCCATGGCGTTGGCGAAGCCGTAGCTGGCGTAGAAGAACGGGCCGAGGAAAGCCAGCCAGATGAGCGCGCGTTTCCACGGGCGGGCCTGCGGGAGTGGCGTCATGGCCCGGCGCCGGTCCGCTGCGCCAGCGACACGGTGAAGATTCCCCAGCGGTCGATCCGCTGCTCGAGCTTGCGGAAGCCGGCCGCGGCCACCAGCTGGTCCATTTCCGCCTGGGTGCGCCGCCGCATCACCCAGGCCGCGCCGTCGCGGTGGCTGGTCAGCGCACGGGCAATGAACTCCAGCTGCGGATGCCAGGGTTGGCCGGTATAGACCAGATACCCCCCGGGCGGGACCGCGTCGGCCAGGCCGCCGAGGGACGCGTGCAGCTGGGCGTTGTCGGGGAACAGTTCGTACAGGCCGGAGACGATGGCCAGCGTCGGCGCCGGCTCGAGCGAGGCCAGCGAGGCGCGGTCGAAGGCGTCGCCGGCCTCGAAACCGGCGATGTCGCCGGCGCCCAGGGTTTCGATCAGCGCGCGGCCCTTGTCCACGTTGAGCGGGCTGTAGTCGCGCAGCAGGATGCGGTCGGCGCGCTGGTCCTGGCCGGCCAGGGCCTCGAGCGCGTAGCGGCCGTGCCCGGCGGCGATGTCCACCGCCACCACGGGCTTGCCGTCCGCGCGCAGCCGGCGCATCGCCTCGCCGAGCAATTCGTGCAGGTGCTCGCGGCGCACGCGGATGCCGCGCCAGCCGATCGCCTCCAGGTAGTTGCGGTCGATCATCCGGCCCAGCGGGCCGGCGCCGCGGGCGCGGTGCTCGTATATGTAGTCAAGCGTGCTGCCGGAATCGAAGCCGGTCTCCAGGCCAAGCCGGATGCCTTCGGACAGCCGTCCGCCGAATCTCAGGCCCGCGCGCGTGGCGCGCCAGTACAGCTCCTTCGCCGACCAGCGCTCCGGTGGCCAGGCCAGCGCCTGCGATTCGTTGAAGGTTGCGCCGTGGCGGTGGGCGTCGAGCAGAGACGGCACCTGCAGTGGTTCCTCGGCGAAGCGCGCCTGCAGGAAGGCGCGGACCTTCCCGACCGCAACCGCGCGGTCGCGCTCGCCCAGGGTGTCGTGGAAGAAGCCCGGCAGCAGGTGCCGCTCCTTGACCTGCGCGCCCAGCCGTTCGAAGAAGCGGTCCTGCGGCGCGCGGTGCACGACGAAGTCGGCGCCTGAAACCAGCAGCTGGGTCGGCGTCACGATCGCGTTGGCATCGTCCACGATGCGCTCGGCGGTCTCGTACAGGCCAAGCAGCACGCGCACCGAGATCGGCCGCGTGACCAGCGGGTCGGTGCGGTAGCTGGCGATCCGCTCCGGGTCATGGGTGAGGAACTGCGGCTTGACGTAGCTGTTGACGAAGAAGTTGCCGCGCAGCGCCTGCAGCAACCGCAGCCCGGGCCGGGCGAACGGCACGTACAGCTTGACCTTGAACGCCGGCGAGGCCAGCACCAGTGCGCGCAGGCGTGGCGCGTAATCGTGCGCCCAGGCAGCGGCGACCACTGCGCCTACGCTCTGCGCCACCACCGCCATGCGCTCATGCGCGATGCCGTGTTCGCGTTCGATCCAGGCCGCGAAGCGATCCAGGTCGCGCACCAGCGCCTCGAATCCTGGCGCATCGCCGCGCGCGCCGGGGGAGCGGCCGTTGCCGCGCGCGTCCCAGGCGAAGACGTCGTGGTCGGGCATCTGCAGCTCGTCGGCCAGGTGCGCGATCCGGCCGGAGTGCTCGTGCCCGCGGTGCAGCAACACGATGGCGCCGCGCGAGATGCCGGCGGCTGGCCAGTGGCGGTAGTAGAGGCGTTCGCCATCGTAGCTGGGGAATTCCAGTTCCCTGTGTTCGCGCATCCGTTTCATTCTCCCTGTTCGCCGGAGGCTTTGCGTACCTCCTGCAGGCCGGCGCCGACGCGGCGCCACAGCGTTGGCAGGCACAGCGCCGCCACGATCATTGCGGCGATGTCCACGCCAGTGCCGTCGATCCAGCCCATGGCCAGCAGGACTCCGACCACGCCGATGACCAACGCACGGTCGCTCTTGCCCATCGGCCCTTCGTAGCGGCGGCTGGCGCCCACCATCAGGCCGAGCACGCCGGCGTATTCGGTCAGCAGCGCCATCGCCACCATCGCCCACAGCAGCTGCGGCTGCACGCCGGGCACGCCGAGCAGGCTCAGGTACAGCGCGGCGTCGGACACCGCGTCGCACAGTTCATTGAGGTAGGCACCCAGCGGCGACTTCTGGCCGAACTCGCGCGCCAGCATGCCGTCGATGGCGTTCAGCGCCATCCGCAGCAGCATCCAGCCCGGCAGCAGCAGGTACAGCAGCGTGTGTCCGGGTGCGAACGCGAATACCAGTGCCGCCACCAGCAGCGAGAGCGCTGCGGCGGCAAGGGTGACCTGGTTGGCGGTGATGCCGGCCTCGTGGAGGACGCGCACGCACGGGCGCAGCAGGTCCTGGAAGCGACCTTTCAGCGCGTAAATAGACATCCAGCCTGCTCCCCGTCCTTGTGCCGGCAGGGTGCGAGATTACCCCAGCGGTCATCCCTGGTGGGAAAGGGAGGGGTCCAGCTCATCATCGACTTCAGGCGGCGGGCTGGCAGGAGCAGCAGTGGTCTGGCGCGGAGAACAACAGCAGTGCGACGCTCCGTCGCACTTCGTGACGCGACGCTGGAATCAGCGGGAAAGCCCGAACAGCGTCGAGTTCACCCAGCCGCGGTTGCCCAGTTCGTCGTCGACTTCCCACATCAGGTCGGAGCGGTTGCCGGTGGGGTAGAGCATCATGCCGGGGTCGAGGCTGCGCACGGCGCCGCCGTTGCCGTCGGCGCTGTGGAGCAGGCGGCCGGGTTTGTGCATGGTCACGGCCTGCTGGTGGTTGGCGGCCGAGGCGTCCGACGGCAGTCCGCCGAGCCGGCCGACCAGGTCGGTGTAGGCCTGCAGGTAAGCGAGGGTGATGACCTGGCCGAGCTCGGTGTTGGCATAGCCGGTGGCGCCGCCACCGACCAGGTTGCTCCGGAACACGCCCGCCCCGCCGGCCCAGCCCAGGTCGGTGTGGCTGGCGTGGCCCTCGGCCATGGCCACCTGCATGGACGAGCGCATGTCGGTGACGGTCAGCAGCACGTCGGCGGTCTTGCGGCTGATGTCGATTCCGCCCAGCACCGCGGCGGCGGTGCGGTTGCCGATCAGGCCCCCGATCAGCCCACCAATGCGGTTGCCGCTGGAATCCGCGTTCTGCGAAATCAGGTCGGGCACCAGCACGTAGTCGGCGGCGCGGACCTGGCCACGGCCGATGTTGGATCCGCCGCGCAGGTCGCCGGAGGCGGCCAGGTCGCGTTCGGCCTGCATCCGTTCCATGCCGCGACCGCGATCGACCAGTTCGAAACAGCGCGAACGGTTGACGAACAGCTTGATCAGCGCCGAGGGCGAGGACAGCTGCTGGCCGGTCCACCAGTTGCGGCCCGGGGGCTCGTCAACCGCGATGGTTCCCAGGCTGCGGCTGCATACGGGGATCTCGGTGGTGCGCTGGGCCCGTTCGGCCTGTGCGCGCTGGGCCTGGACGGGGCCGGCGGCGAACAGGGTGGCGAGAAGGGCGATCGGAAGCGAAATCTTCAGGCAGGGCGACATGGCGTGTGCTTGTGGCGAATGACAATTCCATAAACGCGGTTTCAGGCGCCGGAAGGACAGCCCGTGCCCGCAAGCGCCACGGACGCGCTTGGGAAAGCCGCCGCCGGTCCCCATAATCGGGCGATGGAGATCAAATCCGACAATCCCGAACACGGCTTCCAGTTCCCCGGTGAATTCGAGATCACCGCGATGGGTCTGGCCGATGCTGGCCTGGAGGCCGAGGTGCCGAACCTGCTGATGGCCGCTGGCCTCACCGTCGTGCCTGATTCGCTGACCACGCGTGCGTCGCGGGGCGGCAACTACGTGTCGGTGCGGCTGGCCTTCCGCGCCGGAACGCGCGAAGAGTACGAGAGCGCCCACGCCGCGCTGCGCGAGCATCCGGAAGTGAAGTGGACGCTTTGAGCGTGCGCAGGCAGGGGCTCCGCCGGTGAGCGCGCCGTGTCTGCTGGTGCGGGACCTTGGCCGCCGGCCTTACGAGCCGGTGTGGCGCGAGATGCAGCGCTTCACCGACGAACGCAACGAAGCCACCGGCGATGAACTCTGGCTGGTGGAGCACGATCCGGTGTTCACCCTGGGCCAGGCCGGCAGGGCGGAGCATGTGCTCGGTGCCGGCGAGATCCCGGTGCTGCACGTGGACCGCGGCGGCCAGGTCACCTACCACGGCCCGGGCCAGATCGTGGCCTACCCGCTGTTGGACCTGCGCCGGCTGAAGGTCGGCGTGCGCGAATACGTGCAGCGGATCGAGCAGGCGGTGATCGATACCTTGGCCGAATGGAATATCCAGGGCGCGCGCCGCGACGGCGCGCCCGGCGTGTACGTGGCCGGCGCCAAGGTGGCCGCGCTGGGCATCCGCGTGCGCCGCGGGTGCGTCTTCCACGGCCTGGCGTTCAATATCGCCATGGACCTGGAGCCATTCTCGCGCATCAATCCCTGCGGCTATGCCGGGCTGCAGGTGACCTCGGTGGGCGACGTGGGCGGGCCGTCGGGTCCGGCGTCGGTCAAACCGGTGTTGCTGGCGCAGCTTGCGCACCAGTTCGGGCTGGCGTTGCAGGCGGACACGGCGCTGCCGGAGATGGCCGAAACCGCGTGATCCGGCGGGATTTGCCGGGCCGCAGCGTTCCGCCAGGCGCCCGAAGCGGCGGGGCGGGTGGTCTACAATGCGGCTTCGCACAACAGTCAGCCGGTACGCCATGAATTCCCAGGACAAATCCATCCCGATGCAGGTCGTGCAACCCGCGCCGGCGGGGGGTTCCCTGCAGCCGGGCCAACGCCAGGTGGCCGGCGACAAGATCGGCCGCTCGCCAGTCGAGTTCGCCGAGGCGCCGGTGCTGCGCAAGCCCTCGTGGATCCGGGTACGGATCCCGTCCAACGGCGCGGTCGCCGCGCTCAAGTCCAAGCTGCGCAAGAACCGCCTGGTGACCGTGTGCGAGGACGCGAGCTGCCCGAACATCCACGAGTGCTTCGGCCACGGCACCGCCACGTTCATGATCCTGGGCGACGTGTGCACCCGCCGCTGCAGCTTCTGCGACGTGGCCCATGGCCGGCCCAAGCCGCCGGACCCGGACGAACCACGCCGCCTGGCGGAGACGGTCTCGGACATGGGCCTGAAGTACGTGGTGATCACCAGCGTGGACCGCGACGACCTGCGTGACGGCGGCGCCCAGCACTTCGTGGACTGCATCACCGCCATCCGCGAGCAGTCGCCTGGTACCAAGGTGGAGATCCTCACCCCCGACTTCCGCGGCCGCGGCCGCATGGACCGGGCCCTGGAGATCCTGGCCGCCAATCCGCCGGACGTGTTCAACCACAACGTCGAAACGGTGCCGGACCTGTACCGCAACGTGCGCCCGGGCGCCGACTACCAGTGGTCGATGACCCTGCTGCAGAAGTTCAAGGCCCAGCACCCGCACCTGCCGACCAAGTCCGGGGTCATGCTTGGCCTGGGCGAAACCATGGAGCAGGTGCAGGCGACCCTGCGCGACCTACGCGCCCACGACGTGGAAATGATTACCATCGGCCAGTACCTGCAGCCCAGCCCGCACCACCACCCGGTGCTGCGCTACTGGACTCCCGAGGAGTTCAAGGCGCTGGAGGAATACGGTATGTCGCTGGGCTTCATCCACGTCGCCTCCGGTCCGCTGGTGCGCTCGTCGTATCACGCCGACCGCCAGGCAATCGAGGCCGGCGTCGCCGCCTGACGGCGTGGCCCAACTGGCCGGGCAGCCATGCAAGTCCCGTTCACGTCAGGGCGACGGGGGGCGGTTAGAGTGGAAATCGCCTGCAAAACCGCGCCGCGATGGTGTCCGGATGAAACTTTCGGCACTGTAGGGCGTCCATATCCGTTTACACCATCCGATTGCCGTCTTTCCCGGCCGGCGCCCATGAGGTAACAAGTCGACGCATGAAAGCCTCCCGCCTGATTTCCACCGCGCTGGTTGTATTTGCCCTGTCGGTGCCGCTGGCGCTGATGGCGCGCGCCAACGGTGAATCCATCCCCACGTCGGCCAGCCAGGACCAGGTCCGCACCTCGCGGCTCGTCTACGGTCTGTTGTCCGACAGCCGCTTCGTCTACCGCCCGCGGGCGATGGACGCGGAGATGTCCTCGGACATCTTCGACCGCTACCTGGAGTCGCTGGACGCCAACAGGATGTTCCTGACCGCGGCGGACGTTGAGCGTTTCGAGCCGTACCGGGCCGGGATGGGCGCGGCGGTGCGCAAGGGTGAGCTGGAGCCGGCCTACGGGATGTTCGCCCTGTACAAGGAGCGGGTGACCGAACGCGTCGCCTACGCCCGCGGGCTGCTGGAGCAGGACATTTTCGATTTCACCGGCGACGACCGCTGGGAATACGACCGCGAGGACGTTGACTGGGCCACCGACGAAGAGCTGGAAGCGGTGTGGCGGCAGTCGGTGCGCAATGACTGGCTGCGGCTGGTGCTGGCCGGGCGCGAGGCCGACGAAATCCGCAAGACCCTGGGCCAGCGCTACCAGAACATGGCCAACAACGTGGCCCAGCTCAACGGCGAAGACGCGTTCCAGACCTTCCTCAACGCCTATACGGCATCGATCGATCCGCACACCGATTACTTCAACCCGCGTAACACCGAGCTGTTCAACCAGAACATGTCGCTGTCGCTGGAGGGCATCGGCGCGCAGCTGCAGAAGCAGGACGACGTGGTCGTGATCCGCGAGCTGATCGCGGGCGGCCCGGCCGCGATGAGCGGCAAGTTCCGCCCCGGCGACCGCATCACCGGTGTGGGCCAGGGCGAGGACGGGCCGGTCGAGGACGTCGTGGGCTGGCGCATCGACGACGTGGTGGAGAAGATCAAGGGGCCCAAGGGCACCCAGGTGAAGCTGGAGATCATCCCCGCCGGGTCGGGCATGGACGGCGAGCCGGCGTACGTGGTGCTCACCCGCGAGCGGGTGCGGCTGGAGGAGCAGGCGGCCAAGTCCGAGGTGATCGAGATTTCCGGCGAGGGCGCCGAGGGCATCGACAAGCGGGTCGGCGTGATCAAGCTGCCGGCTTTCTACCAGGACTTCCAGGGTCGCCGGAACCGTGACGGCAACTACACCTCGGCCACGCGCGACGTGGCCAGGATCCTGGAGGAATTCAAGGAAGAGGGCGTCGACGGCGTGGTGCTGGACCTGCGCAACAACGGCGGCGGCTCGCTCAACGAGGCGGTCGAGCTGACCGGACTGTTCATCGATACCGGCCCGGTGGTGCAGGTGCGCGAATCGGGCGGACGGGTGAACGTGGAAGGCGTGCGCACGCCGGGCGTGGCCTGGGAAGGCGCGCTGGCGGTGCTGATCAACCGCGGCTCCGCTTCCGCCTCGGAGATCGTGGCCGGGGCCATCCAGGATTACGGCCGCGGCCTGGTGATCGGCGAGACCACCTTCGGCAAGGGCACGGTGCAGAACCTGATCGACCTGGACCGCATGCCTACCGGCGAGGACAAGCGCTACGGCTCGGTCAAGCTGACCGTGGCCCAGTTCTACCTGCCCGACGGTGCCAGCACCCAGAACCGCGGGGTGGTGCCGGACATCCTGTTCCCGGTGACGGTAGACGCCAGCGAGTTCGGTGAAAGCACCTACGACAACGCGCTGCCGTGGAACCGGATCGCACCGGTGCCGCATACCGACTACGGCGACTTCGATCCGATCCTGCCGCGGCTCACCGCGCTGCACGAGGCACGGGTGGCCGAGGACCACGAGTTCCAGTGGTTCCTGGAAGACGTGGCCGAGTCACGCGCCGAGCGCGAGAAGAAGTACGTGGTGCTCAACGAGGCCGAGCGCCGCGCCGAGCGCGAACGCCAGGTACGCAAGCGCAGCGAACGCCAGGAAGTCCGCCGTGAACTGGGCCTGCCGCTGGATCCGCTGGCCGAGGACCGCGATGACGGGCTGTTCGCCAACGAGCGCGACGTGGCCGTCGATACCGCGCGGGAAAAGGCCGCCGACGAACGCCCGGATCCGCAGTTGCATGAATCGGCGGCGATCCTCGCCGACGCGATGCGCCTGCTCGACGGAAACCGCCAGCTGTCGGCGCAGGTGCTGCCCGAATCGACCCGGCCCGGGAGCTGGGCCCGCTGAGGTCGTCCGCCGGGTTTCAGCGCAGCGCCAGCCAGGAGATGCCGGCGCTGCCGGCCACCGCCACGGCGACGGTGGCAATCCACCAGCGCCGGGCCTTGAGCCGCAGCCGGCGCACGCGCTCCTCATGCACCGCGCGGGCCTGTTCGATCATCGGTTCGGCGCGCCGGCGTGCCTTGGCCTGCGCGGCCTCGCGCCGGGCCGCGGGCAGTTCGTCGATGCCTTCGTAGCAGGCGAACACGCGCCGGTGGAAGTCAGCATAGAGCGCGTCCAGCTGCGCACCCGGGAGCGCGCGCAGCGCGGCGGGTGAGGTGTCCGCCGACGGCGTGCCGGGCACGTCGCTGCGCCGCCCGCCGTTCATGCCGCCCGCAGCGCCGTGGTCACCGGCAGCCTCGCCGCGCGCACGGCGGGAAACAGGCCGCCCACGAAGCCGATCGCCAGCGCCCACTTCAGCCCGCTCCAGAGCAGCCCGGGCGTGACCTGGAATTCGAACGTCAGCTGGCCCACGCCGCCGGCCAGGGTCGAGGCCGTGTAACCGTTGAACACCAGCCACGCCAGCAGCCCGCCCAGGACACCGCCGATGGCCGCCAGCAACATCGTCTCCAGCATCACCGCCACCACCACCGGCAGCCCGCGAAAGCCGATCGCGCGCAGGGTGGCGATCTCCCGCGCCCGCGCGGCGACCGTGGCGAACATGGTGTTGAGTGCGCCGAACACCGCGCCGATGGCCATGATCGAGCCCACCACGATGCCGATGATGCGCAGCAGCTGGGTCATTCCTTCGGACTGGCGCGAGAAGTAGTCGGCGGTGGTTTCCACCGCCACTTCCAGCCGCGGGTCGTCGTCGAGCGTGGCCTTGAACGCTTCGAACGCGCCGGGGTCGGCGAGCCGGGCCGTCAGCGAGTTGCGGCTGCTGCCGCGGCGGTAGGTGGTGGCGACGATCCCGGCGTCGCCCCAGATCTCGGACTCCATCGCGTCCCCGGATTCAAACACGCCCACCACCTGCCACATGTCCGGTCCCAGGCGGATCTCGCCGCCCGGCTCAAGGCCGGCGAACTGCTGCCGGGCACCGCGGCCGACCACCAGTTCGCGGCGTCCGGATTGCAGCGCCCGGCCTTCGATGACGCGCATCGCCGGGCGCACCTCCCAGGCGATCGGGTCCACGCCGCGCAGCTGCACGCTGCCATCCTCGTCGGCGGTGCCGCGCCGGGTGAGGCTGGCGGCCACCACCAGTTCCGCCGAGGCCAGCGGCACGTTGTTGGCGTTGCGCGCGACCTGCGGCGCCTGGGCGATCGTGACCAGGTTCTCGCGCGAGAGCACGGAGAGCACCTCGGCCCCCGAGCCGCCGCGCAGCACGATGGCGGCGCCGTCGTCGCCGGTCGAGGCCACTGTCTGCCGGTAGCCCTCGGCCATTGCCAGCAGCGCAACCAGCACCGCCACCACGCCGGCGATGCCGATCACCACCACCGATGAACCACCCAGCCGCTGGGGCAGGGTGCTCACGCCCACCCGGGTCACGGACCCGGCCTGGCGGCCGGTGCGGGTGAGCAACATCCAGCCGGCCAGTGCCAGCGCAAGCGCCAGCAGCACCGGCCAGGGCAGCGCGATCCACGCCGCCAGGCCGACCACCACCACCGCGCCCAGCGCGAGCCCCGAGAGCATGGACCTGAGTCTCATTCCGGCTCCTGTCTTGCCCATCCTCAGCGCCCCGCCAGCGCGTCGACGATGTTCAGGCGCATGCCGCGCCATGCCGGCAGCAGGCCGATGATCACGCCGATGGCGACCATCAGCGCCAGGCCCAGCGTCCAGCTCTGCAGGCCCACCGGGGGCAGGTTGATCATGCCGCCGCTGGCCTGGCCCACCGCGGGCCCGGCGAGCATCGCCAGGCCGAGTCCTGCCACGCCGCCGATCACCACCAGCAGCACCGATTCGGCCAGCACCATCAGCAGCACGCTGGTGCTGGAAAAGCCCAGCGTCTTCAGCACCCCGATCTCCGAGGTGCGCTCGCGCACCGCCTGGGCCATGGTGTTGCCGGTCAGCAGCAGCAGGGTGAAGAACACCGCGCCCATGATCGAGCCCACGATCAGGCCCACGTCGGCCATCTGCTTGAGCTGCGAGGCCATCGCCGCCTGCTCGCTCATGGTCCGGGTCTCGTTGGGCGAGTTGGCCGACAGCGCGTCGATCGCGCGCGCGACGCGGTCCGCCTGGCGCACGTCGCCGACCCGGCTGATGTACCAACCCACCTCGTTGTCCACGTAGGGGGTGGATTCGGCGAAGTATTCCCAGTGCAGCAGGAACAGGCTGTCGTAGAAGCCGCCGTCCTCGCCAGAGCGCAGCAGCCCGACGATGTCGAACTCCCAGTTGAGGCTGCCATCGCTGTTGGGGAAGATCCCTGATTGCAGCGGGATGCGGTCGCCCACTTCCCAGTCGAAGCGCTCCGCCAGCGCTTCGCCGACCAGCGCGCCGGTGCGGTTACTGGCGAAGGCGGCGCGATCTTCCGCGGTGACCTCGATCTCCGGGTACAGGTCCAGGTAGTTGGGCGCGACCGCGAAGCTGAAGATCTGGTTGCGCGGGCCCTGGTAGGCGCCGCCGAACCAGTTGGCATAGGTCACCGCTTCCACGTTGTCGACCTGGTCGATGCGCGCCCGCAGCGAGAGCGGCAGCGATTCAATGAACGACAGCCGCGAGATGGTCTGCAGCCGCTGCGCGCCGTCGGCGTTCTGACCGAGCTGGGCGAAGCTGGTGCGGATGCCGTCGAGCAGGCCGAACAGCAGGAACGCCGCGGCGATCGAGGCCAGGGTCAGGAAGGTCCGGGTCTTGCGCCGGAACAGCGCGGCCCAGATCAGGTGCAGGTATTTCATGCCGTCTTCCCCGGCTCAGGCGGCGTGGGCGGGCTGGTCGACCAGTACGCCCTTGTCCAGGTGCAGGGTGTGCGAGGCGTGGTCGGCGGCCTTGGGGTCATGGGTGACCATGACGATGGTCTTGCCATGCTCGCGGTTGAGCACCTGCAGCAGGCCCAGGATCTCCTCGGCGGCCTGGCGGTCCAGGTCGCCGGTGGGCTCGTCGCAGATCAGCAGGGTCGGGTCGGAGACGATCGCGCGGGCGATCGCCACCCGCTGCTGCTGGCCGCCGGACAGCTCGTTGGGCTTGTGTTTCGTGCGGTCGGCCAGGCCGACCAGGGTCAGGGCGATTTCGGCGTTGCGCTTGCGCTGGGCGCCGCCGAGCCTGGTGAGCAGCAGCGGCAGCTCCACGTTCTTCTGCGCGGTCAGCGCCGGCATCAGGTTGTAGAACTGGAACACGTAGCCGACGTGGCGGCTGCGCCAGGAGGACAGCTGGCCGGCGCCCATGCGGTCGATGCGTTCGCCGGCGACCTCGATTTCGCCCGAGCTGGGCGTATCCAGCCCGCCGATGAGGTTGAGCAGGGTGGTCTTGCCGGAGCCGGACGGGCCCATCAGGGCGACGAAGTCACCCTCGGTGATCTCCAGGTCCAGGCCCTGCAGCACGTCGACCTTCTCCGGGCCGCGCTGGTAGGACTTGCCCAAGTTGCGGATCGATACCAGTGACGTCATGGAACTGCCTCCCGGGTTGCTGGGTTGTGCCGCGCCGCGTGGTGCGTGCGGTCATTGCACGATCGTGGTCCGGTCGCCGTCGGCCAGGTCGTCGGGCGGGTCGAGCACGACCTCGTCACCGGGCGCCAGGCCGGACTGGACCTCGCGCTGGTCACCGACGGTGCCGCCAAGTTGCAGCGGCCGCCGCTGCACGCGGTTTTCGCTGTCCACGGCAAACGCAATCGCGGTCCCGTTGCGCTCCACGACCGCCGCGGCGGGTATGCGCAGCGTGCGCGCACCGTCTTCCCCAGGCGCGCGCGCCTGCTCCAGGAAGCTCACCGACGCGCCCATGTCCGGCACGATCCGCGGATCCTTCTCCAGCAGCGCGATGCGCACCTTGACCGTGGCCTTGCCGCGGTCGGCCGCGGGCACGATGGCGATCACCTCGGCCGGAATCTTCCAGTCCGGGTAGGCGTTGAGGGTGGCCTCGACCGGCATCGCCGGCTGGACCCGGCCGATGTAGGCCTCGCCCACGTCCACCTCGACCTCCAGCGAATCCATGTCCACCACGGTGCCGATGCCGGTGCGGGTGAAGCCGCCGCCGGCCGACAGCGGCGAGACGATCTCGCCCGGCTGCGCGGCCTTGGCGATCACCACGCCGGCGAACGGCGCGCGCACGATGGTGTTGTCCACGCCAAGGTCGGAGATGTCGAGCTGCCCGGCGGCGACGTCGACCTGGCGCTGGGCTGTAGCCAGCTGGGCGCGCAGCGAGTCGCGCGTGGCGACCGCCTGATCGTACTGCGCGCGTGACACCAGCTGCTGGTCTACCAGCGACTGCAGCCTTCGCGCGTTGGCCTCGGCTTCGCCAAGCTGCGCCTGCACGCTGGTGACCTGGGTGCGCGACGCAGCCAGCTGGGCGGCGGCCAGGCTGCGCTGTGCGTCGGCGTCGACCGGGTCCAGGGTGGCCATCACCTGGCCCTCCTCGACCTGCATGCCTTCCTCGATCAGTACCTCGCGCACCCGACCGGTGATCTTCGCCGAGACGGTGGCCATGCGCCGGGCGACCACGTAGCCGCTGGCGTCGAGCACCGAGGCCGGCGCCGCGCCCGCACCGCTGACGACTACCGGTGCCGTCCGCACCTCGGTGGTACCCCCGCCGCCGAACAGCGCGGAGGCGACCAGCGCCAGCAGGAGCAGGCCGGCCAGCACGCCCAGCGTGATCCACAGCCAGCGCCGCGACGGCGGCGGGGTGGGGGTGCGGTCGATGCGCAGTTCCCTGAGCAGGTCGGCTTTGGTATTCATTGGCTCGGCAGTGGGTGCGGGTGGCCCGATTGTGACAGGGGGAACAGCCGGCGGCAGGGCCTGTAGTCACCTGCCGGCAGCCGCTCCTTGTCTCATCAGCCTAAATCCGGGTTCGGCCCGGGTCACGTGACTCCTGTCACCTGCAGGAGGTGACCGTTGCGACTGCCGGCCGGGGCGGCATGTGCGGAAGATGGCCGCCATGGACACGACCAGCGCCCACCACGACGAACTTTCTCCCGCAACGGGCGCATCCGTGCCCGCCGCGGCCCCCCTCGCCACCTTGCAGGCGGCCCGCAAGCACTATGGCGGTGTGACTGCGCTGGACGGCGCGGACCTTGCGGTCCACGCCGGCGAGGTGGTCTCGCTGCTGGGCGCCAACGGCGCCGGCAAGACCACCGCGATCGGCCTGCTGCTGGGCCTGCTGCAGCCCGATGGCGGCACCGCGGAACTGTTCGGCCGCCAGCCGGGGGCGCTCGACGCGCGCCGGCAGACCGGGGTGATGCTGCAGGACGGCGGGGTCCAGGACGACCTGCGGGTGCAAGAGCTGCTGCAGCTGACCCGCAGCTACTATCCGCATCCGCGCAGCATCGCCGACTGCATGGCGCTCGCCGGGCTGGACGGCCTGCTGCAGCGCCGCTATGACAAGCTGTCCGGCGGCCAGCAGCGGCGGGTGCAGTTTGTCCTGGCCATGTGCGGGCGTCCGCGGCTGCTGTTCCTCGACGAGCCGACCACCGGGCTGGACATCCAGGCCCGCCAGCAGCTCTGGGCGGCGGTGCGCGCGCTGGTCGCAGAAGGCTGCGGCGTGCTGCTCACCACCCATTACCTGGAGGAGGCCGAGGCGCTGTCGGATCGCGTGGTGGTGCTCGACCGTGGCCGGGTAGCGGCCGAGGGCAGCGTCAGCCAGATCCGCGCGCACGTGGCCCAGCGCCGCATCCGCTGCGTCTCGGTGCTGGACCCGGCGCTGGTGACGGACTGGCCACAGGTGCGCAGGGCCACGCGCGAAGGCGACCGGCTGGAGATCCAGGCCGATGCCTCCGAGGCGGTGGTGCGGCGCCTGCTCGATGCCGATCCGTCGCTCAAGGACCTGGAAGTGCTGCGCGCCGGGCTTGCCGACGCCTTCATCCAGATCACCCGCGAAGAAGAGGAGGCCGCCTGATGCACGCCGCCGTCGAACCCGCCGTCCAGCCCCGGTCCTTCCATGCCTGGCGCGCCTACCTGCTCGAAGCCAGGTACGAACTGCTGCGCCAGTTCCGCGAGCCGGCCTTCGTGCTGCCGACGCTGCTGTTCCCGACCGGGTTCTACCTGCTGTTCGGGGTCATGCTTTCACCGGGCGGGGCGAATGCGCAGTACATGCTGGCCGGCTATGGGGTGTTCGGCATCATGGGCGCGGCGCTGTTCGGTTTCGGCGCGGGCATCGCCCACGATCGCGAACGCGGCCTGCTGCGGCTCAAGCGCGCGCTGCCCGCGCCCGCGGGGTCGTGGCTGCTGGCGAAGATGGTGGCGGCGATGGTCTTCGCCGCGCTGATCTCGCTGCTGCTGGGGGTGCTGGCCTGGACCCTGGGCGACGTCTCGCTTGTGCCGGCCCAGTGGCTGGCGCTGCTGGCGGCCAACGTACTGGGGGTGCTGCCGTTCTGCGCGCTGGGTCTCTACATCGGCAGCCTGTTCGGGGCCAACGCCGCGGTGGCGGTGGTCAACCTGCTGTTCCTGCCCATGGCGTTTCTGTCCGGGCTGTGGATGCCGCTGTCGGTCCTGCCGGACATCTTCGGCCGGCTGGCGCCGGTATGGCCGGCGTATCATCTGGGCCAGATCGCGATGAAGGTCGTGGGCCATGACGCAGGGGGCAGCGTGTGGCTGCACCTGGGGGTGCTGGCGGTGGTGACGGCTTCATTTTTCGTGCTCGCGCGGCGCCGTCTGGCCGCAGCGGGTTGAGCTTTGCCTCTACAACAACAAGCGGGGGAGCAGCGACATGAAACGACTGGTTGAGATCATCGCCTTCGGTGCGCTGGCCGGCACGCTCGGGCTTGCGGTCGCCCTGCAGGGCAACGCCGGCGACCGGCCCGGCGAGGCGGAAGAACCGGCCGCCGGACAGGTCAACAGCTTCGCCATCCGCGGCGCGCGCGTGTTCGACGGCGAGCGCGACCTGGGGGTGGCCACGGTGGTGGTGCGCGCCGGGCTGGTGGAGTCGGTTGGTGCCGATGCCGAAGTCCCCGACGGGCTGGCGGTCATCGACGGCGCCGGCAAGACCCTGCTGCCGGGCCTGATCGACGCCCACGTGCACGCCTGGGGCGACGCCCAGCGCGACGCCGCACGCTTTGGTGTCACCACCGCCTTCGACATGCACGGCATGGTCGATCGCCTGCCGGCGCTGCGTCAGGCGCGCGAAGCGCTGGACGACACCGGCCGTGCCGACCTGTGGTCGTCCGGCTACGCGATCACCGCGCTGGGCGGGCACGGTACCCAGTACGGCTTCGTCGTGCCGGTGGTGGAGGCCGACACCGACGTGGACGCCTTCATCGACGAGCGGATCGGCGAGGGCGTGGACTTCATCAAACTGATCGTCGAGGACATGAGCGCCTATACCGGCGCGCCGTCGCTGCCGACGCTGGCCCCGGACCAGGTCACCCGGGTGATCGCGGCGGCCCATGAAGGCGACAGGCTGGCGGTGGTGCACGCGTCGACGCAGGAGGACTCGCGCCACGCGATCGAAGCCGGCGCCGATGGGCTGGTTCATATTTTTGCCGACGGCGTGGCGGACCAGGCGTTCGTCGAGGCGGCGCGGGCCACCGACGCGTTCGTCATTCCGACCCTGTCGGTGGTGGCCTCGTTGTCCGGGCGCGGCGAAGGCGACGCGCTGCAGGCGGACCCGCGGCTCGGGTCGATGTTGACCGCCGGACAGAAGGGCACGCTGGATGCGGTCATCCCCGGCGTGCCGGCGAACGACCAGCTGGAGCGCGCGTTGCGGAGCGTGCGCGACCTGCACGAGGCCGGCGTGGCAATTCTCGCCGGAACCGATGCGCCCAATCCCGGTACCGCGCACGGCGTGAGCATGCACGGGGAGATCGAGCTGCTGGTGCGGGCCGGGCTGGCGCCGGCCGAGGCGTTGGCCGCCGCCACCGCGCTGCCGGCGCGCCGGTTCGGCATCGACGACCGCGGACGGGTGGCGCCGGGCATGCGCGCCGACCTGCTGCTGGTGGACGGCGATCCGCTCACCGACATCACCGCCACCCGCGCGATCGCGGGGGTGTGGAAGAACGGCTACCGGGTCGAGCGCGATCCCGCAGCCGGCGGGGTGGACGCGCAGGCCGCGCCGACGCAGACCCTGGTCAGCGACTTCGACGGCGACGCGGTCGCGGCGACGTTCGGAATCTGGCAGGCGACCACCGACCAGATCGCCGGCGGTGCCTCCACCGCGGAGCACGGCCTGGTGGCAAGCGGAGCTGATGGATCGGCCGGGGCGCTGCGCGTCGCGGGCGAGGTGCGGGCCGGGTTCCCGTTCCCCTGGGCCGGGGTGATGTTTTTCCCGGCCGCCGAGCCGATGCAACCGGTTGACTTCTCCGCTCGCACGGAGCTGGTGTTCCAGGTGCGCGGCGACGGTCGCAGCTACAGCGCCATGCTGTTCTCCGGCCCGTCGGCGCAGGGCATGCCGAGCACGCTGGCGTTCCAGGCCGGCCCGGAATGGACCGAAGTCAGGATGGCGCTGGCCGACTTCCCGGGCGCGGATCCGTCGCAGCTTCGCGGCATCGCCTTCACCGCCGGCCAGCCGGCCGGGACGTTTGAATTCTTCCTGGACCACGTGGAGCTGCGCTGACCGATGAATGCGTCGGGGACCCTGCTGCGCTGGCTGTCGCCGGCTCCCGATTCGCTGACGGCCTGGGCCATGCGCCAGGGCAGGTCGCCGTGGACCGACCTGGTCCACCTGCTGTGGTCTGTGTGGATATTCATCACCCCCGCCTTCTCGCCGGGTGGCTACAACACCCGCTGGGGACTGCTGACCGCGGTGTCGTATCCGCTGTTCCTGCTGCTGTACATGCGCGTGCTCGCCGCTCCGGCGCGCACCGCCTGGCACTACGCCGCCGCGATGATCGTGCTGTGCCTGGTGCTGCTGCCCTGGTATCCGTCGGGCATGTCCTACTTCGTGTTTGGCTGCGTGTTCCTGCACATGCACTTGCGGGGGTCCGCGTGGGTGGCGATGGTGCAGGTGCTGCTGCTTGGGATCGGCTTCGTCGGCTACGCGGTGCTGCTTGGCTATCCCTGGCAGGCGGTGGTGTGGATGCCGCTGGTGACGCTGATCGTGGGCGCGGTGGTGCAGGTGGAACGCCTCAACGAGCTCAAGGACGCGGCGCTCAAGCTGTCGCAGGACGAGGTGCGGCGGCTGGCCGCGACCGCGGAGCGCGAGCGCATCGGCCGCGACCTGCATGACCTGCTTGGCCACACCCTGTCGATGGTGGCGCTGAAGTCGGACCTGGCCGCGCGCCTGGTCGAGCGCGATC
>JBQDAV010000016.1:0-47551 GCA_052090405.1 Luteimonas sp.
GGCCTCCTCCTTTACTTACGCGCAAAGGCCTCCCGGCCACGGCGGGGCTCGGCTTTCTGACTGGCAGCGGAGCAAGCTCCGCTCTACAGGATCCCGCCCGCCATCTGCCATCACGGGGCCGTCAGTCACCGAGCGCTGTAGAGCCGAGCTTGCTCGGCTGCGGCACTTCCCTAATCACCGCGTATTCCAAGGCGTCGGGTGGCGGTGCCCTTTAGTCGTAAGTAAAGGAGGAGGCGACGGCCGCAGGCCGTTGCCGGGGGACATGGAGACTAAAGGGCACCGCCACCCGACGCGCCCGCGCACCCATCAGCGCAAATCCTTTCAGCCCGCCAAGCGATCAAGGACTTCAGACAGCTCCGGCGCAAGCGGCGCGTGCAGCAGATAGGGCGTAGCCCCGTCATCCAGCGAAAACTCCAGCGACGCCGCGTGCAGGAACAGCCGCCTCAGCCCGGCCTTGTCGCGCAGCCGCCGATTGACCTCCGGATCACCGTACTTGTCGTCCCCGGCCACCGCATGCCCGATGTGGCGCGCGTGCGCCCGGATCTGGTGGGTTCGGCCGGTTTCGATCCGCACTTCGCAGTACGAATGCCCGCCGCGCCGCTCCAGTACCTGGAAGTGGCTCAGCGAGGGTTTGCCGGCATCGTTGACCTGCACGTGGCGCTCGCCGCCCTGACGCAGGCCAACGTGCAGCGGCGCATCCACGCTCATCGTGCCGTCGGGCATCCGCCCGGTGAGCAGGGTCAGGTAGCGCTTGCCCACCCCGCCCCGCCCGTCGCCGCCGCCTTCGCGCAGCAGCGCCTGCAGTTCGGACAGGGCCGAACGCTTCTTGGCCAGCAGCAGCAGTCCCGAGGTGTCGCGGTCCAGGCGATGCACCAGCTCCAGTGACTGGTTCGGGCGAAGTGCGCGCAGGGTCTCGATGGCGCCGAAACCGATTCCGCTGCCGCCGTGGCTGGCGACCCCGGACGGCTTGTTCAGTGCCAGCAACCGCTCGTCCTCGAACACGATCGCCGCTGCGAGCGCGTCCATGAGCCCCTTGGCGGGCGTGCCGCGTTCCCCCGGCTCGGTCAGGCGGACTGGCGGGATCCTCACTTCGTCGCCGCCCTCCAGGCGACGGTCCGCCTTCGCCCGGCCCCTGTTCACCCGGACCTGCCCGGATCTCACCAGCTTGTAGACCAGGCTGCGCGGCGCGCCCTTGAGCTGGCCCAGCAGGAAATTGTCCAGCCGCTGGCCGTCCCGGTCTTCCGGCACCCGCACTGTGCGGGCGCCGCCGGGCTGTGGAACGGGGCGCTCTGGACGGGTCATCTGCGGGGTTTGATCTGCTACACTCGCGTCGCGATATAAGGGTTTGATTTCGCAGGGAGTTGCCCCGGCGCCGCCTCGGCGGTGCGGGAACCGGCAAACAGGGCCGAAAGCCCGCTTCCCGCGAGTCCGATTGCAGTGCGCGACCACCGCCCCCGGGGCGGACATGTTAGCGGCTCATTGGCAGGCCCGGCCATCGTCCGTCTCCACGGCGCATCCCCGGATGATTTCGCGGAACGGTGCTGAACATGCCCCGCGCGGCGCTTGCGGCCCTGCCACAAGCTGCCGACGGTCCTGCAACACGAACCAATGCAATACACAAAGCGCTCCCGCGGTCTGCCGTGGTGTCGTAGCGCTGGAACAACCTGACGGCCGCGCCGCGGCGCGGGACGGTTCGCCATCCCGCCTCGGAGCGACAGCTCCCGCTGGCGCAGCCTGCAGCCACACCAGACGTAACGCCCATGGCGTTCCGCGCGGTAGCAGCGCGCGAGGAACGCAACAATGAAACGCATGCTGATCAACGCCACGCAGGCCGAAGAGCTGCGCGTGGCGATCGTGGACGGCCAGTCGCTGTACGACATCGACATCGAACAGCCCTCCCAGGAACAGAAGAAGTCCAACATCTACAAGGGCCGCATCACCCGGCTCGAACCCTCCCTTGAAGCGGCCTTCGTCGAATACGGCGGCAACCGCCACGGCTTCCTGCCGCTGAAGGAAATTTCCCGCGACTACTACCAGGCCGGCGTCGACCACAAGGCCGGCATCCGCGAACTGCTGCGCGAGGGCCAGGAAGTCGTGGTCCAGGTGGAAAAGGAGGAACGCGGCAACAAGGGCGCCGCCCTGACCACCTTCATCTCGCTGGCCGGCCGCTACATGGTGCTGATGCCCAACTCGCCGACCGCCGGCGGCGTCTCGCGCCGGATCGAGGGCGACGACCGCGCCGCGCTCAAGCAGGCCATGGACGCGCTGGAGATCCCCGCCGACATGGGCGTGATCATCCGCACCGCCGGCGTGGGCCGCGATGCCGAAGAGCTGCAGTGGGACCTGGACTACCTGCTGAGCATCTGGCGCGCCATCACCGGCGCCGCGCTGAGCAAGCCCTCCCCGTTCCTGATCTACCAGGAATCGCGCCTGATCACCCGTGCCCTGCGCGACTACATGCGCTCCGACATCGGCGAGATCCTGGTCGACACCCCGGAGATGTACGAGGAGGCCAAGGACTTCGTCGAGCAGGTCATGCCGCACAACCTGCGCAAGCTCAAGCACTACACCGACGACACGCCGCTGTTCAACCGCTTCCAGATCGAGTCGCAGATCGAAAGCGCCTATGAGCGCACCATCAGCCTGCCGTCTGGCGGCGCCCTGGTGATCGACCAGACCGAGGCGCTGACCGCGGTCGACGTGAACTCGGCCCGCGCCACCCGTGGCGGCGACATCGAGGAAACCGCGTTCCACACCAACCTGGAGGCCGCCGACGAAGTGGCCCGCCAGCTGCGCGTGCGCGACCTGGGCGGCCTGGTGGTGATCGATTTCATCGACATGTCTTCCAACAAGCACCAGCGCGAGGTCGAGAACCGCCTGCAGGGCGCGCTCAAATACGACCGTGCGCGCGTGCAGCTGGGCCGGATCTCCAAGTTCGGCCTGATGGAGATGAGCCGCCAGCGCCTGCGCGCCTCGCTCGGCGAGTCGAGCCAGATCGTCTGCCCGCGCTGCGAAGGCCACGGCCGCATGCGCAGCGTCGAGTCGCTGAGCCTGTCGATCATCCGCGTCGCCGAGGAGCACGCGATGAAGGACAACACCGGCCAGGTGCTGGTGCAGGCGCCGCTGGAAATCGCCAACTACCTGCTCAACGAAAAGCGCGCCGCGCTCTCGGAGATCGAAAGCCGCCACAAGGCGCCGATCCTGATCGTGGCGGACGAACAGCTGCAGACCCCGCATTACGAGGTCACCCGCCTGCGCGAGAACGAGCTGGGCGAGGAAACCAGCCGTCCCAGCTACCAGCGCGGCACGCCCCGCAAGGTCGCCACGATTGCGCTCAACAAGTCCAATCTCAACGTGCCGCCGCCCGCAGCGGTGAAGAACGTGCGCCCGGCACAGCCGGCACCGGTGCGTGAGCCGCGCCAGGAACCGGCCCCGACGCCGGCTCCCGCGCCGGCCGCCCCTGCCGCCGCCGTGGCCCCGGCCAGCGGCGGCTTCATGGCCTGGTTCAAGACCCTGATCGGCGCCGCCCCTGCGGCCCCGGCCACCCCCGCGCGTCCCGCGCGGGAATCGGGCAAGGGGTCGGAGCGCGGCGGCCAGCAGCGCCGTTCGAACAGCCGCCAGGGCCGCGGTGGCGAACAGCGTGACGGTGAGCGTCGCGACGACCAGCAGCCGCGCCGGGCCCGCAAGCAGGGCCAGGCCAAGGCCGAGCGCGAGCAGCAGCAGGACCGGGAGAAGTCCGGCCGCGGCAAGAAGCAGGCACGCAACCCGCGCCAGAAGCAGGCACCGGAAAAAGCAGCGGACAAGGCGCAGAATGCCGCCGCGCAGCCGGCACAGGCGGAAGAGACCGCGCGCAAGCAGCGCACGAACGAGAAGGCGGCCGAGGGCAACGCCGCGGACGTCCTGGCCACGACCGCCGTGGGCGCCGCAGCCGCTTCTGCGCCACCGGCCGGTGGCGCGGAGACCGCTTCCGTTCCCCAGGCCGATGCAGCCGACAAGGCCGTGAAGGCCGATGAGGAAAAGCGCGACGCGACTGCCGCCGAAGGCGACCAGGCAACGTCCGGCGAAGGCACCGGACGCAGGCGTCGCGGGCGTCGCGGTGGCCGTCGCCGCCGCCGCGGCGGTGCTTCCGCCGAGGCCAGCGTCGATTCCGCCACCGATCCGGGCGAGGAGGCCGCCGAGGCCGTAGCCGCGCAGGCGAGCCAGCCGGAATTCGACTTCGACGAGGGCCAGCAGGCCGCCGCCGAGAGCAAGCCGGAACCGCGCCAGCCGCGCGCACCGCGGAAGAACGATTCCCCGCCGGCGCCGGACGCCAAGGCAGACAGCTCCGAAGCAAACGATGCCGAAGCCGGCAAGGCCGGAACGAGCCGGCCGGAAGCCGCCGAATCGGCGGTGGACAAGACGACCTCCGGCGCCGCCGGCCTGTCAAAGCCGGAGACCGCCGCGACCGCCGCCGACAGCAATGCTTCGACCGCAGCCGCAGCCGAAAAGGCGCCTTCGCCCAGCCTGTTCGACGCACCAGCGCCAGCACCAAAGCCGGCGCCCGCGGAGGCCGCAGCGGATGCGGTCAAGCACGAGCAGCCGCAGCAGCCCAAGGGCGACGCGGAAGCAGAAGCAGGCGGACAGGAGCGCGAAGCGGACCAGCCCCGCAGCGCCTGACTCCCTGGCAGATCCGCGCAGGCGCTGGTTACAGCGTCTGCGCGGGATCGATCACCCCGTACTGGCTGGCCAGCCGCGCCAGCGCAATCATGTCGTTGATCTGGAGCTTTTCGAACAGCCGCGTCTTGTGGGTGTTGATCGTCTTCGCGCTCAGGCTCAGCCGCCTGGCAATCTGCTCCTGGCGCAGTCCTTGGATCAGCAGCATCGCGATTTCCATCTCGCGCGGAGTCAGTGAATCAAAGGGGCTTTCGCCCCCGTCCAGCCCCGACAGCGCCAGGTTCTGGGCGATGCTGCTGGCCAGGTAACGCTTGCCTCCGGCCACGGTGCGCACCGCGCGCACCAGCTCGCTGGCGTCACCGCCCTTGCCCACGTAGCCCGATGCCCCTGCCTCGATCAGGCGCTTGGGCATGGGCCCGTCTTCCAGCACCGACACGACGATGACGCGCGAGCCGTAGTTGCCGCGCACGATCCGTTCGGTCACCTCCAGCCCGCTGACCCCGGGCAGGTGCAGGTCGCACAGCACTACCTCCGGCTTCAGCCTGCGGATTTCGGGCAGCGCATCTTCGCCGCTTTCGGCCTCGCCGACGATCTCGATATCATCCTCGTTCGACAGGATCATGCGCAGTCCAGTGCGCACGAGCGCATGGTCGTCAACCATGAAAACCCGGATGGTCATCCCTGTACCCCTCTTGAGTCCCCGTTGGTCAGGCTAGCGCCAGCGCCCAGCCTCCGCAACCAGCGCAGGACCGCGATTTCCCGTTCGCGAAAGCGATCGCTTGCGGCAGACTTGAGCGACTCCCACCCAGGAATTTCCATGTCACTTTCATCGCGCCGTCGCCTGCAGGGCCTGGGCACCCTGCTCGCCCTCGTGGCCATCACCGCCCTGCCCCTGTTCGCGGATGAGCGCCAGGACACCGGCGCCGCTACGGCGGACGCCTGGAACAGCGACGCCTCGGCCATCGTCGTCGCCGGCGACAACGCGGCGCGGCTTGAGGCAATCCGCCAGCGCCTGCAGGCCACCGGTTTCGAAGTGACCGGACTGCCCTTCACCAGCGGCGACCACCAGGGCCTCAACCTGCTGGCCGAAGTGGCCGGCGACGCCGATGCGCCGCTGCTGCTGCTCGGCGCCCATGCCGACCGGGTCGACGAGGGCGAAGGCGCGGTGGACAACGCCTCGGGGGTGGCAGTGGCGCTGGCGCTTGCAGAGCGTTTCCGTGAACGCCCGTTGCAAGGGCATCGGGTCGCGGTGGCGTTCTGGGACCTGGAAGAGCGCGGCCTGCTCGGCGCCCGCGATTACGTCGCCAGCGGCGGCGAGCAGCCGGCCCTGTACGTCAACTTCGATGTGTTCGGCTGGGGCGACACGCTGTGGATGATGGCGCCCGAGCTGTCCGATCCGCTGGTCAGCGCCGGCGACTCGGCCGCGGAATCAGCGGGCACCGGCTTCTCCGCCACCGCCGAGCACTACCCGCCCACCGACCACCTGGCGTTCCTGCGCGCCGGTTGGCCGGCCGTGTCCTACTCGCTGATGGACGCTGAAGAAATCAGCGCCGTGGAAGCCATGATGCAGGGCAACCAGCCGGACGCGCCGCCACGGGTCATGCAGGTGATCCATACCGCCCAGGACACCCGGGAGCAACTGGACCCGGCAGCGGTTGCACGAGGGATCGATGCGGTGGAAGCGGCGCTCAGGGCGTGGGATGCGGGGGCGTAAGTGCGCCTCGGGGCATCAACAGCGAAGCATCCCCGACCGGACTGACGGGGCGACCGTCGTTGCCTGATCGCGCGTGTCGGTGTAGCTGGCGACAAGTGGCGGATGGGGTGGGATTCGAACCCACGAACGGTTTCCCGTTGCCGGTTTTCAAGACCGGTGCCTTCAACCACTCGGCCACCCATCCAATGACTGGATTATCTTACAACGGCGCTTTCGCATCGCGCTGGTTTCACGCGTGCCTCCGTGGCCCCGCCAGAGCGGCTACGCCGCGTCCTCCAGCTCCCCTTTGCAGTTGAGGCTGGACTGTTCGAGCAGGCGCGGCAGGTTTTCGGCCAGATGGTCGATGAAGACGCGCACGGCGGGCAGCAGGCCGCGGCGCGAGGCGAAGACGGCGTGGGCGGTGCCCTGGGGCAGGCGCCATTCGGGCAGGACCACTTCCAGCTCGCCGCGGTGCACGGCATCGGCGCACACGGTTTCCGGCAACATGGTGATGCCAAGGCCCTGCCGGGCCAGGGTCATCAGCATCGGGAAATCGAAGCCGGAAATGCGCGGCTTGAGTTCGATCCGGCGGGTCTCGCCGTTGCGCTGCAGCTCCCAGCGCTGGCGCACCTCGTCCTCGGCCATGGTCATGGTGACGTGCTCGGCCAGGTCCTCGGGTTCGGTCGGCCGGCCGGCGCCCTTGAGGTACTTCGGGCTGGCCACCAGCAGCTCCTGGATCTGGCCGAAGCTGCGCATGATCAGGCTGCCGTCGTCGTCGAACTTGGAGCGCACCCGGATCGCCAGGTCGAAACCTTCGTTGATCAGGTCCACGCGACGGTTGCTGATGTGCATCTGCACCCGCACCTGCGGGTAGCGCGCCAGGAAGTCCGGCAACAGCTTGGGCATGAGCTGCTGGGCGATATTGACCGGCACGCTGGCGCGTACCACCCCGCGCGGCTCGGCACTCAGGCGGTCGACCACTTCCCGCGCGGCCTGGGCCTCGGCCAGCATCGATTGGGCGTGGCGGTAGACGCCCTGGCCCACGTCGGTGACCGCGAAGCGGCGCGTGGAGCGCTGCAGCAAGCGCACGCCAAGCTCGCTTTCAAGCTGGCTGATGCGCCGGCTCAGGCGGGATTTGGGAATGCCCGTGGCACGCTCGGCGGCGGCAAAGCCACCGTGCTCGACCACCAGGGCGAAGTAGTTCAGGTCGTTGAGATCCTGCATGCCGGCCTTTTTATTTGGAACGATGTGGTGATTTTAGCCTTTTTCGTCCCATATTCACAACGTCAGGCGATGCGCTCCAGCCCGCCCATGTAGGGCCGCAGGACTTCGGGCACCGTGATGCTGCCGTCTGCCTGCTGGTAGTTCTCCATCACCGCCACCAGCGCCCTGCCCACTGCGACGCCGGAGCCGTTGAGGGTGTGCACCGGCTCGGGGCGGCCGCCATCCGGATTGCGCCAGCGGGCCTGCATGCGCCGGGCTTGGAAGTCGCCGCAGTTGGAGACCGATGAGATCTCCCGGTACTTGTCCTGCGAGGGCAGCCACACCTCCAGGTCCCAGGTCTTGCGCGCGGAAAAGCCCATGTCGCCGCTGCACAGGAGCATGCGCCGGTACGGCAGGCCCAGTTTTTCCAGCGTGACTTCGGCGCAGCGGATCATGTGCGCGTGTTCGGCCTCGCTCTGGTCCGGGGCGGCAACGGTGACCAGCTCGACCTTCTCGAACTGGTGCTGGCGGATCATGCCGCGCACGTCGCGGCCATGGCTGCCGGCCTCGGCGCGGAAGCACATCGAGTGCGCGGCCATGCGCAGCGGCAGGCGCCCGGCGTCGACGATTTCCTCGCGCACGATGTTGGTCAGCGGCACTTCGGCAGTGGGCACCAGGTAGCGCTTCTCCTCGCCCACCCGCGTGGCGAACAGGTCGTCCTCGAACTTGGGCAGCTGCCCGGTGCCGGTCATCGCCTCGGCGCTGACGATCACCGGCACGTTGGTTTCCTGGTAGCCGTGCTCGCCGGTATGCAGGTCGAGCATGAACTGCGCCAGCGCCCGGTGCAGGCGCGCAAGCTGGCCGCGCAGCACGGTGAAACGCGCGCCCGACAACTTCACCGCGGTGTCGCCGTCGAGCCAGCCGTTGTGTGCGCCCAGGTCGACGTGGTCGCGGATGGGGAAATCGAATTCGCGCGGCGCGCCCCAGCGGTGCTCCTCGACGTTGGCGTCTTCGTTTTCGCCGTCGGGCACGTCGTCGGCAGGCAGGTTGGGGATGCCAAGGGTGATGCGTTCGATCGCCTCGCGCTTGTCCTGCAGCGCCTGTTCGTTGGCCTTGAGCTCGTCGCCGAAAGCGGCAACCTCGGCCATCAGTGCGGCGGCGTCCCCACCCTGCGCCTTGACCTTGCCGATCTGCTTGCTGCGGGTATTGCGCAGGTTCTGCAGCTCCTGGGTGCGGACCTGCAGGCGCTTGCGCTCCGCTTCCAGTGACTCGATCGCCGCCGCGTCCAGGGTGAAGCCGCGCGAGCGGCGCAGGCGTTCGGCGAGGGCGGGAAGGTCGTTGCGCAGCAGGGTTGGATCAAGCATGGGAGGCGTCGTGGCAATGCATGGCCGGGCATTATCGCCCGAGACCACGTCCGGCGCCGAGCGCCGCCCGCTGTGCCAGAATCGCGGAGACCTTTGCCAACCCGTTGCCGATGCCCGAATCCCCGGATCCGTCCCGCACCACCCTCCCGCGCTGGCTGCGGACACCCAGTCCCTGGCTGATCGTGCCGGCCGGCGTGGTCGTCGGGCTGCTGCTGTTCCTGGTGGTCTGGCTGTCGCAGCGGCCTGCGGCGGAAGATCCCGATGCAGCGGTTCTGCCGGCGGTGACCGTCGAACCGGCCCCGCAGGACCCGCCGCTGCCCGCGCCGCAGCCGCCGGAGCTCCCCGAAGGCACTCCCGAAGAGGACGGAGACGGTGGCGTGTTCGTCATGCCGGACGCTCCCCCCGAGCCACCGCGCGCGGTTGCCGGGGAGCCGCTACCCGCCGCCGACACCCACCCGGAAACGGGACAGCCGGACATGGACACCGCTGCTGTCGACAGCCCGCCCGTGCCCGTCCACACGCCGCCCCCCAGCTATCCCAACAGGGCGTTGCGCCGGGGCACGTCGGGCGAAGTACTGGTCCGCGTCCTGGTCGGCACCAATGGCCAGCCGCAGCGGGTGGAGATCGCGCGCAGCAGCTCGCACCGTGCGCTGGACGAGGCCGCGCTGGACGCCGTGCGAAGCTGGCGCTTCCAGCCTGCGATGCGCGATGGCCAGCCCGTTGCACAGACTGTGCAGGTGCCGTTCAACTTCAGCCCCTGAGCGGGGCCGGGGTGATCGTTACGCAATCACCACAATCGCTGTGGAACGCTGTTCCCGCAAAACCTGAACAGGGAGCACGCCATGTCCACCCCGTCGACTGAACGCCCGCCCCCGGAGCACGAGCCCGAGCACACCGAGACCGAGCGCAAGAGCGCCGCTCCCCTGGTCTGGCTGATCCTGCTCATCGCCCTGGCCGCGATCATCTGGTATTTCGCCAGCCAGCGCGATACCGCCGACGTTCCGTCCGCTCCGTCCACCCCGGTGGAAGAGGTCCAGGACGAGGACGCCGCCGCGGCCGATGACCCATCACAGGCAGTTGAGCCTGCTGCAGCAGACCCTGACCCGGCCGCTGCCGATCCCGTACCCGCCGATCGTGCGGCCGAGCCTGTGACCCAGGTGGCACCCACCTATCCGGCCGCCGCCCTGCGGTCACGCGAGGAAGGCACGGTGCTGCTGCGCGTTGAAGTGGATGCGCGGGGCGCCCCGACCTCGGTCGAGGTCGAGAGCAGCAGCCGTTCGCGTGATCTTGATCGCGCCGCCCGCGACGCCGTGCGCCAGTGGAGCTTCAGCCCGGCGGTCGAAAACGGCCAGCCGGTGGCGTCCACGGTCACGGTGCCAGTGGATTTCAGGGTCGAGGACGAGTAGCCAGGCCGAACCCGGCCGCAGCCGCCATCGCGGCGAAGCCGGGGAACGAGGTGGCGACGTTGGCGGTATCGCCGATGTGCACTGGGCCACGGGCGAGCTGGCCGGCCACCGCGAACGCCATCGCCACCCGGTGGTCGCCGAGGCTGTCCACCTCGCCACCCTGCACGGGGCCTCCATGGATGGTGGCCCCGTCCCCGGATTCGTCCACCCGCACGCCCAGGGCGCGCAGGCCGGTCGCCATTGCGGAGATCCGGTCCGATTCCTTCACCCGCAGTTCGGCGGCGCCGCGCACGCTGGTGACGCCGGTGGCGCAGGCCGCGGCGACGAACAGCGCGGGGAACTCGTCGATCATATCGGCCACGTGTTCAACCGGCACTTCGATGCCGTGCAGCGATGCGTGCCGGACCACCAGGTTGGCCACCGGCTCACCGCCCTGCTCGCCCGCGGGGTGCTCGACAATGTCCGCGCCCATGGCCCGCAGCACGTGCAGCAGGCCGGTGCGGCGGGGATTCATGCCGACCCGCAGCAGGCGCAGCTCGGAGCCCGGCACCAGGGTTGCGGCGACGATGAAGAACGCCGCCGAGGAAAAGTCGCCCGGCACCGCCACGTCGGTGGCACGCAGGCGATGCCCGCCTGCCAGGCGGGCGAGTCCCGGTGAAAACTCGATGGGCCAGCCGAACGCGGCCAGCATCCGCTCGGTGTAGTCGCGGGTCGGGCGTGGCTCGCGCACGCAGGTGGTGCCGCTGGCGTAAAGACCTGCCAGCACGATCGCCGACTTGACCTGTGCGCTGGCAACTTCAAGCTCATGATCAATGGCTTGCAGGCCACTATTCACGTTGATCGTCAGGGGCGGGAGGCCGCCCTCCCGGACCTCGATCCGCGCTCCCATCCGCTCCAACGGCGCGGTCACCCGCCGCATCGGCCGCTGCGACAGGGAGGCATCCCCCATCAGCACGGATCCAAAGCGCTGCCCGGCCAGCAGGCCTGCCAGCAGGCGCATGGCGGTGCCGGAGTTGCCGCAGTCCAGTGCCTCCAGCGGCGCCCGCAGCCCGTCGATGCCCACCCCGCGCACGATCCGCTTGCCCGGTGCGGGGGTCTGGATGTCCACGCCCATGGCACGGAAGATCGCTTCGGTCCTGCGTGCATCTTCGCTTTCCAGGAACCCCTCGATCCGGGAGTCGCCGTCGGCCAGCGCGGCCAGCATGATCGCCCGGTGCGAAATCGACTTGTCGCCCGGCACCGTGACGTCCCCGCGTAGCGGCCCGCCCGGCTCCGCTAACCACGCCGTGCTCAAGGCACCGCCACCGGATAGGAACCGAGCACGCGGACATCGCCGGCGAAGTCGTCGATCTCGGCCAGCGCGTCCTCGAGCGGCGCCTCGCCGGCGTGGCCGGACACTTCGATGAAGAATGCGTACTGCCACAGCGCGCCGTGCGCGGGGCGCGATTCAATCCGGTTCATGGTGATCCCGCGCCGCGCCAGCGGCTCCAGGATCCTGTACAGCGCGCCGGGCTGGTCGCGGATGAATACCAGCAGCGATGTGCGGTCGTTGCCCGAGGGCGGGAACGAGGCGCGGCCGATTACCAGGAAGCGGGTGGTGTTGTCGGCGCGGTCCTCGATCGGCCCGGCCACCACCTTGAGCCCGTACACGTGGGCCGCGTTCTCGCCTGCGATCGCCGCGGCATCATCGGCGTTGCGCGCGCGACGTGCGGCCTCGCCGTTGCTGGCCACTGCGTGTTTTTCCGTTTCCGGAAGGTGCTGGCGCAGCCAGCCCTTGCACTGCGCCAGCGACAGCCCGTGCGAGTACACCCGCTCCACGTCCTCGGTCCGGCCGGTGCGCGAGAGCATGTACTGGTGCACGTGCAGCTCCACCTCGCCGCAGATCATCAACGGCGAGGTCAGGAACATGTCGAGCGTGGACTGGATGGTGCCCTGGCCCGAGTTCTCCACCGGCACCACGCCGAAGTCGGCGTGGCCGGCGGCGACCTCGTCGAAGACTTCCTCGATGCTCGCCAGCGGCACGCCCTTGGCCGAATGGCCGAAGTGCTTGTGCACCGCCTGCTGCGAGAACGTGCCCTCCGGGCCCAGGTAGCCGATCCGCAGTGGCTCCTGCTGTGC
Organism: Luteimonas sp.; assembly: GCA_052090405.1. Classification (GTDB taxonomy): domain Bacteria; phylum Pseudomonadota; class Gammaproteobacteria; order Xanthomonadales; family Xanthomonadaceae; genus Luteimonas. The sequence continues at coordinate 12,438 of JBQDAV010000016.1, forward strand.
CAGGCAGGCGGACATGATCTCGCGGAACAGGCGGACCAGCACCTCGTCCGAGAGCGGGCCGTCGTTGCGATCCACCACCCGGCGCAGCACCTGCGCCTCGCGCTCGGGGCGGTAGTAATCCACCGCCGCCGCCAGCTTGCCCTTGGCCTTGCCGACCTGGCGCGCCCAAAGCGCGCGCTCGGCGATCAGGGTCTGGATCTCGCGGTCGATGCCGTCGATCTGTTCGCGCACGGCGGACAGGTCGGCGGGCGCGGGATTTTTCGCAGCCTTCTTCGGGGCCTTTCCGGCTGTTTTCTTTTTCGGCTTGGTGACCATCGTTCGATTACCCGTGGCGCTTCTGGAAGTCACGCATGAAGCCGGCCAGCGCCTGCACGCCTTCAACCGGCATCGCGTTGTACATCGACGCACGCATGCCGCCAAGCACGCGGTGGCCCTTGAGCGAAATCAGCCCGGCCTGGCGCGCCTGGTCCAGGAAGAGCTGGTCGAGTGCTTCGTCATGGAGGAAGAACGCCACGTTCATGCGCGAGCGCACCGAAGGATCGACCTCGTTGCGGTAAAAGCCACCGGAGCCGTCGATGACGTCGTACAGCAGCCTGGCCTTGCGCTCGCTGCGGCGGGCGAACTCCTCCACCCCGCCCTCGTCGAGCATCCACTTCACGGTCAGGCCAAGCAGGTACCAGTTCCAGCTTGGCGGGGTATTGAGCATGGAGTTGGCGTCCAGCTGCAGGCGGTAGTCGAAGATGTCGGCGCGCGGCTGGCCGGCGCGCTCGAGCAGGTCGCGGTGCACGATCACCACGCCGATGCCAACAGGTCCCAGGTTCTTCTGCGCGCCGGCGTAGATCATTGCGTACTTCGAAACGTCGAGCGGCTCGGAGGCGATCGAGGAGCTGAAGTCGGCGAACAGCGGCACGTCGCCCACGTCGGGCGCGTCGCGGAACTCGACCCCATGGATGGTCTCGTTGGCGGTGACGTGCACGTAGGCGGCATCCGGTGAAAGCTTCCATGACTCGCGCGCCGGGATCGAACGGAAGCCATCGCTTTCACTGCTGGCGGCAATCCGCAGGTCCACGTAAGGCGCGGCCTGCTTCAGCGCGGTCTGGCCCCAGTGCCCGGTCACCACGTAGTCCGCGGGCTGGCCGGGCGAGGCGAAGTTGAGCGCCATCAGCGCCTGCTGGGTGGTGGCGCCGCCGGCGGTGAACAGCACTGCATGGTCATCCGGAATGCCGACCAGCGTGCGCAGGTTGCGCTCGGCGGCGGCGGCCACTTCCATGAACTCGGGGCCGCGGTGGCTGAGCTCGACGATCGAGGCGCCCGCGCCGTTGAATTCCAGCATCTCGCGCTGCGCCTGTTCCAGCACCGGCTCGGGCAGCGCGGCGGGGCCGGCGCTGAAGTTGTAGGCACGCGACATCGGGACTCCTTGATTCGGATGTTGGCCTAGTATGCCGCAGTGCAGCACGCAGCCGGCGGCGGCGCCCGGGAACCGGCGTTCACCCCCTGTGGTCCAATATCGCTGGCACGACAGGCAACTGCGGAGGCGCCATGGACCTGCGGGACGCACTCAGGATTCCGGCCGCACAGGTCACCGACGAAGCGGTCTGGCGCGAACGGCGCCGGCTGGTGGCCGGGCTGGCCGCCCTGCCCGCGCTGGGCCTGGCCGGCTGCGTGGAGGCCGAAGCGCCGCCGCCGCCCGGTCCGACGCCGTCCCCTGGCCAGGTGCGCGCCGGCTTCAGCACCGACGAGGAGCTGACCCGCTTCGAGGACGCCACCACCTACAACAACTTCTACGAGTTCGGCAGCGGAAAATCCGATCCCTCCAACGCGCCGCGCACCCTGCGCACCTCGCCCTGGCAGGTGGAAGTGGGTGGAGAATGCGCGCGGCCGGGCGTGCTGGACTTCGACGAACTGTTGCGCGGGCTGTTGCCGGAGGAGCGCATCTACCGGCTGCGCTGCGTGGAAGGCTGGTCGATGGTGATCCCGTGGCTGGGTGTGCCGCTGGCCAGCGTGCTGCGGCGCTTCGAGCCGACCTCGAAGGCGAAGTACGTCGCCTTCACCACCCTGGCCGATCCGCAGCAGATGCCCGGCCTGCGTCGCCGCACGATCGACTGGCCCTACCGCGAGGGGCTGCGCATCGACGAGGCAATGCATCCGCTCAGTTTCCTTGCCACCGGCCTGTATGGACAGCAACTGCCACAGCAGAACGGCGCGCCGCTGCGGCTGGTGGTGCCCTGGAAATACGGCTTCAAGAGCATCAAGTCGATCGTGGAGATCCGCTTCAGCGAAACCATGCCGTCCACGGCATGGAATGACCTGCAGCCGCGCGAATACGGCTTCTTTGCCAACGTCAATCCGCAGGTCGACCATCCGCGCTGGAGCCAGGCCACCGAGCGCCGGATCGCCGGGACCACTTCGCGCCTGGTCGCCAACCGGATCCAGACCCGGATGTTCAACGGCTACGCCGACCAGGTCGCCTCGATGTACACGGGCTTGGACCTGGGCCAATGGTATTGAGTGTGGCCTGATCCATGCGGGCACGCAGGGCTTCCGCCTCGCTGGTCGCCGCCAAGGCGCTGGTGCATGCGCTGGCGCTGGCGCCGCTGGCGATCCTGCTGTGGCAGGTTTGGCAGGTGGCCGGCGGCATCGACATCGACGCGCTGGGCGCGGACCCGGTGGCGGAAATCGAGCATCGCACCGGCACCTGGGCGCTGCGGCTGCTGCTGGCCACGCTGGCAGTGTCGCCACTGCGCCAGCTCACCGGCCAGGCGGGCGTGCTGCGCTTCCGGCGGATGCTGGGCCTGTATGCGTTCTTCTACGCAAGCCTGCACCTGTCCGCATTCCTGATCCTGGACCTGCGCGGCTGGTGGAGCACGGTGTTCGAGGAGATCCTGCGCCGCCCCTACATCACCGTCGGCTTCCTGGCCTGGCTGGGGCTGGTGCCGCTGGCGATCACCTCCACCTGCGGCTGGATGCGCCGGCTCGGCCGCGGCTGGGGCCGCCTGCACCGGCTGGTGTACGCAGTGGCGGGGCTGGCGGTGCTGCATTTCTGGTGGATCGTGAAGTCGGACCTGCGCGAGCCGCTGCTCTACGCCGTGATCCTCGCCGTGCTTTTGGGCTGGCGGCTGTGGCGGTGGCAGGCCGGGCGACGCCGGACGGCGGTTCAACCCGCGCCGTAGAGCAGCAACAGGCTCAGCAGCCCGGCGATCAGCAGCGCCGCCAGCAGCACCAGCGGCAGCCGCCACGGCGAGCGGCGGCGTGCGGCCCCTGTCCCGTCGTCGAAAGCGCTCACGTCGTCGAAGTCGCCGAGCGGAAGCGGGATCCGCGGCACCTCGCGCATCGGCGCCTCGACCACGAACCGGTAGTTGGCGTCGAATACCACCTGGTCCCCGGGTTGCAGCAGCGTATCGCGCACGCTTTCGCCGTTCACCACGCTGCCTTCCCCCGAGCCCAGGTCACGCAGCCAGACCTGTCCATCGGCCAGCTCGATGCGCGCGTGGCGTTCGGCGAAGGCCGGGTCGTCGATGCGGATGTCGGCGGCAGGCGCACGGCCGACCAGGCGCGGGACGTCCAGGGTGAAACTGCGCCCGTGGTGGCGCCCGCCGAGGCCACGCAGCACGATCCTCGGGTCGGGCAAGCCATCGGCATCGGCATCCGCCCGGGGTGCCACCTGCGGCGCGGGATCGCCCACCAGCCGCAGCTCGTGCCCGTCCACGTAGACCGAATCACCCACGCGCAGCATCGCCAGCCGGCGCACCTCGCGTCCGTTCACGTGGACCCCGTCACGGCCGTCGCCGACGGTCAGCCAGACCCCGCGGCGGTCCACGCAGAAGCAGACGACCGACGCCTCTCCCTCGGCAACTCCGCCCAGCCTGCCGTCGACTGGCCCGACATGGTGCATTCCGACTTCGAGCGGAAGGTCAGGCTGTTCGCCAAGAGGCAGGAATCGGAGTCGGAGGGGCTGCATGCGGCAAGAATCTATCACGCCGCCTGCGCACCGGCCCGCTAGAATGCCAGGCAGGCCAAAACCAGTTGATACCACGCATGGGCAACATTGATATCCGCCACCCCCATTCCCTGCCGATGCCGCGTGCACGCGAGGCGGTCGAGGAGGCGGTGCAGCGCCTGTCGGAAAAGTTCGGCGTTGAATATGCGTGGGACGGCGACGCGGTCGACTTCAGTCGCGCCGGGCTGGACGGCCGGATCGCGCTGGCCCCGGAGGAGCTGCACGTGACCGCCAAGCTCGGCTTCCTGCTGTCGGCGATGCAGGGGCAGATCGAGAGCGAGATCCGCCGCGCGCTGGAGCAGCGTTTCAACGCCTGACCCGCAGACCACCGAACCACCGGAGGAATCATGGCGACTTACAGGAAGGCCACGAAGAAGACCGCGACCCGGCGCAGCACCGGACCGGACATGGAACAGCAGGCCGAACGCCTGGCCATTTCACTGGGCGAATCCGCCCAGCAGGTCTGGCTGGCGGGAATCGGCGCGCTGGGCCGTGCCCAGGCCGAGGGCTCCCGGCTGTTCGACTCACTGGTGGCTGAAGGCGAGCAGCTGGACCGGCAGGCGCGTGAATCTGCCGGCAACCGCGCCGACGAGGTCATGCAGGCCGTCGGCAGCAGCGTCGATGAGGCCCGCACGCTTGCCGGCAACACCTGGGACCGCTGGGAGAAGGCGTTCGACGAGCGCATGCAGCGCGCGCTGGGCAGGCTTGGCGTGCCCGGCCGCGAAGAGATCGCCAGGCTCAACCGGCAGGTCGAGGAACTGACCGCCGAACTGCGCCGCCAGGGCCGTACTCCCGCTCCGCGCAAGTCCGCGGTGAAAAAGGCCACGGTGAAGAAAAGCGCCGCGCGCAGTGTGAAAAAGTCGCCCGCCACGGCCCCTGCGAAGACCGTGGCCAAGCGCACGACGAAGGCGGCGCCCACGAGGTGAACAGGCACGCCTGAGCATGCCCGGCCGGCGCGCTGGTTTACGTTATCCTCGATAATTGCCCGCCGCTGCGGCAGCGGCTGGGGCATCACATTCTGGATGGGGGGCTGGCGGTGGGTGGATTCGCGCACGGGTTCATCGCCGTGGTCGTCGCGCTGCTGACCGGCGGGTTGGCCACGGTTGTCATGTGGCAGGTGCTGCGCCGGCGCGATGAAGCCGCCGCCGGCATCAAGGCCCTGGCTGGCTCGTCCTGGCGTGAGTTCATCAACCTGGTCCTGTCCGCGCTCGGCCGGCGCGGCTACACCCTCGTGGTCGACCATGAAACCGCCTCCGGGGACGCCGGCTTCACCCTCGAACGCGACGGCGAACACTGGCTGCTCTCGTGCAAGCACGGCAGCGCCTACGCGCTGGGCAGGCATGCGGTGGACGAATTGGCCAACGACATCCGCCTGGCCAACGCCTCCGGCGGCTTCCTGGTCACCCAGGGCAGGATCCTGGACGAGGCGCGGCGGCCGGCGTCCAAGCGCAGCATCGAGCTGCTCGATGGACAGGCCCTGTGGCCGGAGCTGCGCGACCTGATCAAGCCTGACACGCTGGCCAGGATTCGCACCTCCACCGCTACGCTTGCGCGCCAGCGGGTGCTCCTGTCGTGGCTGTTCGCGCTGCTGGCCGGCGTGGGCACCTTCATGCTGCTGCCCGAACCGGCGCCGAAGCCGACGCGAACGGCCCCCGTCGCCGCGCAGGCGCAGGCCGCCCCGGTTCCGGAGATCATCGCCGCGGCTCCCGAAAGCCCGCTCACCGGCGAAGAACAGCGCAAGGCCGTCGCCGGCGCCGTCTCGACCCTGCCGATGGTCAGCCATGCCATCTGGACCACCCAGTCCAACCTGGCGGTCTACCTGCTCGACACCAGCGGGGACGCGATGCCGGACATCTGTCCGCTGGTTGAGCGCTATCCGGAACTGGCCTTGTCGCGCATCCAGCTCACCCCGCCTGCCGGAAGCGACGCCCAGGTGCGCTTCCGGCAGTGCAGCGGATACTGATCCGGATCAGAAGTTGCGACGGACCGACAGGTACCAGTTGCGCGGCGGCGCGTAGTACGCGGTCTGGATATTGGCCACCGAGGAGAATTCCTGGCCTTCGACCTTGTACAGCTCGTCCGTCAGGTTGCGCACCCCGGCGCGGACCTGCCAGGCGTACTGGGGGGACTCCCACGCCGTGAACAGACCGGCCGTGGTGTAGGCGTCCTGCATCAGGCCCGGCCGGTTGTCGACCGACAGCCAAGTGTCGCCGCGATAGGCCACGTCGCCACCGACGGTCAGGGCCCCGTTGCCGGCCAGGTGGAAGGTGTGTTGCAGGGCGATGCGCGCGGTCCAGTCCGGCGAGAACGGCACGTGCTCGTGCAGGGTCGGATCGTAGGCCGGGTTGGTCGGATCGGTGGTGCGCAGGTCCTCGAAGGACTTGTAGCTGGCATCCATCCAGCTGAGCTGGCCGCTGAGCCGGGTGGCATCACCCAGCAGGGCGATGCCTTCGAACTCGAATCCATTGATCTCCATCTCAGCGGCGTTGAGCACCGGGAACGAGAACGTCGGCACCGGCGAGTCCGGATCCAGCACCTCCGACACGCGGGCCTGGAAATCCTCGTAGCTGCTGTGGAAGGCGGCGATGTTGGCGGTCAGGCGTCCATCGGCCGAGCGCATCTTCACGCCGGCCTCGTAGGTCCACACGAACTCGGGATCGAACACCGCCGAGGTGGTTTCCAGCGCGGTGTTCGCACGACCGTTGAAGCCGCCCGACTTGAAGCCTCGATTGGCGGAGACATAACCCATCACGTTGTCACTGAAGGCCTTCTGCAGGCTCAGCGACGGGGTCCACGCATCCCAGCTCTGCTTGCCGCTGAAGGCCACGGTTTCGTTGAGCGCGGCCATCAGCGGCCCCCAGAAGGTGCTGGTGGTGCGCCAGTAGTCCTTTTCGTCGCGCGAATAGCGCAGGCCCGCGGCCAGCGTCCAGGTCGGGGCGAACTCCCAGTTGACGTGGGCGAAGGCGGCGACGCTGGTGGTTTCAAGGTCGTCGTCGATCGTGCGCAGGAATGCGATCGGCGCTCCGGCGAAGCCGAAGAAGTCGCTGGCATACGCTTCCTGGTACGAAGGCAGCGTCTCGTGCATGTAGTACGCACCAAAGATCGCCTGCACGTTGCTGCCGTTGTCGTACTGCAGCTGCAGTTCCTGGCTGAACTGTTCCTGGTCGACCTCGACCAGGACGTCGCCCAGCTCCCACTCGGAGGCATCGATATCGATGAATGAACTGGTATCAAGCTTGCGCCAGGCGGTGATGCTCTTGACCGCCCACTGCATGCCAATGTCCCACTGCAGGTTGGCGCTGACGCCCTTGTGGGTCATGTCCTGCCCCTGGTCCGGGCGGAACGAGGTGCGGGTCCTGAAGTCGTAGTCGTCCGTGGCCGGATCGTGCAGGACCACCGGGCCGAGGACCAGGTCGGTGCGGATCAGCGGCGCGGTCGGCTGGCCGAGTGTCAGCGCGTTGTCCTGGCGGGTGTAGTCGGCGGAGAACGTGGCGCTGAAGCTGTCGGTCGGACGCAGTGCCAGCTTGCCGCGGAAGGCGAGCGTGTCTTCGCCGTTGTACTCCTCGCCGGTTGCCGGGTCTTCGACATAGCCATCGTTGTGCAGCCAGGCACCGGCGAGGCTGAATGCAGCCGTGTCGCTGAGCTGCTCGCCGAGATAGGCACGCATATCGGTCCGGTCGAAGCTGCCCACGCCGAATTCAACCGCGGCGCCCGGATTGTCGAGCGGGTTCCTGGTGTTGACCTTGATCGCGCCGCCGGTGGAGTCCTTGCCGTACAGCGTGCCCTGCGGGCCGCGCAGCACCTCGATCTGCTGCACGTCGAACAGCGAGAACAGCGCGCCGTTGATGCGCGAGTAGTAGACATCGTCGACATACATGCCGACACCCGGGTCGAACGTCTGCAGCGAGTCCGGCTGGCCGATGCCGCGGATGAAGACGTTCACCGTGTTGGAGGAGCCGCGTCCCTGGACGATGTTGAGGTTGGGCACCGCGCCCTGCAGGCCGCTGACGTCACTGGCCTGCAGGTCGGCGAGCTGGTCCTCGCTGAAGGCGCTGACGGCAACCGGCACGTCCTGGATGGATTCGGTGCGCCGGCGCGCGGTCACCGTGACTGCATCCAGCGTGGTTGCGTCCACCTGTTCCGTGGCCGCGGGCGCCGTCCCTTCTTGCGCGTGCGCCGACAGCGACGCCATGCCCAGAACCACCGCCACGCTCAACATGCTGCGTTTCATCAAGTCTCTCCCCAGGTGTCTGCGTATGTTGCGCCCGATCGGGCGCGCCACGGCCTTCCGGCCACGCTGCAAGCCTAGGGGCGGGGTCCGTGGGTGGGCACTTGTACCTTCGGACAATGGGAGCCCCGACGGCGCGCGGGGACACTGGCGGCCGGAATCGCGACCGGAACGTGTACACATGTCCCTGCTGATCGTGCTCGGCGCATTGAGCTTCCTGATGTACGTCGCCTACCGCGGCCACAGCGTGATCCTGTTCGCGCCGGTGGCGGCGATGGGCGCCGTGCTGCTGACCGAGCCGAGCCTGGTCGCGCCCATGTTCACCGGGCTGTTCATGGACAGCATGGTCGGGTTCCTGAAGCTGTACTTCCCGGTATTCCTGCTGGGCGCGGTGTTCGGCAAGCTGATCGAGATCTCCGGCTTCTCCAAATCGATCGTGGCCGCCACCATCCGCCTGTTCGGGCCGCAGCGGGCGATGCTGTCGATCGTCACCGTGTGCGCCCTGCTCACCTACGGCGGGGTGTCGCTGTTCGTGGTGGTGTTCGCGGTGTACCCGTTCGCCGCCGAGCTGTTCCGCCAGGCCGCCATCCCCAAGCGGCTGATCCCCGGCACCATCGCGCTGGGCGCCTTCACCTTCACCATGATGGCGCTGCCAGGCACGCCGCAGATCCAGAACATCATCCCGACCGCGTTCTTCGGCACCGACTCCTGGGCCGCGCCGGTGCTGGGCACGATCGGCTCGGTGCTGATCCTCGCCGGCGGCATCACCTACCTGGAATGGCGCCGTCGCAAGGCCGCCGCGGCCGGGGAAGGCTACGGCGAGAACCTGCTCAACGAGCCCGAAGCATTCACCGGCGACCACCTCGCCCATCCGCTGGTGGCGCTGCTGCCGCTGGTGCTGGTGGGCGTGGCCAACAAGCTGTTCACCGACCTGATCCCGCACCTGTACGGGGCAACCCACAGCTTCAATCCCTCGTCGATGGGCAACGCCGAGTTGATCGTGCAGGAGGTGCCACGGGTCGCTGCGATCTGGGCGGTCCAGGGCGCGCTGCTGGTGGGCATCCTGGCGGTGCTGTTCCTGGCCTGGAAGCCGGTGACGGCGAAGTTCGCCGAAGGCACCAGGGCCGCGATCGGCGGTGCCCTGCTGGCCTCGATGAACACTGCGTCCGAATACGGGTTCGGCGCGGTGATCGCCGCCCTGCCCGGCTTCCTGCTGGTGGCCAACAGCCTTAACGCCATCTCCGACCCGCTGGTGCATGAAGCGGTGACGGTGACCGCGCTGGCCGGCATCACCGGTTCCGCATCCGGCGGCATGAGCATCGCCCTGGCGGCGATGTCGGAGACCTTCATCACCAACGCCCAGGCCGCCGGAATCCCCATGGACGTGCTGCACCGGATTGCCGCCATGGCATCCGGCGGCATGGACACCCTGCCCCACAACGGCGCGGTGATCACCCTGCTGGCCGTGACCGGCCTCACCCACCGCCAGTCTTACGGCGACATCTTCGCGATCACCGTGATCGGCACTTCAGTAGTGTTCGTGATGATCGGCCTGTTCTACCTGACCGGCTGGGTCTGACCCGCCTGCTCGGGCGTGATCCGCACGGCAAGCAGCCTGTGGAACTGGATCCGCAGCAGGTCGCCGATCTCCAGGTCCGCCAGCGCTTCGCGGTGCCGCGCCTGCTCAACGTCAAGCACGCGGACACCTCCGCTGGGACCCCTGACGGAGATGGTGTTGGCCTGGGCGTCGACGGCGATCAGCGGCGCGAGCACCACCACCACCTCGCGGTCGACGACGCCCGGACGCTCGGGGTCTGGATGTTGCTCGTCCTGCCAGATGTACGCACCCGGCTCGGCGCTGCCGGCGGGCTGCATGTCGAACACCAGCGAGCGCTGGTAGTAGATCTCGACCACGTCACCCGGCTGCATCTTGTCCAGCCGCTGGACCTCCTCGTCGATCCGGAAGGAGCGCTCCTGGCCGTCGGCGTCGCGCAGGGTGATCAGCCTGGCGTCGGCATCCACGGCGGTCACCGCACCCTGCCAGGCGACTTCAGCTTCGACCACCCGGTCCCCAGCGGTCGCCTGCGCTGCCGCCCCATCCGCGGGAACCGGCTCCTGCAGGCTTTCCTGACCCTGGCCCGTTCCGGCGCAAGCACTCAGCGGCAGCAGCAGGCAAAGCGCAAGCGTCGACGTGATGTGGGACGGCTTCATGGTGTCTCCAGTGCTGAATGCGAGATTGCCGGAGTATAGCGCGCCGGGACGCGCGCCCCGCACTCCAGCGGCGCTGCGGGGAGTGGAAAAGAACCCCCTATTCAGGTACAATAAGCCACGTAAATTCAACAACTTGAAAAGGAGTCCGAAGAAACAAATGCAACTCTCCCCCGCCCCCGTCGCAGTTCCCGCCCATTCCGCTCCGGTCCAATCCGACCTCCCTCGGCTCGATACCTGGATCCGTCGCCGCGCCCGCAGCCGCAGCTACCTGCTTGGCTACGCAAGCCGCCGACGGGCGCCGCGCTTCCGGATCCGCTGAACCGACCAGTGCCGCGCGCAGGGCGTGAGACCGCCAGCCCGGCTGCAGACAATCGCCAGACACGAAAAAGGCGGGCCTCGGCCCGCCTTTTCCTGTTGCCGGAATGGCGATGCGCGGGACTACTCCGACACGCCCTCGCCTTCCTCCACGGCCTTCATCGACAGGCGGATGCGGCCCTGCTTGTCGACTTCCAGCACCTTGACCTTGACCACGTCGCCTTCCTTGAGCTTGTCGGAGACCTTCTCCACGCGCTCGGAAGAAATCTGCGAGACGTGCACCAGGCCGTCCTTGCCCGGCAGGATGGTCACGAACGCACCGAAGTCCATGATCTTGACCACCTTGCCCTCGTAGATCCGGCCCGGCTCCACGTCCGAGGTGATCTGCTCGATGCGGTCCTTGGCGGCCTGCGCAGCGGCGGCGTTCACCGAAGCGATGACGATGGTGCCGTCGTCCTGGATGTCGATCTGGGTGCCGGTTTCCTTGGTGATGCCCTGGATGGTGGCACCGCCCTTGCCGATCACCTCGCGGATCTTGTCCGGGTGGATCTTGATGGTCAGCAGGCGCGGTGCGTACTCGGAGAGCTCCTCGCGCGGCGTGGTCAGCGCGTTGGCCATCTCACCCAGGATATGCAGCCGGCCACCCCTGGCCTGCTCCAGCGCCACCTTCATGATCTCCTCGGTGATGCCCTCGATCTTGATGTCCATCTGCAGCGCGGTGATGCCGCCTTCGGTGCCGGCCACCTTGAAGTCCATGTCGCCCAGGTGGTCCTCGTCACCGAGGATGTCACTGAGCACCACGTAGTCGTCGCCTTCCTTCACCAGGCCCATGGCGATGCCCGCCACCGGGGCCTTGATCGGCACGCCGGCGTCCATCAGCGCCAGCGAGCTGCCGCAGACCGAGGCCATCGAGGACGAGCCGTTCGATTCGGTGATCTCCGAGACCACGCGGATGGTGTACGGGAAGTCTTCCATTGAAGGCATCACCGCCAGCACACCGCGCTTGGCCAGGCGCCCGTGGCCGATCTCGCGGCGCTTGGGGCCCATCATGCGGCCGGCTTCGCCCACCGAATACGGGGGGAAGTTGTAGTGGAAAAGGAAGTGTTCCTTGTACTCACCACCCACGGCGTCGATGATCTGGCCGTCGCGGGCGGTGCCCAGGGTGGCGACCACGATCGCCTGGGTCTCACCGCGGGTGAACAGCGAGGAGCCGTGCACGCGCGGCAGGATGCCGACCTTGGAGCTGATCGGGCGCACCTGGTCCGGCGCGCGGCCGTCGATGCGGACCTTGGACTCCAGCACCGAGCGGCGCATGGTCTGGTATTCCTGCTCGCTGAACTCCTTGCTCAGGTCACCGCTCGCCCATTCGTTCTGCTCGGCCTGCGGTGCCAGCGCCTCCAGGATCTGCTTCTTGAGGCTGGAGATGGTGTCGCGGCGCTCGATCTTGTCGCGCACCTGGAAGGCCTCGGACAGTTTCTGCCCGATCGAGTCGCGCAGCGTGTTGACCAGGCTCTCGCTGCGTGCCGGCAGCGCCCACTCCCACTTCGGCTTGCCGGCTTCGGCGACAAGCTCGTTGATCGTGTCGATCGCGATCTGCATCTGCTGGTGGCCGAACATCACCGCACCCAGCATCACTTCCTCGGACAGCTCGTTGGCCTCGGACTCGACCATCAGCACCGCGTCCTTCGTGCCTGCCACGACCAGCTCGAGATCCGAATCCTGCAGCTCGGTGGTGGTCGGGTTGAGCAGGTACTCGCCGTCCTTGTAGCCGACCTTGGCCGCGCCGATCGGACCGGCGAACGGGGCGCCGGTCAGCGCGACGGCGGCGGAGGCGCCGATCAGCGCCGGGATGTCGCCGTCGACTTCCGGGTTCAGCGACATCACCGTGGCGATGACCTGGACCTCGTTGCGGAAACCATCCGGGAACAGCGGGCGGATCGGACGGTCGATCAGGCGCGAGATCAGGGTTTCCTTCTCGGTGGCGCGGCCTTCGCGCTTGAAGAAGCCGCCCGGGATCCGTCCGCCGGCGTAGAACTTCTCCTGGTAATCAACGGTAAGCGGGAAGAAGTCCTGCCCTTCGCGCGCGGTCTTCGCGGCGACCGCGCTGACCAGCAGCACGGTGCCCTCGCAGGAGACCATGACCGCGCCGCCGGCCTGGCGGGCGATCTCGCCGGTCTCGAGCGTGACCGTCCGATTGCCGTACTGGAAGCTCTTGGTAACTTTCGACACGATGGATTCCTTGAAGCTCTTGCGATGAACCGGACCGGGCCCCTGCCCGGTGCGGGTGGCCGCGACTGCAGCGGCTCGGGAGTGGTGGAAGCAGAAAAACAAACCGCGGCGCATTGCTGCGCCGCGGCTGGGTCTGGTTTAGCGGCGCAGGCCGAGCTTTTCGATCAGCTCGCGATAGCGCTTGGCGTCCTTCCCGTGCAGGTAGTCGAGCAGGCGGCGCCGACGGTTGACCATCTGCAGCAGGCCACGCCGGCTGTGATGATCCTTCTTGTGGGTCTTGAAGTGTTCGGTCAGGTGCGCGATGCGCGCGGAGAGCAGGGCGACCTGGACTTCCGGGGAACCGGTGTCGTTGTCGCCGCGCTTGTGTTCGGAGATGATCTTGCTGTTGTCGATGGACATGATTTTGCCTCGTGATGCGGGGCCTGCAGGAACGACGCCGGGGCTCCCCGGAACGCACCACATGGCCCGCCGCTTGCGGTCGTGGCCACCAGCCCCGGACGGGACGGTGGAATTGCTTGAAAAAGCCGCGGAATTGTAGCCCCTGGCCAGCCCGGAGACAAGGATCAGGGGTTTCCAGCAGGCTGTGAACAGGCCCAGGAGAAAAGGCGGCGCGGCCTCAGGCAGCCCTGTTCATCCACCCTTCCCAGCCCCAGGGCACGCCCGCCCTGGTCGAACACCGCGACTTCCCCGCGCTGCTCGAATCCATTGCCCGCTTCCTGCCCGAACGACAGCCGCCGCGCCTGCGCGGCAGACACCGTGGCCTCCGGCCAGGCCACCATGCCCGCCTCCACCGGCAGCAGGCAGGCATCCAGGCCGTCCCGCCCGCGCGCGGCCAGTTCCCCCAGCGCGTCCAGCGTCCACATCTTCGGCTCCCTGAACGGGTCTACCCAAAGCCGGCGCAGCTCGGCCACGTGGGCGCCACAGCCCAGCGCCTCCCCCAGGTCGCGGACCAGGCTGCGCACGTAGGTGCCCGACCCGCATTCCACGTGCAACCGCAGCAGCGGCTCGCCGCCGTCGAGCAGGTCGTTGGCCGACAGCAGCTCGAACGCGTGGACCTCGACTTCGCGCGGCTCAACTTCGATTTGCTCGCCGCGGCGCGCCTTGGCGTACAGCGGCTCGCCGCCGCGCTTGAGCGCCGAATAGACCGGCGGGCGCTGCTGCAGGCGGCCGGTCAGCGCCTGCAGCGCGGCATCGATCACGGCCAAGTCCAAGGCCGGGACCGGCCGTTCGCGCAGCACCTGGCCCTGGGCGTCGTCGGTATCGGTGACCACGCCCAGCCTGGCGACGGTGTCATAGGCCTTGCGTGCGCCCAGCAGGCCGCCGGCGATCTTGGTCGCTTCGCCGAAGCACAGCGGCAAAAGCCCGGTGGCCAGCGGATCCAGGCTGCCGGTGTGCCCGCCCTTGTCGGCGGCGAACAGGCGACGGGCACGCTGCAGCGCCTGGCTGGAACTGGGCCCCGTGGGTTTGTCGAGCAGCAGGATACCGTCAAGCTTCCTGTACTTGATGCGCGTGCGTGCGGACATCCTGTGATTGCCTGCGGGTCTCTCAGGACTCCGGGTCTTCCCGGGTCGGGCGGGTATCGCGCAGCAGCGCATCGATCCTTTCGCCGCGGTCCACCGAATCGTCGTAATGGAAGTGCAGCTCCGGCACGTGGCGCATCTTGACCCGGCGTGCCAGGCGGAAGCGGATCTCCCCGGCCAGCACGCGCAGCCCCTTCACCGCATCACCTGAGCGTTCGGCCTGCAGCGCGGTCACGTACACCTTGGCGTGGGCCAGGTCACGGGTGACTTCCACGTCGGACACGCTCACCGACGGCAGGCCGTGCTCGTCCACGGCTTCGCGTACCAGCGTGCCCAGCTCTCGGCGGAGCTGGGCGGAGACGCGGTCGGTTCGATTGAACGGCTTCATCGGCTACAGCGTCCGCTGCACCTCGATGCGCTCGAAGCACTCGATCCGGTCGCCCGGCTGGACGTCGTTGTACGCCTTCACGCCGATACCGCACTCGGTGTTCTCGCGCACCTCGTCCACGTTTTCCTTGAACCGGCGCAGCGATTCCAGCTCGCCTTCGAAGATTACGACGTCGTCGCGCAAAACGCGGATCGGCTTGTCGCGCTTGACCACGCCCTCGATCACCATGCTGCCGGCGACGGCGCCGAACTTGGAGCTGCGGAACACCTCGCGCACCTCGGCGGTGCCGATGATCTCCTCGCGGATCTCCATGCCCAGGATGCCGGAGGCCACCTGCTTCACCTGGTCGATCACGTCATAGATGATCGAGAAGTAGCGCAGGTCCAGGTTGTTGGTCTCGATCACCTTGCGCGCCGACGCGTCGGCACGGACGTTGAAGCCGATGATCGTTGCCTTGGCGGTGGCCGCGGCGTTGGCGTCGGACTCGTTGATGCCGCCCACGCCGCCGACGATGATGTTGACCCTGATGTGCTCGTTGGTCAGCGCGGTCAGCGCCTGCTTCAGCGCCTCGACCGAGCCCTGCACATCGGCCTTGATCACCAGGTTGAGCTGGAGCTGCTCGGCCTGGCCCATCTGCGCCATGATGTCTTCCATGCGGCTGCCCGCGGTCTGCACCAGGCGGCTTTCGCGCCGCTTGTGCTCGCGCTCGCCGGCGACTTCCTTGGCCAGGCGCTCGTCCTCGACCACCACGAAATCATCCCCGGCGTCCGGCACGCCGCTCAGGCCCAGCACCTGCACGGGGATCGACGGACCGGCGCTGTTCACGTTCTTGCCGTTCTCGTCGAACAGGGCACGCACGCGGCCGAAGTGCACGCCGCAGACCATGAAGTCGCCCTTGTTGAGTTTGCCCTGCTGTACCAGGACCGTCGCGACCGGGCCACGGCCCTTGTCCAGGGACGACTCGATCACGGTGCCGGTGGAGCGGCCCTCGGCCACGGCGGTGAGCTCAAGCAGTTCGGCCTGCAACAGGATCGCATCAAGCAGGTCGTCGATGCCCTGCCCGGTCTTGGCCGACAGTTCCACCATCTGGATGTCGCCACCGAAGTCCTCGGATACCACTTCGTGCTCGAGCAGTTCGTTCTTGATCCGGTTCGGGTCCGCGGTGGACTTGTCGATCTTGTTGATCGCCACGATCAGCGGCACCTCGGCGGCGCGGGCGTGCTGGATCGCCTCGATCGTCTGCGGCATGACGCCGTCGTCGGCGGCGACCACGATCACCACCAGGTCGGTGAGCTTGGCGCCGCGCGCGCGCATCGACGAGAACGCGGCGTGGCCCGGGGTGTCCAGGAAGCTGACCACGCCCTTGTCGGTCTCGACGTGGTAGGCGCCGATATGCTGGGTAATGCCGCCGGCCTCGCCGGTGGCGACCCGGGTGCTGCGGATGTGATCCAGCAGCGAGGTCTTGCCATGGTCCACGTGGCCCATGATGGTGACCACCGGCGGTCGCGGCGCGGACTCGCCCTGGGCTTCGCCCACGTGTGCGATCAGCTCGCTTTCGGCGTCGTCGCTTTCTGCACGCACCGCCCTGTGGCCCAGTTCTTCGGTCACCAGCACCGCGGTGTCGTGGTCGATGGACTGGGTGATGGTGGCCATCACGCCCATCTTGAACAGCGCCTTGACCACGTCGCCGCCCTTCATCGCCAGCTTCTGCGCCAGCTCGGCGACGGTGATCGCATCGCCCACCTGCACTTCACGCACGACCGGTGCTGTCGGGCGCGCGAAGCCGTGCGGGCCGGCACCCGAACGGGACTGCTCGACCTGGCGGCGCGGGCGCGACTTGCGCGCGGTGGAGCGGCGGGCACGATCGGCCGCGCTCAGGTGCAGCTGGCCGGCGAAGCGGGCAACGCTTTCATCGTCCTCGACCTCGCTGACCATCGCGTGCGAGCCGCGATGCTGCTTCTGCTTGTGTCCGCCACGCTCGTCGCGGGACGGGGCAGGCTTGCCGTGGCCGGACTTGCGACCGCCGCCGGTGGTGTCCTCGGCGGACACCGCAGCGGCGGCAAGCTCGGCTTCCTGGCGCAGGCGCTCGGCCTCGGCCTCTTCGTCCTTGCGCTGGCGCTCGGCTTCCTCGACGCGGCGCTTGTCCTCTTCGGCCAGGCGCTGCTGCTCGTTGAGGTTCTGCTGGCGCGACTCTTCCAGCTTGCGCAGGATCTCGGCGCGCTCGGAGTCACCGTCGGCAGCGGGTGCGGTGGCAGCGTCCGACTCGGACGGCTTGACCATGGTGACCTTCTTGCGCACGACGACGTCGACCGTCTGGCGATTCTTGCCACCGCCAACGGTCAGCTCCTGCTTGCGGCTGCGGCTGAGCGTGATCTTCTTCGGCGCGACCGCGTCCGCGCCACCGCTGGTGCTGCCCTTGCCGTGGGTACGCCGGAGGAAGCCCAGCAGCTTCACCTTCTCGGTGCTGGTCACGACCTGGTCGGGATCGCTGAACTCCATGCCGGCCTCGGCCAGCTGTTCCAGCAGTTTCTCGACCGGCGTGTTCACCAGGGCGGCCAGCTTACGGATGGTGGTTTGTTGCGACATTCGGATTCCGTGTCCAGGGCGACGGCGATTTGCCACCGCGGATGTATCGATTCTAACGGTTGACGGGGGAATGTTCCGGGTATCGCCGCAGTGGCGGACCCGGGACAACCCCGGCGGAAGCGGCGTCCGGTATCAGCCCCCCGCTTCCAGGCGGGCGATTTCATCCGCCCGCGCGGCGAGGATCAGCGCCGCGGCGCGCTCCTCGTCGATGCCTTCGATGCCGAACTCGACCAGTTCGTCCGCACCCAGGTCCGACAGGTCCTCGCTGGTGCGCACGCCGTGCGAGGCGAGCGAATAGGCCAGGATCTCGTCCACGCCCTCCAGCGCCAACAGGTCTTCGGCGGGGGCGTTCTCGTTCAGCTCTTCCTCGAACGCCAGCGCGTCGTTGAGCAGGGCGTCGCGTGCACGGGCGCGCAGCTCCTCGACGATGTCCTCGTCGAAGCCCTCCACCGCCAGCAGTTCGCCGACCGGCACGTAGGCGATTTCCTCGACCGTGCTGAAACCCTCGGCCACCAGGATGCCGCCGATCTCCTCGTCGACCTCCAGCTTTTCCTGGAACAGCTCCCGCGCCACGGCCTGCTCGGCCTCGGACTTCTCGGTCACCTGGTCCTGGGTCATGACGTTGAGCTGCCAGCCGGTCAGGCGGCTGGCCAGGCGCACGTTCTGCCCGCCCTTGCCGATCGCCTTGGCCAGCAGCTCCTCGGCCACGGCCAGGTCCATGGAGTGCTTGTCTTCGTCGACGACGATCGACTGCACCTCGGCCGGCGCCATGGCGTTGATCACGAACTGGGCCGGGTTGTCCGACCACAGCACGATGTCCACGCGCTCGCCGTTGAGCTCATTGGACACCGCCTGCACGCGCGAGCCGCGCATGCCGATGCAGGCGCCGATCGGATCGGTGCGGTTGTCGTAGGCCAGCACCGCGATCTTGGCCCGGTCGCCCGGGTCACGGGCGCAGGCCTTGATGTCGACCAGGCCCTGGCCGACCTCCGGCACTTCGAGCTTGAACAGCTCGATCATGAACTCCGGCGCGGCGCGGCTGATGAACAGCTGCGGGCCACGCGGCTCGCTGCGCACGTCGTACAGGAAGCCGCGGATGCGGTCGCCGGCACGGACCGCGTCGCGCGGGATCGCCTTGTCCTTGGGGATGTAGGCCTCGGCGTTGCCGCCCAGGTCCACGTACACGCTGCCGCGCTCCACGCGCTTGACCACGCCGGTCACCAGTTCGCCCACGCGGTCCTTCCACGCGTCCACGACCTGGGCGCGCTCGGCCTCGCGCACGCGCTGCACGATCACCTGCTTGGCGGCCTGCGCTGCAATGCGCCCGAACTCGGCGTTTTCGATCTGCTCCTCGATGTAGTCGCCGACCTCGACCCCTTCGGCCTCGTCGACGGCGTCCATCAGGCGGATCTGGCGGTCGGGCGACTCCATCACCTCGTCGTCGGCCACCACTTCCCAGCGGCGGAAGGTCTCGTAGGTCCCGTCCTTCGGGTCAACCGCCACCCGGGTCAGCACCTCTTCTTCGGGATAACGCTTCTTCGCCGCCGTCGCCAGCGCCGCCTCGATCGCCTCCAGGATCACCGACTCCGGCACGCCTTTTTCGTTGGCGACGGCGTCGACGACCATCAACAGTTCCTTGCTCATTTCTGTTACGCCTCTGATGTCTCTGGATTCAGTGCTTGCGTTTTCCCGGGCGCGAGCCGCGACCGGACCTGTCCTTTTCCGGAGCAAGCCCCAGCCCCGCCCAGTCGGGCACCAGCCGTGCCCGCTCGATGTTTCCAAACCCGACCTCGAACACCTGGTCGTCAACCTGCAGCCGGACCGTGTCGCCTTCGACCTCGAGGATCCGCCCCTGCAGCCTGCGGCGCCCGTCCTGCGGCAGCTTCAGCCCGATCTTCACGGTCTCGCCCATGAAGCGCGCGAACTGCGCGGGCGTGAACAGCGGCCGGTCCAGGCCGGGCGACGACACCTCGAGCGTGTAATTGCCGCTGATCGGATCCTCCACGTCGAGCTGGGCCGAGACTTCGCGGCTCACCGCTTCGCAGTCGTCCACGGTCACGCCCTGGCCTTCCATCTCCGCGCCGGGCTCCGCGCCCGCTCGGTCGATGTACAGGCGCAGCAGCGAGCCGCCGGGCATCGGCAGGTATTCCACGCCCAGCAACTCCAGCCCCAACGCCTGTACGGTCGGTGCCAGCAGCGCGGTGATTGTGCTTGCCTTGTCGGCCAAGTGCCCGTTCCTCCGGTTGTCGTTCGAATGCCGGAAAAGACAAGGGGCCCGATGGGCCCCTTGTCCGATACCACTGGATTTCGGCGTCGTCACGCGAGCAGTTGCGTGGCGACTCAACCCTGTTCGCATCTGCCAATGAAAAAAGCCTCCATCAGAGGCTTTCCGGCAACTGCGAAAAGCTGGTAGCGGGGGCAGGATTTGAACCTGCGACCTTCGGGTTATGAGCCCGACGAGCTGCCAGACTGCTCCACCCCGCAACAGACCGACGATTATGGGCACCTTCTCCGTTTTTTGCAAGGCCGGGGCCACGAACGGGGCCACTCGTCCCCAGCCACCATAAAGGTACGGTATACCGGGAGCCAGATCGAAAGGAGGCGAAAGGTGGGAGAGCTGGAAAAGGAGCGCCGGCCACGTGGACGGTCATGGGCGACCGGGTTGCCAGGCGTAGCGTGGGTGGCATGCGCACTGCTTTTGTCTGGCACTCCCCTCGACGTGCTGGCCGGAGACGATGCACAGGGTCGGATCGAAGCCGATTTCCAGCACCATCGGAGCCTCCGGCTGCAATTTCCGCAGCCGATGCAGACCTGGGAAAACCGGGTCGACCCGCAGGCAATCCGCCTGACTCCGGCGTTGCCGGTTCAATGCACCTGGACAAGCGACACCCTGATCGATTGCGGTTTCGCTCCCGGCGCATCCAGCACCCCCGCCACACGCTATCGGATCGACCTGGCGGCCGGACTGAAGACCCAGACGGGCCGGGAGCTGCCGGCGCAGGTCCTGCACGCGGAAACGACCCGCCCCTCCCTTCACGCAAGGATCGGCGAGTGGCGCGGAAAGGTGCCGGTCCTGTACGTCCTTCCCACCCTGCCGGTAACGGCGGAGGCTGCCGCCGAGGTATTGCGCCTGAGCGTGGACGGACAACCCGTGGCGCTGCCGCCGCTGCGCGAGCTGCCTGGCCACTCGTGGCAGCCACGGGCTTTCACCCTGGAGCTGTCCGGCATCCAAGGCAACGGCAGCAGGGTCGAACTGGCAGCGACACCCGGCCTGCTCAGCACCGCCGGTCCGCTTCGCGGCACCGGGTCGGGCGTCCTCCTGCGCTCGGTGATCAACGAACCTTTCGTGGTGCGTGGCGGGGATTGCAGCGGCATCACGCGCGGTCAACCGGCGGTTCCGGACCGGGATGGCCACCTGGCACTGGATTGCGTTCCCGGGACGGCGCTGTCGCTCATCTTCAGCGAACGCCCTGATGCAGCTTCACGCCAGCGTTTCGCGGAGGCATTGCCCGGCGAGGTCACGCTGTCAGGCTGGTCGGAACAGCACAGCGTCCTCCCCGCGGAGGATGATGGCCCGGCATACCAGGTGCGCCCGGGCTGGGCCGCCCGGCTGCTGGTCGAGCGGGCCGGTGTGGACACCGGATTCGAAGTGCCCGCGGACCTGCGCTCGGTGGACGGCGCCACCCTGCCCCACCCGTTGCGGGTCGGCATCCGCACCGGCCCCTACCGGCCCAGGCTGCACGCACCCCATGTCCGGGCGCTGGTCGCCGACGGAAGGGCCCGGGATATGGCCACGCTCGCACGCGTGCAGAATGCCGGACCGCTCGGAATCGCGATGACGGCATTGGGCGCGCAGCCGCACGGCGAGCGCTTCCTCACCCCGGTGGCGGCGCCCTACGAACAGCAGCCGGTAAGCCCGCCCGGCACCCGTCGCGTGCTGGCCGAAGGCGGCTGGGTCAGCTGGGTGCCGGAGCACGACGGCATTGCGCCGCCCATCGGAAGGGAAACCGGTCTTGAGGACCCATACGCCCGCCTTCGGAGCTCGCGCCATGAAGCACTGCAGTTCGCGGCTCCCGGTTTCGACCTGTTCGCCGTAGCCGGGCGTCGCGAGGTCCTGGTCTGGGCCAACGACTGGGACGGACGGACGCCGGTGGCCGATGCGCGGGTGGAGCTGCTGTGGCGGGACGATGCTGCGGCGGCGCCCCGCTCGCTCGCCGCCGCACGCACGGGACCCGACGGCGTCGCCAGACTGCGGCTGCCGGCTGGATTCACCACGGAAGCCGCCGGCGACGGTGCAAGGTGGACGCTGCGAGGAACCCGGAGGCAAGGTCGCGAAACGGAACGCGCGGTACTGCCCGCCTGGTCGGCCGGAGGATACGGCGTCCCGCTGGGACAGGCCGCACCGACCCGGCTGTGGGGCGTGGCCGATCGCCCCCTGTATCGCGCCGGCGACACGGTGCGCTACCACCTCTGGCAACGCGACCTTGCCGGTGGGCGGCTCCTGCGCCCCGCCGATCACCGGGCGCGGGAGCTGCGGCTGATCGATCGCGAGCAGCACAAGGTCATCCGTCGCTGGCAGGCGACGCCGGGGCCGTCGGGCGGGTTCGTCGGCGAGCTCGAATTGCCGCTCCACCTGACCGATTCCACCTACTGCATCGGTGCCGGCCACAGCGGTGATGCCGAAGGCACCTGCTTTTTCGTGGGCACCTACCGTGCCCAGGACCTGTGGGTCCAGGCACAGGCGCAGGCAGGCGAGCCGGTGCTCCGCGATGGAGATCGTTTCGTCGTCGACGTCGAGGCCGGCTATTACTCCGGTGGCCCAGCGGCCGACCTGCAACTGGCACGGATCACCACCCTGCTGCGCCCGCTGCCGCTGCAGTCGGCTTATCCGCAGTACCGGGATTACCACTTCATCGACGTCCATGCAGGCGCCCGGTCCGGAGGTGTCGCCCTGGCCGGCGAGCAAGACGAGGCGCCCTCCACGGACACGCAGGGCCGGGCGCGGATCGACCTGCCGGTGTCGTTCGCAGCAGGTAGCGGTGCCGCGGGTCCGCCCGCGTTCGGACAGCTTCAGCTGGTCACCGAAGCCAGGCTCGAGGGTCGCGAAGGGACCGCCAGCAACGCGGCCACGGCCCGCTATTCCGGTTACGACCGTTTCGTGGGCCTGCGCCTGGAGCCGCGCCGGATCGACACCGTCTCACCGGTTTCTCTGCAGGGCGTGGTCATCGATGCCGATGGCACCCCGGTTCCCGAGGCCCCGGTCGTGGTCCAGGTGCATTACCTGCCAGGCTATTCCCGTGAGGCGGGGGAAGACACGCCCGAGCCGGAACTGCTCGTGACCTGTCCGGCGCCCACGGACCGGACCGCCGGGTGCGACTTCCCGCGCGAACGGCCTGGACGCTATGTCCTCACCGCCAGCAGCGGTGACGCGGCGCCGGCTGAAATCGTCCAGTACATTTGGGGGAGTAGCGCACATCCGGCCCGGCCCGGGCGTACGAACCTGGAAGTCCTGCAGCCGCCCGAGCACGCCGGCGGGCCGCTCCGGGCCGTGCTGGCCCAGCCATACCCACGGGCGAGCGTCCTGTTCGTGTTCACCAATGGCGACACGATCCTTGGCTACCAGGTCGAAGACATCGCCGCGGCCTCGGCCGGCTTTGAACTGCCCACGCATGCCGATTGGCGCGGCTCTCCGGTGCTGCATGCGTTCGTGCGCGAGGCTGCGCCTTCGCAGGTCGCGGACGGTTACCGCACGCCGCACCGGCTCACGAGCCTGAGGGCGGACGTCGAACTTGCGCTCCCCGCGGACGAGCCGGAGCAGCCCGTTACCGTGGCCTTCGATGCGACGACCGCCGCGCCCGGGACAAGACGCACCGTCGCGTTGCACAACGCGAGCGAGGCGTCGCGCGAGGTGGTCCTGGCGGTGGTCGACGATGCGCTTCGCGCACTGGCCAGCGACTTCCTGCCTTACTTCGATCCGCACGGCGCGCATTGGCTGGGCGCGGCGAACCACCGGCGTGGACAGGTGACATCGACATCGTTCGCCGCCTGGTCCAACCCGCGGCCGTGGTCGGTTTCCCTGCTGCCGGGGCAGGACCCCGACGGGGATGATCCACCAGTGGTGTTCGACTCACCCGCGGCGATGGGCGCGCCGGCACCACCACCCGCTCCGCCCGCCCCACCCGCTTCCCTCCAGGACACGACAAACCTGGACCGGGTCGAGGTCACCGGGGGCCGCCTCAGCCCCGCCGGACTGCTGGCGGAAGGCACGCCCCAGCGCGACCTGCATCCGGGTGAAACGGCTGCTGCAGCGGGCGATCACGCGCTGCAGGCGCTGGCCAGGGTGCGGACGCAGTTCGCCGATGCCGCGCTGTGGCGGACCGACCTCGTCCTGGCGCCCGGGGAAACCCGGGAAATCGAGTTCACCCTGCCTGACAACCTGACCCGCTGGCGGGCCGTGGCATGGAGCAGCGACGCCGACGATGATTTCCATGTTGCCGAGGCCGTGCTCGAAGCCGGCCTGCCGCTGGAAGCGCGCCTGCAGGCACCGGTACGCGTGTACCCGGGCGACCGCGCGCGTCTGGGCGCCAACCTGCGCCAGACGGGCGATACGCCGGTCGAGGCGACCGCTACCCTGCAGCTCGACGGCCCGGACGGGCCACTGCGGCATGAGCAGATCGTTGCGCTCGCCCCGCGCGGGCAGGCCGGTTTCGCGTTGGAGATTGCCCCGGAGCAGACGGGGATGCTCCAGGCCATTGCCGGCGTCCATGCCCCGACGGGCCGTGACGCGGTGGCATCCGCGATCGAAGTGGCCTCGCCAACCATCACCGCGCGCCGCCTGCAGGCCGGCTGGATCGGCGAGGCGCCGCTCGCGCTCGACCTGCCGACGCTGCCGGAGAGCACCAGCCATGAACGCCTGCGGGTCAGCCTGCTGCCCGGCCTGGGCGCGTTGACGACCCGCTGGACGAGCGACCTGCATGCCCTCGGGCACCGCAGCTGGGAGCAGATCCTCAGCCGCGCGGTGGGCGCGGCACTGGCGCTCGAACGCGGTGACGCCGATCTCTGGCCGGATGCACATCGCGCAATCGACGAAGCGCTCGACAACGCCGCCGTGTTCCAGGGCCATGACGGTGACTTCCGGTTCTTCGCCGACTCCCCGACCACCGGATACGGTGGCTGGACGCCACGCCCCCAGGTGGCCCTGACCGCCTATGCGCTGCGGGCGTTCGCGGTCCTGCGCGCGGCCGGACATGACGTGGACCCGGAGGTGGAAGCCAACGCGCGATCGTTCCTGCAGCAGCACATCGACCGCGGCCGGATGCAGACGCCGACCGAAGCCGACGAACTGGCGATCGCGCTTGGCTCCACGCAATCACCCGACCCGCAGGTACTCGATGGCCTGCACACGCGCTGGCCGGAACTGTCGTTGCCCGCACGGTTGTCGCTGGCGCGGGCACTGCGCGATGCGGGCCATCCGCACGGCGCGGAAGCCATTGCCTCGCTACTGTCACAGGCCCCGGCCCGGGGCCTGACGCGGGTGCTGAACGCGGATACGGACATCACCCGCTGGATGGGCTCGCCGATGCGCGAGCAGTGTGGATTGATCGACCTGCTGGCCAATACGGACGTCGGTGAGACCCATGCCGCCGCCCGCCGCGGCCTGGTCGCCGGCCTGAGCGACCTGTATGCCGGCGGCGTGCCGCGGGTCGACAGCCAGACGGCGGTCGCCTGCCTGCTGGCGGTGCGCGACCTCGCTCGCCCCGATGGCGGCCACGATGTTTCGGTGTTCATGCAGCCGGGAACGGACGAAGGCACGCTGCTGACGCTCCCGGTGGGGAGCCCGCGCGTCGACTGGGAGGGAACGCCTCCTTCCAGCGGTCCCCTGCACCTGCGTCCGCAGGCCATGGGCGATGCGCCCGCGAGCTACATCGCCGAGGTCGAATACCGCGAGGACGCCCGGCAGGCGCGTGCGTCCTCGGTCGGCCTGGCGATCGAACGCCGCTACGAGGTGCTCCGTGACCGTGCCTGGGTCGAGGCCGCTGGCCAACACCTGCACGAAAACGACTGGCTGCGGATCAGCCTGGTGGTGCGCACCGGCGCCCCGCGCTACTTCGTCGCGGTCACCGACACCGCACCGGGCGGCCTGGCGCCCACCGACCTGGCGCTGGCCGGGATCGGCGGCCTCGATCTCGAGCAGGTCTCGGACGAAGGCAGCTGGTGGTTCAGGACCCGGCGCCTGGATCCCCGGGCGCCCAGGTTCTATGCCGAATACCTGCCGGCCGGAGAGCACGTGCTGCACTACTTCGCGCGGGCTGCCAACGCCGGCGACTACCTGGCGGCGCCGGCAAGCGCGGAACTCATGTACGGCGATGCCAGTGCGGCCCGGACGGCGACGCAGCGGATCACGATCCAGGCCGCGGGGCCCACGCCCTGAGCCGGCAGTGACAAGCCGGCGCCCCGCCTTGCGCCGGCCCAGGCCGGCCGAGGCAAAGGCGACCTGATTCGCAGCGGGCGTGGGGAACCGCCTGGTTCCCAGGCGGCGGACGGGATTACTATCCGGCGAACGCCTGCTGGCAAAGCGCCATCAGCGGGCTCCAGAAGATGCCCAGGGCAAGCAGCGACAGCGCGTTGACGGCGAACACCGTCCTCAGCCCCGTGCCCTCGCGCTGGACAAGCGGCTCGCCGGCGGGTTCGTCGAAGTACATCACCTTGACCACCCGCAAGTAGTAGAAGGCGCCGATCACCGCGAACACCACGCCCACGATCGCCAGCCACATCAGGTCGCCGGCCAGCGCCGCCTGCAGCACCGCCAGCTTGGCCCAGAAGCCCAGCAGCGGCGGCACGCCCGCCAGCGACACCATGATCACCAGCACCAGCGCGGCCATCCACGGGCTGCGCGCGTTCAGGCCCTTGAAGTCGTCGATCTCGTCGGCCTCGAAACCCTTGCGCGAGAGCATCACGATGGCGCCGAACGCCGCCGCCGACATGATCGCGTACACGATCGCGTAGAACATCGCCGCCGCGAAACCGTCAGGCCCGCCGCCGGCGATGCCCAGGAACAGGAAGCCCACGTGCGAGATCGTCGAATAGGCCAGCATGCGCTTGAGGTTGGTCTGCGCAATCGCCACCACGTTGCCGATCACCAGCGACAGCGCCGCCAGCAGCGCCAGCATGAACTGCCAGTTGTCGGCCATCGGCCCCAGGCCCTGCTCGAACAGGCGCCACGCCAGCCCGAACGCCGCCAGCTTGGGCGCCGAGCCGATGAACACGGTGATCGGGGTCGGCGCGCCGTGGTAGGTGTCGGGCAGCCACATGTGGAACGGCGCCGCGCCGAACTTGAACGCCACGCCGACCACCGCGAACACCAGGCCGGCCAGCAGCAGGGTCCGGTCGTCGCCGGCCACCGTGCCGGCGGCGGCGTTGATCGCGGCCAGGTCCAGCGAGCCGGTGGCGCCGTAGATCAGCGACAGCCCGTACAGCAGCAGGCCCGAGGCCAGCGAGCCGAGCAGGAAGTACTTCATGCCGGCTTCGGTGGCGTGGTGGTTGTCGCGGTCCACCGCCACCAGCGCGTACGAACACAGCGCCAGCAGCTCCAGGCCCAGGTAGATCATGGTCAGGTTGCCGGCCGAGACCAGCAGCATGATCCCGGTCACCGCGAACATCACCAGGATCGAGATCTCGCCGCGGTACAGCCCGCGTTCGCGCATGAACGGCCACAAATACACCAGCGCGATGGCGGAGATGACCAAGGTCACGAACTTCAGCGCATCCGCCCCGGTATCGCGGATGAACAGCCCTTCCATCACCTCGCCCTGCCCGCCCACGCCGCAGGCGATCAGGACCGCGGCCAGCAACAGGGTGGCAATCGACAGCGCGTGGGTCACCACGCGGCGGCGCTCGTCAATGAACAGGTCCAGCATCAGCAGTCCGAACGCGCCGGCCACCACCGTCAGCTCGGGGAGCAGCGGCGAGAACTCGGCGAAGGTGCGGACTGGGGCTTCGAAACTCATCGCAACGTCATCCTCAAAGCTTGGTGGCAGCCAGCAGCTGCACCAGTTGCGCGATGGAGGGCTCCATCAGGTCGGTCAGCGGCTTCGGCCACACGCCGATCAGCAGCACGCCGGCGGCGAAGGTGCCAAGCACCAGGATCTCGCGCCCGTTGATGTCCTGCAGCCCGGCCACGTGGGCATTGCCGACTTCCCCGTAGAAGATCCGCTTGACCAGCCAAAGCGAATACGAGGCGCCGATGATCAGGGTCAGCGCGGCGGTGAAGGCGATCAGCGGATGGCTCTGGAACGAAGCCACGATCACCATGAACTCGCCGACGAAGCCGGAGGTGCCCGGCAGGCCCGAGTTGGCCATGCTGAAGAACACGAACAGCGCCGCGAACCACGGCATCACGCTGGCCACGCCGCCATAGTCGCGGATCTGTCGGGTGTGCATGCGGTCATACAGCACGCCCACCGCAGAGAACATGGCGCCGGAGATGAAGCCGTGGCTGATCATCTGCACCATCGCGCCTTGCAGGCCCAGCCGCGCCGCGTCCACGTTGTCCAGTTCCCGGACCAGGGCAAAGGCGATGAAGATGCCCAGGGTCACGAAGCCCATGTGCGAGACCGACGAATAGGCGATCAGCTTCTTCATGTCGTTCTGCACCAGCGCCACCATGCCCACGTACACGATGGCGATCAGCGACAGCGCGATCATCAGCCAGGCCCACTCCTGGCCGGCGTCGGGCACGATCGGCAGCGAGAAGCGGATGAAGCCGTAGCCGCCGATCTTGAGCATGATCGCCGCCAGGATCACCGAGCCGCCGGTGGGTGCCTCCACGTGCGCGTCCGGCAGCCAGGTGTGCACCGGGAACATCGGGATCTTGATCGCGAAGCCGGCCATGAAGGCGAAGAACAGCCACGTCTGCTCGGTGGCCGAGAGCGGCAGCGCGTACAGGTCCGGCAGCTGCCAGCTCCCGGATTGCAGGTACAGGTAGATCAGCCCGATCAGCATGAAGATCGAGCCCAGGAACGTGTATAGGAAGAACTTGATCGTGGCGTAGACCCGCCGCGGCCCGCCCCACACGCCGATGATGATGAACATCGGGATCAGCATGGCCTCGAAGAACACGTAGAACAGCATCGCGTCCACGGCCGAGAACACGCCGATCATCAGCCCTTCCAGGACCAGCATCGAGGCGTAGTACTGGCTGACCCGGGTGCTGATCGAGGTCCATGCCCCCACCAGCACCAGCGCCGTGGTCAGGGTGGTCAGCACGATCAGCGCCACCGAGATCCCGTCCGCGCCCAGGTGGTACTGGATGTCGAAGGCGGGGATCCATTCGCGCCGCTCGAGGAACTGCAGCCCCGCCTGGGCGAAATCGAACCCGGTCAGCAGCAGCAGGCTGAGCGCGAGGACCAGCAGCGCAGTGCCAAGCGAAATCCACCGGGCGGCCGACGGCCGTGCGTTGCCGCACGCGATCGCCAGCACGCCGCCCAGGATCGGGAGCCAGATGAGAAGGCTGAGTAGAGGCCAGTTCGACACGTATCGTTTTCCGTCAGCGCCAGAGGCGGATGAGCAGGGCCAGCAGCAGCACCAGGCCGATGATCATCACGAATGCATAGTGGTAGAGGAGACCGGACTGCGCCCGCCGCGAGACGGCGGCCACCAACCCGATCACGCGCACGGTGCCGTTCACGATCAGGCCATCGATCACCTTCTCGTCGAACCAGCGGGACACCCCGCCCAGCTGCAGGCTGCCGCCGGCGAAGCCCTTGATCCACAGATCGTCGGCCCAGTACTTGTTTTCCAGCACCTTGATCGGCAGGCGGAATGCCTGGCGGGCGCGGGCCGCCAGCTCCGGCCGCCACCAGTACATGGCGGTGGCCAGCACGAAACCGGCCAGGGTCAGCCAGAACACCGGGGTGACAAAGCCATGCAGCGCATAGGCGACCGGCCCGTGCCACAGGTCCTGGCCGACCAGCATCACCGTATCGCGCGCGGCGGCCAGGTCGATGGCGCCGAGGAAGAACGGCGTGGCCTCGTTGGCCCCGCTCCAGTCGGTGCCGAACAGCATCGGACCGGCGGCGAGGAAGCCGATTGCGATCGAGGGGATCGCCAGCAACACCAGCGGCACGGTCACCACCCACGGCGATTCCTTCGGCTCGACCGGGCCGTGGCCGTGGTCGTGGTCGTCATGGCCCTCCTGCGCCGGGGCGTCGCGGAAACGCTCCTTGCCGAAGAACGTCAGGTACAGCAGCCGGAAGCTGTAGAAGCTGGTCACGAACGCGCCCAGCAGCACCGCCCAGTAACCGTAGGTGCCGACCCAGCCCATCCGCTCCGCGGCGTGGCCGGCGGCCTCGATGATGGTGTCCTTGGAATAGAACCCGGACAGGAACGGCGTGCCGATCAGGGCCAGGGTGCCGATCACCATGGTCCAGAAAGTCACCGGCATGTACTTGCGCAGCCCACCCATGCGGCGCATGTCCTGCTCGTGGTGCATGGCGATGATCACCGAGCCCGCGCCCAGGAACAGCAGCGCCTTGAAGAACGCGTGGGTCATCAGGTGGAACACCGCGGCCGAGTATGCCGACACGCCCAGCGCCACGGTCATGTAGCCCAGCTGCGACAGCGTGGAATACGCCACCACCCGCTTGATGTCGTTCTGGACGATGCCGATCAGGCCGGTGAAGAAGGCCGTGGTGGCGCCAATGAACAGCACGAACGCCAGCGCCGCGTCGCTGAACTCGAACAGCGGCGACATGCGCGCAACCATGAAGATGCCCGCGGTAACCATGGTCGCCGCGTGGATCAGCGCCGAGATCGGGGTCGGGCCTTCCATCGAGTCCGGCAGCCACACGTGCAGCGGCACCTGCGCCGACTTGCCCATCGCACCGATGAACAGCAGCACGCAGATCAGCGTCGCCACCGACCATTCCTGGCCCGGGATGATCTGGATCATCTGGCCGCCGCCGATGGTGCCGCCGGCATTGGCGAACACGGTGCCGTAATCAAGCGTGCCGAACCAGTAGGCCACGGCGGCGATGCCCAGCAGCATGCCCAGGTCGCCGACCCGGTTGACGATGAACGCCTTCATGTTGGCGAACACCGCGGACGGGCGCTTGAACCAGAAGCCGATCAGCAGGTACGACACCAGCCCCACCGCCTCCCAGCCGAAGAACAGCTGCAGGAAGTTGTTGCTCATCACCAGCATGAGCATGGAGAAGGTAAACAGCGAGATGTAGCTGAAGAAGCGCTGGTAGCCCGGGTCGTCCTTCATGTAGCCGATGGTGTACACGTGCACCAGCAGCGAGACGAAGGTCACCACCACCATCATCATCGCGGTCAGGCTGTCGACCATGAAGCCGACGTGGGCCGAGAAGCTGCCGACCTCGAACAGGGTGTAGATGTTCTGGTTGTACGCCGCCGCGCCCTGCCCCGCCAGCTGCCACAGCACCCAGCCCGACAGCGCGCAGCTCACTGCCACGCCCAGGATGGTGGCGGTATGCGCGCCGGCGCGGCCAACCTGGCGTCCAAACGGCCCCGCGATGATCGCGCCCAGCAGCGGCGCCAGCACGATGATCAGCAGGTGGGTTGTCGAGAGTTCCATTGCCCGCCTACCCCTTGAGCAGATCGATGTCGGCGACGTTGATCGTGCGCCGGTTGCGGAACAGCGCGACCAGGATCGCGAGCCCGATCGCCGCCTCGGCCGCGGCCACCGTCAGGATGAAGAACACGAAGACCTGGCCGGAGGCCTCGCCGAACTCGCGCGAGAACGCGACGAAGTTGACGTTGACCGACAGCAGCATCAGCTCGATCGACATCAGCAGCACGATCACGTTCTTGCGGTTGAGGAAGATCCCCGCCACGGCGATGCAGAACAGCACCGCGCCAAGCGCGAGGTAGTGGCCCAGTGCCAGGCCTTCTCCGAGGAAACTCATGCCTTGTCCTCCCCGCCCGGGGCCTGTCCATCAGTGGGCGCGTCACGGGTGCTGCGCAGCGCCTCGGCCGGCATGCTCACCATGCGCAACCGGTCGGCCGCCCTGACCCTGGCCTGTTCGCCCGGGTTCTGGTGCTTGGTGCCTTCGCGGCGACGCAGCGCCAGCACCACCGCCGCGATCACCGCCACCGTCAGGATCAGCGCGGCGATCTCGAACGGCAGCAGGTAGTCGGTGAACAGGGTGTACGCCACCCACGCGGTGTTGGTCGTTTCCGCCATCTCCGGCTGCGGCGCGAACGGGACGCTGCGTGCACGAATCCCGATCACGGCCAGGATCTGCAGCAGCATCACCACCGCCACCACCAGGCCGACCGGGAGGTATCGCACGTAGCCCTCCTTCAGCCCCGCGACGTCGATGTCCAGCATCATCACCACGAACAGGAACAGGACCATGATCGCGCCGACGTAGACCAGGATCAGGGCCACGCCGAGGAACTCGGCCCCGGCCAGGATCCAGGTGCAGGCCACGGAAAAGAACGTCAGCACCAGGAACAGCACCGAGTGCACCGGGTTGCGCACGCTGATCACCGCCACGGCGGACATGACCGCGATGGCGGCAAACGCGAAGAATGCGAGCAGGACGTAATCCATGGTCTACCTGTAAGCGGAATCGGCGGCGCGACGCTCGGCGATCTCGGGTTCAAGCCGGTCGGCGATCGCCAGCAGCTGCGGCTTGTTGACGATGTTCTCGCCGCGGTTTTCAAAGTGGTATTCGTGCACGTGGGTCAGCACGATCGAGTCCACCGGGCACGATTCCTCGCAGAAACCGCAGTAGATGCACTTGAACAGGTCGATGTCGTAGCGCGTGGTGCGGCGGGTGTTGTCCTCGCGCTTCTCCGAGTCGATGGTGATCGCCAGCGCCGGGCACACCGCCTCGCACAGCTTGCAGGCAATGCAGCGCTCCTCGCCGTTGGGATAGCGGCGCAGCGCGTGCAGGCCGCGGAAGCGCGGCGACTGCGGGACCTTTTCCATCGGATACATCAGGGTGTACTTGGGCTTGAACAGGTAACCCAGGGTCAGCCCCATGCCGCGGAGCAGCTCCAGCAGGAACAGGCTCCGGAACCAGCTTGCGAAGCGGCTCATCGCTGCACTCCTTCCAGGATGCCGAAGTAGGCCATCAGCGCCGTCACCACGATCCAGGCGATGCTGATGGGGATGAACACCCGCCAGCCCAGGCGCATGATCTGGTCGTAGCGATAGCGCGGGAACGAGGCGCGGAACCAGATGAAGCAGCTGGCGAAGAAGAACACCTTCGCAAACAGCCACCACCAGCCGTCGCCCAGCACGACCGACAGCACCGGGACGTCCGGAATCCACGCCGCCGGGATCGGCGACAGCCATCCGCCCAGGAAGAACAGTGCGGTCAGGAAGCTGATCAGGATCATGTTGGCGTATTCGGCCAGGAAGAACAGCGCGAACGTCGCCCCCGAGTACTCCACCATGTGTCCGGCCACGATCTCCGACTCACCCTCGACCACGTCGAACGGCAGGCGGTTGGTTTCGGCCACGCCGGACACGAAATAGATCACGAACAGCGGCAGCAGCGGCAGCCAGAACCAGCTGAACAGCCCCGCCCCGCCCGACTGCGCCATCACGATCTCGCTCAGGTTCAGGCTGCCCGCGGCGATCAGTACGCCCACCAGGGCAAAGCCCATCGGGATCTCGTAGCTGACCATCTGCGCGGCGGCGCGCATGCCGCCCAGCAGCGCGTACTTGGAGTTGGAGGCCCAGCCGGCCAGGATCACGCCATACACGCCCAGTGCGGTCATCGCCAGCAGGTACAGCAGGCCGGCGTTGGCGTTGGACAGCACGAGCTGCGCGTCGAACGGCACCACCGCCCACGCGGCGAAGGCCGGTGCCAGGGTGATCATGGGCGCGATGAAATACAGCGCCGGATGCGCGTTGCTGGGCCGGATCACTTCCTTGAACAGGAGCTTGAACACATCGGCGAAGGTCTGGAGGATCCCGAAGCCGACGTATTTGGGCCCATGGCGGATATGCATCCAGCCCATGAGCTTGCGCTCCCACCAGACGTAGAACGCCACGGCGAGGATCACCGGCACGGCGATCGCCAGAATCTTGAGCACGATCCAGATCACCACGCCGATGGCGCCCAGCCCCATCAGCAGCTCGTAGAGCGGCGCGGTCCACTGCGACAGGAGTTCTGCGGTGGTCATGCCGGCAGCACCTCCACACGGCCGGCCGCCAGCGCGGCGGTCGCGCCGTACCCGCTCTCGGCCCAGGCCGCGCCCAAGGCGACGCTGTCACTCACCGACACCTGCAAGGTCGCGGTACCGGCATGGTTGGAAACTTTTACCATGGCGTCTTCGGCCACTCCGATGCGCCGGGCATCATCCGGATTGAGGGTGATCCGCGGCCCCAGCGTCAGCGGATGCGCCTGCAGCGCCGCCGCCCGCCGCACCACCGCATCGCTGCGGTAGATGGCCGGCGCCATCGCCAGTTCCAGTCCGTCACCGGAAGCCGGCGCCGATGCGGCGCCGCCCGGGGTCGCAGCGCGGCGCCCAGCGTCGGCCCTGCCCGTTCCGGCACGCAGGCCGTCCAGGTCGGTGAACTCGAAGCCCGGCAGTTCCAGCCCGGCGCCAAGCGCACGCAGCACGCGCCAGCCGGCGCGGGCTTCGCCGGGGAGCTTGGCCCCGGCCATGGCCTGTTGCTCGCGGCCGTCCAGGTTGGTGAGGACGGCATCGATCTCGGGCAGCAACCCGATCGGCAGGATCACGTCGGCCACTGCGCGGGTGGATTCACAGGCGAAATGACTGAAGGCCACTACCTGTGCGCCCTTGAGCGCCTGCATTGCCGGCGCCTGGTCGGCGAAGTCCAGTCCCGGCTCGATCCCGTACAGCACGTAGGCCGCGCGCGGCTCGGCCAGCATGGCGCGCGCATCGCGCGAAGCCGGCAGCACGCCGGCGTTGGCCAGGCCGAGCGCGTTGGCGCCCTGTGGGATCCGGCATAGCGCGGCGCCAGTGGAGCTTGCCAGTTCGGCCGCAGCAGCACGGATCGCAGCGGCGTGCGGGCCGGATTCGGCCAATGCTCCAACGATCACCGCGGCCCGGTCAGCGTTGCGCAGGATTCCGGAGAGCTCGCCGGAACCAAGCGCATCGGCAATCCGCGACGGCGCCACGATCTGCTTGCCGGCAATGTCGAAGGTGAAGTCGAAGTCCACCGGGTTGATCACGTGCACCTTTGCGCCCTTGCGCCAGGCCTGGCGCACGCGCTGGTGCAGCAGCGGAACCTCATGGCGCAGGTTGCTGGCCACGATCACCACCACGTCGGCGACGGCGATATCGGCCACCGGCATGCCAAACGGCTCGGCCACGCCCGCGCCGGCGGGATCCGCCTGGCCGATGCGATGGTCGAGGTTACCGGTGCCCAGGCCTTCGGCCATGCGCGCCAGCAGCGCGCCTTCCTCGTTGGAGGTGGCCGGGTGCGCCAGCATGCCCAGGTCGTCGGCGGCGTTGTCGCGCAGGATCTGCCCGGCGCGCGCCAGCGCCTCGTCCCAGCTCGCCTCGCGCCACTCGTCGCCCTCGCGCAGCATCGGCGCCGTCGCGCGGTCCGCCGCGTCCAGCCCCTGGTGCGAATAGCGGTCGCGGTCGGACAGCCAGCACTCGTTGACGTCTTCGTTGTCGCGCGGCACC
>JBQDAV010000016.1:47651-53854 GCA_052090405.1 Luteimonas sp.
GTGCAGTGGATGCAGCGGGTCATCTCGCTGGCCACCAGCGGCCCCATGTCCTCGTCGGCCACGGTGCGCTTGCGCTCGACGAAGCGGCTCACCGAGCGGCCGTAGCCCAGCGACAGGTCCTGCAGCTCGCATTCGCCGCCCTGGTCACAGACCGGGCAGTCGAGCGGATGGTTGATCAGCAGGAACTCCATCACGTTGCGCTGCGCCTTGAGCGCCTTGTCGCTGCGTGTGGAAACCTTCATGCCGTCCATCACCGGCGTGGCGCAGGCCGGCGCCGGCTTGCCCATCTTCTCCACCTCGACCAGGCACATGCGGCAGTTAGCCGCGATCGCCAGCTTGTCGTGGTAGCAGAAGCGCGGAATCGGGATCCCGGCCTTGTCGGCGGCCTGGATGATCATCGAGCCCTTGGGCGCGGCCATCTCGACGCCGTCGATGAAGACGGTGACGTGGTCGGGCGGCAGGTTCGGGTTGACGGGCTCGGCGCTCATGCCACCTCCGCCTTCGGCACCACGGTACCATCGCGCTCGTCGTCGACCAGGAACCGCCCGTTGACGATCTTGTATTCGAACTCGTCCCAGAAGTGGCGCAGGAAGCCCTGCATCGGCCAGGCCGCCGCCTCGCCGAAGGCGCAGATGGTGTGGCCCTCTATCTGGCCGGCGGCGGCGCGCAGCATGTGCAGGTCGTCGACCGTTGCCAGGCCGTCGATCACGCGCGTGACCATGCGCCACATCCAGCCGGTGCCCTCGCGGCACGGGGTGCACTGGCCGCAGCTTTCCTTCATGTAGAAACGCGCGATGCGCTGGCAGGCGCGGACCATGCAGGTGGTGTCGTCCATCACGATCACCGCACCCGAGCCCAGGCCCGAGCCGGCCTTCTGGATGCTGTCGTAATCCATGGTCAGGCCCATCATGGTCTCGCCCGGCAACACCGGCATCGAGGAACCACCGGGGATCACGCCCTTGAGCGTGCGCCCTTCGGCCAGGCCGCCGGACATCTCCAGCAGCTCGCTGAAGGGCATGCCCATGCGGACCTCGTAGTTGCCCGGCTTCTGTACATGGCCGGACACCGAGAAGATCTTGGAGCCGCCGTTGTTGGGCTTGCCCAGGTTGAGGAACCACTCGGCGCCGTTGCGCACGATCGCCGGCACCGAAGCGAAGGTCTCGGTGTTGTTGATCGTGGTCGGCCGGCCGTAGAGGCCGAAGTTGGCCGGGAACGGCGGCTTGTAGCGCGGCAGGCCCTTCTTGCCTTCCAGCGACTCCATCAGCGCGGTTTCCTCGCCGCAGATGTAGGCGCCCGCGCCCAGCGCGTTGATGATGTCGATGTCCACGCCCGAGCCGAGGATGTCCTTGCCCAGCCAGCCGTTGGCATAGGCTTCGGCCAGCGCTTCCTCGATGTGCTCGAAGGGCTCGTGGTGGAACTCGCCGCGCATGTAGTTGTAACCCGTGCTGGACCCGGTGGCATAGCAGGCGATCGCCATGCCCTCGATCACCGAATGCGGGTTGTAGCGCAGGATGTCGCGGTCCTTGCAGGTGCCCGGCTCGGACTCGTCCGAATTGCACAGGATGTACTTCTGCATGCCCGAATCCTTGGGCATGAAGCTCCACTTCAGCCCTGTCGGGAAGCCCGCGCCGCCGCGGCCGCGCAGGCCCGACTGCTTGACCATCTCGATCACGTCGGCCGGCGGGATCTTCTCTTCCAGGATCCTGCGCAGCGCGCTGTAGCCGCCGGTCTTGAGATAGTTCTCGTACGACCACGGCTTGTCGAAGTGCAGCGTCGTATAGACGGCCTGGTGCTCCTTCGGCGCGGGGCCGACGGGCCCGTAGCCTTCGGAAACCTTGTGGATGTAATGCGCCATCTCGCTTCGACTCACTTCAGTCCGTCGAGCAGCTCGTCGACCTTTTCAGGCGTGAGCTTCTCGTGGTAATGGCCGTTGATGAGGAGCACCGGCGCGCCACAGCATGCGGCCACGCACTCCTCTTCGCGCTTGAGGAACACGCGACCGTCGGCCGTGGATTCTCCCAGCTTGCAGCCAAGCTTCTGCTCGGCGCGCGCCACCAGCTCGTCGGCCCCGTTGAGCCAGCAGCTGATGTTCGTGCAGAAGGCGACGTTGTTGCGGCCCGCCTCCCCGACCACGAACATCGAATAGAAGCTCGCGACCTCGTAAGCCCACACCGGCGGCAGTTCCAGGTACTTCGCCACCGC
This sequence comes from Luteimonas sp., assembly GCA_052090405.1. Taxonomy (GTDB): domain Bacteria; phylum Pseudomonadota; class Gammaproteobacteria; order Xanthomonadales; family Xanthomonadaceae; genus Luteimonas. The sequence goes on from JBQDAV010000016.1 coordinate 49,854, forward strand.
GGCGATGATCTCGTCGCTGAGCCAGCCGCCGTTCTGCTCCTGCGCCGCGAACAGCCCCTGGATCACCGCCGACCGTTTGCGATCCGCCGGGAACCGGCCAACCCAGTGGTCGATCGTGGACCGGGTGTCGTCGCTGAGCACGACCATCGGGTCGACGTTGCGCGCCTTCTCGAAATTGCCTGTCGCCTTCATCGCCCTTACCTGTCGATCTCGCCGAACACGACGTCGTACGTACCGATCATCGCCACCACATCGGAGAGCATGTGTCCCTTCACCACCTCGTTCATCGACGACAGGTGGGCGAAGCCCGGTGCGCGCAAATGCGCGCGATACGGCTTGTTGGCGCCATCGGACACCAGGTAGCAGCCGAACTCACCCTTCGGTGCCTCGACCGCCTGGTAGGTCTCGCCCTCCGGCACGCAGTAGCCTTCGCTGAACAGCTTGAAGTGGTGGATCAGCGCTTCCATGTCGTCCTTCATCTCCTCGCGGGAGGGAGGCGCCACCTTGTAGTTGTCGACCATGACCGGGCCGGGGTTGGCCTTCAGCCAGGCCACGCACTGCTCGATGATGCGCGTAGACTCGCGCATCTCGGCGATGCGCACCAGGTAACGGTCGTAGCAGTCGCCTTCCACGCCTACCGCGATCTCGAAGTCCACCTCGGTGTACTTGGCGTACGGCTGCTTCTTGCGCAGGTCCCACTCGACCCCGGATCCGCGCAGCATCGGCCCGGTCATGCCCCAGGCCAGCGCCTGTTCCGGCGACACCACGCCAATGCCCACGGTGCGCTGCTTCCAGATCCGGTTGTCGGTGACCAGGGTCTCGTACTCGTCGACACGCTTCGGGAAGTCCTTGGCGAAGGCTTCCAGGTAGTCGAGCATCGTGCCTTCGCGCCACTCGTTGAAGCGCTTGAGCTTCTTGCCCTTGCGCCACGGCGACTCGCGGTACTTGGACATCTGGTCCGGAAGGTCGCGGTAGACGCCGCCGGGGCGGTAGTAGCTGGCGTGCATGCGCGCGCCGCTGACCGCCTCGTACACGTCCATGAGCTCTTCGCGCTCGCGGAACGAATACAGCATGACCGCCATCGCGCCCAGGTCCAGGGCGTTGGTGCCCAGCCACATCAGGTGGTTGAGGATCCGGGTGATTTCGTCGAACAGGGTGCGGATCCACTGCGCGCGCTCCGGTGCCTCGATGCCCATCAGGGCCTCGATGGCGCGCACGTAGGCGTGCTCGTTGCACATCATCGACACGTAGTCGAGCCGGTCCATGTAACCGATCGAATGGTTGAACGGCTTGGACTCGGCGAGCTTCTCGGTGCCCCGGTGCAACAGCCCCACGTGCGGATCGACGCGGAGCACGGTCTCGCCATCCATTTCCAGGATCAGCCGCAGCACGCCGTGCGCGGAGGGATGCTGGGGACCGAAGTTCATCGTGTAGCTGCGGATCTCCCGCTCCGGGGACACCAGCCCGCCGGCGGACTCTCCACCGGTGGATGCACCACCGGCGGGACCTGGTACCGCGCTCATTTCACTGCTCCTGCATCGGCCGGGCCGACGCTCGGTGTCCGGTCGTAATCGGCATCCTCGCCCAGCGAGGTGGAATAACGGGCGTCGTCGCGGATCACCCGCGGCACGGTCACCCGCGGCTCGACCGACGTCACCGGCTCGTACACCACGCGCTTGCGCTCCGGGTCATAGCGCACCTCGACGTTGCCGATCAGCGGGAAGTCCTTGCGGAACGGATGGCCAACGAAGCCGTAGTCGGTCAGGATCCGGCGCAAATCCGGATGGCCCTGGAAGATGATCCCGAACAGGTCGAACGCCTCGCGCTCGAACCAGTTGGCCACCGGCCAGATATCGGTGAGCGAGTCGAGGATTGGAAGTTCGTCATCGGGAGCGAAGGCGGTCACCCGAAGCCGCAGGTTGTGCTGCACGGAAAGCAGCTGCACCACCGCGGCAAAGCGGCGCTCGGGCATCGGCACCGTGCCCTCGGCCGCCGGCTGCGGCATCTGCTGGCTGGGCGACTGGCCGAAGCCGAAGCGTCCCGGCCCGCGCCCGATCACGCCCCGGCTGTAGCCCTGCGAAGACACGCCGGTGTCCCACTCGTCGGTGCCGTAGCCCAGCGTGTCGACGCCGCACAGGTCGATGAGCTGTTCAAAGCCGAACTCGTCGCGCAGCACCTGGCAGCCCGCCTGCCACGCAGCAGCCTCGAAGACGATCCCGACCTCGGCGCGCCCGCCGGTCACCGAGACCTGGGCGTCGCCGAAGCGTTCGCGCAGGCGCCCGGCGAGTGCCTTGTGCCGCTCAGCCATCACGCAGCCCCGTGCGGTTCTCGCCGAAGTTGCTGGCGCGACGGATCTTGCGCTGCAGCTGCAGGATCCCGTACACGAGTGCTTCCGCCGTGGGCGGGCAGCCGGGCACGTACACGTCCACCGGGACCACCCGGTCGCAGCCGCGCACCACCGCGTAGGAATAATGGTAGTAGCCGCCGCCGTTGGCGCAGCTTCCCATCGAGATCACCCACTTCGGATCCGGCATCTGGTCGTAGACCTTGCGCAGCGCCGGGGCCATCTTGTTGACCAGGGTGCCGGCCACGATCATCACGTCGGACTGGCGCGGCGAAGGGCGGAAGATCACGCCGTAGCGGTCCATGTCCATGCGCGCTGCGCCGGCATGCATCATCTCGATTGCACAGCACGCCAGGCCGAACGTCACCGGCCACATGGAGCCGGTGCGGGCCCAATTGAGCAGCGTGTCGGAGTTGGTGGTCACGAATCCGCGCTCGAGCAGCGGGTTCTCGCCCGCCGGCCGCAGGATGTCGTCCATCCTGCCCTCGGGCACCGGGTTGCTGGCGAAATCCGCAACCTTCTGGATCGCGCGCGTCACTCCCATTCCAGGGCTCCCTTCTTCCACACGTAGATGAAGCCGAGCAGCAGCAGGCCGGCAAAAATGCCCATCTCCACCAGGCCCACGACGCCGAGGTCGCGGAACACGGTGGCCCACGGGATGATGAAGATGATTTCCAGGTCGAAGACGATGAACTGGATGGCGATCAGGTAGTAGCGCACGTCGAACTGCATGCGCGCGTCATCGAATGCCTCGAAGCCGGACTCGTACGCCGACAGCTTCTCCGGGTTCGGACGCCTGGGCCCGAGCAGGCCGCCGATGATCAGCAGGGCGATGCCAATGCCGACAGCGGTGATCAGGAACAGCAAGGTGGGCAGGTATTCGGCCAGCACGCGTTGTTCTCTCGGCTACCGGCCGCACCCTGCGGCCGTTGCTGGGCGCTTTCGCGCCGGGGTGGTGTCCCTTCGCAACGGCGCGGGACGCCATATAAAAACCGGACCCTGGAACCGCTGGTCCACCTGCTCAATTGTAACGTTTAGTGAACCGTTGAGTAAACGTTTGCACGGTTGCACGTCACTTGAAAAAAGCCCCGCGCAAGGCGGGGTTGTGATGCCGCCGCGGTGCATGCGTCGGCCTGATGTTTGGTGCCCAAGAGGGGACTCGAACCCCTACGACTCTCGTCGCTACCACCTCAAGGTAGTGCGTCTACCAATTCCGCCACCTGGGCATGTGGTGCGCGCATCCGCACGCCTGCCGGGATTGTAACCCCCGGTCAGTTGCCTCCCTGATCCTGTTCCACCGGCTCCGGTGCGCTGGCCGGCGTTTCCGGTGCAGCGGGAACGCTGGAATCTTCGGACGCCGGCGCCTGTGCGGGAGCCGGCGGCACCCCGGCATCATCCGCCGGAGCTTCCGGCACCGCCGGGATCGATCCCATGATGCCCATGTCCTGCTGCACCTGGCCGCCGGTGGCCTGCTCGGTGGCGTACCAGGCCATGGCCAGGGTGATGATGAAGAACACGATCGCCAGCCACTTGGTGGCGGTGCTCAGAAAGCTGGACGACCCGCGCGCGCCGAACACGGTCGCCGAGGCGCCGCCGCCGAAGCCGGAGCCGGCCGCGGCGCCGGAGCCGCGCTGCATGAGGATCAGCACGACCATGG
>JBQDAV010000017.1:0-12451 GCA_052090405.1 Luteimonas sp.
TGGTCGGGCCGGCGCCGTCGACGTAGTCCGATTCCAGCAGCTTCACGTGCGCATCCAGCGCCAGCTGGCCGTCCTCGATCCGCTGCAGCACCGCGATCGCCACCGGCACCTTGATCCCCGAGGCCAGGTACCAGGGCTCGTCGCCGCGCCAGGAAAGGGCCTCGTCGCGGCCCAGATGGTGCACGAACACGCCGATCTCCCCGCCCAGGCGGCGCTCGGCGGCGGCCAGGCGCTCGCGCATCGGTGCGGCCCAGGCCGGCTCGTCTTCGGCCACCGGCGGCGGGACCGCGGCGGCGGCACCGGAGCCGGCGGCCAGCAGCAGTGCGAACAACAGCAGGCGCATGAAAAAACCCATGCCCGCCGATGCTAGGCCCCGCGCCATGACCTGCGCTGAATCCACTGCAGCAGCCAGATGAAAGCGGCCGTTGCCGGGATCAACAGCAGCGCCAGCGACAGGGCATGTTCATACGACACGTTCTGGTAGTAGCCCAATGCGTCGCGCAGCAGGATGAAGATCACCCCGATGTGGAAGACGAACGCCATCAGCGCGTCACTGCCGATCACGGTGACCGGCCGCAGCCAGCGCGCCAACACCCCGCCGCCCGCGATCGCCAGCCCCAGCAGCGCCAGCGCGCCGCCGACGCTGTAAAGCATGAACAGCATGCCCGGCGGGTGCTTGCCGGCGTTGCCGGCGATGTCCCGGATCTCGCCCACCACATCGTCGCCCGCCAGCATCGCGAAGACCGCCAGCGCCAGCACCCCGGCCGCCACCAACCCACCGGCCAGCAGCGTCCGCCAGCGCGGATCATCGTGGGCGCGCAGCAGCAGCCCGCCGATCAGCAGTCCCAGCAGCACCAGCGGGCCGCGCGCCAGCTGGCCCCAGGTGTAGTAGTCCGGGTGTTCGACGATCAAAGCCTGCAACTGCGGCACGCCCCAGAAGTCGAAGTTCTCCAGCAGCCACCAGCACGCCAGTCCCATCAACACCGGGCTGGCCCAGCGCAGCAGCGCCGGCGCGCGCGCCCACAGCGGCAGCACGAACGGCACCCACAGCAGGGCGATGGCGTAGAAGCCCAGGATCTCCACGAACGAGGGGAAGTCGCGGTACAGCAGCGTGTCGACGATCGCCTCGCGTTCGCTCAGCTCGTACATCTCGACCACGGTCAGCAGCTTGTACCAGACGAACACCACCAGTCCGCGGCGCAGCAGCTTGTTGCGCCGCCGCGGCCAGTCCCCGTTGTCCACCTTCGGCACGAAAGCAACCGCAAGCGCCACCCCGAACACGATCACGAACAGCGACGAGGAGAGCTTGGTCAACGCGTGCACCGGCACCTGGCCCCAGTCCGGCAGCTCGGAGAACGGCAGCAGCGCGTTGACCCCGTGGCTGAGGATCATCAGCGCCACGGCCAGCCCGCGGGCGAAGTCGATCGCCTCGATCCGGCCGCTGGCGGGCGCCCCGCGCGCCGGCCGCGGCGGGGACTTGGCCGGGACAGCCCCGGCCGGCTGCTGTTCGTCGGTGGACGCGATGGCGAACCCTCCAGTACGGCGCAATGGCCTGCAGTGTTGCGGCCGGCCCACCAAAGGCGCGTGAAGCATCCGCGCCGGGCCTCGGTCCACGCAACTCTGCTAGGGTCGGTCGCCATCCCGAAACCCGAGGTCGAATTGACGATGTTTCCAGTCCAGACGCCGGTCGCCGGCTCCGCCACGCGCGCCACGGCCGGCCGCGCGCGGCGCGCGCTCCTCGCACTGCTGCTGGCGCTGCCATTCGCCTCCGTCGCACAGTCCGATCCGCCGCCGGAGCTGGAACACATCCAGGCCCTGGTCGAACGCGGCATGGACGACTGGGGCATTCCCGGGCTGGCGCTGAGCGTGGTCAAGGACGACGAGCTGGTCTGGGCGCGCGGCTTCGGCGTGCGCCGGCTGGGCCATCCGGAACCGGTCGACGCGGACACCCTGTTCAACGTCGCCTCGGTGTCCAAGGCCTTCAACGCCGCCGCGCTGGGACTGCTGGTGGACGAAGGCCGGATCGGCTGGGACGACCCGGTCGCCGACCACCTGCCGCGGCTGCGGCTGTACGATCCGTACGTCACCCGGGCGGCCACCGTGCGCGACATGCTCGCCCACCGGGTCGGGCTGGGGCGCCTGACCGGCAACCGCCTGCGCTGGATCTCCGCCCGCGACCGCTCCGAGCAGATCGAGCGCCTGCAGCACCTGGAGCCGGAGGTCGGGTTCCGAGAGGGCTACGTCTACTCCAACGTGCTGTACATGGTGTCGGGCGAGGTGGTGCCGGCGGTGACCGGCACCGGATGGGAGGATTTCGTCGAGCAGCGCCTGTTCGCCCCGCTGGGCATGGAGCGCAGCCTGGCCGCCGGCCGCCGCCTGGACGAATCGGGCAACGTGGCCTGGCCGCACCAGGAGATCGACGGCGAGGTGATGGAAATCCCGCGCCGCAATTTCGACGCCGTCGGTCCCGCCGCGTCGGTGCACTCCAGCGCGCGCGAGATCGCGGCCTGGATGCGGCTGCACCTGGGCACGCCCGGCGAGTTCGAAGGACGCACGCTGCTCGGACGGGAAACGATCGAGGAGATGCACCGGGCGCAGAACCCGATCCAGACGCCGGCCTTCGAGCCCCTTGCCGCCTACGGCCTGGGCTGGCGGCTGGGCAGCCACCAGGGCCGGCCGGTGTCCTCGCACACCGGCGCCGTGGATGGCATGAACACCCTGCTGATGCTGGTGCCGGACGAGAACCTGGGCATCTTCATCACCACCAACACCTTCAACGGCTTCACCACCGCGCTGGCGCGGACGATCGTCGACGCCTACCTGGGCATCGAGGGCGACGACTGGCACCAGGCAAGCCTGGAGCGCTACCTGCAGCGCAAGGCGGAGGCACAGGCCGAACGCGACGCGATCCACGCCGCGCGCATCCCCGACACCCGGCCTTCTGCGCCGCTGGCCGGTTTCCAAGGCAGCTTCCAGGACGATCTCTACGCGGACGCGCAGGTGCGGCTGGAGAACGGGCTCCTGGTGCTGCAGCTCTGGGACGATCCGGAACAGGTGGCGGACCTGGAACACTGGCACCACGACACCTTCCGCGCGGTGTGGCGCAACCGGGCCATGCGCGAGGAGTTCGTCTGGTTCACCCGCGGCCGCGACGGCGCCCTGGACCGCCTGCACATCGACTGGAACCTGCGCCCGGCCGTACTCCAGGTCGGCGCCTATCCTGCCTCCTACCGCCGCGTGGCCACGTTCGAGCGCACAGACGGCGGGCAGTAAAAGGGGGGGCTTCCCCCAACCGGGGAGAGCGGGTTGGGCGGGAAGTGCCTGCTCCTTCGTTTCGCTTCGCGGTGACCTGAAGGGTCCCGTCGTGGCCGGCAGGCCTTTGCGCTCCATGTCCCCCGGCCTCCGCCTTCGGCGGATGCCTCCTCCTTTACTTACGCGCAAAGGCCTCCCGGCCACAACGGGGCTCGGCTTCGGCACCTTTCAACCCACCGCGTATTCCGAAGCGGCGCGTGGGGGGCCTTTAGTCGTAAGTAAAGGAGGAGGTGGCGGCCGCAGGCCGACGCCGGGGGACATGGAGACTAAAGGCCCCCACCCGCCGCACCGGCGCCGCATCAGCACTCTCCACGTGGGAGAAGCGCAATAAAAAAGCCCCGCAGGCAGGGGGGGCCGGCGGGGCTCGGTGGAACGGGACTCGGGGAGAAGTCGTCGTTCCAGATCACTCCAGGGGAAAGGGAGAGATCGGCGACAGACGTTGCATCTGTCGCGATACATATGACCACTGCGCACATGGATGGTTCGTGAAGATTCCGCGGGAATTGCGTAAGAATTCAGCCGCCGTTTACTCCCGCGGAAAACCTGAACGGGTCAGCTTCCTTCCGGCGGCGGCGGCGCTTCGAAAATCAATGCTTTAGACGCCCCGCCACGGGCCTTCAGTGGGCCTCGTCCCAGTTGTCCCCGACCCCGCTTTCCACCAGCAGCGGCACCTGCAGTTCAGCGGCGCCGGTCATCCGCGGCAGCACCTGCGCCAGCAGTTCGTCGACGAAACCGGCCTCGGCTTCGAATACCAGTTCATCGTGCACCTGCAGGATCATCCGCGCCCGGCCGCCCTGGCCCGCCAGCCAGGCGTCGATGTCGAGCATCGCGCGCTTGATGATGTCGGCCGCGGTGCCCTGCATCGGCGCGTTGATCGCCGCGCGCTCGGCGCCGGCGCGCAGGCCCTGGTTGCGGGCGGAAATGTTCTCCAGGTACAGGCGGCGGCCGAACACGGTTTCAACAAAGCCCTGCTCGCGCGCCTGCTCGCGGGTGCGGTCCATGAAATCGCGCACGCCCGGGTAGCGGGAGAAGTACAGGCCGATGTAGTCCTGCGCCTGGCCGCGGTCGATGCCCAGGTTGCGGGCCAGGCCGAAGGCGCCCATGCCGTACATCAGGCCGAAGTTGATCGCCTTGGCGGCGCGGCGCTCGTTGCTGGTGACCTCCTCCAGCTTGCGCCCGAACACCTCTGCGGCGGTCGCGGCGTGGATGTCGGCGCCGGCGGCGAACGCACCCAGCAGGCCGGCGTCCTGCGACAGGTGGGCCATGATCCGCAGTTCGATCTGGGAGTAGTCGCAGGCAACGAGCTTGTTGCCGTCGTCGGCGACGAAGGCCCGGCGGATGCGGCGGCCGTCTTCGGTGCGGATCGGGATGTTCTGCAGGTTCGGGTCCGACGAAGCCAGCCGGCCGGTGGCCGCGCCGGCCTGGTGGAAGCTGGTGTGCAGGCGGCCGGTGTCCGGGTTGATCATCTCCGGCAGCTTGTCGGTGTAGGTGCTGCGCAGCTTGGCCAGGCCGCGGTATTCCAGGATCACCCGCGGCAACTCGTGCTGCTCGGCGATTGCCTCCAATGCCTCCTCGTTGGTGCTTGGCTGGCCCTTGGGCGTCTTCACCAGCGCCGGCAGGCCGAGCTCGTCGAACAGCAGCGCCTGCAGCTGCTTGGGCGAATCCAGGTTGAAGCTGCGCCCGGCCAGCTCGGTCGCCTTCTGCTGCGCGGCCAGCATGCGCCGCGACAGGTCGGCGCTCTGCCGGCGCAGCTCCTCGCCGTCGATGCGCACGCCGTGGGCCTCGATCCGCTCCAGCACCGGCACCAGCGGGATCTCGATCTCGCGGTAGACCTTCTGCAGCGAAGGGACTTCGGCCAGCTTCGGCGTCAGCTCGCGGTGCAGGCGCAGGGTGACGTCGGCGTCCTCGGCGGCGTAGCGGGTGGCGTCGTCGATCGAGACCTGGGAAAAGGGAATCGCCTTGGCGCCCTTGCCGGCCACGTCGGCGTACTTGATGCAGGTGTAGCCCAGGTAGCGCAGGGCCAGCGAGTCCATGTCGTGGCGGCTGGCGGTGGCGTTGTGGACGAAGCTCTCGAGCATGGTGTCGTCGGCGTAGCCGCGCACGTGGATCCCGTGCCGGCGCATCACGTGCAGGTCGTACTTGCCGTGGTGGCCGATCTTGCGGCGCTCCGGGTCCTCAAGCAGCGGACGCAGCGCTTCCAGCGCCTGGCCGCGATCAAGCTGCGCCGGCGCGCCGCCGTAGTCGTGCGCCAGCGGCAGGTACGCGGCCTTGCCCGGTTCCACGCTGAAGCTCATGCCCACCAGGTTGGCGCGCAGCGCATCGAGCGAGTCGGTCTCTGTGTCGAAGGCGAACTCGTCGGCCTTGCCCAGGATCGCGATCCACTCGTCCAGGCGCGCGCGATCCATGATCGCCTCGTATTCGCCCGGCGCCGCCAGCGCCGGGTCCAGCCCGCCGGCGGCGGACGAGGCCGCCGGGCGCGCATAGCCGGCCTCGGTGCCGCGCACGCTGCCCGGCGTCTGCGCGGCCGGGGCCGGCACCTCGGCCGCGGCCGCCTCACCGCTGCCGACGTCCAGGTCACGCAGCGCCTGGGTGAAGCCGTAGCGGGTATACAGCGCGCGCAGGGTCTCCACGTCACGCTCGCGCAGCGGCAGGCCGGCCGGCCCCCGCTCAAGCTCCAGGTCGGTCCTGATCCTGACCAGTTCCCGGTACAGCGGCAGCTGCGGCAGGGCCTCGCGCAGGTTGTCGCCGACCTTGCCCTTGATGCCGTCGGCGTTGGCGATGATCCCGTCCAGCGAGCCGTACTGACCCAGCCACTTGGCCGCGGTCTTGGGTCCGCACTTGGGCACGCCGGGCACGTTGTCCACGGCGTCGCCCACCAGCGCCATCATGTCGATGATCAGCTCCGGCGGCACGCCGTACTTCTCGGTGATCGCCTCGTCGCTGTCCATGCGGCTGCCGCTCATGGTGTTGACCAGGGTAATCCCCGGGCGCACCAGCTGGGCGAAGTCCTTGTCGCTGGTGGACACGGTCACGTCCAGCCCTTCGGCCGCACCGGCCAGGGCCAGGGTGCCGATCACGTCGTCGGCCTCCACCCCATCCACCCGCAGGATGTCGATGCCCAACGCTTCGACCACCTCGCACATCGGCTGCACCTGGGCCCGCAGCTCGTCGGGCATCGGGGGGCGGTTGGCCTTGTATTCGGGGTAGAGCTCGTCGCGAAAGGTCTTGCCGGGGGCGTCGATCACGAAGGCGACGTAGTCGGGTTTTTCCTTGAGCGTGGCGCGCAGCATGTTGACCACGCCGAACAGCGCGCCGGTGGGCTCGCCCTGGGCATTGGTCAGCGGCGGCAGCGCGTGAAAGGCGCGATAGAGGTAGCTGGAACCGTCGATCAGCACGAGTCGTTTCATGCCCGAGATTCTACGCGGCCCCCGCGCAACGGCCATCGCGCCAACGCGGTCACGACACCGGCACCGCACTGTGCGCATAATCAAAGGCCTGACACGCCCCGGAGCGCGCCAATGAAAGCCCTGCTGCCCACCGCCCTGCTGATGCTGCTCGCCGCCTGCGCCACCGGCACGGGCGCGCCGGACGCAGGCATGCCCGCGATCCCGGCCGACGCCACCGAGGCGGTCCGCACCGAGGCCAACGGCGATGTGATCACCGAGTACCGCGTCGGCGACCAGGTGCGGGTGGTGAAGGTGCAGCCGCCGCGCGGCCCGGCCTACTACCTGTACGACCGCGACGGCCAGATCATCTCCACCCGCGCTGGCGACGACTCGCCGCAGACCTATTTCAAGCTGTTCGAATGGTAAACCGGCGGCCTACCGCGCCGTGACCCGCACGCTGGACGTCGCCCTGGTCGGCTACGGCTTCGTCGGCAAAGTGTTCCATGCGCCGCTGATCGCCCATACGCCGGGGCTGCGACTGCACACGGTGGTCTCCAGCGACCCGGGCAAGGTGCATGCCGACCACCCCGGCGTACGCGTGCTCGCCGATCCCGAGGCCGCCTTTGCCGACGCCGGCATCGACCTGGTGGTCATCGCCAGCCCCAATCGCACCCACGCCCCGCTGGCGCTGGCCGCGCTGCACGCCGGCCGCCACGTGGTGGTCGACAAGCCGTTCGCCGTCAACGTGGACGAGGCCCGCGCCGTGGTGGCCGCCGCCGAACGCGCCGGCCGCATCGTCAGCGTGTTCCAGAACCGCCGCTGGGACAACGACTTCCTCACCCTGCGCCGACTCATCAACGACGGCACGCTGGGCGAGGTGGTCGAACTGCACTCGCATTTCGACCGCTTCCGGCCGCAGGTCCCGGACCGCTGGCGCGAACGCCCGGAGCCGGGCGCGGGACTGTGGTTCGACCTCGGCCCGCACCTGGTCGACCAGGCGCTGCAGCTGTTCGGCATGCCCGAGGGCGTGCAGGCCGACCTGGCGCGGATCCGCGACGGCGCGCAGGTCGACGACTGGTTCCACGTGGTGCTGCAGTGGCCGCGGCGGCGCGCGGTGCTGCACGGCTCCACCCTGGTCGCGGCCAACGGCCTGCGCCTGGCGGTGCACGGCACCCGCGGCAGCTATCTCAAGCATGGCCTGGACCCGCAGGAAGACCAGCTGCGCGCCGGCATGACCCCCGGCGCGACCGGCTGGGGCGAGGATCCGGCGCCCGGCGAGCTGACCGCGTTCGACGACGATGCCGAAGCCCTCTCAAGCAGCACCGTTGCCGGCGTGCCCGGCGACTACCGCAGCTACTACGCCGGCGTCCGCGACGCCATCGCCAGCGGCGCGCCCGCGCCGGTCACGCCGCGGCAGGCGCTGGACACGATGCAGGTGCTGGAGGCGGCGCGCGAGAGCGCCGCGCAGGGCAGGACGATCCAGCCCGGCGCCGGCCTCAGCCGGGCTTGACCCCGTGGCCGCCGAAGGCGTCGCGCAGCGCGGCCACCACCCGGTCGCCGAACGCCTCGCCATCGCGCGAGCGCAGGCGCGCAATCATCGCCTGTGTAATCACCGGCGCCGGCACGTCCAGCTCAAGCGCCTCGGCCACGGTCCAGCGGCCCTCGCCTGAATCGGCCACGTACGGCGCCACGTCCGACAGCTTCGGATCGGCCTGCAGCGCGTCCGCGGACAGTTCCAGCAGCCACGAGCGGATCACGCTGCCGTCGCACCAGATACGCGCGACCTGCGCCGGACCGTTCACCAGGTCCTCGCGCCGGTGCAGCAGCGCCAGCCCTTCGGCGTAGGCCTGCATCAGGCCGTATTCGATGCCGTTGTGGACCATCTTGGCGAAGTGTCCGGCCCCGGCCGGCCCCACGTAGCCCCAGCCGCTGTCGGGCGCCGGCGCCAGCGCCTGGAACACCGGCTCCAGCCGCAAGGCCGTCTGCGCATCGCCGCCAATGGTCAGGCAATAGCCCTGCTCCAGGCCGTGGATGCCGCCGCTGGTGCCAACATCCAGCCAGTCGATCCCCGACCCCACCATCCGCTCCGCGCGTCGCAGGCTGTCGCGGTACTGGCTGTTGCCGCCGTCGATCACCGTATCGCCGGGCGTCAGCAGCGGCAGCAGTTCGTCGAGCACGCCGTCGACCGCCTCGCCCGCCGGAACCATCAGCCACACCGCGCGCGGCGACGGCAGCGCGTCGACCAGGCCGGCCAGCGAGTCCGCGGTGCGCAGCTCGCGCCCCGCTGCCGCTTCACGCGCGGCCTGGGAAGGATCGAAGCCGACGCAGTCGTGTCCCGCCCGGCGCAGGCGCGCGGCCATGTTCGCGCCCATCCGTCCCAGCCCCACCATCCCCAGTTCCATGTCGTGCTCCCGAACGCAGTGAACGCCAAGCCTCTCACCCGCGGCGTTGGCCGCGCGTGGTGACGCTCAACCGCCGCTGGCCGCCGGCATCACCAGGCGCGCGCCGCGAAGCCGCGGCCGCCCGTCGAGCACATCCGTCCAGACCGCATGGGCCAGGCCGTCGTGGAATACCAGGCGTGGGAAGCCGGTGCCCCGGCCACGACCCTGCAGCCGCGCGACTTCGGTGCGGCCAAGCTCACGCGACAGGTCCGGGGTGAAGTGCGCGAACCACAGCGACTGACCTTCGCCCTCCTCACGCAGCCACAGCACCCCCGCCCGCTCCCCGTCCAGCGCCACCGCGGCGCGGCCCTGCACCTGCGCGCCGCTGTCGAGCACCAGCGGCGCGCCGAAGGCGTCGCCGGCATCGGCGCTGTGCGCCATGCGCACCTCGGGCTCGCCGTCGGCCGCGGTGTACCAGGCCACCACCACGTCGTGGCCGTGGCCATCGGCGGAGGGGCCGTTCACCGGGCAGGCCGGCATGGTCCAGTTGTCGCCGTGGACGCGCCGCGGCGCGGTCCACACGTTGCCTTCCAGGCGCGAGACCAGCACGTCGCGGACCTCGTCCGGGCTGCGCCCGCGGTAGAACAGCAGCGGCCCGCGCGAGGTCAGGGCCACGCTGGTCTGGCAGCACTCGCACACGCGGGTATCGATGACCGCCTCGTGGACCAGCCGCTGCGCCGGATCCACCAGCGCCGCGCGCAGGGTCATCGCACCGTGGTCGTCGTGGCCGGGGGCGTCGTCATGGTCGTCATGGTCGGCGTGGTCGCCGCCGCCGGTATTGCGGCCGTCCAGCCAGGCGATGCCGAGCAGGTCGGTGCCGTGCGGCCACATCGACACGAAGCCGTGTTCTGTCTGCGTGCCGTCATCATGCGGCACCAGCGGCGGCGACCAGTTGGCGCCGTCGCGCGAGCGCACCAGGGCGATGTCGTAGGCGTACGGTGCATCGCCGCTCTTCTGCAGCCAGTGCGTCCACAACGCACCGTCCAGCGTGGCAACGATGTGCGGCGTGTCGGCCCAGTTGACGAACATGCTGTTGCCGACCGCGATCGTGGCCGGCGCGTGCTGCCAGCGGCCCAGCGCGGTGTTCCAGGCGCTGAAGCGGAACGAGTGCCGGCGCCCGGGCTGCGAATCGATCCACGACAGCAGCACCCGCCCGTCCGCCGCCACCGACAGGTCCGGCGCACTGGTGCCGGGCACCGCCCCGGGCAGCGGCCAGTCCAGCACCTGCACCTCGTCGGGCGCGAGGTCTGCGCGGGCATCCGGCTCCGGCTGACCACCGCAGCCGGCAAGCAGCAGGACCGGCAGCAGCCATGTCAGGGCGATGCGAGTCATGCTGCAAGCCTACTACGGGACCCCGCGGGCCGGCCCTGTCAACGGGTTCCGCGGATCGGCCGCGGGGGTGACAATCGGCGCTCCCGCGGCAATCGCCGCCCGCAGCAAGACTTCCAATGCCCGAACTCTCCCCCGTCCTCGCCGCCAGGATCGCCCAGACCATCGCCGAAGAAATCGGCGCCCAGCGCAGCCAGGTGGAATCCGCCGTCGGCCTGCTCGACGAAGGCGCGACCGTGCCCTTCATCGCCCGCTACCGCAAGGAAGTCACCGGCGGCCTGGACGACACCCAGCTGCGCGACCTGGAAACGCGCCTGGTCTACCTGCGCGAGCTGGAGGACCGGCGCGGCGCGATCCTGGCCAGCATCGACGAGCAGGGCAAGCTGACCGATGACCTGCGCGCCGACATCGAGGCCGCCGACAGCAAGGCGCGGTTGGAGGACCTGTACCTGCCCTACAAGCGCAAGCGCCGCACCCGCGCCCAGATCGCACGCGAGGCCGGGCTGGAACCGCTGGCCGACGGCCTGCTGGACGATCCCGCGCAGGTGCCGGAAGAGTTCGCGGCGCAGTTCGTTGATGCCGACAAGGGCGTGGCCGATGCGAAAGCGGCGCTGGAAGGCGCGCGCGCGATCCTGCTTGAACGCTGGGGCGAGGACGCCGCGCTGATCGGCGAGCTGCGCGAGTGGCTGACCCGCGAAGGCCTGATCCGCGCCAGGGTCGTCGAGGGCAAGGAATCCGAGGGCGGGAAGTTCCGCGACTACTTCGACCACGCCGAACCGCTGGCAAGCATTCCCTCGCACCGCCTGCTGGCGCTGTTCCGCGGCCGCCGCGAGGAATTCCTGACCCTGGACCTGGAGCCGGGCGCCGACCCCGAGGCCGGCCACCTGTACGCCGAAGGCCGGGTGGCGCTGCACGCCGGCATCCAGGATCGCGGCCGCGCGGCCGATGCCTGGCTGCGCACCGCCTGCCGGCTGGCGTGGAAAGCCAAGCTGCAGCTGCACCTGATGCTGGACCTGTTCGCGCAGGCGCGCGAGAAGGCCGAGGCCGAAGCCATCACCGTGTTCGGCGACAACCTCAAGGACCTGATGCTGGCCGCCCCCGCCGGCCCGAAGGCGGTGCTCGGCCTCGATCCCGGCCTGCGCACGGGCGTGAAGGTGGCCGTGGTCGACGCCACCGGCAAGCTGGTCGCCACCGATACCATCTACCCGCACGAACCGCGCAAACAGTGGGACCGCTCGCTGGCCACGCTCAGGCAGCTGTGCACCACCCACGGGGTGCAGCTGGTCGCGATCGGCAACGGCACCGCTTCGCGGGAGACCGACCGGCTGGCGGGCGAGCTGCTCAGGCTCGCGCCCGAGCTGAAGATGCAGAAGATCGTGGTCAGCGAAGCCGGCGCCTCGGTGTATTCGGCCTCCGAGCTCGCTGCGAGGGAATTCCCCGACCTGGACGTCTCGCTGCGCGGCGCGGTGTCGATCGCGCGCCGGCTGCAGGATCCGCTGGCGGAGCTGGTCAAGATCGAACCCAAGGCGATCGGCGTGGGCCAGTACCAGCACGACGTCGACCAGTACCAGCTCGCCCGTGCGCTCGACGCCCGCGTGGAGGACTGCGTGAACGCGGTTGGGGTGTACGTGAACACCGCCTCCGCGCCGCTGCTGGCGCGCGTGTCCGGGCTGTCGTCGACGGTGGCCGGCAACATCGTGATGCACCGCGACGCCAACGGCCCGTTCAAGCGGCGCAGGGACCTGCTCAAGGTGCCGCGCCTGGGCGAAAAGACCTTCGAGCAGTGCGCCGGCTTCCTGCGCATCGCCGACGGCGACGAGCCGCTGGACGGCTCGGCCGTGCACCCGGAGGCCTATCCGGTGGTGGAGCGGATCGTGGCCGCAACCGGCAAGCCGATCCGGGCGCTGGTGGGCGACGCCGGCTTCGTGCGCACCCTGAAGGCGCGCGAGTTCACCGACGAGCGCTTCGGCGAGCCGACCGTGC
>JBQDAV010000017.1:12551-53020 GCA_052090405.1 Luteimonas sp.
CGCACCCTGAAGGCGCGCGAGTTCACCGACGAGCGCTTCGGCGAGCCGACCGTGCGCGACATCCTCGCCGAACTCGAGAAACCCGGCCGCGACCCGCGGCCCGAGTTCAAGGCCGCGGTGTTCGCCGACGGCGTGGAGGACATCAAGGACCTGCGCGAAGGCATGGTCCTGGAAGGCGTGGTCAGCAACGTGGCCGCCTTCGGCGCGTTCGTGGACATCGGCGTGCACCAGGACGGCCTGGTCCACATCTCGGCGCTGGCCGACCGCTACGTGAAGGATCCGCGCGAGGTGGTCAAGGCCGGCGACATCGTCAAGGTCAAGGTGCTGGAGGTCGACGTCGCCCGCAAGCGCATCGCGCTGACCCGGCGGCTGGATGACACGCCGGGACCACGCGAAGCACGACAGGATGCGCGCCGCGACGGCAGTGGTGCAGGCCGCGACGGGCGCAACCGTGGCGGACCGCGCAACGCCCGCCCCGCGGGCAGCGGGCCGAAGCCGTCCGCGGCGCCGGCCAACAACGCGCTGGCCGAAGCGTTCGCGCGCGCCAAACGCGGCTGAGCCTCGGCTGGCCCAGGCGCATCCGGGCCATGCCACGGGCTTCGCCGGTACCATACTGCCCATCCATACCGCCGGCCTTCAGAGCCACCACCATGCCTTCGCTCGAAACCCTGCACCGCCACCTGCGCCTGATCGCCGTGCTCGCGATTCTTGTCAGCGTACTGACGTGGACGGTCGACCTGGCCGGGCTGGTCTACAACTGTCCGTTCTGCCGCGCCCAGCGCACGATGATTGGCCTGCTGGGACTGCTGATGCTGCTGCCCGATCCGCGCCACTGGCTGGTGCGCTGGCTGGCGGCCATCTTCGCGACCTTCGGATTGGTAGTCGCGGTCACCCAGAACTTCTCCCACTGGCGGCGCATCAACGCGGGCGAGTTCAGCTTCGCCGAAGCGTGGTGGGTGGACCCGTTCCTGCTCTCGGGCGCGGCGATCTTCATCATCACCGGGCTGGTACTGCTGCTGTGGTCGTGGCGTCCGCCGGGCGGCGCCGATCCACGCTCCAGCTGAACGGCGTGCTTTAAACCGCCGTCCGACGGCCCCATCCTTGCAGGATGCAGAAACAATCCGCCGGCTTGAATCTCTCCCTGGTCCGCGACGACGACCCGCGCCCGGAGCCGCCCGAGGCGCCCCTGCCCAGCGATTGCTGCGACAGCGGCTGCGATCCGTGCGTGCACGACAGCTACAGCGATGAGCTGCAGTACTACCGCCAGCAGCTGGCGAAATGGCTGGAGCGGCATCCGGAAGCGAAGGCGTAAGGACGCTCGGCGCCGCGCCCCGGCTGACCCGGACACCCACGCATGAGCTCACTTGGCCCGTTCCCGATGCGCGCGATCATCGTCGCACTGGCGGTGTTTGCCGCATGGCTGTTCGTGCGCGCCTGGGCCCGGCGCCTGCCGGAATCGCCGCACAGTGTCGCCGGCGCGTGGTTCGTGGATGCGGCGTTCATCGGGCTGCTGGCCGCGCGCCTGGGCTTCGTGCTGCGCTGGTGGCCCGAGTATGCCGCCGCGCCGAAATCGATCATCGCCATCGGCGACGGCGGCTTCCTGTGGTGGGTCGGGCTGCCCGCCGCGATCGGCTTCGCCTGGTGGCGCGCGCGCAAGCTCCCGGTGCTGCGCAAGCCGATCCTGGCCGGCATCGCCGCGGGCATGCTGGCCTGGCTGGCGTTCAGCGGCGCCCTGGCCCTGCTGCACCGCTCGGCGCCGCCGCTGCCGGACATCACCCTGGCCACGCTCGACGGCACGCCCACCACGCTCCAGGCCCATGCGGGCGGCCCGATCGTGCTCAATCTCTGGGCTACCTGGTGCCCGCCGTGCCGGCGCGAGATGCCGGTGCTCGAGGACGCGCAGCAGCGCTACCCCGGCGTCGCCTTCGTGCTGGTCAACCAGGGCGAAGGCCGCGGCGAAATCGATGCCTTCCTGCAACAACAGGGCCTGGCCCTGGATCACGTGCTGCTCGACCTGCACTCGCAGGCCATGCGCGACACCGGCGCGCGGGCCCTGCCGACCACCCTGTTCTTCGACGCCGAAGGCCGCCTGGTGGACACCCACATGGGCGAACTCACCCGCGCCAGCCTGGCCAGCACCCTGCGCAAGCGCTTCGGCGTGGCTGCCGACCCGAAGACGGAGTAGCCGCAGGACAGCGGCGCTTTGGCCGCACCAAAGCGTGCACGGCATAATTTGAAGGATGGACAGCGCCGATACACCAGCTGCAGCCAGGCCGGACCTGACGAAGTACGCCTGGCTGGCAATCGGTACCGCCGTGTTGACGGTCCTGCTCAAGGGCAGCGCCTGGGCGATCACCGGCTCGGTCGGCCTGCTGTCGGACGCGGCCGAATCCATGGTCAACCTGGTGGCCGCCATCGTGGCCCTGGTTTCATTGACCATCGCCGCCAGGCCGGCCGACGACAACCATCACTTCGGACACAGCAAGGCGGAATATTTCTCCGCCGCGCTGGAAGGCATCATGGTGTTCGTGGCGGCGGCCTCGATCATCTACCTGGGCATCGAGCGCCTGCTCAATCCCCGGCCGCTGGAATCGCTCGGCGTCGGCCTGGCCATCTCGATGGTGGCCGCCGTCCTCAACGGCGTCGTGGGCCGGATCCTGATCGGCGTCGGCACCCGGCACCGTTCCATCACCCTGCGCGCCGACGGCAGGCACCTGATGACCGATGTGTACACCTCGGTCGGCGTGGTGATCGGCCTGGGGCTGGCGTGGCTGACGGGCTGGAACTGGATGGATCCGGTGGTCGCGATCCTGGTGGGCGTGAACATCCTGGTCACCGGCTACCGGCTCATCTCGGAATCCACCGCCGGCCTGATGGATGTGTCGCTGTCACCGGAGGACAACGCCAGGATCCAGGCCATCCTGGATGCCCATACCGAGAAGGACCGGATCGAATTCCACGCCGTGCGCACCCGCGAGTCCGGGGCCCGCCAGTTCATGGAAATGCACATGCTGGTCCCCGGCGAGTGGTCGGTGCAACGCGGCCACGACGTGATGGAGGACCTGGTGGACGAGATCGTGGCGCAGTTCCCGGCCATGCGCGTGACCGGGCACCTTGAGCCCATCGCCGATCCGCGCAGCTACGAGGACATGACCCTGTAGCAGCGCGTGGCGCGGACCGCCTGTAGCCGCCCCGCACGCCGGTTGAGGCTTATGCTGCACCGCAATAGAATGGACGGCTTCGCGTCTGTGCGGCGCCTGACGACTCCGCCACGTGCCTGAGTTCCGCCCGGCACGCCGCGCCCTTCCCGGAGTCACTCCATGTCCGTCATCTATCCGCCGCTGCGCGAGCAGTGGTTCGGCAACGTCCGCGGCGACGTCCTGTCCGGCATCCTGGTCGCACTGGCGCTGATCCCCGAGGCCATCGCCTTTTCCATCATTGCCGGCGTTGATCCCCGGGTCGGGCTGTACGCCTCGTTCTGCATCGCGGTGGTGACCTCGATCGCCGGCGGACGCCCGGGCATGATTTCCGCCGCCACAGGCGCCATGGCGCTGGTGATGGTCGGCCTGGTGCGCGATCACGGCCTGCAGTACCTGCTGGCCGCGACCATCCTGGCCGGGGTGCTGCAGATCCTGGCCGGCGCGTTTCGCTTGAACACGCTGATGCGCTTCGTCTCGCGCTCGGTGGTGGTCGGCTTCGTCAACGCGCTGGCGATCCTGATCTTCCTGGCCCAGCTGCCCGAACTGATCGGCATGCCGTGGACCGTCTACGCGGTGTGCGCCGCCGGACTGGCCATCATCTACCTGCTGCCGCGCCTCACCCGGGCCGTGCCCTCGCCGCTGGTGGCGCTGATCGTGCTCACCGGCCTGAGCATCTGGCTGGGCCTGGACATCCGCACCGTCGGCGACATGGGCGAGCTGCCCGACGCACTGCCGGTGTTCCTGCTCCCGGACATCCCGTGGACGCTGGAAACGCTGCGCATCATCTTCCCGGTCTCGGCCACGCTGGCGGTGGTGGGCCTGCTGGAATCGCTGATGACCGCGCAGATCGTCGAAGACATGACCGACACCCCCACCGACCGCCGTCGCGAATGCGCCGGCCAGGGCGCGGGCAACATCGTCGCCGGCCTGTTCGGCGGCATGGCCGGTTGCGCGATGATCGGCCAGTCGGTGATCAACGTCAGCTCCGGCGGCCGCGGCCGGCTTTCGTGCATGGTCGCTGGCGTGGTGCTGCTCTTGCTGGTGGTCTACGCCTCGGACTGGGTCTCGCTGATCCCGATGGCGGCGCTGGTGGCGGTGATGATCATGGTCAGCATCGGCACCTTCCACTGGAAGAGCTTCCGCGAACTGAAGACCCACCCCAAGACCGCCAACGTGATCATGCTCGGCACCGTGGTGGTGACCGTGGCCACCGGCGACCTGGCCAAGGGCGTGCTCACCGGCGTGCTGCTGACCGCGCTGTCCTTCACCCGCCGGGTCAGCGCCATGCTGCACGTCGAACACGACGATGCCGACGACGGCACCCGCACCTACCGGGTGAAAGGCCAGGTGTTCTTCGCCTGCGCCGTGCAGTTCGCCAACAGTTTCGACTACCTGCACGCGCCCGGGCGGGTGGTCATCGATGTAACCGACGCCCACTTCTGGGACACCACCGCCGTGGCGGCGCTGGACCGGGTGGTGCTGAAGCTGCGCAAGCACGGGGCGAGCGTGGAGGTGATCGGATTGAACCGGGCAAGCCAGTCGCTGGTGGACCAGCTGGGGACGCATGGGGAGCAGACGCCGGGCTGAGCCTCCGGCCTGGAGTGGAACAGCAGGTTGCACACACGGGTGTTTGAATCGCCCAGGTGGGCTCCACATCGGGTTTGAGGGATTTCCCGCATGATCGATAGGAGTTTCACCCCCATGACCAAGAGCAACCTGTTTATCAGCACCGTCCTGGCAGCGGCCCTGGGCGCGCTGTCCTTCAATGCCCATGCCGCCGAGCCCACCGGCTGGTACGCCGGCGCCGGCGTTGGCCAGTCGATGGTGGACGAGTGGTTCGCCGACGACGAGGACGTCGGTTTCCAGGTGTTCGGCGGCTACCAGTTCACTCCGTACTTCGGGCTGGAAGGCGCGTACACCAACTTCGGCGAGGTCGACGTGACCGGCGGGGTTGGCGAGCTTGATGCCGACTCATTCTCGCTGGTGGCAGTGGGCACGGTGCCCTTCACCGACCGGTTCTCCGGCTACGCCAAGGCCGGCTTCCACCGCTGGGACGCCGAAGTGGACCTGCCGGGCGTGGGCCGCGCGGACGATGACGGCACCGATCCGACCTACGGGCTGGGCCTGCAGTACCGGTTCACCGACACCGTTGCCATGCGCGGCGAGTACAGCCGCTTCGAGATGGACGACGTTGACGTGGACCTGGCGCAGTTGCAGGTGCGCTTCAACTTCTGACCTTCCCCGCATCAGCGGTGAACAGGCGGGGCCAGCAATGCTGGCCCCGCTTGCGTTGTGCCGCCGTCAGCTCAAGGGCGCGCACCCCCGCGCTCTCGCAGCGCGTTTCGCCGCCTGTTGCGCCTGCCCCACTCAGGCCAAAGTGCTGTTGTCCATCACGAACCGGTACTTCACGTCGCCCTTGATCATCCGCTCGTAGGCGTCGTTGACCTGGTCGGCGCGGATCATCTCGATGTCCGAGACGATGCCGTGCTCGGCGCAAAAATCCAGCATTTCCTGGGTCTCGGGAATGCCGCCGATCATCGACCCGGCCAGCGAGCGGCGCCGGCCCACCAGGTTGGACACCTTCGGCGAGGGATGCGGGGTGGCGGGCACGCCGACCAGGGTCATGGTGCCGTCGCGCCGGAGCAGGCGCATGTACGCGTCCAGGTCATGCGAGGCGGCCACGGTGTTGAGGATGAAGTCCAGGCTGCCGGCGTGCGCCTTCATTTCCTCCTCGTTGCGCGACACCACGACCTCATCGGCGCCCAGCTCCCGGGCCGCCTCGCGCTTGGATTCGGACGTGGTGAATGCAACCACGTGCGCGCCCATCGCGTGCGCCAGCTTGATGCCCATGTGGCCCAGGCCGCCAATGCCGACCACGCCCACCCTCGTGCCCTTGCCGACCTTCCAGTGGCGCAGCGGCGACCAGGTGGTGATGCCCGCGCACAGCAGCGGGGCCACGGCGGCCAGCTGCTCTTCGGGATGGCGGATGCGCAGCACGAAGCGCTGGTGCACCACGATCTGCTGCGAGTAGCCGCCCAGGGTATGCCCCGGCGCATCCGGGATGATGCCGTTGTAGGTGCCGACCATGTGGTCGCAGTAGTTCTCCAGCCCGTCGCCGCATTCATCGCACTGCTTGCAGCTGTCGACGATGCAGCCGACGCCGACCAGGTCGCCGACCTTGAAGCCGGAAGCCTCCGCGCCGACCGCCGCCACGCGGCCGACGATCTCGTGGCCCGGGACGCACGGGTACTGCGTGCCCGCCCATTCCGAACGCACCTGGTGGATGTCGGAATGGCACAGGCCGCAATAGACGATGTCGATCTGCACGTCCTGGGCGCCAACCGGGCGCCGGGTGATATCGAGGGGCTCGAGCGGCTGGTCGCCGGCGTGGGCGCCGTAGGCTTTGGTGGTCAAGTTGTCGGTGTTCACGGCGATCCTGGCTCTCCTGGAGATGCTTGCATGCCCCATTTTATTGGTTTGTCCCGCCAAACGCGTGTTCCCCGGGCGGATGCTTTGTTGCGCAACATGGACGCCGCATGCACCCCGTTGCAACGGCCGATCGTCCAAGCTGGACCCTGTGCGCGCCACCCACGGAAACGCAAGGAGTGAAGACATGACTGACCAGAATCGCATTGTGATCATCGGCGGCCACGGCAAGGTGGCACTGCTCGCCGCGCCGAAGCTGAAGACGGCGGGATACGCGGTGGATTCGATCATCCGCAATCCCGACCATGGCGACGACGTGCGCGCCGCAGATGCCAATCCGGTGATGCTGGATATCGAATCGGCCGACGTCGACGCGATGGCGGCGGCGTTCAAGGGCGCGGCGGCGGTCGTGTTCTCGGCCGGTGCGGGCGGCGGCAGCCCGCAGCGCACCCACGCGGTGGACTACGAGGCCGCGACCCGCGCGATGCAGGCCGCTGAACAGGCCGGGGTGAAGCGCTTCGTGATGGTGTCCTACGCCGGGGCCGACAAGGACGTGCACAGGCTGGACCCGGGGGATTCGTTCTACGCCTACGCCAAGGCCAAGCACGATGCGGATGCGAAGCTGCGCGAGAGCGGGCTGGACTACACCATCCTCGGCCCCGGGCTGCTCACCCTCGAACCCGCCACCGGGAAGATCCAGCGCACCGAAGCGGTCGACGCGGACTTCCCGGATGACCAGCGCGTCACCTCGCGCGACAACGTGGCCGAGGTGATTGCCCATGTCATCCGGACCGGCGCGGCGGGTCGGCAGACGGTGAACTTCTACGATGGCGAAACGCCCATCGCCGAGGCGGTTGGAGGGGAATGAGTTCGCCTCCTGTTTCATCCGGCTGACCGCAGATGATACCGACGGGCCAAGCGCCTAAGATTCCCCGATGCACATCGCCATCATCGGCTACGGCACCGCGGGGCAGGCGTGTGCCGTCCAGCTCACCCGGGACGGCCACGACGTCACCGTCTTCGAACGTGTTCCGCAGCCAGGGCCGGTGGGCGCGGGCTTCCTGCTGCAGCCCAGCGGCCTGCAGGAGCTGTGGCGGATGGGCCTGCTGGACCAGGCGCTGGCGCACGGCGCGCGGGTAGGCCGGCTGTTCGGCGATACCCCGTGCGCACGCCCGGTGATGGACATGCGCTATGCCGGGCTCGACGACCGCCTGTACGGCGTTGGCCTGCAGCGCGGCGCGCTGTTCTCGATCCTCGACCACGCCTGGCCGGGACGCGGCACGCGGCTGCACGCCGGCTGCGAGATCGTTGCGGTGGATCCGGAGCGCGGGGTACTGCGTGATGCACAGGGCCGGGAACACGGCGCGTTCGACCTGGTGGTCGTGGCCGATGGCGCCGCTTCGCGCCTGCGTGACGCGGTGGCCAGGCCGCGGGTCGACCGGCCGTATCCCTGGGGTGCGCTGTGATGCCTGCTGCCGGCCGGCGCCTGGCCCCACGTGGCCGACCTGCGCCAGCGCTATGTTGCCGCACGCAAGATGATCGGGCTGCTGCCGGTCGGCCACTGCACGGTCGATCCAACGCGCAAGCTGAGCTTCTTCTGGAGCCTGCACACGGATGCGTTCGAAGCCTGGGAGCAGGCGGGCCTGGATGCCTGGCTGGAAGAGCTGCACCGGCTGTGGCCGGAGGCGTCCGGGGTGCTCGCGGGGATCACCGATGCCGGCCAGCTGGCGCGGGCGCGCTACCGCGACACGACCATGCGCGGATTGCACCAGGGCCGCATGGTGCTGGTGGGCGATGCCGCGCATGCGATGAGCCCGCAGCTTGGCCAGGGCGTGAACATGGCGCTGATGGATGCGCAATCGCTGGCGGCGGCGCTGGGCCGCGAAGCATCACCGGCCGCCGCGCTGGAGGCCTACCAGCGCGAGCGCCGCAGGCACGTGTGGATCTACCAGATGTGGAGCCGCTGGCTGACGCCGCTGTTCCAGTCCGACCGCGACAACGTGGCCCGGCTGCGCGACGTGGCATTCCTGCCGATGGGGCGCATGCCCGGCGGCCGCACGCAGATGCTGCGGGTGCTGACCGGCACGCGCGCCGGGCTGTTCGGGACGATCGGGCTGGAGGAGGCGTTCGTGGACGCGCTGGCGGAGGCGCCGGCAGCCAGTGGAGGGGACTGCGTTGCGCAGGACGCCGCCCTTCAGGGCAGTGCTTCGTAGCGCCGGCGTTCGGGGCTCCATGGGGCGATCGCACCGCGGCAGTGGTCCGCATCCTCGATCACCAGCATGCGCCTGCCTGCCTCGAACCGCACCTGCACGCTCTCCAGGCCGTGCGCACACACGTTCCGGCCGAAATCCACCACGTGGTCGAGTGCTCCAGTCGCTTTGTCGAACACGTGGATCTGGCGGATGAATTTGGTCCGCTCATCCTGATGGGCCCGGAAGTAGAAGGTGTCATCGGAGGCCGCCTGCAGCAGCGGCGGCCCCGCCTCGCTGGCCGGCCGCCCCTGGCTGTCGTCAACCCGCGACAGCCGGATCGGCAGCGTCCGACCGGTCTGGTAATGGGTCCAGTTGCCGAGCGTGGTCGGCGAGGTGGACAGGTACCAGCTGCTCTGCAGGCGGATCCGCGCCCGCGGCAGGCCTTCCCCATCAAGCTCGTCGGTCGCGGGGCTGGCGGATCCGGAGAAGAAAGCCGGCTTGATCCGCACGGGCGTCCGGTCGGCAAGGTCGTAGTAGGTCGCACGCGTCACGCCATTGCGGTAATGCAGGACCATGTGCACGTCCCGATCGCCAATGGTGCCTTCCAGCACGACCAGGCTGGCACCCACCGGCCCGGATGCCAGGAGGAATCCGAGCGCGAGCAGGGCGGGCAGCCGGACGATGCGCACCATCAGGGCCCATCCACCGGCTGCCGCACCGGCACCAGGGGCGTGGTGAAGCGATACACCGTGGGCGACGGATCGCGGCCATGGCGCTTCACCAGGACACGCCCGTCGCCGGGGAACTCGAGGTAACCCATCGCCCTCAGCTCCTCCAGCTCCGGGCTGCGGCGGTACTGGCCGTCGCTCCCGTCGAAGAGGTAGTAATGCGGCCGCCCACCCGTCCATGAGTTTCCGGTCGGCACCCGGGGCACCATCGAGAAATCGAGCGCGCCATCGCCGTTGAAATCACCGAAGGTCAACGTGTCGATATCCCGGGCGACGATGTCCTGCGTGGGAATCGATTGCACGATTCCCCGACCAATGCGGTCGATCACCCGGATCGCGGTGACCTCGTGGCTGTCGTCCTCGCGCTTGGCGAGCACGGCCTTGTACAGGAACGGGCAACCGATGCAGGCCTGCAGCACTTCGGCGGCGCTGCTGCTGTGGCCATGACGGGAAAGCTGCGCGGACCGCCCCATTCCCAGCACGTGGGTTTCACGCGTGCGCAGCGAGATGAGCCGGCCAGGCGCGTACAGTTTCCCGGGTTCGTATGCCCGGATTTCCAGGGCGGATGCGGGCAGGTGCGGATCGTATCTGCCGGGGCGCTTGACGACCCCGTCCATCAGGTTGACCAGCAACGTCTGGCCAACCTGCCTGGGAGTTTCTTCCAGGCGGCGCAGCTGGTTGTCCCGTGGATCGAAGGCGAGCCCACTGACACCTCCCCGCTGCGCATCGTCGACCAGGACGATCTCCATCGTTCCTGCCGGAATCTCCGCCTCGTAGACTGAAACCAGCCGCTCCGCTGACAGCACGGGCAACGCCAGCAGACAGGCCAAGCCCGCCGCGCCAATGCGCTTCCCCACCCCCATGGCACCGTTCACGCCACCCGTTCCCCCCGCTGGCGCCGCACCCGCTCAAGATGCACCAGGAGCAGCGACACGGCCGCCGGTGTCATGCCGGGAATGCGCTGGGCCTGGCCGATGGTCTGCGGGCGGACGCGTTCGAGCTGCTGGCGGACTTCTGCGGACAGGCCGCGTACCTGGGCATAGTCGAAGGCGGCCGGGATCTGCGTGCCCTCGTGGCGCTGCTGGCGCGCGACCTCCTCCTTCTGTCGCTGCAGGTAGCCGGCGTACTTGGTTTCGATCTCGATCTGTTCGGCCACGTCGGCCGCGACCTGCGCATTGGGCGCAAAGGCCGGCAGCGACACCAGCTTGGCGTAGTCCAGTTCCGGGCGGCGCAGCAGGTCCAGGGCGCTGTTCTCGCGGGTCAGTTCGATGCCCAGGTTTTCCACCGCTTCGCGGCCTGCTGCATTGTTCGGCGACGCCCACAGGCCACCCAGCCGCTCCGTCTCGCGCTCGATCGCTTCGCGCCTGGCCTCGAAGCGCGACCAGCGCGCGTCATCCACCAGCCCCAGCCCGCGGCCGATGGCGGTCAGGCGCAGGTCGGCGTTGTCCTCGCGAAGCTGCAGCCGGTACTCGGCGCGGCTGGTGAACATGCGGTACGGCTCGGTGGTGCCGTGGGTGATCAGGTCGTCGACCAGCACGCCGATATAGGCCTGGTCGCGCCGCGGCGACCACGGCTCCAATTCGCGTACCTGGCGCGCGGCGTTGACGCCGGCCAGCAGCCCCTGCGCGGCGGCCTCCTCATAACCTGTGGTGCCGTTGATCTGGCCGGCGAAGAACAGCCCGGCCACGGCCTTGGTCTCCAGCGAGGCCTTCAGCCCGCGCGGGTCGAAGTAGTCATATTCGATCGCGTAGCCGGGGCGGGTGATGTGCGCGTTCTCGAAGCCGGTAACGCTGCGCACCAGTTCGATCTGCACGTCGAAGGGCAGCGAGGTGGAGATGCCGTTGGGATAGATCTCGGCCACGCCCAGGCCTTCGGGTTCGACGAAGATCTGGTGGCTGGCCTTCTCGGCGAAGCGCACTACCTTGTCCTCGATCGACGGGCAGTAGCGCGGGCCGACGCCTTCGATCTGGCCCGAGTACAGCGGCGATCGGTGCAGCGCGCCGCGGATGATTTCGTGGGTGCGTTCGGTGGTGTGGGTGATCCAGCAGTCGACCTGGCGCGGATGGTCGTTGCGCGAACCCATGAACGAGAACACCGGGCGCGGATCGTCGCCCGGCTGCACGGTCATGCGCGAATAATCGAGCGTGCGGCCATCGATGCGCGGCGGGGTGCCGGTCTTGAGCCGGTCGACCGCGAACGGGCGCTCGCGCAGGCGTGCGGCCAGGGTGCTGGCCGGCGGATCGCCGGCGCGGCCGGCCGAGTACTGCGCCTCGCCCACGTGCACGCGGCCGGCAAGGAAGGTGCCGACGGTGAGCACCACGCTGGACGCGTGGAAGCGCTGCCCGCCCTGGGTGATCACGCCGCGTACGGCGTCGCCTTCGATCACCAGGTCGTCGACGCCGGACTGGAAGATGGTCAGGCCGGGTTGGCTTTCAATGGCGCGGCGGATGAAGGCGCGGTACAGCGAACGGTCCGCCTGGCAGCGGGTGGCACGCACCGCCGCGCCCTTGGAGGCGTTCAGGCGGCGCCACTGGATGCCGGCCGCGTCGGCGGCCTTGGCCATGACGCCGCCCAGCGCGTCGATCTCGCGGGTTAGGTGCCCCTTGCCGATGCCGCCGATGGCCGGGTTGCAGCTCATCGCGCCGATGGTCTCGATGCTGTGGGTGAGCAGCAGGGTGCGCGCACCGGCGCGCGCGGCCGCCAGCGCGGCCTCGGTGCCGGCGTGGCCGCCGCCGACCACGATCACGTCATGGCTGAAGAAGTCCGTGCCCATCTGGCTGATTCCCGTTGACATCGCAGCGACCCATTATCGCGCGATGCACGGCCCGCATTCATGAATCGGGCGCGAAGTTGGCACGCATCGTGCGTCCTTTCCCTTCGCACCCGGGAAGGCAAGCGCCAAGGGGGGCGTGGCTGGACTGGAACAGGGCTGGCCAAGCGCAACCCGGGGAAGCGAAGGGGCCGGATGTCGGGGGACATCCGGCCCCGTTTTTTTGCGCGCTACGGCCGTCTAGGGCCGCTGGGCATAGGCGCCGACGCCCGACAGGAGCGGAACAGGGGGGATCCGGAAGTCTCCCGTCGGGCGCCGACATGGCTCTCCGCGTCGCGTCGCAATCCGACGCTGGCGGTCACATGGGGTTAGCTTGCGCCGTGAATTGACCAGGCGCAAGGCCTTTCATCGCACCTGAATGCGACCGCGGTCACCGTCCCGGGATTCCGACCTCGGCGTGGCTCGCCGCGAGGGCGATGGAGTCGCACGGTGGCGGGACGGCGGCGAAGACTGACGCGATGGGGCAGGTGCTGCCCGAACGCGTTCGGGCCTGGAACTGCTCTGCGAAGAGCCGGCGCGCCACGGCGAACTGCGGCTGCGCTGCGTCTGGGCCGGCCGGATCGACGGCTGGATCCGTTCGCGCTGCTGCCCCTGCGTACGGATGCCCGACGGCCTGGAGGTGCCAATGCGCTGGGCCCGCTCGCGATGCTCCACGCGGGTCACGCCCTGCAGGTTGCGCCAGGGTGCATTCGGACGGTCTTCGCGCGGGCGGTCGTTGTCCGGCCGCGGACGCACGATGATCGGGCGCCCGTAGTAATGCCCCGGGTAGTAGCCGCCGTGGCCGTACCCGTAATAGTGGCGCGGCCAGTAGCTGCGGCGGTAATAGGACCCCGGGTAGCCATAGCCGACGCGGCCGCGGAAGCCGCCATAGGTGCCGTAGCCGACGCTGCCATAAGGCGCGCCGTAATAGCCCGACCCGGAGGACTGACCGTAGTAATAGTCGCCGCTGCCACCGCGATAGCCGTAGCTGGCGCAGCCGCCGAGCAGCAGCGCGACGGCGGCAATGACGAGATAGCGGATCTTCATCTGATCGCCCCTGTCTGATATGGAGCCACTATCGGCCCAAGCTTTTGAATCATCGCTTAATTCGACCCTTTCTGCGTTGTGATAGCTGAATCGGGCGGGGTTCGGCTACGCTTGCGTCGATGCCTCCCCCGTACATCGCCCCCGGTTTCCACGACGTGCTGGCGGCCGCCGCGCGCATCGCGCCGCACGCGCATGCCACGCCGGTGCACCGCTCGCACACGCTCGATGAAGTGGCCGCGTGCGAGCTGCACTTCAAGAGCGAGCACCTGCAGCGTGGCGGGGCATTCAAGTTCCGCGGCGCCTGCAACGCGGTGTGGTCGCTGGAGCCGGAACAGGCCGCGCGCGGCGTGGTCACCCATTCTTCCGGCAACCACGGCGCGGCGCTGGCGCTGGCGGCGCGCACACGCGGCATCACCTGCCACGTGGTAGCCCCAAACGATGCCTCGCCGGCCAAGATGGCCGCGATCGCGGCCTACGGCGGCGTGCTGCATCGCTGCGAGCCGACCCAGGCCGCGCGCGAAGCCGCGTGCAGCGCGCTGCAGCAAGGTACCGGCGCCGAACTGGTCCACCCCTACGCCGATGCGCGGGTGATCGCCGGCCAGGGCACGGCGACGCTTGAGCTGGTGGGCGCAGCCGGCGCGCTCGACGCGCTGGTGGTGCCGGTCAGCGGCGGCGGGCTGGGCGCAGGCAGCGCGATCGCCCTGTCCGGGGCCTCGCCCGGCACCCGGCTGTTCCTGGCCGAACCGGCCAGCGGCGCGGATGCGGCGGCCTCGTTCGCGCGCGGCGAGCGCGTGCTGGACCTGGTGCCCGACACCCTCTGCGACGGCCTGCGCGCGACCCTGGGCGCACCGAATTTCGAACTGTTGCGCGCGGCCGGCGCCCAGGTGCTGACGATTGAAGACGCCGACACGCTGGCCGCCATGCGCCTGCTGTGGCAGCGGCTCAAGCAGCTGGTGGAACCGTCGTCGGCCATCGCCTTCGCGGCGGTGCTGCAGAACCCGGATCTGTTCGCCGGCATGCGCGTGGGCGTGGTGCTCAGCGGCGGCAACGTGTCGCCCGAGGTGCTGCGCCTGGCCGGGGAAGCGGCATGAGCGCGGCGCGGGGCCGAGGCGGGTTGCGGCGGCTGGTGCGGACGCTGTTCCGGCTGGGCCTGCTGCTGGCGCTGTGGCTGGGCGGAGTGGCCGCGTACATCGTCTGGACCGGCGGGCGCGACCAGGCCGCGCCGGCGGACGCGATCATCGTGCTCGGCGCCGCGGCCTACGACGCCCGCCCCTCACCGGTGTTCGAGCAGCGCATCGTGCACGGGA
The DNA here is from genome assembly GCA_052090405.1 of Luteimonas sp. Classification (GTDB taxonomy): domain Bacteria; phylum Pseudomonadota; class Gammaproteobacteria; order Xanthomonadales; family Xanthomonadaceae; genus Luteimonas. The sequence goes on from JBQDAV010000017.1 coordinate 27,261, forward strand.
TCAATCTCTACGAACGCGGCCTGGCCGGGTGGCTGGTCTTCACCGGCGGGTTCGGCGGCGAGGGCGCACGCTTCGCCGAGTCGGAGGTGGGCCGGCGCTATGCGATCGAGCAGGGCGTGCCGGAAGGGCGGATCCTGATCGAAACGGTGTCCCACAATACCCACGAGAATCTGGAGCAGGCCGCGATGTTGATGCGCGAGCGCGGCCTGCGCCGCGCGATCGTGGTCAGCGATCCGCTGCACATGGCACGTGCTCTGCGGCTGGCCCGCGACGAGGGTATCGAAGCACTGGGTTCGGCCACGCCCACCACCCGCTTCCGCAGCCTGGAGTCGCGCTGGCAGTTCCTGCTGCGCGAGGTGTACTTCTTCCACCGCGACCGCTGGACCGGACTGGTCGGCGAACCGTGATCGCCGCCGGTTACAGCTCGGCGCCGTAGCGGTCCAGGCCTTCGAGCATGAGGTAGCGGGTGGCCGCGGCGCGTTCGCCAAGTTCGAAGTCCTGCAGCACGTCGACCAGCTGTCGGAACGAGCGGCAACGGGCCTGGCGGCTGGCCGGATCGTCGCCAGTCGCGGCGATGCCGACCGAGAAGCCGTCATGGATCAGCATCGCGGTCACGCCCGCGCGACGCAGCACCTGGTCGCCGACGGCGGGATCGTACGGCTGCAGCGGATTCTGCATGCCGGCCACGGCAATGGCGACCGCGGCATCGGCGAATCGCGCGCGACTCTGCGGACCCAGCCCGTTGGCGACGCGCTGCAGCCCGGCCAGGCTGCGGTCGGCGGAGGGATCGAACAGGGCGCACAGCAGCTCCGCTTCCTCGTCCGACTTCGAGGCCTGGAGCACCGCCTGGTAAAGGCCGTCCACGTCGCGATCGGATGCACGCAGCATCACGTCCTCCGCGCCGGCAAGCACCATCGTCGGGTCGATGCCGGACAGGTCGATTTCATAGGCTTGCTGCTGCGCGGCGGCGGGCAGCGACAGGCAGGAAAACAACAGGGCGAGAAGCAGTGCGCGCATGGTGGGGAGCGACCAGCCGGAAAGACCGCGCCGAGTGTAGGCACCGCCCGCTGAATATCCCCGATGCAGGGGCGCTGCCAGCGGCGTTACCGCTTGCGGACCGGGATGCGGTTGGCGGGGAAGCTGATGACCTCTTCGCCACCAACCCGGATGGGCGCGCCGGGTTCGGGAGCCCAGGCCATGGCGGTGATCACTTCCCAGCTTGCCGGCAGCCTGCCGTTGTCCATGCGCAGCGGCTCGTAGGCGGCGGCGGCACGGGCGAAGCGGGTCCGGCCGGTGAGGCTGCGGCGGCGCTGGTCCAGGGCATTGGTGGCGCCAAGCGCGCGCAGCTCGCGCATCAGCGCGGGCAGGTCGTCATGGCCGCGCACCAGCATGTCGCGGTCGATCACCGGGTCGCGGAAACCGGCGTGCATGAGCGCATCGCCAAAGCCGGCGATGGTGGTGAACGGGCTCACGTGTGGCGCCTCGTCGGCTTCGGCGAAGGCCGCGCGCAGCTCGTGCAACGTGTCGTGACCGAAGGTGGACAGCAGCAGCAGGCCGCCCGGCCGCAGCACCCGGCGGAAACCGGCGAACGCCGCCTGCAGGTCTTCCACCCACTGCAGGCACAGGTTGGAAAACAGCACGTCCACGCTGCCGTCGGCCAGCGGCAGCGCCGCGGCGTCGCCGCAGACCCGGTCAATGCCGGGGCGCAGGCCCAGTCCGCCGGCCAGGCCGCTGCCGGCGCGCGGATCGAGCCGGCGCAGCATCGGCAGCGCCAGGTCCATCGCCACGATCCGCGCCTTCGGCCAACGCTTGCGCATTTCCACCGACGCGTGGCCCGGGCCGCTGCCCAGGTCGAGCACCGTGGCGGGCACGGTGTCGTCCAGGTACATCAGCGACTCGAGCAGCCAGCCCTCGACTTCGCGCTGCAGGTCGGCGGCGTCGGCGTAACCTTCGGCGGCGCGGCCAAAGGACCGCCGGATGTGCTGCGAATCAAACATGACTGCCCATTATCCCGCCAAACCGGCAGTCATTGGCGAATCCCTCCAGATGCAGGGAAGGAATCATGGGGCGAGGGTGGTGGCGAAACGGCGCACGGCGCCGGCGACCTCTCCGGCGTGGGTGAGGAAGGGCGCGTGGCCGGCGTGCTCGACCTGTTCGAAACTGGCCTGCGGCGCAAGCTCCACCGCTGCGCGCATCGCGCGCGGATCAACCACGCGGTCGCGGCGGCCGGCCAGCCACAGGCTGGGCACCGGCAGGCCCGGCAGATCGGAACGCAGGTCGGCATCCTGCAGCAGGCGCAGGCCGTCGGCCAGCACCTCCGCGGCCGGCTCGCCGCGCGCGAACAGGCCGTCGCGCAGGGTGCGCAGCTCTTCCTTGGCATGATCGGAGCCGAACGCCTCCAGCGCGATGAACCGCTCCAGCGTGCCGCGCCAGTCCTGGCGCAGCCCGGCGGCGAAGTCGTCGAAGACCTCCCGCGACATGCCGTAGCGCCAGTCGCCCTCGCCCGACGCCTCGCGCACGAAGCGCGGACTCGAACACAGCAGCACCAGCCCGCGCACCGCCTGCGTATGCGCCAGCGCCGCCTGCAGCGCGAACAGCCCGCCCAGCGACCAGCCCAGCCACAGCGCGCGCGGCAACCGTTCCACCAGCGCCTCCACCACCGGTCCCGGCGCCAGCGGCAGGCCCGCGCCGGCGCTGTGGCCGTGCCCGGGCAGGTCCACCAGGTGCAGGGTGCAGTCATCCGCCAGCCGCTCGACCAGCGGCGCGAACACGCCGCCGTGCATGGCCCAGCCGTGCAGCAGCACGACGTCCGGCCCGCTGCCGGTGGTTTCAATATGCAATCCGCTCATTTCGCCCCTCACGCTCCCTTGTCCGTGCGCAGCGCCCGGGTCTTCTTCTCGCTGCCGGCCGCCGGCCGCGCCACCACCCAGGCGAAGGCGACAATGCCGGCGATCACCAGCAGCGCGCCGGGAATCGACAGCCCCTGCGGCCAGCCTTCGCCCAACAACAGCGCGCCCAGCAGCACCGCGAACACCACTTCCGAGCCCTGCATGGCCTCGGCCGCGCCCAGCGCCAGCGGCTGGTTGCGGACCATCCCGGTGGCCTGGAAGAACAGGATGGTGGCGATCACCCCGGCGCAGACCGCCACGCCCGCGGCCAGCCACACGTGCGAGGCCGCCGGCGCGCCCGAACGCACGCCCGCATACGCGGCCACCAGCAGCCACAGCGGCTGGCTGGCCAGGGTCATGCCGAACACCCGCTGGGTGGCATTGAGGTTTTCACCGCTGCGCTCCAGGTGCAGCAGCAGCAGGCGGTTGCCGAGCGGGAAGGCGAACGCGGCCACCAGCACGAAGCCCAGCGCCATCCACGCCGCGCGATCCAGCGGCCCACTGGCGTATCCCACCTGCATCAGCAGAATCCCGGCCAGGATCACCGCCGCCACCGCCAGCCCGGCCGGCGGGATCCGGCGGCGCTCGTCCGTGTACAGCAGCGGCGCGCACAGCATGCCGGTGACCACCGTGACCAGGAAGCTGCCACCTACCAGCCACGCCGGCCCGCTGGCCGCGGCCAGGCTGAGCATGCAGTAGAACAGCACGAAGCCGATTGCCCCGCAGCGGACCCACGCCCATGGATGGGCCCTGATCGCGCGCAGCACCGGTCGCGCGCCGCCCTGCCACCACACCAGCGGCAGCATCAGCGGCAGCGTGATCAGGTATCGCAGCGAAGCGATCCACGCCCAGTGCCCGCCCTCCAGCGCGCTGGCGCGGTTGAGTACATAGGTCATGGTGAAAAACAGCGAGGCCAGCAGGGCGATGCCTACCGCCACCAGCGCAACCCGCCCCGACCCCGTCTCCGCACTCACGGCCGCGCGCCGTCGACCCGGTCGCGCGCGCGCGCCAGCGCTTCGACCAGCCCGTCCACGTCGCCTTCCTCATGCGCGGCCGAGAGGGTGATCCGCAGCCGTGCGCGGCCCTCGGGCACGGTCGGCGGGCGGATCGCGGCCACCCAACAGCCGTCTTCCTCCAGCGCGCGCGACAGCGCCAGGGCGCGTGCGTCGTCACCACACATCAGCGGCTGGATCGCAGTGTCGGAAGGCATCAGTTCGAACCCGCGCTCGCCCAGCCCACGCCGCAGCCGGTGCACCAGCGCCGCCAGCTTGCCGCGCCGCCAATGTTCGCTGCGGGCCAGTTTCACCGCCGCCAGCGAGGCGGCGGCCAGCGCCGGCGGCAGCGCGGTGGTGTAGATGTAGGGGCGCGCAGTGCCGGCCAGGTGTTCGATCAGGTCCGCCTCGCCCACCACCGCCGCACCGTAGCCGCCCAGCGCCTTGCCCAGGGTGACCAGCTGCAGCGGCACCTGCGACGTGTCCAGCCGGGCGGCGGCCACGCTGCCGCGCCCGTCAGGCCCCAGCACGCCTACGCCGTGCGCGTCGTCGACGTACATCAGCGCGTCCTCGGCATGCGCGGCCACCGCCAGCTCGCGCAGCGGGGCGAGGTCGCCATCCATGCTGAAGACGCCGTCGGTGGCCAGCATCGCCACCCCGCCGGGCGCGGCCCGGAGCTGGCGCAGCGCACCTTCGGCATCGCCGTGCGGGTAACGCCGCAGACGGCAGCCGGCCAAGTGGGCGGCATCGATCAGGCTGGCGTGGTTGAGCCGGTCCTGTACGCACACGTCGCCCTCGCTCAGCAGCGCCTGTAGCACCGCCAGGTTGGCCATGTAGCCATTGCCCAGCAGCAGCGCGCGCGGCGCCTGCAGCCAGTCGGCCAATTCACACTCGAGCGCTTCGTGTTCCGCCGCGTGGCCGCAGACCAGGTGCGAGGCAACGCCGCCGGCGCCGTTGCGCGTAGCCGCGTCGGCCAGCGCGTTCGCCACCGCGAACTGCTGCGACAGGCCCAGGTAGTCGTTGCCGCAGAAGTTGACCAGCCAGCGCGGCGCGCCATCGCCACCTTCCACTTCACAGCGCATACCGTCGCGGCGCAGCACGGTGCGGCGCACGCGCACCCGCGCCTGCAGCTCGCGGCGGGTGCGCAGCGCGGCAATGCGCGCGCGCGGGTCTTCGCGCTCAGACACCCTGGCGGACCCACACCGCGATCGCACCCATGGCGATCGCAGGCAGGGTGGCCAGGCCACCAAGCGCGGTGGCGAGTCTTTCGCGTACTGGGATCGGTGCCTGGCGCATGCGGTGCGCATGGGCCACGGAGGTCTGTGCCAGCACCAGCGCCGCCAGGAACAGCGCCAGCATGAACAGCAGCCCGGCACCGGCGCCGCGATGGAACAGCACCACGCCCAGCATCACCACCGCCATCGCCGCCAACCGCACCAGCATGGCCAGCGGGCGGCCGCGCGCGCGCAGCTGGCCAAGGAAATCGTTTATCGCGATCAGCGCCAGCAGCAACAGGTACGCCCAGGCGTACCAGGGCATCACGCCGCGCAGCCCCGCGCCGGGGCAACGATGTCCGCGTGCACGGTGCCGCCATGGTCGTGGTCGGCGGCGTCCACTTCCACGTGCATCGGGCGCAGGCCCAGGCGTTCGAACAGGGCTTCGTCGTGCGCGGTGTCCGGGTTGCCGGTGGTCAGCAGCTTCTCGCCGTGGAAGATCGAGTTGGCGCCAGCCACGAAGCACAGCGCCTGCAGCTCGTCGCTCATCTGCTCGCGCCCGGCCGACAGCCGCACCATTGATTTGGGCATCAGGATGCGGGCCACCGCAATCGTGCGCACGAACTCGAACGGATCCAGCTCGGCCACGGTGTCCTTCTCGGCCAGCGGGGTGCCGGCCACCTGCACCAGGCGGTTGATCGGCACCGAATCCGGGTGTGCAGGCAGCGTGGCCAGCGCGTGCAGCAGGCCGGCGCGCTGGGCCCGTGATTCACCCATGCCAACGATGCCGCCGCAGCAGGTCTTCAGGCCTGCGTCGCGCACGTGGCCGAGCGTGTCCAGCCGGTCCTGGAACTCGCGCGTGCCGACGATCGAGTCGTAGTACTCCGGATCGGTATCGATGTTGTGGTTGTAGTAATCCAGCCCGGCCATCTTCAGCGCATCGGCCTGGCTGCCGGTCAGCATGCCCAGGGTGGCGCAGGTCTCCAGCCCCAGCGCCTTCACCTCGCGGATCATCTCGGCCACCTTGGGGATGTCGCGGTCCTTGGGCGAGCGCCAGGCCGCGCCCATGCAGAAGCGGCTGGCGCCGGCGGCCTTGGCCTGGCGTGCCTTCTCCAGCACCGCGTCGGTGGCCATCAGCTTCGTGGCATCCACGCCGGTATGATAGCGCTGGGCCTGCGGGCAGTAGGCGCAATCCTCCGGGCAGCCGCCGGTCTTCACCGACAGCAGGGTGCTGACCTGGACCTCGGACGGGTCGAAATGCTCGCGATGGACCACGCCGGCGCGGTGCAGCAGTTCGGGAAACGGCAGGTCGAACAGCGCCTGGATCTCCGCGCGGGACCAGTCGTTGCGAAGGGCGGGGGATTCACTGACGGCGGGCATGGCGGTTTTCCGACTGCTTTGGCGGGACAGACCGGCCAGTCTGGAAAGCATGTCAACGGCTGTCAACCAAATCGCCGCCGGGAAAGTTGACGGGCTGCGGCGCCGGCTCGGCTTCTGGCTGCGCAATGACGCCGCCCGTCTGCTCTGGCCCGGCCGCTGCCTGGCCTGCAGCGAGGACGCCGGCGAGGCCATCGACCTGTGCCCCACCTGCCTGGACGGCCTGCCGTGGCTGGGCCCGGCCTGCACGCACTGTGCGCTGCCGCTGCCCGGCGTCCAGCGGCCCGGCGCCAGCGCCTGCGGCGCCTGCCTGGCGAACCCGCCGCCGCTGGCCGAAGTACACGCGGCCTGCCTCTACGCCGCTCCGCTCGACCGCCTGCTGCCGCGCTTCAAGTTCCACCACGACCTGGCCGCCGGCCGGCTGCTGGCCCAGCTGATGGCCGAGCACTGCGCCGCGCTGCCAAAGCCGGACGCCCTGGTGCCGATTCCCCTGCATCGCGCCCGGCTGCGCCAGCGCGGCTACGACCAGGCGCTGGAGCTGGCCCGCCCACTGGCCGGCGTCCTGGACATCGCCCTGCGGCCGGAGCTGCTGCGCCGGGTCCGCGCCACCGCCCAGCAGTCGCGCCTGGACGCGGCCGCGCGCGCCCGCAACCTGCGCCGCGCCTTCCAGGCGCGCATTCCCGCCGAAGCGCCCGCCCACGTGGTACTGATCGACGACGTCATGACCACCGGCGCCACCCTGCATGCCGCCGCGCACGCGCTTCGCTCGGCCGGGGTGCAGCGGGTGGACGCCTGGGTCTGCGCACGGGCGCCCTGACTTCCGCAGAACCCTGAGGGACACGGCTCCGGCCGGGGCCGAAAGTTCCCCAAACGTGACCCAATCGCGGACAGCCGTTCACCTGCGGTTAAACTTGCAGGCCCGCTCTGCCGTCAAGATGCAGCCGCGAGACGAAGGATGCGGCCCATTTTATCGGGCCGACACCTCCGGACCCACAGGGGGGTCACTCGCTGGAATGCCACGCGCACGCCGGCCGATGTCTGGATGCTGCCCTCCACCGGCAGTTGCTCCTCTCTCGATCCAACCCGTTGCGGATGCCTCGCCAGGCGCCGCGGCACACGGACCCAGCCTTACGTATCGGGAGACAACCGGATGTTGCAGACGAATACCCGCCTGAGCCGTGCGATCGGCGTGGCACTGGCGTTGGGCGCAGGCGTCACGATGGCACCCGCGCAGGCACAGGAACAGGCTGACGACAACCCCACCGAGCTGCGGGCGGTGGAAGTGGTGGGTTCCCGGATCAAAAGCACGGATGCCGAGACGTCCCAGCCGGTGCTGACCCTGGACCGGGAGCAGATCCAGGCCCATGGGCGCACGACGGTCGGCGAAGTGATCCAGTCGATCACCGCCTCCGGCGCCGTCGCCAACAGCAACATCAATTCCGGCGGCAACGGCCAGAGCCGGGTCAGCCTGCGCAACATCGGCAGCCACCGCACGCTGGTCCTGGTCAACGGGCGCCGCTGGGTCGGCGCCGGGCTCAGCGGCAGCGTGGACCTCAACTCCATCCCCACCGCCGCGGTGGAGCGGATCGAAGTGCTCAAGGACGGCGCCTCGGCCATATACGGCTCCGACGCCATCGGCGGCGTGGTCAACGTGATCCTGGTCGACGAATTCGACGGCGCCGAAGCCACCGCCTACTACGGCCAGTACGACGCCGGCGACGGCGGCCGCGAAAGCCTGGATTTCATGATCGGCACCTCCCGCGACCGCTTCTCCGCGATGCTTGGGATCGGACGCATCATCGAGGGCCCGGTCAACGCCGGAAGCCGCGAGATCTCCTCGGTCCCGGTCTACGGCGCGACGCCGGGCTTCCGCGGCGTCGCCAATACCCCGGACGGCCGCTTCAGCCTCTCCCCCAGCGGCGCAAATCCGTTCACCAACGACGGCCCGGGCACGCCCTACCGCCCGTTCGTTCCGGGCGACAACTACAACACCGCGCCCGACCGCTACCTGGCCGTCGGCCAGGAGATGCACTCGGTGTTCGCAAACGGCAGGGTTGATCTCACCGACAACGTGCGCCTGCGGCTGACCTCGCAATACGTGGAGCGGGAGACGGAACAGAAGTTGCCGGTCAATCCGGTGGTGTTCGGCCCGCTCACCGGCGGCTACAGCAGCGACATGGCGATCAGCGCCGACAGTATCTACAACCCCTTCGGCCAGGACGTGGCGTGGGGCGGACGCATGCTTTCCGAGGCCGGCAACCGGGTGATCACCCGCCATGTCGACACCTGGGTGGCCAACCTCGCCTTCGAGGGCAGCTTCACCCTCGACTCCCGGGCCTGGGACTGGGACCTGGGCTATTTCTACGGCCGCACCCGCAACCTCGACACCGGCGAAGGGCAGCAGGACTACCGGCGCATGCGCGAGGCACTGGGGCCATCGATGCTCGACGGGTCCGGCAACCCGGTGTGCGTGACCACCCCGGGCGACCTGTCCTCGGCCATCGGCGGATGCGTGCCGCTGGACCTGCTCGGCGGCGCCGGTAGCGTCACCCCGGAGATGCTGTCCTACATCAGCTTCCTGGAGGCCAGCCGGCTGGGCTACGAGCAGCGCAGCGTCTTCGCCAACATCACCGGCGAGCTGTTCGACCTGCCGGCCGGAGCACTGGCGTTCGCCGCCGGCGTGGAGCACCGCAAAGAGAGCGGCTTCGACTCGCCGGACCCGCTGATCGGCACGGGTGTCACCAACGGCTGGACCCGCGAGCCCACCGACGGCGGATACGACGTCGACGAAGCCTACCTGGAGCTGGCCATCCCGTTGGTCGAAGGCCGCCCGGGCATGCAGCTGTTGGACCTGAGCGTGGCGACCCGCTATTCGGACTACAGCAACTTCGGCGACACCCTCAACAGCAAGTTCGGCTTCCGCTGGAAGCCGGTGGACAGCCTGCTGGCGCGGGGCAACTGGAGCCAGGGCTTCCGCGCGCCCAACATCAACGAGCTCTACCAGGGCCAGACCGGCAACAGCTTCGCCAACGTCACCGACCCATGCGCGGCGACCCTGCAGGGCGTACCGCTGCCCAACCCGGTGTCTTGCGCCGGCGTACCCGCGGACCTGGACCAGGCCGCGCCGGCGCTCGGCACCATCGCCGGTGGCAACCCGGATGTCGGCCCGGAAACCGCAGTGTCACGCACGCTGGGCCTGGTGTACAGCCCCGGGTGGGCGCAGGGCCTGGACCTGTCGCTGGACTGGTGGCGCATCGAGCTGGACAACACCATCTCCTCGCTCGGCGCCCAAGGGGTGATCAACCAGTGCTACCGCGTCGGCAATGACGACATGTGCGGCCTGGTCAGCCGCAACGCGTTCGGCCAGGTCACCACGATCCGCAACGTGCGCACCAACCTGGGCACGGTCGAGGTCGAGGGCTACGACTTCACGGCCGGCTACACCACCTCCGGGCACGACTGGGGCCGCCTGCAGGTCCGCCTGGACACCACCTACCTGATCCGCAACCAGTCCGATACCGGGATGGACCTCACCGGCGCGGGCCAGGCGACCACCGGCAGCAACGTGGTCGGCAGTGGAAGCAACTGGCGGGTCCGCGCCAACCTGATGCTGGGCTGGCAGCGCGACACCGTCGGCGCCAACTGGCTGATGCGGTACTTTTCGCGCCTCAACGAAGGGTGTGCGGGCCTGGGCAGCGAAGCCTACGTGGTGTGTTCCGAACCCGACCGCTACGTCGACGGGCTGGTCGAGGGCCCCGATGGCGAGTGGGGCATGGCACCAGTCTGGTCACCCCGCAACCGCGTCGGCAGCGTGCTCTATCACGACGTCAGCGGCTACCTGGACCTGCCCTGGAACGCCCGGGTCACGCTCGGCGTCAACAACCTGTTCGATCGCGACCCACCGGTATCGGTCACCCTGACGAACAGCTTCAAGCCCGAATACCAGGTGCCGGGGCGATTCCTGTACATGCGCTACCACCAGAGCTTCTGAAACCCGGAGGCTCAGCCCAGCACGTAGTCCAGGGCGATACCGGCGAAGATCGCCATGCCCACCCAGTGGTTGTGCAGGAAGGCCCGGAAACAGGCCTCGCGGTCGCGATAGCGGGCGAGCATGAACTCCCATGCCACCAGCATCACGGCCACGCCAAGCCCGGCCCAGTACAAGGTGCCCAGGCCGGCCTGCAGACCCACCAGCACCAGGGCCAGGAAGAACAGCGCATACAGGACCCCCTGCGCCACCAGGTCCATCTCGCCAAACAGGATCGCGGTGGACTTGCTGTTGACGCGGATGTCGTCGTCGCGGTCGACCATCGCGTACCAGGTGTCGTAGGCGGTGGTCCAGAAGATGTTGCCCACGTACAGCAGCCACGCCACCGGCGGCACCTCGCCCTGCACCGCCGCGAACGCCATCGGGATCGCCCAGCCGAACGCCAGCCCCAGGTACACCTGCGGCAGGTAGGTGTAGCGCTTCAGGTACGGATAGCTGGCAGCCAGCACCACGCCAACGAAACTCAGGTAGATGGTCAGCCGGTTCATGGTGAGCACCAGCGCGAACGCCACCAGCATCAGCCCGGCGAACAGCGCCAGCGCCCCGCGCCCGGACACCGCCCCGGTAGCCAGCGGCCGGTCGCGGGTGCGCTCCACGTGCGGATCCAGCCAGCGGTCGGCGTAGTCGTTGATGACGCAGCCGGCCGAGCGGGTCAGCCACACCCCGGCGGTGAACACGAACAGGACCCACGGCGGCGGGAAACCGTCGGCCGCCAGCCACAGCGCCCACCAGGTCGGCCACAGCAGCAGCAGCCAGCCGATCGGCCGGTCCGCGCGCATCAACTTCCAGTACAGGGCCAGCCGGGAGGGGGCGGAGGGGGGCGAGGGCTCGGCGTAACGTTCGTAGTTCACTGTGGAAGCGTAGCAAGAAGGGGGTGTTGGACCCCGGCCGGAAAGATGGGCTCGCGTCCCGGGCCCGGATAGGGGAAAATAGCCGGTCACGCGCCTGTAGCTCAGCTGGATAGAGTAGTGGCTTCCGAAGCCATTGGTCGGGGGTTCGAATCCCTCCAGGCGCGCCATGACACCGCAGCGACCGCACCGTGGCCGGCATCGGCCCCTGTGCCGGTTCGACGCGGCGCCAGCGTGCTCTATATACTTTTCCGCCAGCAGTGGCCGGGTGGCCACGCGCCCAGAAGGTGTCCCGTGCGCAATTACGATCTCGATTTCCTGAAAAAGTTCTCGATGGTGCTGGCGTTCCTGGCGGCGGTGACCGGCGGGTTGATCTGGCTGGCGGCGGTGCTGCACCGGTCGGTGCCGGCGCAGACGTCGGAGACCGCGGTCCTGGCCCAGCTCGAACGGATTTCCCCGGTGGCCGATGTCTATGCGGGCGCCACCGGCGCCGCCGCGCAGGTGGCGGCCGCGGCTGCGGCCGAAGCCCAGGCCGCGTCCCAGGTCGCCTACGGTGGCACCCTGGACGGCGGCGAGATCTACGACAACCTGTGCTCGGGCTGCCACACCGCCGGCGTCGCCGGTTCGCCCACGCTCACCCAGGCCGACTGGAGCAGCCGTATCGCCCAGGGCCGCGACACGCTGTATACCCACGCGATCGAAGGCTTCACCGGCGATACCGGCTTCATGCCGGCACGCGGCGGCAACCCGGCCCTGACCGACGAGCAGGTCAGGGCCTCGGTGGACTACATGCTGGAGAACCTGCAGTAGCCGCCCGCGCACCAGCGCCGACAAACGCCGCCTCCGGGCGGCGTTTTCGTGTCGGCGCCGCCGTGGCGCTGGCCAGCCTGCTGGCCACGGCCTGTTCCGGGCCATCGGCCAATCCTGGCGCCGAGGCGTTGGTCGCCATCGGCGCGGTCCAGGGCAGCGGCGAGCGCAGCCCGCTGGAAGGCGAGGAAGTCGTCGTCGAAGGTGTGGTGACCGGCAACTTCGGCAAGCACCTTGGCGGCTGGTTCCTGCAGGACGCCGGCGACGGCGATCCGGCCACCTCCGACGCGCTGTTCGTGCTCAGCGACGGCGACTCCCCGGTGCGCAAGGGCGACCGGCTGCGGGTGCGCGGCCGGGTACTGGAACATGGCGACAAGGACGCCACCGTCACCGCGCTGCGCCCGGTGGAACTGCAGGTGCTGGAAGGCGATGCCGAAGTTGCACCGCTGAAGCTCGGCGGGCCGCCGGACGACTGGGAGCGGCTGGAAGGCATGCGGGTGTGGATCGACGCGCCGCTGGCGATCAGCGGCCACCGCGACCTGGCCCGCCGCGGCGTGCTTGTGGCCAGCTTTGGCGGCCGCCTGGCCGCGCCCACCGAGGTTGCCGCGCCGGGCGCGGACGCGCTGGCGGCCGCGGCGGAGAACGACCGGCGCAGCGTGCTGATCGACGACGCGCTCGACCACGAGCACCCGGACCACGTCTGGTACCTGCCCGATCACGACCAGGCCCCGCGCACCGGCGGCGTGCTGACCGGCGTGGACGCGGTGGTCGACCAGCGCGCGGGCGAATACCGGCTGCAGCTGCTCAAGCAGCCCGTGCTGCAGCCGGCACCCCGGCCGGATCGGCCCGAGGTGGCAGGCGACCTGCGCATCGCCGTGCTCAACCTGGAGAACCTGTTCAACGGCGACGGCCACGGCGAAGGCTTTCCCACGGCGCGCGGCGCGCGCAGTGCCGAAGAACTGGATCGCCAGCTCGACCGCCTGCTGACGACGGTACACATGCTCGAGCCGGACATCGTGGCGGCGATGGAGCTGGAGAACGACGGCTACGGGCCCGACTCGAGCGTTGCTCTGCTCGCATCGGCGCTCGACGGCGACTGGCGCTTCGTGGACACCGGCGATGGCCCAGGCGACGACGCGATCCGGGTCGCGTTGCTGTATCGCGCCTCCGCTGTACGCCCGGTCGGCGCGCCGGCGATGCTGGAAGGCGGACCGTTCGGCAGCCGCAGCCGGGTGCCGCTGGCGCAGGCATTCCGCGCCGGCGACGGGCCGGCATTCACCGTGGTCGCCAACCACTTCAAATCCAAGGGCTGCAGCGAGGCCGTGGGCATGAACCTGGACCAGGACGACGGCCAGGGCTGCTGGAATGCGCTGCGGACCGATTCCGCGCGCCGGCTGGTCAAGTGGCTGGAAACCGACCCCACCGGATCGGGCACCGATCTTGCCGCCATCGTCGGCGATCTGAACGCATACGCGATGGAAGATCCGGTCCGCCTGCTGCACGAGGCCGGCTGGCAGGACGCCTTCCAGGGTCGCGAAGGCCTCTACACCTATGTCTATGCCGCCCAGGCCGGGCGCCTGGACCACGCGCTCCTCAGCCCGGCGCTCACCGAACGCCTGCGTGGCGCGGAAATCTGGCATAGCAACGCCGACGAATCGTCGAAAATCGGCTATCGTGCAGTCAACGGCATGGAACAACTGTCAACGCCGTGGCGGAGTTCGGATCACGATCCGATACTGATCGGGTTCGAACTGCGCGATCCCTGATCGACGGCAACCTTCCGGCAACGCCCGATCGCCTATCATTTCCCCATGGATACCCCTACTTTCCCGACCGGCTCGGACACGCTGGCCCTGCCCGGCCCCGCCGGCGCACTCGAGGTCGCGGTCGACCATCCCGAAGACGACGTCGCCGCGCTGCCGCTGGTGGCGATCATCTGCCACCCGCTGCCCACCGAGGGCGGGACCATGCACAACAAGGTCGTGACCATGGCCGGGCGCGCGCTGCGCGAACTGGGTGCAACGACCGTCCGCTTCAACTTCCGCGGCACCGGCGAGTCGGAAGGCGAGTTCAACGAAGGCCCGGGCGAGATCGAGGACCTGCGCGCGGTCGCCGCCTGGGTGCGGTCGCAGCGCTCCGGCCAGCGGCTGTGGCTGGCCGGGTTCAGCTTCGGCGCCTACGTCAGCCTGGCCGCCGCGGCGGAGATCGAGCCGGGCATGCTGATCTCGATCGCGCCGCCCGCCGGACGCTGGGACTTCGGTTCGATCCAGCTGCCGACCTGCCCGTGGCTGGTGATCCAGGGCGAGGAAGACGAGATCGTCGACCCGCAGGCGGTCTACGACTGGCTCGACCACAGCGACGCCCAGGCCGAACTGGTCCGGGTGCCGGAAACCGGCCATTTCTTCCACCGCAAGCTGATGGACCTGCGCGGGGCGATCAAGAACGGAGTGCGCCAGTACCTGCCCACCACGGATGCGTGAGGGCGACGGAGCGGCAACGCCATCGCAGGCCTACGCTGCCGGCGCGGCGGCGGGCGACTGGCAGGATGATCCCGCCCAGCGTGCAGTGCTGGTCGAACTGGACCGCATCCACCGCCAGGTGCTGCAGCCCACGCCGCGACGCGGACTGCTGGCCCGGCTGCGGGGTGCAGAGGCCGAAGACAGCATCGACGGCCTGTACCTGTGGGGCGGAGTCGGCCGCGGCAAGACCTTCCTGATCGACCTGTTCCACGCCGGGCTGCCGCTGCGTGGCCTGAAGGGCGCCGCGCTCGCCGCGGAATCGGCAGGCAATCGTCGCGCCGGCAGCGAAAGCGATGGCAAGTACCGCACCCATTTCCACCGCTTCATGCGCCTGGTGCACGACCAGCTCCAGGCCCACGGCGGCGAGCGCGACCGCCTGGCGCTGATCGTCCAGGGCTGGCGCCGGGCCGGGCTGCGGGTACTGGTGCTGGACGAATTCTTCGTCAGCGACATTGGCGATGCAATGATCCTGGCGCGGCTGCTGGAGCGGATGTTCGCCGAGGGCATCGTGCTGTTGACCACGTCCAACGTGGATCCGCCGGACCTGTACCGCGACGGCCTGCAGCGCGCGCGATTCGAACCCGCCATCGAGCTGATCCAGCGCCACTGCAAGGTGCTGCGCATCGACAGCGACACCGACTACCGCCTGCGCGCGCTGACCCGCTCGCCGGTCTACCGGACCCCGCTCGACGATGGCGCCGAAGCCTGGCTGCAGGGCCGCTGGCGCGAGCTGGGCGGCGACGACGGGCACCTGGACGCCGGGATCGAACTGGAAGGGCGCCGGATCGCGGTCCGCGCGCGCAGCCCCGGCATGGCCTGGTTCGACTTCGACGCCCTGTGCGAGGGTCCGCGCGGCGCCAACGACTACATCGAGATCGCGCGCGAGTTCCACACCCTGCTGCTGGGCGGCGTCCCGGTGCTGGACACGCATCGCGACAACGCCGCGCGCCGCTTCGTCACCCTCGTCGACGAACTCTACGACCGCAACGTCAACCTGGTCTGCACCGCCGCCGCCGTACCGCCGGCGCTGTACGAAGGCGAGCGCGTGACCGGCGCCTTCGAGCGCACCGCCTCGCGCCTGATCGAGATGCGCAGCGCGGAGTACCTGGCCAGCGGGCACCGGGGTTGAAGGAACCCCCGCGGCTCAGCGGCTGACGTACACGCTGGGCGGCTCGCCGAACGCGCGGTGGAACATCGCCGTGAACGCGCTGGGGCTCTCGTAGCCGACATCAAAGGCCACCGAAGTGATGGACCGCCCGTTCGCGAGCAGCGAGACCGCCTCCATCAGCCGCACCTGCTGGCGCCAAAGCGCGAAGCTCATGCCCAGCTCCTGTTTGAACGCCCGGGTGAAGGTGCGCCGCCCCATCCCGACCAGTGCTGCCCAGGTGTCGATGTCGCGCTGGTCGGCGGGATTGGCGATGATCGCCTTGCATACCCGCAGCAGGCGCGGATCGGCCGGCATCGACACGTGGTAGGGCGCGTTGGGCATTTGCCGGATTTCGTCCAGCAGCAGCCAGGCAATGCGGCCTTCCCTGCCGTCCAGGTCGTACTCGGCGGGAAACCCGACCACCTCCAGCACCAGCGCCTTGAGGAACCCGGACACCTCCACCACCCGACAGCTGTCCGGCGCGGCGTCGTGCACCGGATCGATATAGAGCGTGCGCAGCGATACCGCTCCGCGGCACGACACCTCGTGGACCATTCCCGCGGGCAGCCAGAGCGCCCGCTGTGGCGGGATCACGAAACTGGTGTCGGGCGTGACCACCGACATCACACCCATCGACGCATACAGGAACTGCGCGTGTTCGTGGCTGTGCGCGGGATCGACGAAGCCGGCCGGGTATTCGTCCTCAAGCCCGATCATCGGCCTGGCTTTGAGCGGATAGTCGTAACTGTTCTTCATTGCGATCAAAACCGGACGCCGGTCATGATCTGACCGCAATTGCCGCCACCTGGCAACCGCATCGCCTTGCCCCGCGTGCATCTGGCCCGACCGCGCGGGTCTGCGGCCTAGGGCGGCCAGACGCCGTCGCAACGGTGGCGTTAACTTGATTACCCGACCGGAACCACTCCACACAACATGCGCGAGCAGCCCCAGCCCGGCCCGACGCACGACGTGGTCGACGACGTCGACCCCCAGCTGCGGGTGTTCATGCAGCGGATGAACGCCGGCTACGCCGCGCATCAGGGCATGGCATCCGCATCGCTGCCCGAACTGCGCCGCATCACCGGCCAGGTCCGCGAGCAGTGGGTCCGCGGCGGGCCGGCGATGGCCTCCACGCAGGAGCTTGAAGCCGGCGCCCTGGGCACGCGCATCCGCATCCTGCGGCCCGATGCCGATCCGGCGCCGACGCCCGCCCTACTGTACCTGCACGGCGGCGGCTGGACCATGTTCAGCATCGACACCCACGACCGGCTGATGCGCGAATACGCCGCGCGCGCGAACGTTGCGGTGGTGGCGCTGGACTACAGCCTGTCGCCGGAGATGAAGTTCCCGCGCGCGCTGGACGAAACCCTGGACGCGGCGACATGGCTCGCCGAGCACGGCCCGGCGCATGGCATCGACCCCACGCGCCTGGCCATCGGCGGCGACTCCGCCGGCGCCAACCTCGCCGTCGCCAGCCAGCTGCAGGCGCGCGCGCAGGGCGGCCCCCAGGCCGCCGCCCTGCTGCTCAACTACGGCGTGTATACCGATGAGCAGTCGCCGTCCTGGACGCGCTACGATGGCCCGGAATACATGCTTGAACGCGAAGAGATGCAGCGCTTCTGGAACCATTACCTGGACCGGGAAGACGACCGCCTCAACCCCCTGGTCATGCCGCTGCGCGGCGACCTGCGCGGGCTGCCGCCCACGTTCATGACCATCGCCGAATGCGACATCCTGGCCGACGGCAACCACGCCATGGCCGACGCGCTGCGCGAGGCCGGAGTCGCGGTGCAGGCCCGCACCTACCGCGGCGCGACCCACAGCTTCCTGGAAGCCATGTCGGTCTCCGACCTGGCCAACCGCGCGCTGGACGATGCGGCGGACTGGCTGCGCCAGGCCCTTCGCAGCACGTGAACATCAACAGCGCATTCGATCCACGCAGCAACGCCGACGTGCTGGCACTGGTCCGCACCTACCCGTTGGCCTGGGTGGTCCCGCGCGACGGCGACGCCCCGGCAGCGCCACTGCCGCTGCTGGCCGAATGCGATCCGGACGGAAACATCGTGGCGCTGTTCGGCCACCTCGCCCGGCGCAACCCGCTGGTCGCCACGCTGCAGGCCGCGCCGCGCGCGCTGCTGCTGTTCCAGGGTCCGCAGGCCTACGTGCCGCCGCGGCTGGTCTCCAACCCCGGCTGGGGGCCAACGTGGAACTACGCGGTGGCGCGGTTCGACACCCGGATCGAATTCGTGCCTGAAGAGATCGATGCCGCGCTGGAGCAGCTGGCCGCCCACGTGGAGGCCGGCCAGGCCGACCCCTGGATCGTCGAGCGCATGGGGCCCCGGTATGCCCAGCTGCGCGAACACATCGTCGCCTTCCGCGCCCACGTCCAACACGGCCACGCCACCTTCAAGCTGGGCCAGGACGAAACCGACGAGACGTTTGCCGAGATCGTCGCCGGCCACGATGATCCGGCCCTGGTGGCGTGGATGCGGCGGATGCGCCCGTCCTGATCGATCGGAGGCAACGCGGCGACCCTGCCGGGCCGCCGCGTTCTTCATGGGTGCGTTACCGGCCGCTTACAGCCGCCAGCTCACCGTGGCGATCAGCTGCCGGCCCTGGCCGTAGATGCAGTTCGCGATCGCCGAGCAGCGCCCCATGTATTCCTTGTCGAACAGGTTGCTGGCGTTGAGGGCGAAGCGCCAGTTGTCCAGGTCGTAGTGGACGATCGCATCCCAGATCGTGGTCGGCTTGGTGTAGAGCACCTCGTCGTTGAAGGCGCTGCGCAGGCTGCCGGCCGACTCGCTGAGGTAGCGGCCGCCGAAGCCGAAGCCCAGGCCGGCCAGCGGACCGTCGTAGATGGTGTAGTCGACGAATGCGGTCAGCTTGTGCTCGGGCATGGTCGGCAACGGATCGCCGGTTGCATAGCCGGTGGCGTCGCGCACCACCTCGGTGGAGGTGTAGCTGTAGGAGGCGTTGATGTTCCACTGGTCGTGGATGCGCGCGACCAGCTCCAGCTCGCCGCCGCGGGCCTCGACCTCGCCGATCTGGCGCCCGAACATCGGCGTCTGCCCCGACTGCACGTTGACCAGGTTGTCCTGTTCGATCAGGAACACCGCCGCAGTGGCGAACAGGCGCACCCCGTCGCCCAGCCCGCGCGCGTCGAACTTCAGCCCGGCCTCCACCTGGGTGCTGGTGCTCGGCTTGAACGCGGCGCCGGTTTCAGAGTCCGTGCCCACGATCGGTTCGAACCCGGTGGCATAGCTGAGGTAGGGCGCCCAGCCGCTGTCGAACACGTAGTTCAGCCCCGCCCGCCAGCTGAAGCTGTCCTGGTCGGTGGTCTCGCCGTTCTGGTAGTTGCGCACGCTGACATCGTCATAGCGGCCGCTGAGCGTGGTCACCCAGTTGCCGGCCTTGATGTGGTCCTGCACGTAGATGCCCGACTGGCGGACCTGCTGGTCGTTGAAGACGTTGGTCTGTTCCGGGGTGACGATGGGCGCGGCGCCGTAGACGGGATCGAACGCATCCAGCGGCGGCCCCGCCGCGAAGCCAAGCCGGGCGAAGTTCTCCAGCTCGCGGTAGTCGTACCCCACCAGCACCGTCTGCTGCACGCCACCCGCCTGGCCGAACTCCAGCGTCAGCCGGTTGTCCACCGCGAACCCTTCCACGTCTTCCGAATACGGATAGATCGAGCGGTTGACCGTGCGCATGTCCTCCTGGAAGCCGGTGGAATAGACCATCAGCTGGTCTTCTTCGTACTCGTACCACTTCGCGTTCTGCTGGAAGCCGACGCGGTCGCTGAAGTCGTGGCGGAAGTCCCAGCCGGCCGCCCACTGCGTGCGGTCGTAGCGGTTGTAATCCGGCTCGCCCAGGTTGCGTCCGCGCCGGATGGTGCCGTTCGGATTGCCCAGCAGTGTGCCGTGCGCGGGCAGGTAGCCGTTGGTGTCGCCGGTGTTGGCGTCCTTCTGGTAATAGGCCAGGCCGGTCAGGCTGGTGTGCTCGCCGATGTGCCAGGTGAAGGTGGGCGCGAAGTAGGTGCGCTCGCCGGTGACGTGCTCGGTCTGCGAGCCGCGGTCGCGGTACAGCAGCGTGGCCCGCGCGCTCAGGTTGTCGGCGATCGGGCCGGTGACGGTGCCGTGGACCTGCTTGTAGTCGTCGCTGCCGTACTTCACCCCGAACTCGCCGCCGAACAGGTCGTCGGCACGGCGGCTGGTCAGGTTGTAGATGCCGCCGGGCGGCGAGTTGCCGTACAGCACCGCCGCCGGCCCCTTGAGCACGTCGACCTCCTGGAAGCCGTACAGGTCGGCGCCGACGTTGAAGACCGAGGTGGTGATCGGTGCCTGCAGTCCGTCGATGTACTGCTTGGGATTGAAGCCGCGAAGCGTAAGGTGGTCGAAGCGCAGGTCCGGCCCGTAGTTCTCGCCGACGATGCCGGAGGTGTAGCGCACCGCCTGCTGCACGTCGGTAAAGCCCAGCAGGTCGATCTGGTCGCGGGTGACCACCGAGATCGACTGCGGCGTCTCGATCAGCGGGGCGCCGGACTTGGTCGCGGTCATGCTGCCGGCGGGCACGTAGTTGGGTGCGCTCACCACGATGCGGTCCAGTTCGACCGCATCCACTTCAGCGGCGGCCGGCGGCTGCTGCGCGTGCGCCGCGCCAGCCGTCAACGCCAGGACAAGCGCCGCGGCCAGCCGATGGCGGCGACGGTCGATCGGATTCGTATTCTCTAGGTACATGGGCCCTCCCCCGGAAATCGCGTGTTGTTCTGGAATGGATGCGTGTTTCCTTTCTTGACCGCTTGAATATGCGCGCGGCGACGGATGCCAGATGC
This sequence comes from Luteimonas sp., assembly GCA_052090405.1. Taxonomy (GTDB): domain Bacteria; phylum Pseudomonadota; class Gammaproteobacteria; order Xanthomonadales; family Xanthomonadaceae; genus Luteimonas. Next base: position 47,929 of record JBQDAV010000017.1, read on the forward strand.
ATGGCAAGGGCCGGATGCCGTCGATATCAGGCCAACGAATGCGGGCCGGACCCGCAGGGTCATTCGGTACGCTGCGGAACGCCGCCCCAGCGGTCGTCCGCGGCCCAAGCCGCGAACGCAAGGAAACGCGCCTGCTGCACGCGCTCCGCGGACGCGCCGCTGTCCCCGGCATGGCCGGATGCCATCGCAGTACGCACCATGACCGGCCTGGAGCCGCTGGTCAGCGCGCGCGCCTTGATCGCGAACTTCACCGGCTCCCAGAACGACACGCGCTCGTCGGCCACGCTGCCGGTGGCCAGCAGCGCCGGGTAATCCGCCTGTTCGTCCAGCTGCTCGTACGGCGACCAGTCCGCCATCGCGGCATGCTCTTCCGGGATACGCGGGTCACCCCAGATCGGCACCGCGCCGGCGCCAAGCGGATGGCTGTCGAAGTGCTCCATGGTGTTGAGCACGTCCACGAACGCCACCTCGGCGATCACCCCGGCCCAGAGGTCCGGACGCATCGCATAGACCGCTCCGGTGAGCATGCCGCCAGCGGACATCCCCTTGGCCACGATCCGGCGCCGCGCGGTGTAACCCGCATCGATGAGGTGCTCGGCGCAGGCGATGAAGTCGGTGAACGTGGTCTTCTTGCCGGTGGTGAGCACCGATTTCCACCAGCGCGTGCCCTTTTCGGCACCGCCGCGCACATGCGCCAGGGCGCAGATCCAGCCGCGATCCGCCATCGCCACGGCGCCCGGCTCGAACCGTGCCTCCATCGAAATCCCGTACGACCCATATCCGGACAGCAGCAGCGGACTGCTGCCGTCCAGCGCGGTGCCGCGGCGCATGAACACGGTGACCGGCACCTGCTCGCCGTCGTCCGCACGCGCCTGGAGCCGACGCACCTCGTAGCGTTCCGGATCGTAGTCCAGGCCATCGAAAGACGCCGGACCGCGCGTCACTTCGCCGCTGGAAAGTTCCAGCGAGCAGGCCACCTCCGGCAGCCGCGGTGACTGGTAACCGAACACCAGCACACCGGCCGCCGCGTCCTGGCCCGGCGGCACCCGCAGCGCGTACGCCGGCTCGTCGAAGGCCACCTGGCGCTCGCCGCCGCCCGCCTGCATCAGCACCAGCCGCGGATTCGCCTCGTGCCATTCCTCGCGCACCAGATGACCCTGGAACGGATGCACCGCGGCAATCATGTGGCCCGGCCGATGCTCCACCAGCGGCCGCCAGTGCGCACGCCCCGGCGCGCGCTCGTCGGCCTGCATCAGCTTGTAGTCCTCGGCGCCGTCGGCGTTGGTCAGGATCAGCAGCTTGCCGTTCCAGTCATCGACGTCATAGTCGACTCCTTCCACGCGCGGCTCCACCAGCAGCAGCGGCGCCTCGGGCGTGCGCATCGGCAGCAGCCGCACTTCGGCCTGGGTGCCGTCGTAGGTCCGGATCACCAGATAGCGTCCGGAGGCGGTGATGCGCATCGTGATGAAGAAACCGGCTGCCTGCTCCTCGTGAAGCAGGACGTCGCTGCCATCACGCAGATCACGGCGATGGATCGTCGCGGCGCGGCCGATGCTGTCGCGGCCGGTCCAGTACAGATAGCGCCCGTCCGGCGACAGCGCGAAGGTGCCATAGGCATCGGGCACCTCGGTCACGATCCTGCCGCTGTCCACGTCCCGGATGCGGATCACGTACCGACCGGAACCCACCCGGTCCTCGGCCCAGCCGAACAGCCGCCCATCGGCGCTGCGCACCGGCTCGCTCCAGTGCAGCGCGAAGTAATCGCTGTCACCGGCCTCCACGTTGGTATCGAGCAGCACCTGCTCCTGCCCGCCGGCCACCGGGCGGCGCACATGGCGCGGGTATTCGCTGCCGGGATCGTGGCGGACGCTGTAGAGGTGCTCGCCACTGCGCGTTTCCAGCCGCGCCGCCTGCAGCGGTTCCAGCGCCGCGATCCTGTCCGCCAGCGCCTGCTGCAGCGGCCGGGTCGGCTCGAGCATGGCCCGGGTATAGGCGTTCTCCGCTTCCACCGCCTGCCTGATCGGCGCATCAAGCGATGCCGGATCGGCCAGCACCGCGTGCCAGTCGCGCGGGCGCAGCCAGGCGTACGGGTCGATCCGGGAGTGGCCGAAACGGCCGACTTCGGCCGGGATCCGGGGTTGGAGCGGCGGCAGCGGCCAGCGCGGCGGCGGCTCGGCCCAGGCGGCCAAGGGTGCCAGCGCTGCGGCGCCGGCCCCGGCGCCCAGCATGCACAGGAATCGGCGGCGATCGATCATCGGCAAAACATCCGGTTCGGGCGGTCAGTGTCGACTATGTCGCCCCGCCCATGGCCCTGTTGCAGCACGAGGGCCCGGCGCCATCGCAACCGGGCCATGCGCCCGATGCCGGCGTAGACCGTGCCCGCGCCGCCGCGTGTCGCGTGCCTTGGCTCGTGGAACCCGCCGCGGGATGTTCCACAACATTTTGCGTTGACAAAAACAGAAACCACGATATGTTGTGTCCGTCGGTTCCGGCGGTGCTACCCGCCGGATGAAAAGGGAAGCCGGTGAAGCCGCTCCGTACCAGGATCGGCCATTCCGGCGCTGCCCCGCAGCGGTAACTGGGAACGACCCCGCCACGAAGCACTGGGACCGCCACGGTCCCGGGAAGCGGCGGACAAGGAGGAGGCCCGAAGCCTCCGTGCCCATGAGCCCGAAGACCTGCCGACAGCCGCGCGCATGCACGCCGCGCGGTGCCGGCTGCGGAATCTCCGGGGGGAGATGGCTGGCGAAGCAAGCGCGCGGCCGCCTTCGTCCATGAAGTGCCGTCGCCGCCCCTGCGACGCCGCTTCTCCATCCTGCGATGACCCGGGCCCGCCGCCTGTCGAGGGACAGCGGCCGTGCGCAACCAATCCGGGAGGAATACATGAGCAGCCACGACACCACCGCCGCCGCGCCGGAAGCGCCGCAGACCCGGTCGCCGGATGGAACGGCCGCGCCCGCACCTTCCGCCCCCACCCGCCCCGCCGCCTCCGACCCCGGAGATACCGTTCCCTCTCCACGCGCCGCAGAGCCCATGTCCACCACCAGCCCTTCACCCGCCGACGCCGACGCCACCACCTGGATCACCAAGGAGGCCGGCAACCGCCGGATCCCCTACGACCGCGCGCGCCTGGAGCGCGCCATCGACCGCGTCCACGCCGAGTTCCCGCAGCTGGACATCGCCGACTACAAGGCCAGCGTGTTCGGCTTCGTCGAGCGCAAGCAGGCGGTGAACGCCGATGACCTGGTCGACCACCTGATCCGCGAGGCCGAGGCGCGGGTGGACGTGGCCGCGCCGGAGTGGGAGATGTTCGCCGCGCGGATCTACCTGCACCGGCTGTACAAGCGCGCCAGCCGCAACCGCTTCTACGACGTGGGCGAGAAGTACGGCTCCTACGTGGGCCTGCAGGAAAGCCTGGCCGACCGCAACGTGTACTCCAACGACATCCTGCGCGCCTACTCCAAGGAAGAGCTGGTGGAGGCCGGGAAGATGATCGAGCCGGCGCGCGACCTGCTGTTCAACTACAACGGCCTGTACCTGCTGGCCACGCGCTACCTGGCCACCGACGTCTCGCGCGAGGTCTACGAGCTGCCCCAGGAACGCTGGCTCACGATCGCGCTGTACCTGATGCAGGACGAGCTCACCCCCGGCAAGGGCGGGCGCGAGCGCCGCATGCAGCTGGTGGGCGAGGCCTACTGGGCGCTGTCGAACCTGTACATGACCGTGGCCACGCCGACCCTGCAGAACGCCGGCAAGACCGGCGGCCAGCTTTCAAGCTGCTTCATCGACACCGTCGACGATTCGCTGCAGGGCATCTACGACTCCAACACCGACATCGCCCGCGTGTCCAAGGGCGGCGGCGGCGTGGGCGCCTACATGGGCTACGTGCGCGCCTCGGGCGCCGCGATCCGCGGCGTGCCCAACTCGTCGGGCGGCGTGGTGCCGTGGATCAAGCAGCTCAACAACACCGCGGTCTCGGTCGACCAGCTCGGCCAGCGCAAGGGCGCCGTCGCCGTGTACCTGGACGCCTGGCACCGCGACATCGAGGCCTTCCTGGACCTGCGCCTGAACAACGGCGACCAGCGCCTGCGCGCGCACGACGTGTTCACCGCGGTATGCATCCCCGACATCTTCATGGAGGCGGTGGAGCGCCGCGGCGACTGGTACCTGTTCGACCCGCACGAGGTGCACCGGGTCAAGGGCTGGTACCTGCAGGACTTCTTCGACGAGAAGAAGGGCGACCCCGAGGGCAGCTTCCGCAGGCGCTACGCCGAAGTGGTGGCCGACGAGCGTATCAGCCGCAAGACGGTCAAGGCCATCGACATCTTCAAGCGGCTGATGCTCAGCCAGCTCGAAACCGGCAACCCGTTCATGTTCTACCGCGATGAAGTGAACCGGAAGAACCCGAACAAGCACGCCGGCATGGTGTACTCGTCCAACCTGTGCACCGAGATCCTGCAGAACATGAGCCCGACCAGGCTGATGCAGGAAATCATCAGCGGCAACCAGATCGTGACCACCAAGCAGGCCGGCGATTTCGTGGTCTGCAACCTGTCCTCGGTGAACCTGGGCCGGGCGATCGTGCCGCAGGACGACCAGGGCGACCTGATCACCGACGTGCTCGAGCGCCTGGTCCCGATCCAGGTGCGGATGCTCGACAACGTCATCGACCTCAACGCGCTGCCGGTGCCACAGGCCACCATCACCAACCGGAAGTACCGCGCGATCGGCCTGGGCACCTTCGGCTGGCACCACCTGTTGGCACAAAAGGGCATCCACTGGGACACGCCCGAGGCGGAGGACTTCAGCGACACGCTGTACGAGCGCATCAACTACCTCACCGTGCAGGCGAGCATGGAGCTGGCCAAGGAGAAGGGCAGCTACCCGGTGTTCGCCGGCAGCGACTGGCACACCGGCGCCTACTTCCGCGACCGCGGCTACAACAGCACCCGGTGGCTGGACCTGTCGGCCCAGGTAGCCGTCAACGGCCTGCGCAACGGCTGGCTGATGGCGGTGGCGCCGAACATGTCCACCGCCCAGATCGCCGGCTCCACCGCCTCGATCGACCCGATCTACTCGGCGTTCTACTACG
>JBQDAV010000018.1:0-49756 GCA_052090405.1 Luteimonas sp.
AGTAAAGGAGGAGGTGGCGGCCGCAGGCCGACGCCGGGGGACATGGAGCGCAAAGACCTGCCGGCCACAGCGGGGCCCGTCGAAGTGCGGCGAAAAGCCCCAATCAGCATCGCGGGAGTACACAGCAACACCGCATGAGCAGGTTCACGCGGCTTCGCACGCATGGCGCGCTCCTGCTGCGGCCCGCCCCCGATGGGCGGCTACGCCGGATTACTTCTGCCGCCAGCTACCCGAAGAATCCTGGTACCACCAGCCGCTGCGCGCACGCTCGCTCCACTGCCGCGCGAACACCTCGCTGATCCGGTTTTCCCACTGCGGATTCCCGTTCGCAACCGCAATCTCCCGGTACACCGCCCGCGCATCGCGGTTCTGGTCCGACACCGCCTGGTTCACCGACACCCGGTCGGACAGCGGAATCGAACCCGCATCGCGCACCTGCACCGACCCGTCGCGCCCGAACCCCAGCGCACCGCTGTCGAAGTGCGGCCGCAGCGCGCTGCGGAACCGATCCCGCATCCGCGAACGGATCGCATCGATCGCCGGCGAGCGCACCGTGATGTCCGGGCTCTGCGCGTGCGCCGTGCCGATTCCCAGCAGCACTAGCGGATCGAACCGCGCCGGCGTCGCCGCCATCCCGCCCGGCTCCTCCGGGAACAGCGCGTCGTCATCGGCCTCGGCGTCCGCCGGCCGCCCGATCACGTCGTCGACGAATTCACGCGCCGCCTCGCGCGCTTCCGCCGCGGGGAAGTGCACGTTGATCGTCACGCACGCCGTCAACACCAGCAGCGCGGCAAACATCGGTCCCAACCAGCGTTTCATCATCTTCGCTCCAATATTGGTCCGTCGACGGTCCAACCCGTCGCTCAATCCACCACCGGCGCCACGTCGCCGCCGATCGCCGCGCCGACCCGCTCCACCAGGGTCGGCCAGTCCACGTTGCGGTTGTGGCCGATCACCCGCAGGTGCGGAATGCCGGCACCTTCCACAATAGTAAAGGCGTTGCCGGATGAACGCAGGCCGCCCATCCGGCAGACCTCGTTCCGCAGCCGGCAGCTGATGCCGATGCGCGAATAACCGAAATCGTCGAAGAAACCGATCAGCTGCCCCTGCAGCCCGCCGATGAACCCGCCCCCGCCGACGCTGGAAATGTTCTGCACCGCCCGCTGGCTGATCCGCTGGCGCACGCCCGCGCGCGGCACTGTGCCCAGCTCCGCGTCGAACGACGACAGCCGCCAGTCCACCAGCCGCAGCCCGTCGAGGCTGCCGGACAGGCGCCCGCTGATGTCGCCGAAGTCGAACACCTCGGTGATCGCATACAGGTCCAGCTCGTGCATCTCCAGATCCGCCGACAGCGTCGGCGCAACGCCGAACGGCCGGTCCATCGACAGCGAACCCACGTCGATGCGGCCGTCGAACACCTGCACCGACAGCCCGCCATCAAACACCAGCCGCTCGTCCTGGTAGCGCGCCGCGGGGATCTGGCCGCTGAGGCTGCCGCCAAACGCGGGCCAACCGAACGACTGCGCCAGCTGCTCCACCTCGACATCTTCCACCGCCATGCCGAACTCCGCCCGCAGGCCCTGGCCGCCGGCCGGCAGCCGCAGCGACAGCGCATCGAAGCCAACCCGCCCGCCAAGCATGTCCAGCTCCACCGGTTCGCGCAGCCGCAGCTCGCCGGCACGGCTGCGCAGCGGCAGCCTTGCAGACCCGAAGCGCAGCCCACCCACGGCGCCGCCGCGCCAGCGCAGCTCGCTGTCGACCGCCTCAGCCGAGGCCAGCGAGACCTCGCCGTCCAGGGCGTCGAAGGTAAACCGTTCCCCATGCCCGAGCAGATCCAGCTCGCGCAGCCGCAGCCGCCCGTCGCGGACCTCGCCACCGCGGATCGCGACGCGCGCGTCCAGCCCGCCGCGCATGCGCAGCTCGCGCAGTCCGGCCAGCGCCAGCCAGCCGGACAGGTAGCGCGCGGGCAGCAGCGATGCGTCATTGCTCGCAAGCTCCACGTCCAGTTCCTGCAGGCTCGCGTCCGGCGCAAACACCGCCGAACCCCGCGCGGCCAACGCCGGCGCGTCCTCCCAGGCAAACCGCGCCAGCCGCCAGCCCGCGGACGGCCCGGTGCGCACGGCATCCACCTGCAGCGGCACCGCTTCATCGGGCAGGTCGATGAAAGCATTGTCGAACAGCAGCGCTCCACCACCGAGTTCCCCGTCGACCGTCACCAGGCTGCGGCCACCGGGGTTGCGGAACCCCACCCGCACGCTTGCGTCCAGCCCTTCCCCCGCCGCGCTGGCATCGACGGTCTCGAACGCGCCGCCTTCCAGCGCCAGGTTCGCATCCAGTCCCAGCCGGCCCGCGGCGGAGTTGATGCGCACCACGCCGTCCAGGCTGCCGGCACCCAGCTGGCCGGATTCCCAGGCCTGCGCCACCAGCGCCTGGGCCCAGGCCAGCGGCACCCGGGTGAGTTCGATCCGGGTGTGGTCGGGCGCGGCCGCCAGCCGGGCCAGGGCAAGCCGGGCCTCGTCCTGGACAAGCTCCGCGCTGGTACTTGCCGGCCCCAGGTCCACCGCCAGGCGCATCGGCGGTGCACCATCCGAGCGCACCTCGCCTTCGCAGCTCCAGTTCCCCCGCGGGTCGGCCGGGCGCTCCAGCGGGCACTCCCACGCAAGGTCTTCGAACGCATAGCCCAGGTCCGGCGCCACGGCCCGCGCCGCCACGATCCGCAGCCGGCCGCGCGGCGCCTGCTCCGGCCACTCCAGGCGCACGCGAACCTCGTGCAATACCGCAACCGGACTGTCGACGCGCTCGATCCGCGCCTGCAGCGTGCGCGCCTGCCCCGCCGGCATCCAGGCCAGCAGCGGCAGGCCCAGCAACAGTAGTAGGATGCAACGCAGCATGCCGCGAGCATACCGAGGGAACGGGAGCGGATGATGAAGCCAAGGGTGTTGCTGCTGGAGGACGAACCGACCAGCCGGATGTTCCTGGCCACGGCAATCGCCGAACTGCCGGTGGACGTGGACCTGGCGGGTTCCGTAGCCCAGGGAAGGGAGATGGCCACCGGCGGTGGACATGCGCTGTGGTTGTTCGATGCCAACCTGCCAGACGGCACCGGCAGCAGCCTGCTGGCCGAGCTGCGCGGGCACGGGCTGTCCACTCCCGCGCTTGCCCATACCGCGGCTGCCGAACCGGGGGAACGCGAGCGCCTGCTGGCAGACGGTTTTGATTCGGTGGTGGTCAAGCCACTGCCGGCCGCCGCCTGGCGGGACGCGATCCGCGCGGCGCTGGACCGCACGCCGACGCCGCTGCCGGTAAGTGAAGCGGCGGCGGGTTACGAGGCCGGCGCAGCGCCGCTCTGGGATGATGCCGCGGCCACTGCTGCGCTGGGCGGCAACCCCGACAACGTAGCCGCACTGCGCGGACTGTTCCTGGCTGAGCTTCCCGTCATCCGCGACCAGGTCGCGACCGCGGCGCAAGCAGGTGACGATGCCGCCGTGCGTGACGCCCTGCACCGCCTGCGCGCAAGCTGTGGTTTCGTCGGCGCGGTTCGCCTGGATGGGGCCGCCCGCGCCCTGCGCGAGGCTCCCGACAGCCCCGGCTGCCTGCAGTCCTTCACCGAGGCCGCCGATGCCACCGTCAGCCAGCCACCTCCCGGAGCGGGGCCAGGCTGAGTCAGCCGCTGACGCCCGCTGTTACCGGCGATGGGTGAAGTGGGCAAGGTCGCCCATGAGGTCCCAGGACTTGAGCGGGCGGCCGCCGAGCTGGTGGGTCAGTGCCTCGCGCAGGGCACGACGCAGGCCGGGCATGTCTTCGCGTTCGGGGAGGGTGTCCGCTGCCAGCGCCAGCAGGCCCCGGCCGGTGGCGTCGCCGGCACGCTCACCGGGGCGCAGCTCGCGCACGCGGCGCGGGCCGTGGTCGGGCTCGATCCGGTAACGCGCGGCGGGGTCCAGCGGGGCGCCGTCACCGTCAACGTTGAAGTCGAACCCGACCCCCAAGGCATCGAGCAGGTCACGCTCGAACCGGCGCAGGGTCCAGGCCAACGGCTCCCCCGCGCGCAGGCGCTCGCGCACCTGGCCGTAGATCGCATACAGGCGTGGCTGCGGATCCTGGCGCGGCGCCAGGCGCAGCACTAGTTCGCCCAGGTAGAAACCGGCCAGGCTGGCATCCCCTTCCAGCCGCGGCGCCGCATCAACCTGCTCGGCGGAATTGAGCCATGCCAACTCGCCGCGCTGCGTCGCTTCCAACCGGATGTGCTGCAGCGGCTGCAGCGCTGCGCGCAGTGCGTGTCGTTTCGGTCCGGTCACCCCGCGCGCCACCAGGCCGAGCCGGCCGTGGTTTGCGCTCAGCACTTCCACCAACAGGCTGGTTTCGCGCCAGCGACGCGCGTGCAGCACGTAGGCGGGCTCTGCGAGGTAACGCAATCACGGCTCCTCGTAGCCGAACGCGCGCAGCGCCGCCTCGTCGTCGGACCAACCCTCGCGCACCCGCACCCAGGTCTGCAGGAACACCTTCGACCCGAACAGCTTCTCCATCTGCTCGCGCGCCTTGGTGCCGATCGCGCGCAGGCGCGTGCCGCCCTTGCCGATCACGATCGCCTTCTGCCCGTCGCGCTCCACCCACACCACCGCGCCGATCCGCAGCAGCACGCCGCCCTTGGGCGAAGGCTCCTCGACGAAGGACTCGATCTCCACCGTGGTCGCGTACGGCAGCTCGGCGCCAAGCTGGCGCATGAGTTGCTCGCGCAGCAGCTCGGCGGCGAGGAAGCGCTGGCTGCGGTCGGTGATCTCGTCCTCGTCGAACAGCGGCGGCTGTTCGGGCAGCAGCGCCAACACGCTCTCCACCAGGCCATCAAGCCCCTTGCGCTTGAGCGCCGACACCGGATGCACGCTCGCGAACTCGCGGCCCTCGCCAACCTTGGCCAGGTATGGCAGCAGCGCCGACTTGTCCTGGATCCGGTCGACCTGGTTGACCACCAGCACTACCGGCACCCCGGCCCTGCGCAGGGTCTCGTAGGCGGCGCCGTCCTCGTCGTCCCAGCGCCCGGCCTGGACCACCAGCATCGCCACGTCCACGCCCTCCAGCGCGCCACGCGCGGAGCGGTTCATCCAGCGGTGCATGGCGGTGGCACTGGCCTTTCCGTGGTCACGGTGAAGGCCTGGCGTATCAACCAGCACCAGCTGCCCCTGCGGGAAGCTGGCGATGCCAAGCATGCGATGGCGGGTGGTCTGCGGACGGTTGGAGACGATGCTGACCTTGGCCCCGACCAGGGCGTTGACCAGGGTCGATTTGCCGACGTTGGGCCGGCCGATGACGGCGACATGGCCGGCGCGATGGGAAGCGGATGCGTTCATTCGCCCATTGTAGGGCGGGTCCTGGCCCGGCAGACGGATATTTGACTGCGCAGGCGGCGCGCAAGGCCCGCCTAGGTGGTTTCCAGGGCCGCGAGGACCTTTTCCGCGGCCTGCTGTTCGGCGGCGCGGCGCGAGCTGCCCTCGCCCTCGGCCACGGCCTCCGGCTCGGATACGCTGCAGCGCACCCGGAAGACCTTCTCATGGTCGGAGCCGGATTCGCCCAGCAGTTCATAGCCCGGCAGCGGGTGCTGGCGGGCTTGCAGCCACTCCTGCAGGCGGGTCTTTGGATCCTTGCCCACCTTGCCCACCGCCAGCGCCTCCAGCTCCGGCTCCAGCCAGTGCAGTACCGCATCGCGGCAGGCGTCGAGGCCGGCGTCGAGGTAGATTGCCGCGATCACCGCCTCCAGCGCGTCGGAGAGGATCGAATCGCGGCGGTGCCCGCCGGATTTCATCTCGCCGGGGCCGAGCATCAGCTTTGGCCCCAGGTCCAGCCTGCGCGCGATGCGCGCCAGGGTCGACTCGCGCACCAGCTCGGCGCGCGCCCGGGTCATGGCGCCTTCGTCGGCCTTCGGCCAGCGTCCGAACAGGGCCTCGGCCGCGATCATGCCCAGCAGCGCGTCACCCAGGAACTCCAGGCGCTCGTTGTGCGGTGCCCCGGCGCTGCGGTGGGTCAGGGCCCGGGCAAGCAGGCCCTGGTCGGCGAAACGATGGCCGAATGGATCAGTTGATTTCGCCGGCACGCGTGAGCATCTGGGTTGAATCGAACTTGCCGACCACGTCGAGGTTGCCCACCAGCGGCCGGCGCACCTCGTACTGCACGGTCATCTCCCAGCCGTTGTCGACACGGCGCAGCTTCACGTGTTCCTTGCTCACGTTCTCCGAATAGTTGATGTACAACCGCCGGAAGAACAGGTCCTGGATCCGTGCCGGATCCTGGGTGCCGATGCCGGGTTCGGCGGCCAGACCCTTCATGGCCGACCGCACGCTGTAGTACTCCTGGTACATCGGGAACAGCCGCATGGCCACGTAGGCGAAGAAGCCGACCACCGCCAGCACGATCACGAACCCGAGCAGGGTCATTCCCCTCTCACTGCGCTTCATTGCCTTCTCCCCAAGGTAATGCCTGTACCACCACGCGATATTACGGAATCCGGTTGCCAATCCGGTCGAACCCGACGCCCCCGGCGCTGCCATCCCAGTTCATCCAGATCAGGAAGGCTTTTCCGCGTAGCTGGCTCTCGGGCAGAGTACCCCAGAAGCGGCTGTCGTCGCTCCTGTCGCGGTTGTCGCCCATCACGAAATAGTGACCTTCCGGCACCGTCCACCGGCCCTCGGCCGGGTCACGGATCGGCAGCTCGGTCTCCAGCACCTGGTGGGTCCGCTCCCGACCCGGTATGACTTCGGAAAACAGCTGTGCACCGCTCATGTCGCGCCCGCGGCCGCGACCCTCGTAACGACCCGCCGCCTGGTACTCGAACGCCTTGCCGTTCACGTAGACGGTGTTGTCGAGATACTCGACCGTATCCCCCGGCACCCCGACCACCCGCTTGATCCAGTCCTGTTCGGGCTGGTGCGGCGGCCGGAACACCACCACGTCTCCGCGCTCGGGCTCGCCGATGGAGATCACCTTCTTGTTGGTGATCGGCAGGCGCAGGCCGTAGGAGAACTTGTTGACCAGGATGAAATCGCCGATCAGCAGGGTCGGCATCATCGAGCTGGAGGGGATGCGGAACGGCTCGGCCACGAAGCTGCGCACCATCAGCACGACCGCCAGCACCGGGAAAAAGGCCTTGGCGTAGTCGACGACCACCGGCTCCTTTTCTTCCAGCAGCCCGGCCCGTTCGGCCCGCCGCTTTGCAAACACCAGCCGGTCCAGCAGCCAGATGACGCCGGTCGCCAGCGTGAGTACGACCAGGCCGATTTCAAACCATTTCATCGATGCTCCTTGGCAGCCCGATCAATCCTTGCCGGTGTTCAATACCGCCAGGAAAGCCTCCTGCGGGATGTCCACCCGACCGACGGACTTCATCCGCTTCTTGCCTTCCTTCTGCTTCTCCAGCAGCTTCTTCTTGCGCGAAATGTCGCCACCATAGCACTTGGCCAGCACGTTCTTGCGCAGCGCCTTGACCGTGGTGCGGGCGAGGATCTGCGAGCCGATGGCGGCCTGGATGGCGACGTCGAACTGCTGGCGCGGGATCAGTTCCTTCATCTTTTCGGTCAGCTCGCGGCCACGCCGGTCGGCATGGTTGCGGTGGACGATGATCGACAGCGCGTCGACCTTGTCGCCGTTGATCAGGATGTCCACGCGCACGAACGGGCCCGGGTCGAAGCGCACGAAATGGTAGTCGAGCGAGGCATAGCCGCGGCTGACCGACTTCAGCCGGTCGAAGAAGTCCAGCACCACTTCGGCCATCGGCAGCTCGTAGCTCACCTGCACCTGGCTGCCCATGTACTGGATGCCGACCTGCGAGCCACGCTTCTCCTCGCACAGGGTGATCACGCTGCCCACGTAGTCCGGCGGGGTCAGGATGTTGGCGCGGATGATTGGCTCGCGGACTTCCTCGATCTCGTTGGCCGGCGGCAGGTCGGCCGGATTGTCCAGCGGGATCACCTCGCCGCCGGTCCTGAGCACCTCATACACCACGGTAGGTGCGGTGGTGATCAGGTTGAGGTCGTATTCGCGCTCCAGCCGCTCCTGGACGATTTCCATGTGCAGCATGCCCAGGAAACCGCAGCGGAAGCCGAAGCCCATCGCCTCCGAACTCTCCGGCTCGAAGCGCAGCGCGGCGTCGTTGAGCCGCAGCTTGTCCAGCGCTTCGCGCAGGTCGGGGTAGTCGTCGGCGTCAACCGGGAACAGGCCGGCGAACACCCGGGGCTGCATCTCCTGGAAGCCGGGCAGCGGCTTGGGCGCCGGGTCCGCGGCACGGGTCAGGGTGTCGCCCACCGGCGCGCCGTGTACGTCCTTGATGCTGGCGGTGACCCAACCCACCTCGCCCGCGGCAAGCACGCCCGTGACCTTGCGCTTGGGGGTGAACACGCCCACGCCGTCGATCTGGTGGGTGCGGCCGGTGGACATGACCTGCAGCTTGTCGCCGCTCTTCACCTCGCCCTGCATCACCCGTACGAGCGAGACCACGCCCAGGTAATTGTCGAACCAGGAGTCGATGATCAGCGCCTGCAGCTTGTCGGTGTCGCGGGGCTCCGGCGCCGGGATCCGGGTGACGATCGCCTCCAGCACGTCCTCCACGTTCAGCCCGGTCTTGGCGCTGACCGGGATCGCGTCGGAGGCGTCGATGCCGATCACCGCCTCGATCTCTTCCCGGGCGCGGTCGACGTCGGCGGTGGGCAGGTCGATCTTGTTCAGGACCGGGATCACCTCCAGCCCCTGCTCCACCGCGGTGTAGCAGTTGGCCACCGACTGCGCTTCGACCCCCTGGGCGGCGTCGACCACCAGCAGCGCGCCCTCGCAGGCGGCCAGCGAGCGGCTGACTTCGTAGCTGAAGTCGACGTGGCCGGGGGTGTCGATGAAATTGAGGTGGTAGGTCTGCCCATCCTTGGCCGTGTACGGCACCGAGACGGACTGCGCCTTGATTGTGATGCCGCGCTCGCGCTCGATGGGGTTGTTGTCCAGCACCTGCTGTTCCATCTCGCGCGCGGTCAGCCCGCCGCACATCTGGATGATGCGGTCGGCCAGGGTCGACTTGCCGTGGTCGACGTGGGCAATGATGGAAAAGTTGCGGATGTTCCGCATCGGGTCGCTCATGGGGCGGGCGTCGCTATATCGCGTGGTGGCGGGGGAAAACGCGACATTGTCGCACAGCACGGCGCCCGCCCCTCACCGGGGCGGGCGCCGGATGACGCCGGGCAGGGCCGCGCGCGGCCCTGGGTGCCGGGTCAGTCGTCCGCGTCATCCGGGGTGACCGCGACGTATCCCGCGCCGCCGCCGCGGTGGCGCAGCAGCATCACGGTGTCGCCGGATTCCACCCCGTCCAGCAGCCGGTCCAGGTCTTCCGCGCTGCCGACCACGGCGCGTCCCACGCGCGAGACCACGTCACCCGGACGGATCCCGGCGCTGCGGGCCGCCGCACCCTCCACGCGCACGATGCGCACGCCCTCGTCCTCCGGCAGGCCCGCCTGGCGCCGCTGGGCGTCGGTCAGGTCCTGGGCCACCAGCCCCAGCGCATTGCTGGAGGCCGGCTCCGAAGGATCCGCGCCCTGCCCGCGTCCCGGCCGCGACGGCTGGCCGGCGAAAGCGGCATCCTCGAGCGCGGCCAGGGTGACGTCGAAGTCGCGGGTCCTGCCTTCACGGAACACGCCCAGCCGCACCTTGGCGCCCGGCGCCATGTTGCCGATGATCGGCGGCAGGTCGCTGGCCTGGATGATGTCGGTGCCATCCACCGAGCGGATCACGTCGCCGACCTCGATCCCGGCGTCCTCGGCCGGGCTGCCCGGCTGGATGCCGTTCACCAGCGCGCCGCGCGTGTCGGGCAGGTCGAAGCCCGCCATCGCGTCGCGGGACACGGGCCCGACGGTGACGCCGACCATGCCGCGCTGGACGGTGCCCGTCTCCTTGATCTGCTCGGCCACGTTCATGGCGATGTCGATCGGGATCGCGAAGCTCACGCCCTGGTAGCCGCCGCTGTTGCTGAAGATCTGCGAGTTGATGCCGATCACCTCGCCGCGGGTATTGAGCAGCGGTCCGCCGGAGTTGCCGCGGTTGATCGCCACGTCGGTCTGGATGAAGGGCACGTAGCTCTGGTTGGAGTAGCGGTTGGCGCGCCCGACCGCGCTGACGATGCCGGCGGTGACCGACTGTTCCAGCCCGAACGGCGAGCCGATCGCCACCGCCCACTGCCCCGCGCTCACCTGGCCGGCGTCGCCGGGCCGCAGCACGGTCAGGTCGTCGGCTTCGATCTTGAGCACCGCCACGTCCGACTGCTCGTCGCTGCCAACCACTTCGGCATCGAACTGGCGGTGGTCATGCAGGCGGACGCGCACCTCCAGCGCGTTGGCAACCACGTGGTGGTTGGTGAGCAGGTAGCCGTCCTCGCTGACCAGGAAGCCCGTGCCCATGGAGATGCCGCGCGGGGTGGGGTCGCGCGGATCGTCCGGGTCGCCGGGGCCGCCCGGGAACGGGATGCCGGGGAAGAAGCGGCGGAAGAACTCGGGGAGCATGTCCTGCGGCGGTCCCCCGCGCTGGGCGGTGCGCGCGCCGATGGTGGCCTCGATGCTGACCACGCCGGGACCGACCCGTTCCACCAGCCGGGTGAAGTCCGGCAGGCCGGTGACCAGCTCCGGCGACGGCGCGGTCTGTGCGGTCTGGGCGGTCGCCGCTTCCTGGGGCGCCGGTTCGGCGGTGACTGAGGGCACGATCACGGCGGCGGTTGCCGCAGCGGTGGCCAAGACGAGCAAGAGGGCGGGAACAGGTGATTTCATCGGCGAGTGGTCCTCGACAATCCAGTGATCGGGTCAGTTGCCCGCTCCGGTCGCGCCCGTGGCGCAGCCGGCGGCGGGAGCGGCTCAGCGCGGGCCGGGGTGCAGGACAACCGGAGCCGGCGGCGCATCATCGGCGCCGACCGCATGGGCACCAATGGCGGTTGCAACCGGCAGCCGCGGCCCCGCCTCCGGCGGCAGGCCGAACAGTTCCGCCACCGCCTGGCGCGGCGGACCGGACTGGACGGGCCAGGCCGGGGCCGTGGCGGCCGTGGCGTTGCCCAGGCCGACCGTGTAACCGCTTGCAGGCGCGGTGGCGGCGCGCGGCCAGGGCCGGCTGGCCACGGTCATGGGCAGGGCCTGGAACGGGTCGGCGCCGATGCCCGCGCGGGCCGGCGGCAGGTCGGCGAACAGGGCGGTGGCCTCTTCAGGAGCGGACGGCGTTGGTACCGCCGCATCGATTTCAGTGGTCCGGCTGGATGCTGGGGCCGGTTCAGCCGCGGCCACGGCCACGGGCTGCCGCGTTTCAGCGGTGACGGCACCCTGCGCCTGGCCGCGTCCGCGGCGTTCGGCAATCCGGCGCGGCGCCTCGGCCGCAGCCAGGACGGTGCCGGCCAGCACGGCGGCGGTATCGGCGGCCGGCGGCGACTCCGTGTCGGGATCAATGGCCGCCGGCGCCTGCGACGCACCTGCGGACTCGCCGCTGGTGGCAAGCTCCGGAAACACCGGCAGCGGCGCCTGGTCGGGCTCGATGCCGGCCTGGCGGCCCACCAGCAGCGCGGCCATGGCCACCGAAGCGGCCAGCGCGGCGCCGCCGCCCCAACGCAGCAGGCGCGGTCCGCCGGCGCGTGGAAGAGCCTCTGGCACCTGCGCGCCATCGTCCGCGATCGCGGCGGACACTTTCTGTGAAAAGTCGGCCGGCAACAGCGCATTGCCCTGCCCGCGCAGCACGTCGCCGCAGACCTGCCAGCGCTCCCAGCAGTCGGCCAGCCCGGTGTCGTGCTGCAGCCGGCGCAGCATGAAGCGCGCCTGGTCCGGCGACAGTTCGCCGTCGAGCATCGCCGAAAGCTGCTGGCGGTGGTAACGGTCGAGCTTGTCGGGATCGGGCACGATCTGGAGGCTGTCGCTGTCGTCGTGTTGCATCATCGGGTGGCACGCTCCGCGCTGGTTTCGTCGTCCATCAACGGCTTGAGTTCCTGGTCGATCGCCTCGCGCGCACGGAAGATGCGTGAACGCACCGTTCCGACCGGGCAGCCCATCCGCTGGGCGATCTCGTCGTAGCTCAGGCCGTCGACCTCGCGCAGCGTGATCGCGACCCGGAGCTCCTCGGGCAATCCTTCGACCGCGCGGAGCACGGTTTGTTCCATCTGCCGGCGCATCATCTCCCGTTCGGGGGTGTCGGTATCGCGCAGGCGCACGCCCGAATCGAACTGTTCGGCGTCCGTCGCGTCGATGTCCGCCGACGGCGGCCGGCGGCCCAGCGACACCAGGTGGTTCTTGGCGGTGTTGACCGCGATCCGGTGCAGCCAGGTGTAGAACTGGGCGTCGCCGCGGAAGCTGCCGATTGCCCGGTAGGCGCGGATGAACGTTTCCTGGGCCACGTCCTGGCATTCGCTCCAGTCGGCCACGTAGCGCCCGATCAGGGCCGCGATGCGGTGCTGGTACTTGCGCACCAACAGGTCGAAGGCGGCGCTGTCGCCGCCCTGCACGCGCCTGACCAGGTCCTTGTCCAGCTGCTGGGTGTCGTGATCGGCCATCGGACCGGGCTCCTTGTGTGGCCGCGTGGCGGCCTCCCGTCCCCTTACACTTGGGGGCGCCGCGGTATTCCAACAACCCCGACCGTCCGGACGCCGGGATTTGACGCCGGGCGAACGTCCTCTGGATGATAAGGGGTTCCCCGTACCCTAACGGATGGTGTCGCATGATTGCAGGCCTCGACGGACTGCGCTTCAGCCACTGGAAAGCCGAGCAGCGTGATGACGGCGTGCTGGTGTTGTCTTTTGACCGCGAAGGCGAGTCGGTCAATACCTTCGGCCAGGCCGTGCTGATCGAACTGGACAGCCTGCTCGAGCGGCTGGCACTGGACCCGCCAAAGGCGCTGGTGCTGCGCTCGGGCAAGGAAAAAGGCTTCATCGCCGGCGCCGACATCCGCGAATTCCGCGAGTTCGACGAAAAGGGCACGATCGGCGACTCGATCCGCCGCGGCCAGCAGGTGTTCCAGCGCCTGGCCGACCTGCCCTGCCCTACCGCGGCCGCAATCCACGGCTTCTGCATGGGTGGCGGCACGGAGATTGCGCTGGCCTGCGATTACCGCGTGGCCAGCAGCGACGGCTCCACCCGGATCGGCCTGCCCGAGGTCAACCTGGGGATCTACCCGGGCTGGGGCGGCAGCGTGCGCCTGCCGCGGCTGGTGGGCGCGCCGGCGGCGTTCGACATGATGCTCACCGGTCGCGCCCTGTCGGCAAAGGCGGCGCGGGCGATCGGGCTGGTGGACAAGGTGGACAAACCCGCGCTGGTGGTCGACGCCGCCGCCGGGCTGGCGCTCAGGGGCACCACGCGCCCGTTCAAACAGCGCTTCATGGGCTGGATCACCAATACCTGGCCGGCGCGGCAGGTACTGGCGCCGATCCTGGTCAAGCAGGTCGCCGGCAAGGCACGGAAGGAACACTATCCCGCGCCCTACGCGCTGATCGAAACCTGGCGCCGCAGCGGCGGCAGCACCCAGGCGCGGCTGGATGCCGAACGCCGGTCGGTGGTCAAGCTGGCCGGCACCCCGACCGCACGCAACCTGACCCGGGTGTACTTCCTGCAGGAACGGCTCAAGGGCCTGGGCGGAAAAGAGCACGGGATCGGGAAGCTGCACGTGGTCGGCGCCGGGGTGATGGGCGGCGACATCGCCGCCTGGTCGGCCTACAAGGGCATCCAGGTGACCCTGCAGGACCGCGAGCAGGCCTACATCGACAAGGCCCTCGGGCGCGCGCAGGAGCTGTTCGCCAAGAAGGTGAAGGACGATACCCGGCGGCCGGAGGTCGCGGCGCGGCTGAAGTCCGACCTGGATGGCGCGGGACTGGCCGAAGCGGACCTGGTGATCGAGGCGATCATCGAGGACGCGGACGCCAAGCGTGGCCTGTATGCGCAGGTGGAGCCGAAGCTCGGCGGCAGCGCGCTGCTGACCAGCAATACCTCGTCGATCCCGCTGGCGGAACTGGCGGACGGCCTGCGCCGGCCGGCGCAGTTCGCCGGCCTGCACTATTTCAACCCGGTGGCGAAGATGCCGCTGGTGGAGATCGTGCGCCACGACGCGATGGACCCGGCCACCGGCCAGCGCCTGGCCGCGTTCTGCCGGGCCATCGGCAAGCTCCCGGTGCCGGTGGCGGGCACGCCGGGCTTCCTGGTCAACCGGCTGCTGTTCCCGTACATGCTCGAGGCGGCGACGGCGTATTCGGAGGGCATCCCCGGCGCGGCCATCGACAAGGCGGCGGTGAAGTTCGGCATGCCGATGGGACCGATCGAGCTGATCGACACGGTCGGGCTGGACATCGCCTCGGGCGTGGGCCGCGAACTGGCCCCGTTCCTGGGCCTGGAGATCCCGCCCGCGCTGGCCACGCCGCCCGAGGACGGCAAGCGCGGCAAGAAGGACGGCCAGGGGCTGTACGCGTGGGAAGACGGCAAGGCGAAGAAGCCCGACCTGCCCAAGGACTACAGCGCGCCGGAGGACCTGGAGGACCGGCTGGTGCTGGCCCTGCTCAACGAAGCGGTGGCGGCGCTGCACGAGGGCGTGGTGGAAGACGCGGACATGCTCGACGCCGGAGTGATCTTCGGCACCGGCTTCGCGCCGTTCCGCGGCGGCCCGATCCAGCACATCCGCACCGTCGGCGCCGACAAGCTGCTGGAACGGCTCAAGGCACTGCAGGGCAAGTACGGCGAGCGTTTCGCCCCGCGCGCAGGCTGGGACAACCCCGCCCTGCGCGAACCTGCATAGGGCAGGATCAGCCCACCCGCCTTACATCGTGTGGGTGGGCTTCTCGGAGGTCAGGGTGCCGGCCAGCAGGGTCTCGATGCGGCCCTTGACGGTCTCGCCCTCGTTGGTGTCCGCGAACTGCACCCCCACGCCGGCGGTGCGGTTGCCCTGGGCGCCGGTGGGCGTGACCCAGACCACCTTGCCGGCTACCGGCAGGCGGTCCTTGGTCTCCGGCAGCGTCAGCAGCAGGAACACCTCGTCGCCAAGGAAGTAGCGCTTGGGCGTGGGCACGAAGATGCCGCCCAGTTTCAGGTACGGCATGTAGGCGTTGTACAGCGCCGTCTTGTCCTTCACCGCCAGCGACAGGATTCCCTGCCGTGCGCCCGGTCCCGTTGCCGCCATCGTCTATCTCCTCCTGCCAGCTGGTTCAACGCGCTCCCCCGCCGCCTGCCGCCACTGCAGCAGCAGGCCGGCCACCGCCAGGTCCGCGCGCACCGTGGTGCGCAGCAGCCCGCGCGTTCGATTGGCCTCGTCGAACCAGGCGGCCAGCCTGCGGGTTCGCCCCGGGTCGGTCAAGCCCGCGGCCTTCGCCGCCGCCAGGTCCGCGGCGTGGCCCAGGCGCAGGTCCGCACCTTCATCGTCGGTCCAACGCCGGGCCGCCTCGGATGCGGCCAGCTCACCACGCGCCAGCGCGGCCAGGTCGGCCGCCACCTCGCGGCGCAGCTCGATGCCCCCCTCGCGCAGCCAGGCGTCGGCCAGCCCCGGATGACCGCGCGCGGCATCCAGCGCCTCGGCGGCCACGGCGTCGGCGTGGCCCTGCGCAAGCAGCCAGTCAATCGCCTCCTCGCGCGGCGGCAGCCGGAACTCCAGCCGTTGGCAACGGCTGCGGATGGTCGCCGGCAGGCGCATCGGGTCGGCGGCCAGCAGCCACAGGTAGCGGCCGGGCTGCGGCTCTTCCAGGGTCTTGAGCAGGGCGTTGGCCGCGGCGTGGTTGATCGCGTCGGCAGGGTCGATGAGCGCCACCCGGGCGGCTGCGTACTGCGGCGTGAGCCCGAAGGTTTCCGACAGCTTGCGGATCTGTTCGATCACCAGCTCGGTGCGCATCCGGCTGCCATCCTTTGTCGGGATGTAGCTGACCAGGCTGAAGTCGGGATGGGTACCCGCCTCGAACAGGCGGCGCGCTCGCGCATCGTCCTTGCAGCCGAGCACATGCCGTGCCAGCCGCTCGGCCACCGCGCGCTTGCCCAGCCGCTCCGGCCCGCACAGCAGCAGCGCGTGGCCCATGCGGCCATTGTCGAGCGCCTCCGCGGCGCGCTCATAGATGCGCTGCTGCCAGGGCGCGAGTGCGGTGGCCCCTGCCTCGCTCACCGGGCCTCCCGCCACGCCTGCAGCTGCGCGAGCGTGGCCTCGGCCACCGCCTGTGCCGGCTGTGCGGCGTCGACCACCCGGTAACGATCCGGATCGGCGGCGGCGCGTTCGCGGTAGGCGGCGCGCACCCGCTCGAAGAACCCGTCGCGCTCGCGCTCGATGCGGTCGGGCACCAGGTCGCGGCCGCGGGTGCGCTCGCGCCCTACCGCCACGTCCAGGTCCAGCAGGATGGTCAGGCCCGGGCGCAGGCCGACGACGGCGCGCTCCAGGGTTTCGATCAGCCCGCGGTCCAGTCCCCGGCCGCCGCCCTGGTAGGCGTAGCTGGAATCGGTGAAGCGATCGCACAGCACCCAGGCGCCGCGCTCGAGCGCCGGGCGGATGGTCTCGCGCACGTGTTGGGCGCGGGCGGCGAACATCAGCAGCAGTTCGGTCTCCGGCGCGGCCGGTTCGTGCGAAGGATCAAGCAGCAGTCCGCGGATGGTCTCGGCCAGCGGCGTGCCGCCCGGCTCGCGGGTCACCACCACCTCGTCGCCGGCGGCGGCGAGTTCGCGGCGAAGCGCGCCGAGCACCGTGGTCTTGCCGGCGCCCTCGCCGCCTTCCAAGCTGACGAAGCGCGGATGGGTCGGCAACACGCTCATTCCGAGCGCGCCCCGGACCCGAAACGTTCGCGGTAGCGGCGCACGTATTCGCGCACCGCCCGCTGGTGTTCGGCGTAGGTGCGCGAGAACACGTGGCCGCCGCTGCCGTCGCCGACGGCGACGAAGTACAGCGCGTCGCCGGCCTCGGGGTGCGTGGCGGCACGGATCGCGGCAATGCCGGCCATCGCGATCGGGGTCGGCGGCAGGCCATCGCGTGTATAGGTGTTGTACGGGGTATCGGTCTGCAGGTCGCTGCGGCGGATGTTGCCGTCGAAGCCACTGCCGATGCCATAGATCACGGTCGGGTCGGTCTGCAGGCGCATGCCGCGCTGCAGCCGGCGGGTGAACACCCCGGCGACCTTCCCCCGCTCCCCGGCCTGGCCGGTCTCCTTCTCGATGATCGAGGCCAGGATCAGCGCTTCCTCGGCCGAGTCCAGCGGCAGGTTGCCGGCGCGCGATTCCCAGGCCTGTTCCAGCGCCTCGTCAAGCGCGGCCGCGGCACGGCGCAGCAGGTCCAGGTCGCTGTCTCCGCGGGTGTAGAGGTAGGTCTCGGGCAGGAAGCGCCCCTCCGGGTGCACGCCGGGGCGGCCGAGCGCGTCCATCAGCGCGGTGTCATCGAGTCCGCCGGTCTCGTGCAGCAGCGGCGTGGCGGTGGCCAGGGCCGCGCGCAGTTCGCGGATGTTCCACCCTTCCACGATGGTGAAGCGGTGCCGGATCACCCGGCCTTCGCGCATCTTCACCAGCAGGGCGCTGGCACTCATGCCCGGTTCGAGCCCGTATTCGCCCACCTGCAGCCGGCCGCCGGCATCCAGCCGTCGCGCCAGCAACTGCCATTCGACCCGGTGGCCGTCGCTGATCCCGGCCTCGCGCAGTTTTTCGAGCACGCGCAGGAACGAATCGCCGCGCTCCACCATCACCGTATCGCCCGCCTCGATGCCCGACAGCGGGCCGTGGGCAAAGCCCTGGTGGTGGTTCCAGGCCAGGTACGCCAGCACCCCGGCCAGCAGCGCCGACAGCACGAAAAACAGGCCGATGGCGCGCCTGCGTTTACCGGGCGCGCTCACCGGCGATCGTCCAGGAAGATTGGAAATCGAATCATGCCCTCAGGATACCTTGGCCGCCCCAACTGTAGGAATGCGCCATGTGCCCGAAGCCGCACGAACCGTGTTGCGGTCCGTGTGTTCCTCGTGGGCGAACCTGCTGGAGCCACGCGGGCGGGCCGGCGGGGTAGCCCCTGGCGGGACACGCAGACAAGTACGTCCATGTACGCTTGTCGGCGCCGTCCATGACGCCGACAGTCCCGCCAGGGGCTACCCCGCCGGCCCCTCGACCTTTCGCCGGTGACCTTCCCGGGATCCCTGCGGTTTCGCGCGCATGACGTGCGCTTACGTTCCGCCCAGGGCAAGCAACATGCCCCGGGCCTTGGCGCGGGTTTCGGCCAGTTCGCGGTCGGGGTGGGAGTCGGCGACGATGCCGGCGCCGGTGCGGAAGCGCAGCGCGTCGCCCTCCAGCCCGGCGCTGCGGATCAGGATGTTGAGGTCCAGGTCGCCGTCGCGGTTGAGCCAGCCCATCGCACCGGTGTAGGCGCCGCGGCCCACGCCCTCCAGCTCGGCGATGATCTGCATGCAGCGCACCTTGGGGCAGCCGGTGATGGTGCCGCCCGGGAACACCGCCGCGATCACTTCGCCGGGGGTCGCGTCGGCGCGCAGGCGGCCGCGTACGTTGCTGACGATGTGGTGCACCTGGGCATAGCTTTCCACCGTCATCAGCTCGTCGACCTCCACGCTGCCCGGTTCGCACACCCGGCCCAGGTCGTTGCGCTCCAGGTCCACCAGCATCACGTGCTCGGCGCGCTCCTTGGGGTCGCCGGCCATTTCGCTGATCCGTTCGGCATCGTCGTCGCCCGGCAGGCGCGGCCGGGTACCGGCGATCGGACGGGTTTCGACCATCTCCCCGCGCACAGACACCAGCCGTTCGGGCGAGGCGCTGACCACCGCCCCGCCGCCGCAGGCGAACAGGCCGGAGAAAGGCGCGGGACTCATCTGGCGCAGGCGCGCGTACAGCGCGGCCGGCTCTGGCGCTTGGTCGAATCGCGCGCGCCAGGCGCGCGACAGGTTCACCTGGAACACGTCGCCCGCCGCCAGGTATTCCAGGATCCGCTCGACCCCGGCGGTGAACGCCTGCGGGTTGTCTTCTTCCAGCGAAGCCGGAGGCTGCCACGGAGGCAGCGGCGGCACGTCCTCCGCGGCCAGCGCGTCAGCAGCGATCCGGTCGAGCAGCTGTTCCTGACCGCGCTCGGCCAGGGCCACGCATTCACCGGTGACACGGTCGCGCAGCACCGCCGCCGGGCAGCGCAGCGCCGCGGCCACGGGCAGGCCGCCGGGGGCGGACGGCAACTGCAGCACCGGCTCCACCTGCGCCGCCAGCTCGTAGCCCAGCAGCAGCGCCCAGCCCCCCCGAAACGGCCAGCGCGGCTCTTCGCGCGGCAGGCGAAGTGCCTGCCAGTGCGCGTCGAGTTGGTCGAGGAAGCCACCAGCCAGCGGAGTGCCCGAGCCGTCACGGGTGATGCCGTCGGCGCCGAGCACCAGTTCCATGCCGGAGGACACCAGCAGCATGTCCCAGCGGCCCTGCGCGGTACCGTGCGCCACCGACTGCAGCAGCACCGGATAGCGCCGCGGGGCCAGCCGATGCAGCGCCAGCAGGCCGGATTGGGCGGGTAGCGGAAGGGTAGTCAGCACGGGACGGAGTGTGGCGCACCTGCCCAGGTAGCGCGGAGCTTGCTCCGCTGCGCGGGTTCTTCCGAGGCCTGGAGCAGCGGAGCAAGCTCCGCGCTACGGGGCGCCGGCGATACGCGGGGGCACCTCAGGCCCGGGCGAAGACCAGGGTGCCGTTGGTGCCACCGAAGCCGAAGGAGTTGGACAGCACCACGTCCACCTTCGCCTCGCGCGCGGTGTGCGGCACGTAGTCCAGGTCGCAGCCTTCGGAGGGGTTGTCGAGGTTGATCGTGGGCGGAAGCACGCCGGCGTGGATGGCCATGGCCGAGAACACCGCCTCCACCCCACCGGCCGCGCCGAGCAGGTGGCCGGTCATCGACTTGGTCGAGCTGACCGCGACGTTGTCCGCGTGCGCGCCGAGCGCGGCCTTGATCGCCATCGTCTCGGCCAGGTCGCCGGCCGGGGTCGAGGTGCCGTGGGCGTTGATGTAGCCGATCCGCGCCACGTCCAGGCGGGCGTCGGCGATGGCCGCGTTCATGCAGCGCGCGGCGCCATCGCCGCTTTCGCTGGGCGCGGTCATGTGGAAGGCGTCGCCGCTCATGCCGAAGCCGGACAGCTCGGCGTAGATGCGCGCACCGCGCGCCTTGGCACGTTCGTATTCTTCCAGGATCAGGATGCCCGCGCCGTCACCCATGACGAAGCCGTCGCGGCCCTCGTCCCACGGGCGCGAGGCTTTTTGGGGTTCGTCGTTGCGGGTCGACAGCGCCTTCATCGAACAGAAGCCGCCCAGCGAAGTCGGAGTGGTGGCGTACTCGGAGCCTCCGGCGATCATCGCGTCCGCGTCGCCGTACTGGATCATCCGCATCGCCAGGCCAATGTTGTGGGTAGCCGTGGTGCAGGCGGTGACCGCGGCAATGTTCGGGCCCTTGGCGCCGGTCATGATCGAGACCTGGCCGGCAACCATGTTGATGATGGTGCTGGGCACGTAGAACGGCGAGATCTTGCGCGGGCCGCCGTTGTGGTACTTGACGGTGGTTTCCTCGATGCCCTTGAGCCCGCCGATGCCGGCGCCGATCGCAACGCCGATCCGCTCCGCGGCCTCGCCCTCGATCTCAAGACCCGCATCGGCGATGGCCATCATCGAGGCGGCCACGCCGTAGTGCACGAACGGGTCCATCTTCTTCAGGTCCTTGGCCGCGATCCACTTGGTGGCGTCGAAGTCCGGGACCTCGCCGGCGATCCGGGTCGGGAACGCGGAGGCGTCGAAGTGCGTGATCGGCCCGATGCCCGAACGCCCGCTGACGACGCCATCCCAGCTCGAGGCCAGATCCGCCCCCAGTGGCGACAGGATGCCCAGACCGGTGATGACCACGCGACGCTTGGACATGGAGTACTCCTTGAATCGATGAGTGGCGGATCAGATGAGTGGCGGGGTTCCGCGACCGTGTCGGGGACCCTGAAACGCACGAGGCCGCATGCGCGGCCCCGTGCCCATCGGCGCACCACCCATGGGCCAGCCCGGGGCGGTACGCAGCCGCGGGAGCGCGCCCTTGCGGCACGCGCATCCTCGCAGGACGGGATTACGACTTGACGTGGGCCTTGACGTAATCGATGGCCTGCTGCACCGAGGTGATCTTCTCGGCTTCCTCGTCGGGAATCTCGCACTCGAACTCTTCCTCGAGGGCCATCACCAGTTCCACGGTGTCCAGCGAGTCGGCGCCAAGGTCGTCGACGAAGGAAGCGCTCGGGCTGACCTCGTCTTCCTTCACGCCCAACTGCTCCACCACAATCTTCTTGACGCGTTCTTCAATGCTGCTCATGGGTTCTTTGCTCCGTGGGGCCGAAACTTGCGGCCGGATAGTTTAAGGGAAAGCCGGGCGTGGGGCGATGCGCACCGCCGCCCTTGGCCGTTCAGGGGCTTGCGCCCCGGAATGGGTGGGTCAGGGCATGTACATGCCGCCGTTCACGTGCAGGGTCTCGCCGGTGATGTAAGCGGCCGATGGACCGGCCAGGAACGCGACGGTGCCGGCGATATCCGCCGGCTCGCCCAGGCGGCCAAGCGCGATCTGCTTCGCCATCTCCTGTTTCGCGTCTTCAGGCAGGTCGCGGGTCATGTCGGTGGCGATGAAGCCGGGCGCAACCACGTTCACGGTCACCCCGCGCGAGCCGATCTCGCGGGCGAGCGACTTGCTGAACGCAATGACCCCGGCCTTGGCCGCCGCGTAGTTGGCCTGCCCGGCATTGCCCATCACCCCGATCACCGAGGCGATGTTGATGATCCGGCCCTTGCGCGCCTTCATCATGCCGCGCATGACCGCCTTGGACGCGCGGTAGACGCTGGTCAGGTTGGTATCCAGGATCGCCTGCCAGTCCTCGTCCTTCATCCGCATCAACAGGTTGTCGCGGGTGATGCCGGCGTTGTTGACGAGAATGGAGATCGCGCCGAATTCCTTGCCGGCTTCAGCGATCAGCGCGTCGATGGCGGCGCCGTCGGCCACGTCCAGCACCCGGCCGTGGCCGGTGCCGATGGCCGACAGCCGGGTGCCGATCGCGTCGGCGCCGGCCTGGCTGGTGGCGGTGCCGACCACGGTCGCGCCCTGCTCTGCCAGCAGGTCTGCAATCGCCGCGCCAATGCCGCGGCTGGCGCCGGTGACGAGCGCAATCTCGCCCTTCAGGGGTTGGGTCATGGGGTCAGGTTCCTCCAGGAGTTTTTTGCCGCGGATTTACACGGTTGACTGATCCGCGTGAATCCGTGGCGAAATTCAGCTTTTCCAGTCCGCAAGCGCGGCATCGAAGTCCCCGGGCGTGCCGAGGGGGCGGGCTTCCAGCGAGCGGTCGATGCGCTTGCACAGGCCGGCCAAGACCTTGCCGGGGCCGCATTCGGCCACCCGCGTCGCGCCGCGCGCGGCCAGCGCCTGCACGCAGCCGGTCCACTGCACCGGCAGGTAGATCTGGCGCACCAGCGCGTCACGGATCGCGTGCGCGCCCTCGTGCACCTCGGCGTCCACGTTCTGCACCACCGGCAACTCCGGTTCGCGCCAGTCCAGCTCGGCCATGGCCGTGGCCAGGCGGTTGGCGGCCTCGCGCATGAGCGGGGTATGGGAAGGCACGCTGACGGCAAGCTTGACCGTCTTGCGCACCCCCCGCTCGGCCAGCAGCGCCAACGCGCGGTCGACCGCGGCCGCATGGCCGCCGATCACGACCTGGCCGGGCGAGTTGAAGTTCGCCGGAACCACCACGCCGTCGCCGGAGGCCTGCTCGCAGACTTCAAGCACCACGGCGTCTTCCGCGCCCAGCACCGCGGCCATCGCCCCGGTGCCCGCGGGCGCGGCGGCCTGCATGAGCTGTCCGCGCACCCGCACCAGGCGCGCGGCGTCGTGCAGCGAAAGCGCGCCTGCAGCCACCAGCGCCGCGTATTCACCCAGGCTGTGCCCGGCCAGCAGCGCCGGGCGTTCGCCACCACGCGCCAGCCACAGGCGGAACACCGCCACGCCGGCGGCCAGCAGCGCAGGCTGGGTGAATTCGGTGGCGTTGAGGCGCTCTTCGGGCCCCTGCTGGGCAAGCGCCCACAGGTCAACGCCAGCCCCTTCGGAGGCCTCGGCAAAATCCTCGAGGATCGATCCATGCCCGTCGGCAAGCGCGGACAGCATGCCCAGGGACTGGGAGCCCTGGCCGGGGAACACGAAAGCAAGCCGGGAATCGGTCAACGCGTTGATCTACCGTTGAAAGTGAACGGCGAATGATACGGGCCCCGGCGCGGGGTTGTCTGTACCGCGCCGTATGTAGCCCGCGCTCGCAGCTCAGTAGCGCAGCAGCGCCGAGCCCCAGGTGAAACCGCCGCCGAAGGCCTCCAGCAACACCAGCTGGCCGCGTTCGACCTTGCCCGAGCGCACTGCTTCGTCCAGCGCCAGTGGCACCGAGCCCGAGGACGTGTTGCCGTGCCGGTCCACGGTGACGATCACCCGCTCCTCCGGCATGTCCAGCCGCTTGCGGGTCGCCTCGATGATGCGCAGGTTCGCCTGGTGCGGGATCAGCCAGTCCAGGTCGTGCCTGTCCAGGCCATTGGCGGACAGGGTCTCGTCGACTACAGAATCGAGCGCCTTGACCGCGTGCTTGAACACTTCACTGCCAGCCATGCGGATGGTCACGCCGGCGTTCTTCTCGTTTTCCTTGAAGCCGACCGAGACGCCAACCGGGTTCCACAGCAACTCCTTCTTGCCGCCGTCGGCGTGCAGGTGGGTGCTGAGGATGCCGGTCTCGGTATCGGCCTTGAGCACCACCGCGCCGGCGCCGTCGCCGAACAACACACACGTGGTGCGGTCTTCCCAGTCGACCATGCGGGTCAGGGTTTCCGCACCGACCACCAGCACGGTTTTCGCGTCACCGGTGCGGATGAACTTGTCGGCCACCGACAGCGCGTAGAGGAAGCCCGAACAGGCCGCGTTGACGTCGAACGCGCCGCAGCCGTTGGCGCCCAGCCGGTGCTGCAGCAGGCACGCGGTGGAGGGAAAGATGATGTCCGGCGTGGTGGTACCAACCACGATCAGGTCGAGGTCGGCGGCATCGACGCCGGCTGCCTCCAACGCCCGCATCGAGGCGTGGTACGACAGGTCGGACGTGGTTTCGCCCTCGGCGGCAACGTGCCGCTGGCGAATGCCGGTGCGCGCGGCGATCCACTCGTCGCTGGTGTCGACGATCTTTGCCAGGTCGTCGTTGGTCACCACCTTTTCCGGCAGATAGCTGCCGGTGCCCGCAATGCGCGAGTACACGCGCTGGGAGGTACCCGTCTGGTTCATTTGCACAACCGTCCTCGGCCGGAATCCTGGCACGCCTGGCGGCATGCTACACGGGGGCGACGGCGCGCGTTGCCCGCGGGGCCGCCGTCAGCGACGGCGGCAGGGAGGATCAGTCTTCCTCGACCACCACGGCCTTGGGCACGATCACCTGCTTGCCGCGGTAGTAGCCGTCGGCGGTGATGTGGTGGCGGATGTGGGTCTCGCCGGTCGTCGGGTCGGTCGACAGCAGCCTGGCCGACAGCTTGTCGTGCGCGCGGCGCTGGCCACGGCGGGAGGGGGAAACGCGGGATTTCTGCACAGCCATGGAATTGCTCCAGCAAAGGTTTCGGTTGTTGCTACTTTTTCTTCAGTGCCGCCAACGCCGAAAACGGGTTGGCGCGTGTTTCTTCGTCCGCCTGCACGGGCCAGTCGCGTTCTACCGCCTCCGAGCCCGGCATGACCGGGATCAGCGGCACCGCGAGGATCAGTTCATCCTCCACCAGCGCCGCCAGATCCACGCCGCCGTCCTCGGCCGGCTGCAGGGCCTCCCAGCCTTCCGGCAGCGCGGCCTCGCCGTCCTCGTCGCGGACCAGCCCGTACCGCTGCCGGACCTGGACCGGATGCTCGAACCGCTGCAGCGTCCGCTGACATTGCAGCGGCAGCCGCGCATCCACCCGGACCTCCACGTACGGCAACTCCAGCTCGTCGCGTCCGAACCCGGCGGCCCAGGCCGCGACGCCTTCGGCGTCGAACAGCAGGTCGCCAAGGCGC
Source organism: Luteimonas sp. (assembly GCA_052090405.1). GTDB lineage: Bacteria > Pseudomonadota > Gammaproteobacteria > Xanthomonadales > Xanthomonadaceae > Luteimonas. The sequence continues at coordinate 25,003 of JBQDAV010000018.1, forward strand.
GCCATCCCGGCCAGCGGGAGACGCCCTTCGAACTCCCGACCTGCGGCGACCATGCGCCACCCGTCGACCTTCCCGGGCACTTCCGCGGACATAAGAGGCGAAATGTTAGGCCTGGGGACCCCGGCTGTCAAACAGATCGCCCCGCCAAATCCTTGTCGCCACGGGGAATTTGCCCGGACCGGCAGCGCGCGGCAGACTTGGCTTCCGCCTTCTGCCGGCCCCTCCGTGATCCCGATCCTCTCCGCGCTGCTCGCAGCGGCCCTGCTTTTCGCCTGCGCCCGTGCCGTTTCCCACCGCCGCGCCGCGGGCCGCCGCCAGCAGGCCGTGTCCGGGGTGCTCGACGCCGCCGATGCATTGGAAGCACGGCTGCGCACCGCCCGCGCCGAAATCGAGGCGGTCGCGGGGGACGACGAGAACCCGGTCCGCGACGCCATGCAGGAAATGCTGCGCCAGCGCCTGTGGCTGCAGCAGCACGGCGGCCAGGCCTCGCTGCAGCAGCTTGATTCGGTGCGCGACTCGATCGACCAGGCCCGCCATCGCATCGACCAGCAACTGCTGCAGATCGAACGCGCGCGCGCGCCGCTGCACTAGGCGGCCCCGGGGTTCAAGCCAATGCGCCTGGTCCTTGCCTCCACCTCGCCCTACCGCCGCGAACTGCTGCAGCGGCTCCGGCTGCCGTTCGACGTTGCCCGGCCGCAGGTTGACGAGGCCGCGCTGGAAGGCGAGCAGCCGCAGGTGCTGTCGCAGCGCCTGGCGCAGGCGAAGGCCGCCACCGTGGCGGCGGACGAGCCGCAGGCGTGGGTGATCGGCTCCGACCAGGTCGCGGAGCTGGACGGCACACCGCTGGGCAAGCCCGGCCACCGGGACGCCGCCCTCGCCCAGCTCGCATCGATGTCCGGGCGCACGATCCGCTTCCATACGGCCATGACCCTGCTCCGCCCCGACGGGCCGGCATTCGCGGCACTGGATACCACCACGGTCCGGTTCCGGCGCATCGACCGGGACGAGATTGCCCGCTACGTCGACGCCGAACAGCCCTACGACTGCGCCGGCAGCTTCAAGGCCGAGGCCCTGGGCATCGCGCTGTTCGAATCGATCCGCAGCGAAGACCCCACCGCCCTGGTCGGGCTGCCGCTGATCGCCACCGCGCGGCTGCTGCGCCAGGCCGGCTTCGCAGTGCCCTGACGACCCACGTCACTCGATGATGACGGGCTGCTCGCTCCAGTCCTCGATGCTGCCGTCGTTGCCGTACAGGCGCAGACCCAGCCAGTAGCGGCCGGGACGCGCCAGCACCTGCCCGTCGACCGTGGCGCGGAAACCGACCCGCGGGTGGCCGGGATCGGTGGAGACCTTCCAGTAGCCGGCAACGCCCGGCTCATCCAGCCCGTATTCGGCTTCCGCCACCACCTCGCCGTCCAGCAGCACCTCGACCCGTGACAGGCCGACGCCGTCCTTGAACGCCCAGCCGGCAACCTCGAACGGCCGCCCGGTCCTGGCCCCGCTCACCGGCGCATCGATCCAGGCCATCGCCGGCGTCGTGCAGGGCGCATCGGTGTCCACGTCCGGGGCAAGCGCGAACAGCAGGAAGCGTTGGCTGCCGTGGTCGACGTTGAGCACCCGCGGCGGCGGCAGCGGCCCGACCCGTTCACACAGCGCGTGATAGCGGCGCAGCAGGCTGTGATAGGGAACGTCGCTGGCGCCCACCACCAGCAGCACCGGGTCGTCGCCCCACTGCGCACGGCCTGCCGTCTGCAGGCCCCAGAGCTGGAGCTGCGGCGCGCGCCCGTGGAACCGGTTGAGCGGATGGTCGAGTACTTCGATCCGCGGATCATCCATGCGGAAGCCCAGCTCGGCGCCGATCTTGAAGTTGTCGGCCACCACCCGGGTGTCGTCCGGCATCCCTTCCAGCGTCTCGTCGACGGCGTCGGCCAGCACGTCCCAGCCGGCGAAGTTGGACGGGTACCACTTCCAGGCCGCGCTGTCGGCCCGCAGCGATGGAATCGAGACCGCGATGTAGTAGGCGAACACGGCCGCCAGCCCGGCCGCGGCCAGCGCCCAGGTGGCGCGGCGCAGCCAGCGCGGCCAGCCCGCGAGCACCGCCGGCAGCAGCGGGATCAACGCCAGGTAGCCGGGCAGCGGCCAGTGGAAGCTGACCCGCTCGGTGTCGGCGAGGAAACCGAGCAGGAAGAAGCCGAGCACCACCAGGCCGCCGAGCAGGCCGAACAGCCGCACCACCTCGCGCTCGCCGGGCCTGGCCCCACGCCACCCCGCCAGCAACAGGCCGGCGAACAGCAGCGGGGTCACGAAGGCCGCCTGCAGCGGGATGAACCGGAAGCCGCTGGCATGCAGCGCCCAGGGATGGCGCTCGATGAGCTGGAAGCGCAGCCCCGCTTCGGCGTTCTCCAGGTTCCACGCCAGCAGCGGCACCCAGGCCGCGGCGCCGAAGGCGATCGCCACCCACACCCGCGGATCGCGCAGCGCGAGCCGGCCGGCCGGCAGCATCGCCAGGGCAACCACCCCCACCCCGATCACGGCAATGAAGCGGTAGTGGCTGAGCCCGCCGATGGCCAATCCCAGCGCCAGCAGCAGCGCCGCGTTGTGATTGGCCCCGCGCAGCAGCCGGGCGCCGGCGTCGATGCACAGCACCGTGGCCAGCGCCATGGGCACGTCCGGCAGGGCCATGATGCCCAGGGTGCCGGCCAGCGGCAGCAGCACGACCGCACTGCCCGCCAGCCACGGCGCGCGGCCCTCGCCAAACTCGCGCCGCACGATCCCGATCATCATCCACGGCAGCGCGGCGCCCATCAGCAGGAACGGCAGGCGCACGCCGAAGTGGTTGTTTCCCGCCACCTCCACGCCGGCCCTGATCAGCCACGCGGTCAGCCCCGGCAGATCGGAATAGGCCCAGCCGGGGTGCTGTCCTTCCTGCCAGTAGAACGCCTCGTCCACGAACAGCGGCAGCTGGATGGCCACCACCAGCTTGAGCAGCGAAACCACCGCCCACAGCACGACGAAGACGCGCCGCGCATCCACGGTCCGCAGCCCGTCATCACGCATGTCGATGGCATTCGGCATCCGCATTGGACCTCGTTACACTGGGGTGGCGCCGACGCCAGATTCGCGCCCTGGGACCCGGAGAAGCAGATGTCAGTATCCCCAGCGCCGGCGGACATGCTAACCGACGGATTGTTAAGTGCGCTCGACGCGGCGCAGGAGCAGGTCAACGGACTGGTGCTGGGCAAGCGCGAGGCGGTGCGGCTGGCCTTCGTGGCGCTGCTCTCCGACGGCCACGTGCTGATCGAGGACCTGCCCGGCCTGGGCAAGACCACGCTGGCGCACGCGTTGGCCGCGACCCTGGGGCTCGGCTTCCAGCGCGCGCAGTTCACCTCCGATTTGCTGCCCTCGGACATCGTCGGGGTGTCGATCTACGACACCGGCACGCGCAAGTTCGAGTTCCATCCCGGCCCGGTGTTCACCCACGTGCTGCTGGCCGACGAGATCAACCGCGCGCCGCCGCGCACCCAGAGCGCCCTGCTGGAGGCCATGGCCGAACGCCAGGTCAGCGTGGACGGCCACACCCACGCCCTGCCCGACCCGTTCTTCGTCATCGCCACCCAGAACCCGCTTGACCTTGCCGGCACCTATCCGCTGCCGGATTCGCAGCTCGACCGTTTCCTGCTGCGGCTGAGCCTGGGCTACCCCGACGCCGACGCCGAGCGCGAACTGCTGGCTGGCCGCGACCGCCGCGACCTGATTGCAGGCACGCGCTCCCTGCTCGGACAAGATGACCTGCATCGCCTGCGCGCGGCCGCGGCCGCGGTCCACGCCAGCGATGCCCTGGTCGACTACGTGCAGGCGCTGGTGGCGCGCAGCCGCCATCACGACGGCGTGCGCGTGGGCCTGTCCCCGCGCGCCGGCATCGCCCTGCTGCGGGCGGTGCGCGCGCACGCGCTGATGTCCGGCCGCCAGCATGCGCTGCCCGAAGACGTGCAGGCGCTGTTCGCCGCCGTCGCCACCCACCGGCTGGCACCAGAGACCGACGCATCCGACGGGGCTGCGCTGGCGCAGGCGATCCTGCATGCGGTCCCGGTGGACTGAATCCGGCGTGCGCGGGCTGGCCCGCCGCCTGCACCTGCTCGCCCGCCCGCGCCGGCCCGAGCCGCTGCCGGCCCGCTTCGACCGCCGCCGCACCTACGTGCTGCCAACCGCGTTCGGGCTGTTCTTCCTCATCCTGCTGCTGACCATGGGCGTGGGCGCGCTCAACTACAACAACAACCCGGCGCTGCTGCTGTGCCTGGTGCTGACCGGGACCGCGCTTGCCAGCCTGATCGGCGCCCACCTGCAGCTCAGCGGGCTGGTGGTGCAAGCCGCGAGCGCCGAGCCGGTGGCCGCCGGCCGGCCGCTGCTGCTGCGCGTGCACGTGCGCGCCGATCCGCGCCGGTCGCGCCGCGGGCTGCGGGTCGAAGCCGGGGACGACGCAGCAACGCTGTCGCTGGACAAGGGCGCCGGCGAGGCGGCTCTGGAACTGCCGACGCAGCGCCGCGGCTGGTATCCGCTGGACCGGATCCGCATCTCCTCCAGCCGACCACTGGGGCTGGCGCGGGCGTGGGCCTGGGTATGGCCGCAGACGCCGCTGCTGGTCTACCCCGCGCCCGAGCCACACGGCCCGCCGCTGCCGACCGGCGCCGGCGACAACGCCCAGGCGCGCATGCACCCGGCCGGCGATGATGTCCACCACCTGCGCGCGTGGCGCCGCGGCGACAGCCGGCGCGCGATCGCCTGGAAGCCCTCGGCCCGGCGCGACACCCTGCTGGTGCGCGAGTACGAGGAACCACAGGGCGCCGACATCGTGCTGGACTGGGACGCGTTGCAGGGCCTGCCCCCGGAGGCGCGGATCCAGCGCCTGGCGCGCTGGGTCGACGAGGCCGAACGCGACCAGCGCCGCTACCGCCTGGTGCTGCCCGGGCAGCAGCCGCTGGGTCCGGCCGGCGGCGCCCCGCACCGCCACGCCTGCCTGCGTGCACTGGCGCTGCTGCCCGCGGCGGGGGACGCCTGATGGCCCGGCGCCGCCGACGGTCCTCGCCGCAGCTGGATGCATCCAGCCGGCGCTGGTCGCTGGCCGCCGCCGGCGCCTGCCTGCTGCCGCTGCTGCTGCAGCTCCCCGGCAACGTGGCCGGCCCCGTCGGCGGGCTGGGGATCCTGGCCGTGCTGCTGTCCTGGCGGACGCGGCTGCCGGCCTGGCCGCGGCCGCTGCTGGCCCTGGCCCTGCTCGGCCTGGTGCTGGTCAACTACAACTTCCACCTGGGCCGCGACACCGGCTGCGCGCTGCTGGCGGCGATGCTGGCGATCAAACCGATGGAACTGCGGACCCTGCGCGACGCCCGCAGCCTGCTCGGCTTCGCCCTGTTCGCCCCGTTCGCCACCTTCCTGCTCGACCAGGGCCCGCTGTCTCTGCTGCTGGGTCTGGTCGGCGCGGCGTTGGCGCTGATGGCGCTGCTGCGGCTGTCGGAACTGGAATCGGCAGACCCGGGGCCGGCGCGGACCGGACCGGGCCCGGAGTCGAGATCGCACGGCGCCTGGCGCCGGTTGCGCGCGGTTTCGCGCCTGATCGCGATTGGCCTGCCGCTGGCGCTGGCCGCGTTCTGGCTGTTCCCGCGCATGGCTTCGCCCATGTGGGGCGTGCCGGACCGGGCCGTGGCGCGACCGGGCCTGTCGGACACGATGTCGCCCGGTGAATGGATCGACCTCATGGGCGACGACTCGCCGGCGGCACGGGTGAAGTTCGACGGTGTGGTGCCCGAGCCCTGGCAGATGTACTGGCGCGGGCCGGTGCTGCTGGATTTCGATGGGCGCACCTGGAAGCGTGCCGAATGGCTGGGCTCGCTGCCGCCCGCCGAGGCCACGCGCGGCGGGCCGGTGTGGGAATACGAGATCGAGATGGAGCCCACCGACCGGCGCCACGTGGTCTCACTGGAGCTTCCGTTGTCCGCGCCCGCCGGCGTCAGGCTCGCCTACGACTACTCCATGGGCACGCGCCGCCCACTCGGCCAGGCCCGCCGCTGGCACATGCGCTCCTCGGCGCCGGTCGCGTTCGAGCCCGAGCTGCGGCCGATGCTGCGCCGGCTTGCACTGCGCCTGCCGGAGGGGTTCAACCCGCGCACGCTCGCGCTGGGCCTGCAGTGGCGGGCCGAAGCCGGCGTCGGCCCGCAAGGCGACGATGAGATCGTGCAGCGGGCGCTGGACTGGGTCACCGATGAGTTCGCCTACACCCTGGGCACGCCCCTGCCCGGCCGGCATTCGGTGGACGAGTTCCTGTTCGACCAGCAGGCCGGGTTCTGCGAACACTTCAGCTCCGCGTTCGTGGTCCTGATGCGCGCGGCGGACATCCCCGCGCGGGTGGTCACCGGCTACGCCGGCGGCTACCGCAACCGCTTCGGAGACTACTGGATCGTGCGCCGCATGGACGCGCACGCCTGGGCCGAGGTATGGCTGGAAGGACGCGGCTGGGTGCGGGTGGACCCGACCGCAGCGGTGGCCCCGGAGCGGATCTACGACACCATGGAGGACCGGCCGCAGGCAGGGCTGGACGTGCTTGGCAACATCGCCGTGGCCATGGAGCTGGGCGACTGGCTGCGGCGCGGCTGGAACGGCGCCTTCCTGGGTTTCGACGCCGCCCGCCAGCGCAACCTGCTGGCGCCGCTGGGAATCCGCGACCTGGGCATGTCGCAGCTCATCGTGCTGTTTTCCACCCTGGCCGGGCTGGCCCTGGCCTGGATGCTGTGGCTGGTGGCGCGCGGCGAGCGCGAGCGCGACCCGGTGCTGCGTGCCTGGCGCCAGATGGGCGAACGCTACGCCCGCCTCGACCTGGCGCCCGAGCCCCATGAGCCGGCCAGCACATGGACGCGACGGGTGCTGGCGGCACAGCCGCGGGCCGCGGCGGGGCTGGCGCCGCTCAGCGCACGTTTCGTTGAATGGCAGTACGCTGGCCGCAAGGCTGATCCGGCGTCCGCCCGTGCCCTGGCGCGCGACCTGCTCGCGCACCGCCCGGGCCGCCGGGGCCTACTGGAGGATCCGACATGAAACTGGACACCAAGCGGCTGTTTTCCCTCACCGGCCTGGCGTTCGCCGGCGCGCTGCTTGCCGGCTGCGCCACCCACCCGGCGCCGCTGCAGGGCGAGTACCTGCCGGTCACGCCACAGCAGGCTGGCGCCGGCGACCGAACCGGGGCCCCGGTGCGCTGGGGCGGGCGCGTGATCGAAGTCGAGCCGCAGGCCGACCGCACCTGCTTCACCATGCTGTCCGCGCACCTGGACAGCTACGGCCGCCCCTACCGGGAACAGGACGGCAGCGACGGGCGCTTCATGGCCTGCCGCGGCGGCTTCTACGATCCGGCGGTGTTCACCGAGGATCGCGAGGTCACCTTCACCGGCCGCATCGCCGGCTACGAGGACGCGCGCATCGGCGAATACGCCTACCGCATGCCGCGCATCGACGCCGATGTCGTCTACCTGTGGCCGGAGCGCGATGACACGCGGGTGATCATGCACCAGCCGCATCCGTACCTTTGGCACTCGCACGGCTGGTGGTGGTGGTAGGGCGGGCCTGAATCGCCCTACGGCGCTCCAAAGCGCCCCAGCGGCGCGCCGGCCAACAGGTGCAGGTGCATCTGGAACACGGTCTGGCCGCCCTCCTCATTGCAGTTCATGACGATCCGGTAGCCCTTTTTCGCAAGCCCTTCCGCGCGCGCGTACTCCGCGGCGGCCAGCGCCAGGCGGCCGATCATTTCAGCATCATCCGTTCCGGCTGCATCCAGGCCGCGGATGGTCTTCTTCGGCACGAACAGCACGTGCACCGGCGCCTGCGGGGCAATGTCACGGAAGGCGATCATGTGCTCGTCCTCGTGGACGATCTCGGCGGGAATCTCGCGCCGCATGATCTGGTGGAAAATCGTGTCCTCGCTCACTTCACACCTCCTGGATTACGGCAAAAGTCTGAGGGGCCGGTGGGGTAGCCCTTGGCGGGACTATCGGTGACATGGATGTCGCCGATAAGCCTACATGGACGTATTTACGTGCGTGTCCCGCCAAGGGCTGCCCCGCCGGCCCGCCCGCGCAGACGTTCCTACGGGACCTCGGAGCGGCTGCCGAACGCGTGCGACAGCGTGCCGCGGTCGACGTATTCCAGCTCCCCGCCCAGCGGCAGGCCGTGCGCCGGCCGGCTGGGCCGCACCCCGTGCTGGCGGGCGAGCTGCGCAAGGTAATGCGCGGTGGCCTCGCCTTCCACGGTGGGGTTGGTGGCGATGATCATTTCCTGCACCTCGCCGCCGGCCAGCCGCTCACCCAGCCGATCCAGGCCCAGCTCGCGCGGGCCGATGCCGTCCAGCGGGCTCAACCGGCCCTGGAGCACGAAATACAGCCCACGGAAGTCGGTGGCCTGCTCGATCGCAAGCCGATCGGCCGGGGTCTCGACGATGCACAGCAGGTGCGCATCGCGCGAGGCGCTGGCGCAGACCGCGCACACGTCGGTTTCGCTGAAGTCGCGGCAGCGCTCGCAGTGGCCGACGCGCTCGACCGCCTCGGCCAGCGCCACGGACAGCCGCCGCCCGCCCTCGCGCTCACGCTCGAGCAGGTGGTAGGCCATGCGCTGGGCGCTCTTGCGGCCAACGCCCGGCAGTACCCGCAGGGCTTCGATCAGCTGCTCAAGCAGTGCCGACATCGGTCGCTTCCGTCGACGGGGATACGGTTCAGAACGGCATCTTCATGCCCGGCGGCAGGCCCATGCCGGCGGTCGCCTCGGCCATGCGTTCCTGCGACTGGGCATTGACCTTGTTGACCGCGTCGTTGAACGCGGCCGCCACCAGGTCCTCGGCCATTTCCGGATCCGACAGCACGCTCGGGTCGATCCGCACCTTGCGGCATTCCATGCGGCCGCTGATGGTGACTTCGACCATGCCGCCGCCGGCACCGCCGGTGACTTCCAGGCTGGCCAGTTCTTCCTGGGCGCGCTGCATGTTTTCCTGCATCTTCTGCGCCTGCTGCATCATCTGGGCGATGTTTCCACGCATCGTGTGGTCCTCTGTCTGGGTTCGTGGCAACGCGCAAAACCGCGCGGGCCGGGTGGCTCAATTGTCGTCGAAGGGGCGTATGGAATCCGGCACGAGGCTCGCGCCCGGCCGCGCCATCAGTTTTTGCACGTCCGGATCGCCCAGGAACGCGCTTTCGGCCTCGCGCTGGCGGGCGTCCTGTTGGCGGGCGTGGCGCTCGTGCAGCGTTTCACCGTTGGCCGGCGCGGCCTCGGAGAAGCGGATCTTCGGCGCCGCCCCGAAGTGTGGCGCCAGCGCCTGGGCAAGCTGGCCGACCAGGAACGGCGCCTTGAGGTGGTCGTCGGACGGCGGCAGCGCCAGCTCCAGCACGCCGCTGTCATAACCGACGAAGGCGGTATGTGCGGCCAGCTCGCGAACCGGGCCCCGCAGCGACAGGCGGTCCAGCAGGTCGGGCCAGCCTGCCACATCGATGTCCGCAGTTCCGGCCGCGGCCGGGACTGCGGCTGGGACTGCGCCTGACGCCGGGGTTGGGGTTGGGGCTGCAGAAGCCGGGGCCGGAACGGGTGCCGGCGTCGGTACGGGTGCAGGTGTCGGCGGATCGTGCCGTTCGACCCGCTTCGGCTCCGGGGCCGGACGCTCCGATACCCTGCGGTCTGCAGCCTGACGCTGCGACGCCGCGGGAGCCGGCGCCGCTTCCAGCGCGGCCCTTGCCGCGGCGGCAGCGGAACGGCCGCTTCCGGCCGCACCGGCTGCCGGCGCCGGCCCGGACACCGCGGCGCCCTCCTGCGGGCGGAAGGCCAGCATCCGCAGCACGCTCATCTCGAAGCCGGCGCGCGCACTGGGCGCCAGCGGCAGGTCGCGGCGCCCGGTCAGCGCCATCTGGTACCAGAGCTGCACTACTTCGGCGCGCAGCGCGGAAGCCAGCGCGTCCAGGTCCAGGCCATCGGCCTGCACGGCGCTTCCGGGCACCAGCTGCCGCACCTGGATCCGGTGCAGGGCCTCGGCCATCGCGTCGAGCACGCTGCCCCAGTCCGGCGAGAACCCGGCCAGGGTTTCCACCTCGGCCAGCAACCGTTCGCCATCGCCTTCCGCCAGCGCATCCAGCAGCGCCGCCACGCGGGTGCGATCGACCGTGCCGAGCATCGCCGCAACCCCGGCCTCGTCCAGCTTCCCACCGGTGTAGGCAATGGCCTGGTCGAGCAGCGACAGGCCGTCGCGCAGGCTGCCATCGGCGGCCCGGGCAAGCTGGCGGATCGCCTCCGGCTCGGAAGGAATTTCCTCGGCCTCCAGGATCTTCACGATCTGGCCTTCGATCTGGTCCAGGTCCAGCCGCTTGAGGTTGAACTGCAGGCAGCGCGAAAGCACGGTCACCGGCAGCTTCTGCGGGTCGGTGGTGGCCAGCAGGAACTTCACGTGCCCCGGCGGCTCCTCCAGGGTCTTGAGCAGCGCGTTGAACGCCGACTTGGACAGCATGTGCACCTCGTCGATGAGGTACACCTTCACCCGCCCGCGCGAGGGCATGTACTGGGCGTTGTCGATCAGCTCGCGCACGTCGTCCACGCCGGTGTTGCTGGCGGCGTCGATCTCCAGCAGGTCGATGAAACGGCCGGCGTCGATGTCGCGGCAGGCGTTGCACTGCCCGCAGGGTTCGGCCGACGTACCCTGTTCGCAGTTCAGGCTCTTGGCGAAGATGCGGGCGATGGTGGTCTTGCCGACGCCGCGGGTGCCGCTGAACAGGAAGGCATGGTGGACGCGGCCGGTATCGAGCGCATTGCTGAGCGCACGGACCACGTGCTCCTGCCCGACCAGTTCGGCGAAACGGCGGGGGCGCCACTTGCGGGCGAGGACGAGATAAGACATGGGCACATTCTGCCATGCCGGCCGGGCCTTCCCGGCGGTTCAGGCGTTTCCTTGTCCAGGCCCCGGCCGGAGCGTAGAATTGCCGGCCCGATGCGGCCCATGCGGCCGTGCCGGGCGGGACGGAGAGGTGTCCGAGTGGTTGAAGGAGCACGCCTGGAAAGTGTGTAAGCGGCTTAACCCGCTTCGGGGGTTCGAATCCCCCTCTCTCCGCCAGTCCTGATTCGTTTCTATGGTGGCCCCGTCGGCCCCTCGCGACGCTAGATCGAAAACTCCGCCAGGGCCGGAAGGCAGCAACGGTATCGGTCGACGCGGGCGCCGAGGTCAGCCGGCGGGGCCACCGCCTTTTCTATTTGGTATACACCGCGCACCTCATAACGATCGCGGGCGGGCCAACGGGGTAGCCCTTGGCGGGACACGCCGTGAATCCGTCCATGGAGGCTTGTCGGCGACGTCCATGTCGCCGACAGTCCCGCCAAGGGCTACCCCGCCGGCCCCTCACACCACGCGGTGCATTCGCAGGCCGGCCCCACGTGACTGACCGACGCGAGGGATGGTGAAATTCGCGGAGCGTCGGGTGGGCGAAGCCCCGACCTACCGAAACAGCAGACATCACCGATGAGATGAGCCGCGCCCTGTCGGTGGGGGGTATCGCGTCAAGCAATACATGGATGTATTGCGCGCGCGTCAAGGCAGGACGCCTTGCCGCGCGAAAAGCGATACCCCCACCGGCAGGGCGCGGCGTCGGTCCGAAGCGGATGAACCCGGGCTTGCAGGGTCAGCGGGAAGCTTGGGGAGCACCCTCGTCGGGATGCAGCCAGCCGGCGTCGCCGTCGACGTAGTGCTCGTGCTTCCAGATCGGCACCCGATGCTTGACCTCGTCGATCACCCAGCGGCAGGCGTCGAAGCTCATGTCGCGGTGCCCGGCCGAGACCCCGACCCACACCGCCAGGTCGCCGATGGCAAGTTCGCCAACGCGATGCACGCACACCGCCTGCGCAAGCGAAAAACGCTCGAGCGCCTCCTCCAGGATCCGCTCGCCTTCCGACTCGGCAAGCTCCACGTAGGACTCGTAGCGCAGCCCGCGCACCGGACGACCGTCGTTGTGGTCACGCACCCAGCCCTCGAACACGCTGCACGCACCCGCTGTGTCGTGCTGCAGCCGCGCATGCAGCGCGGTGGTATCAAAGGGCTGGTCGGCAATGCGGAAGCGTTTCATGCGCGCGCGCTCATCCACCGCTCACCGGCGGGATGAAGGCGATCTCCGCACCTTCGTTCGGAGCGTCCTCCCAGCGCGCGAAGCTGCCGTCCACCGCCACCCGCAGGCGCCCGGCCGGCAGCCCAAAGCCGTGCCGCTCGCTCAGCTCGTCGTACAGCGCGCGCAGGTCCGCGGCAGAAGTGGTCAGCGTTTCGCGATCGCTGCCGGCGGCGTCGCGCAGGCTGGCGAAGTACAGCACGGTCACGCTGGTCACTGTTTTGCTCCTGGATCCTTTCCGGTCTTGCCGAAGTCGCGCTTGCCGCCGCGTTTGCCGGCCAGCTTCGCCGGGCCGATCACGATCGCGTGCGAAAGCGCCTTGCACATGTCGTACACCGTCAGCGCGGCCACGGTGGCGCCGGTCAGCGCTTCCATCTCCACGCCGGTGCGATGCACCGTCTTCACCATGCACTCGATCCGCAATTCGCGCTCGCCGTGCCAGTCGATGGACAGGCGCACGCCGTCGATCGGCAGCGGGTGGCAGAACGGAATCAACTCATGGGTGCGCTTGACCGCCATGGTGCCGGCGATGACCGCGGTATCCACGATCCCGCCCTTGGCGCTGCGCAGGCCACTGTGCTTCAACTCCGCCGCGACCGCCGCGGGAAACTTCACCCGGCACTCGGCCACCGCCTCGCGGGCGGTCACCGCCTTGCCGGAGACATCAACCATCGCCGGACGCCCGGAGGCATCGATATGGGTCAGGCCGGACTTGGGGGGCGCAGATCTGGGCACGGACGCCTGCAAACGGGAACAGGTCCCCGATGATACCCATTTGGCTACGGCACTCAGCAGAAACAGGCCGTGCGCGCGAAGTCGCGTGACATCCCGCGCTGGAACAGCATCTCAAAGGACGCTAGCCGCCGATGAGGAACATCTCGACCTTCTTGCGGGCGTTGGCGCGGGTGCTGCCGCGCAGTTCGCTGTAGCGGTCGGCGCGCTGCGACCACAGCTCGCCCAGGCGTTCGGCCATGGCCAGCTCGCCCCCGGCCAGGGCCGGCTTCAGGTCCGTGCCGCCGCCGGCGAACAGGCAGGTGTACAGGTGCCCGTCGGCGGAAACGCGGGCGCGGTTGCAGTCAGAACAGAACGGCGCGGTGACCGAGCTGACGAAGCCGATTTCGCCGCAGCCGTCCTCGAACGCGTGGCGCTCGGCCACTTCCCCGCGATGGGCCGGATCGAGCGCGCGCAGCGGCCAGCGCGCTTGGATGCGCCCGTGCAACTCCGCCGACGGCACCACCCGGTCGCGGTCCCAGCCGTTGCAGTTGCCCACGTCCATGTATTCGATGAAGCGCAGCACGTGGCCGCTGCCGCGGAAGTGCTCCACCAGCGGCAGCACCTGGTCATCATTGATCCCGCGCTGGACCACGCAATTGAATTTGATCGATTCAAAACCCGCCTCTTCCGCCGCGCGGATGCCCTCCAGCACCCGCGCCATGTCGCCGCGGCCACCGCTGAGCCGGTTGAACACCTCCGGATCCAGCGCATCCAGGCTGATCGTCAGGCGCTGCAGCCCGGCCGCGCGCAGGGCCCGCGCCTGGCGCGCGAGCAGGCTGCCGTTGGTGGTCAGGGCCAGGTCCTCCACCCCGGGCACGTCCACCAGCCGCGCCACCAGCTCCGCCAGGTTGCGCCGCAGCAGCGGCTCGCCGCCGGTGATCCGCAGCTTGCGCATGCCCATGCGGGCGAAGCCCCGCACCAGGGTCTCGATCTGGTCGAATGACATCCTCGAGGCCGAATCCAGCCCGTAATCGTCAGGCACCCGGTCGGCCGGCATGCAGTAGTCACAGCGGAAGTTGCAGGCCTCGATCACCGACAGCCGCAGGTCGCGCAGCGGCCGGCCGAGGCGGTCGAGCGGGAGCGGATCCTGCGCTGGGGCGGGTGCGGCGCTCATTGCGCCTCCATGATGCCTGAAGCCGGCTCAGGCAACGTCAAGACTTCGCCCGGCGTCGCCACCCGGTGCCCGCGGGTGCGCATCGCCTCGCCGTCCGCGATGCTGGCGTAGTGGTAGAACACGCAGCGCGCCAGCAGCTCCGGCGGATACTCGCGCTCCAGCTCGTCCAGCCCGGCATGCGAGGGATTGCCGCGCAGGGCGCAGTCGTGGGCCACGGTCTCGCCATCATCCGCGTACACCTTCAACAGCTCGGCGATCGGGCGGGTGTCGCCGCTCCACACCAGGCTGCCCGGCAGACGTAGACCGAACGCGGTGCGTGGCCAGTGGTGGCGCACGGCGAAGGTTTCCAGGCGCAGGCCGTCGTGCCAGAACCAGTCGCCGACCGGGATGAGCTGGAACGCCTCCCAGAAATTCGCCCCGCCCTCGGCCAGTGCGTTCGGGTAGTCGCCCACCCGCTGGTGCAGCAGCGGCACCACGCTGGCGGGCACGTACACCGGCATGCGCCCGCGCCGTTCCCGGTCGAAATACTGGTGCACGAACAGCCGCTCAAAGCCGGACACGTGGTCCATGTGGGTATGGGTGACGAACAGCGCCCGCGGGGGATGACCGTAATGGGCCAGGCAGGCGGTCAGCCCCTCGCCGCCGCAGTCGATGGTGAGCCACGGCTCGCCGTCACGCTCGATCGTGGCCATCGAATTGCCCAGCTCGACCGCGTCGGCATTGCCGACCCCGTGGAAGCGCAGCGCCCAGCCCACGCCTCAGTATCCCTTCGCCCAGCGGGCATCGTAGGCCGCGCGCAGGCGGGCGAAGTCGGCCCGCACCTCGTGCTCCGGGCGCTCGCCGCGCAGCTTGAGCAGCGATCGCTCCAGCCGCGCCAAGTTGCGTGATCGCCAGGCGGTTTCCGGCAGCCGCTTGCGGCAGCGGTCCAGGTCGATCACCCAGCCGCGGCCTTCTTCGTCGAACAGAATGTTGTGCGCGTTCAGGTCCACGTGGTCCAGGCCGCCGCGGTGGCAGCGCGCGATCAGTTCACCGGCCGCCTTCCACGGCGCCTCGCCGTCCGCACCGGCTGCAAGATCCGCCAGGCTGCGCACGCCGCACAGTCGCTGCATCAGGATCGCGGCGCGGTAGAACGGCCCCTGCCGCAGGTAGCAGGCCGCGATCGGCTCCGGTACCGGCAGCCCTTCACGGCGCAGCTCGCGGGCCAGGCGGAACTCGGCGAAGCTGCGGACCCGGTCGCTGCCGCGCCACAGGTGCAGGTCGCGGTTAAACCGGCCCACCAGCCCGCCGCGCAGGTAGCGACGCAACACCGCGTGGCCGAACGGACCTTCGATGAACCAGGCCCCGCCGCGCCCGCCGCTGCCCACCGGCTGCGCCTTGTCTTCCCAGTGCGCGGGATCGAACCAGTCCTGCCCGACTTGCCGCGCGATCGCGGCATCGCTCAGAATCGAGCCGAAACCACCGCCTGCATCGCGGCCACGCGGGTCACGGCCACTCCCATCACGGAAGGGCGTCAGGCTTTCGCTGGCGTCGAATCTGGCCATCCAGCGAGTCTAGCAAGCCGAATGTCCCCTCCACCGCCATCTTCCACCCCTTCCCCGCCCGCATCGATCTGCCTGCTGCGGCTGTCTGCGCTGGGCGACGTGACCCACGTGCTGCCGCTGGTGCACACGCTGCGCTCTGCGTGGCCGGAAACGACGTTGACATGGGTGATCGGCAAGGCGGAAAAGCGCCTGCTCGATGGCCTGCCCGGGGTCGAGTTCCTCATCTACGACAAGAAGACTGGCGTGGCCGGCATGCGTGCGCTGCGACGCGAGCTGGGGGGCCGCCGCTTCGACGCCCTGCTGCAGCTGCAGGTGGCCGGGCGCGCCAACCTGCTGTCCGCCTTCATCCCGGCGCGGCGGCGGATCGGCTACGACCGCGCGCGTTCGAAGGACTTGCACGGCCTGTTCATCAACGAGCGCATCGCCGACCGCCCCGGCATCCACGTGCTCGATGCGATCGGCAGCTTCTGCGAGCCGCTGGGCCTGCTTCGCGGCAAGGCCGTCTGGGACCTGCCGGTCCCCGACGACGCACGCGAATGGGCGCGCGCCCAGTGGCCGGATAACGGCACGCGGACCCTGGTGATTTCGCCCTGCTCCAGCCACGTGCGCCGCAACTGGTACCCGGACCGCCACGCCGCGCTCGCCGACCATGCGGCCGCCGCTGGCTGGCGGGTGGTGCTGTGCGGCGGCCGCAGCGAGCTGGAGCGCGAAACCGCCGACGCCATCCTCGCCGCGATGCGCACGCCGGCCATCGACCTGGTCGGCAAGGACACCCTCAAGCAGCTGCCGGCCCTGCTCGCCCGCGCCGACCTGGTGGTAACCCCGGACTCCGGGCCGATGCATATCGCCAACGCCATGGGCACGAAGGTGTTGGGGCTGCATGCAGCCAGCAATCCGGAGCGCAGCGGTCCGTATTCGGACCGGCGCTACTGCGTGGACCGCTACGACGCCGCCGCGCGCAAGTACCTCAAGCGGCCGGCCGCCGAGCTGCGCTGGGGCACCAAGATTGAATTCGACGGGGTGATGGAGCTGGTGACGGTGGACGATGCGGTCGCCGCATTCGAACGTTTCCGCGCCGACCACGCCTGACCGGCGCTACGCGCCGCTGTCGCCGCGGTAGTCCTGGTAGGACTTCTCCTCCACGAACGAGGAACCCAGGGCCAGGTTGATCTCCTTCTTGATCCGCGCCCGCTCGTCGTTCTCGAAGTACACGCTGCGGGCCAGGCGCACGAATTCATCGTCGAACGCCTGCGCCTTCTCCTTGAGCCGGATCTCGTCCTCGATCTCCCACAGCCGCTCGTTGACGGCCTTGAGTTCGCCACGCAGGCGGGCGATGTCGTGGCCGGCGGCCGGATGCGCCATCCAGGTCTTTTCCAGCTCCCCCAGCTCGCGGCGCACGTTGGCCAGCTTGTCCGGATCGCTCATCCGCTCGGACTTGATCTGCAGGATGGAGATCTTGTCGAGCAACTCGCCAAATGACACGGGAACCTGGACTTCGGGCATGGCTGGGTACCGGCAGGGAAGGCCCCCAGTTTAACCACCGCCGTTCCCCACGACACCCGGAGTCGCTGAACGCACCGGGTCGAACATCCCCTCGCGCCTTGTGGCGCGCGCGGCGGGCCCTTATCATTGCCGACTGCGCCGCTCCTGCGGCCGCAAACCACCGGAGAGGTGGCAGAGTGGTTGAATGTACCTGACTCGAAATCAGGCAGGCGTTTATAGCGCCTCGGGGGTTCGAATCCCTCCCTCTCCGCCAATTTTGCAATAAAATCAATGGGTTACGGCTGAATCGCAAAACAGCCACCCATAAAACATACCAACCGGATCAGCCCCGGTTGGCGAACCGGATCGGGACCACGGTCGGCGTTCGTGGGTTCTGCAGGCATCCGTAGCGGCAGGCGTCCGCGCCGTGGTCGGGGCCGGAGCTGTCCACGTCCTCGATCTTCTTCGCATCGCGGGGCAGGTAGGGCACCGTGCCCCACCAGTAGCGGCAGGCCGCAGACACATACAGCCCGGCCATGTCCGGCTTGCCCGCGTTCGCCAACAACTTGCGCATCCGGTTCCAGCCCGTCATTCGGTCGGACTTGCGCGCCCGTGCGAACCGAACGCCAGCTTGCTGAAACTCATTGGCAATCGAACCTGCCGCATGACCTGCCTTTGAGAAACAAGCATCATCGGCAACGCCATCGGGCGGGATCTTCCACTTGCGGCACATGGCCCGGATGTTTTCGGCCAGCTCGGGCACCGTCCAGCCCAGCCCGGCGTTGAAATTCCCGGTCTTGTGCGTGGCCAGCTCATCCACCAGCACCAGCGAGTTGCGCGGGTAGTAGCGCCCGTCGACCTCACCTTCACGGCCACCAGGCGACCGGGCAATGATGTACGTCACGCTCGGGGCCGATGATCCGAAGTCATGCGCCAGGTACGTGGCCCATTCGTCGGGGATCGCCTGCCACGGCTCGACCATGTTGCGCTTTTCGTCGATCACGCTGGCAAAGTACGCGCCCCGGTTCACCGCCCAATCACCGTTCACCCAGGCGCGCAGCAGCTCGGGATCGTCCGGCGTGGCCGCCTCCAGTTGCTCGCGGTACTGCTCCCGGTCCAGAAACTTGTTCCCTGCGAACGTCGACGGGGCATAGACCCATTTGCGTTTGCTCTTGGGTTCGTCGAACGCAGACCACGGCACCGAGCGCAGGGCGTAGCGGTGTGCGAGCCAATGATGCCCAGCGCCGCCGGGGTTGGCTGCCATCACCATGCGAATGGGAATGTCCCTTGGGCCGCGCAGGTTCGACCGCAGAATATCCAGCATCGACGAATCGGGGAATTGCCCGGCTTCATCGACCATCAACAGCGTGAAGCTGCGGCCCTGATACTTCTGGTAATCGGCCTGCGTCTCCAATTGCCCCAGCTCCATGATCGCGCCGTTGGGCAACCGCCACAAATGTTCACTGGTGTTATACCGCGCCGCCGTCCCGTAGACCTTGCCGAACAGCTCGCGGCAGACCTGCTCAAAGTCCGCCAGACCCTTGTACGTGCGCCGGATGTAGAGGATGCGCGCACGCTGGCCGTATTCGACCGCATGGCGCAGGGCAAGCAATGCCATCGCGTAGGACTTGCCGCCACCACGACCACCGCCCAGGAACAGATCGAAGTCTTCAGGCACGGCCATCGCCATACCCTGAAACTCGTTGTATTCAAGATCGGACATGCTTGATCGCCTTGGCCGGTACGGGCTTGGCGTCGATCACCTTGGCCCATTCGTCCTTGGGCGCAGCGCCAGGCAGGTTGAACGTGACCTGCACTTGATTGGCCTGCCCCGTCCGATCACCTTCGACATAACCGTGTCGGGTCTTCAGCAGGAAGATCGCCGCCGTCGGGCCGGACTTCAAATGCGAACGCAGCGATTCAAGCAAACGCTGGTGCTCGTCTTCTACACCCTCATCGTAGGCAGCCGAAACGCGGGGAACCTCATCAATCCAGCGGGTCAGCGTCGACGCCGATACACCCAACCGCCGGGCCATGACCTTGCGCGGCGTGCCATCGGCAGCCCAGCGCCGCACCTTGTCGGGCGTGCCCCGTGGCGGCTCTTTCCGGGCCGTCATGGCAGCGCCCGCGCCGTCATCGCCTGCAGGCCGCGCCGCTCATCCTTGCGAACCTCGAATTGCACCCGGCTGCCGACGTGGATCAACTCGCCTGGCATGATGTTCGCCGCGTGCAAGAAAATGTCTTTACCGCCTGCATCCGGGCGGATGAATCCGTAAGCGCCACGTGATACCCAATGCACCAGCTCGCCAGTTTCCATGACTTCCTCACTTTCAAAATGCCCGGCGGCAGGGGATGCGATGGCAACAACACACCTCCCACCACCGGGCAAAGCCGTTAGGCCAGGCCGTGCCGCAGGAACGCCAGCGGGATGTTCTTGCGCTCGTACACCCGCGACCAGTTATCCGCCACCGCCAGCTCGGCAATGGACGGGGACTCACTGGCCACCGTGTCCTCCACCCAGGAGAAACCACCCGGATGGATCGCCAGGTTGTTGCGGCTGTGCAGGACTTGCTGCCCGCCACCGTTGCCGCTGGCCTCCTTCTGCTCGATAGCCGTGCCGTCCGCGATGCGCGGGGGAACGATGCCGTACCCAACCGCACCAGGGCCGAACAGGATCGACGTGTAAACCGGGGTGTCGCCGCTGGTGTCCACCGGCATACCGTCGTCGACCACGATTCCCAGACCCCGGAACGTCTGGATAAACCCGCCCTGCGAATCGGGCAGGGTTGCAATCAGGTCCGCCTTCATCGCGTTGGCGTAGGTGTCGGAGTGCATGCCGATGGCCGTCACGTCCCGGAGCGAATCGCCCAGGGTGTGCGCCGCATCAATCACACCCGCCGCGCTGAAGTTGGCCGAACCGTCACCGTGAACCATGTCGCCATCGTCGTTTGCGATGTTCGACGCCAGGATGCCGTTCAAGCTGGCCACCAGCCGCCGCTGAAGCTGCCGCTCCCAGTACGCAGTCACGCGCCGCTGAATCTGCACCAGGGCATCGCTGCCGGACAGCTCCGAGGCGAAGTTCATCGCGCCCCAGGACTTCGCCAGGAACGCCTTGCGCACCAGCACCCGCGCCGCCGCCACCTTGCCGGGCGTGCTTTCAACGTCGGGATCATCCGTCACGATGTCCGCTTCATCGTTGCCCAGATCGCGCCAGTTGGGCACCGTGAATTGGTCGGCACCTGCAGTCAGTTGCGCCTGCACATGCGCGTTGCGGACCATCACGCCAGCCTGCACCAGCGCAGACTTTTCGGCGGTGTTCTCCACAACGTATTCGGTAAACACTGCCGGTTCGACAATGTCGGAAAGTCGGGTTGTCATTTGAAATGCTCCAGATCAAAGGGGAATTGATCCGGGCGCGGCATCGCCTTGCCGGTTGCCACCATCGGCGGCGTGTCTCGCGTGGCGTGTGCGCTGCATTACAGCGGTATCCACGGCTTCCAGAATAGCACGGGGTTGGCACAAAATGCGCCACATGGCTGGCCGTCCGTGGCCCACCACGATCACCGCAGCCCGAACGGTTGCGGCTTCGGCTTGTCCGGCTTGGGGATGGGCGACGGGCCAGGCTGCAAACCCTTACTGCCCACCGCGCCGCCACCATCGGCACGGGACGCCACCAGGACATGCGCGAACCGATCCTTGTCGGGCGTGCCGTCACACAGCAGCACAACGTCCTCGCTGGTGAACCGGGCAGGACGCGCCTTGCCTGCCGTGACCTCCTCCCTGTAGCCGCTGGTGCCGGGCTTGCCGATCTTGCGTACCACGTCCGGCTCCTTCACCTGCGCCGGGTTGCCCTCGCCGTCGACAATCGCCGGGCTGCCGTCATCGGCCAGGACGAACCTGTAGTGCTTGTCGAACAGGTGGCGGAACAAGTCGCCGTCAATCGCCAGATCAGCCACCAGGGCGGCTACAGGGCCATCCAATCGCAACCGGCGGACTTCATCGGCCAGGGCGTCCCGTTCGGCCTGTAGCGCCTCCTGCGCCGCCTGCGCGCCCTCCTGCGCCTCCTGCAGCCCGGTCGCCGCCGCGTTGCCTGCGTCCTTGGCTGCGCGCAGCTTGCCCAGCAGCTCCTTGTTCTTGGCACGCAGGGCTTCGATCTCCTTCTGCAGGGCTGCGGCGTCCGGCGCGGTGTCGACGTTCGGGGCGTCCGGGTTGGCGTCCGGGTTCGGGCTGGTGTCGACGTTCGGGGTTTCGTTCGGGGTGTCAGTCATCGGGATTGCTCCAGGTTGCGCCCGGTATGGCGGGCAGGTTGGTATGTATGACCCGACGTGCAAGGTAATGCTTTGAATTGACGGGACATGATGCGGATAGTCCGTCCGCCAAAGTCCCTGAACGCTGGCTTTTTTGGGGACGATCCGCAGGCCGGGGGGACTCTCCCGCGACTCCACGGAAAACGACTCCACGCCTTATAAGGAAAACCACTCCGTGGAGTGGAGTCAGCGCGGGGGCAAAGGCAGGGTGGCCACCTTCGGCTGGCCCACCCTGTCCATTGCCTTGCCTGTAGCGACTCAACGCTAGCTGCCGTGTAGTGCCGTGGAGTCACAAACGGCGCAACCATGCGGGTTTGTGGTGGCACTCCACGCTTCACGCTTGCGGCTCCGTGGAGTCATCGACCGGGCGGTAGACCCATTTCTTGCCCTTGACGCGGGGCACGTCCTCTTCGACTGCCTTCAGCAGTTCGTCGACGGCGGCCTGCTCCAAGTACGGTTTTGCCCAGGTGTCTGACTTACCGGCGGCGATGGATACGGCTCTTGCCGTTGGCTGCTTACCTGTTGCTGCAAGCTGCTTCACCACCCTTACAACGGTGTCCACGGCCGCCTCGCGGGTGCTTGCTTTGGCGTCCGCGCGTCGTGTCCCGCGCTCTGCCATGACCATCTCGCGGACCTTGCGCCAGGACTTGCCCACCAGGTGCTCGGGCGGCTCCAGCTCGACGGCTGCCGGGCCGTAGTCGGTGCGGACCCATCGGAAAAAGATCGGGGCCGGATCCTGCCCCTTGGATGTTTCCATGGCGACCAGTGCAGTAATTCGCTCCGGGTGCCTGCCATCGGCTACCAGCTCGCGCAGGACGGTGCGGGCGTCATTGGCGGGGAACGGGTCGGCATCGCTTCCCAGGTCGATAACGACGGGGTTTTGCCGTGAGTTGGACGGGAGGGACGTTCCGCCCCGGAAGCTCGACGGGGTGACGGAAAGATCGCTTAGGGTCGCCTCGGATGCTTGGCTGACGTGGTGGACAAGGGCCACGGCTACACCCAAGCGCCGGGCGATCCGCTTCAGCGCGGCAGTGAAGACCGCGAACGATGCATTGTCCTCTTCGGCGTCCGACAAGGTGCTGACGGTTTCGAAGATCACCAGCGCGGGCGGGAACTCTGCCTGCATCATCGGCGTGATGGCCTCGATGATGGCGTCATCCGTCCCGGTCGTGATCGGCCTGCGGTCTGCCATGGTCACCAGCCGCCGCAGCGGCTCCATGCCGTCCGCGTCCAGGTCGGGGACAATGATCCGGCGCTTCACCATGTCGGCCTGCTCACGGCTTAGCAGGCTGCACTGTGCGGCCACCTTGCGGGCGTATTGCTTCCGGTCGTCCTCTGCCGAATAGATGATGACGCTGCGACCCTTCATCGGCCACAAGCCCGCCAGCGAGTGTTCGATTACAGCCGCCGTCCCCGTGGCCACCATGATCGTGGTCTTACCCATGCGCCGCATGGCACCGACCACCGTCAGTTCGCCAACCGGAAACAGCCCGCGCTCGTAGCTGCCGCTGAAGACCTGGGGATGTGGCTCCCTGGACGCTTCAAGCTCCGCATCCGACCAGGGCGTCAGGCTCGCCGTTAGCAGCTCGGTACGGGTCGGCGGGTTTTCCTCCAGGTACGCGGCCCGGAACCTAGCCCGTTCTTCATCGTCCATGGCATCGTGCGGAGTCCAGGCGGGGAAGCCTTGCTGCTTGCGCTCATAGGCCCGGTCCAGCGCGTCAGCTTTGGCAAGGGCATGCCGCAATTCGTCAGGCGACATCGCGCACCTCCGGCGGCAGCTCCGCCTCCAGGACGTGCCGGGCATCAATCAACCGCAGCGCCAGCCGGTTAAGCCGTTGCGGGGCATCGCCGGGCAGCGGCATGCCCTTCGCCACCAGCCACACGACCCGCATGCAGTAGTCCAGGTCCGGGGTCAGCGCGTCGATAGCGCAGGCGTTGGCCGACAGCCGGAATTGCAACCGCTCGATAATCTCGGCAGTATGTAGCGACAGCCCGTGCCCATTGGTCTGTATCCCAGCGCCTCGACCCTGCCCGGTCGGGGCGCTCTCGTATGGCGTCCTCATTCGGTCACCTCCTGAATCGCCCCTTCGGCGTCGTGGTCGACGTGAACGATGCGCCCGAACTGTGAGAACTCGGTGGCGAAGGATTCGGCGCTTTCACCGAAGTACAGCACCGCTTGCCCTTGCAACGGGGCGCCGGACGGGTTGCCTTGGGGGTCGATGAACCGGATGCGGCCTCGCGGGAAACACACGGCTGACGCTCCCGCCAGCATGGTGTGGAACCACGCGGTATCCGTGGCGTTGTTCACCAGGACGCACGCCTGTTCAATCTCACCGCCGGCATACTTTTCAGCCACGGCATCAGCGAAGTTCGCGATCAGCGGCTGGGCGTACGGCGGGTTCATCCAGACGCGCCCATGCCACTCCTGTTTCAGCCCGTCATCCTCTGCCGTGAAGTAGGTCAACGCCTGCACCCTGCTATTGGCAATGGCGCTAGATGCCGGATCTACGTCGATACCGCCCATCACTCGCCGCGCAGCCTCGATGTACTCCGCAGGCGTGTACCACTCGTTATTGCCGCTGTTGTTCGCCACGTGGGCCTTGACAGCCTCACGGGCGATTGTCTTTGCTTCGGCGGGCGACTCGGAGATCTTCGTCACCACCACCTGCCTTTCCTCCGGTGGCAGCTCCGATACCTGAGAAGCCAGATTGACGGACAGCCCGCCGGTGCCGATCTGCTCGAACACTTCCGGAGAGTCGCGCTCTACCTTGGCGGCAGCGGCAACCGTCCGCGTCCCGACGTTCAGCAGTTCGGCGGCGCGGGATTGGGAGACAGCAGGGGTCTGCAAATTTGCAGAGGGCACATGCTGATTCCCGATGAACTGTCCCTGCGCGATATTCGCCAGCTTCGCCGCCACCTTCGCCCGCTGGGATTCGTCCAGGTGCCGGCGATGAAGGTTCAGCGACACCACAAAGGCGGTGGCGTCGAACCCGTCATAGACCTCGGTGCGAAGCGGCAAGCCAAGCTCATCACAGGCGCGCATGCGGTGCCTGCCGTCGATCACCTTGTCCTCATACAGCCACACCGGCTCACGCTGGCCGTATTGCTCAATGTCGGCTTTCAGCGCCTGGAACTCGCTGTCCGACATGGACGGAAAGATGTTGGCTATCGGGTGGATCTCGTACTTCATGCGGCCTCCGGTGTTTTCTTGTCGCTCCGCAATTGCTTCAAGGCTCCGGCGATGTGCCAGTTGGCAATGACGCTCAACATGGCGCGCTCGGTGGCGCACTTCGGCCAGCGGATAAGTTGGGTTTCTCGTTCATGGGTCATGCAGCGCTCCTCAATATCGCGGCCAGCTCCTGCGCCACCAGCCGGCGAACA
>JBQDAV010000019.1:0-40205 GCA_052090405.1 Luteimonas sp.
CTTCTTTAGGATAGGGTTGCCTGGCTGCATCGCGCGGCGGCTAACATTTCATTCAAGCCGAAACAGGTTCGCGGTTCGGTTCAACTCTATCGTTAGGCGCCTCATGACTCTTTCCCTGGTTCTTCCAAGCAGCGAGTATGAGCAAAGTTACGGCAAGTACATCACCGAGCTCGGGGTGGAGGAAAGGTGTCCTCAACTCAAGCGTTAAACGGCATCACGTTCAACAGGGGATCCATGAAAAAGCTGACAGCAATCCTACTTGGCTCGCTTCTCTTTTCTTCCGGTGCCTACGCACAGACGAGGTGCACGACCGACTACTTTGGCAAAAGTACGTGTCGTGGTAGCAGTGGCACTACCAGCCACACTGCCACCGACTACTTTGGAAACACGACCACGCGGGACAATCGGGGTAACGTGATACGTGGCTCGACTGACTATTTCGGCAACGCCACGTACCGGGACAACCGGGGAAACACTGTTCAGGAAACAAAAGATTACTTCGGGAACAGCACATACCGTGACAACCGCGGTAATACCGTCCGGTCAAGCACTGACCGCCTTGGCAACACCACCTACCGCGACAACCAGGGGGGCTCGGTTACCTGTACCGATGACTATTTTGGAAACACGACGTGCCGGTAAGTTGAGTGAATTAACACGCGCTGTGCAACATCCAAAGGGCGTTTCGATACGTTCGAGCTGTGCTTTGTCGACATCGACATCTTCGATATCGCGCAACTGGCCGAGCATCCCGTAGGCGCTCATGACGACCTTCCACGCAGCGGCAATCCTGCTCTTCCTCCTTGGCCTGGCCCATTCGGTGCTGGGTGAGCGCTACATCCTTGTCCGCCTGTTCCGCCGCGACAACCTGCCCAGGTTGTTCGGCGGAACCGCGTTCACCATCCGCACGCTTCGCTTCGCCTGGCACATCACCACCGTGGCCTGGTGGGGCATGGCGGTGCTGCTTTGGCAGGTGGCATCCGGCGGCGACCTGGGAAGGAGCGCAGTGCTGACGGTGCTGGGCTGGACGATGCTGCTGTCGGGGGTGCTGCCGCTGGTGATCACCCGTGGGCGGCATCTGTCTTGGATCGTACTCTTCCTTGTCGGCGGGCTGGCGCTGTGGGCGGCAGACGTGTGACGGATATGCCCGGCAGCGCGCCGGGGCTTGGTTGTCGCGGACGAGTAGCCAAGTCTGTCCAATTGCGACGTCAGCAAGGGAGTCGTCAAGATGACAGCCCTGCCGGACGGGCAGGCAGCAACCGGAGCTTGGGATGCATTTCAACAGACGCACATTCGTCGCCGCGGCGATGGCAGGAACCGCAGTGCTTTCAGTGCCAGGCCTGGCTTCATCCACCGGTGGGAATGACCTGTATGGGCTCATCGGGAGGATCCGGGCCATGCCCGGGCAGCGCGACGCCCTGATCGACATCCTCATCGTTTCTGGTTCCGGCATGCCGGGCTGCCTGAGCTACGTGGTGGCACGGGATCCGTCGGACCCCGACGCGATCTGGGTCACGGAGGTCTGGGAGAGCCGGGCCAGCCACCAGGCTTCGCTGTCGCTGCCCGCGGTCAAGGATGCGATTGCCCGCGGGCGTGCGCTGATCGCCGGGTTCGACCAGCGGATCGAGACCGAGCCCGCAGGCGGTCACGGCATCCGGGCGGAGTCGGCCTCGCGCTCCCCAGCATGAAAGTGTTCGCGCCGGAACGCCCGCGCCCGGCCGAGGCCGCGTAGCTGGGTGGCCAGCACGGCCGCCCAGGCGAGCAGCAGCATCAACCCGGCGGGGCGCGCCAGCGCCGGATGCAATGCCGCACCGATCAGCGCGGTTGCCGCGAGCAGGTTCAGGCCGAACACGGTCCACTTGTCCCGCCCCGCCACCAGCGTGCCGACGCCCGGTACGCGGATGCCGCGCGGGCAGTCGCGGCGCAGGCCGATCCAGGCCAGGAAGCCCATGATTTCCAGCAGCATGCCGGTGATCATCATCGGCAGGCCGATGGCGATGGCGAGTACGCCGGCGAGGATCACCGCGTTCGACGACAGGGGTGCGACGGTGCCGGCCAGGGTGATGGCGCAGGCGGTGCCAAGCGCCAGGGTGCCCATGCGCCACGACCAGACCAGGGCGGGGTTGCGGCGGAACTGGGGGCGCAGCGGCAGCCACAGCGATACGCCGACGAACAGCAGCGCCGGCAGCAGGGCGGAGACCACCAGCGGCTGCTGCAGCCCGGAGTAGATCCGCAGGGACACGCCGATCGCCAGTGAGATGGCGGTCAGGGCAACCCAGCCGCCGAGCCAGCGGTCGGGCACTCTGGCGGTGCCTTGGAACATGGGCAGGGTGACGCTGCCCACGGCGGCCATCAGCCCCAGCACGCCGCCGAGCAGGCCGAGGGTGGCGTGGGAGTCGGCGATGGCCTCCAGCGGCAGCGGCGCGTCGCCGCGCAGGATGGCGATCAGCAGCGTGCCGGCGATGGCAGTTGCGGCCAGCGCAGCCACGGCCATGGCGATGCCCGAGCGCAGCACCCGCTGCGCGCCGCGCCTGAGCAGGCCGGGCAGGGCGGCGGCGGCAAAGACCAGGATCGGCACGGCGAGCAGCACGCTGGCCGCGGCCAGGCCGGTGCGATGCATGTTCACCATGGAGACGGCGAACACGGCCAGCCCCAGGTTGAAGGCGGCGTGCAGCCAGGCGGCCGAGCGCGCCAGTGGCATGGGGGTGCCGGCGGCGACGGGCAGGAACTGCAGCAGGCTGCCGAGCATGGCGTTGCCAAGCAGGCCCAGCGTGAACAGGTGCACCAGGGCCACGGTGTGCGGCGACCAGCGGCTGACCAGGGCGGTTTCGCCGAATGCGAGCAGGAAGGCGCCGGCGGCCATGCCCCAGACGGGGACGCTGAGCAACCAGCGCAGCGGGCGGCGCGGTGGCGGTGCTTCGGCGAAGGCGAGGCCGGTCATGCCGTGGCGAAGATGGGCTCGGCGTCCTCGCGCAGGAAGATCGTGATGCGGGCGTGGTGCCCGGAAGGACTGGGCTCGCGGCGCCAGGCGCAGCCCTGCAGTTCCAGGATCGGCAGCAGCGGTGCGGGCCAGAAGGGTGTCAGGGCCTGGATGTGCTCGCCAGGCACCAGCGACTCGACCGCTTCCAGGATGCGTTCCATGGGCTCGGGCGCGGGCAGGTTGCGAAGATCGAGGCAGACGGGCATGGGGCGGTTCCGGCATTCATGACGATGACGGTCAGGATGCCGGCGTTGCGAATGGGCTGCATTGACCTGGGTCAGGCCGGGCTGGCTAGTCGAGGCGGCGGGCGATGTGGCGGGGCAGGGCGAGTTCCTGCCAGCCCTGGGACTGCACGTGGTGCAGCACGTCGACAACGTCGGCGCAGGTGCGGTCGACGGCGTCGAGCAGGGTGGCGCCGTTTTCGATGCGGCCGCCGATCATGGCGGCGAACATGTCGCCCACGCCCTTGACCGGGTGCGGCACCAGCGGGTGCTCGCGCACCTCGCGCACGCCGTCGGCGACGATGGCCAGCTGGATTTTCCCGGGCGGACAAAGCTCGGGTGCGGCGCTGGTCACCACCACCCAGCGGGTGGTGTCGTTGAGCAGCGCGGAGGCGGCGGCCAGGCAATCGTCGAGCGTGCGCGGGCTGCGGCCGGCGAGCCTGCCCAGTTCGAAGTGGTTCGGGCACAGGCCTTCGGCCAGCGGCAGCAGGTGGTCGCGCCAGACGGGCAGCAGGGCCGGGTCGGTGTAGACGCCGTAGTCGTGGTCGCCGATCACCGGGTCGATCTGCACCCGCAGCGCGGGGTTGGCCTTCTGCATCCGCCGCAGCCACCCGGCCAGGGCGATGCCCTGCTCCGGTGAGCCCAGGTAGCCGATCAGCACCCGCCGCGCGCGCGTCGCGGCCTGGCGGGCTTCCAGGTCGTCCAGCAGGCCCTGGAACCAGTCCAGCGGCAGCGGCCCCCCATGCATGGTCGGATAGTGCGGGGTATTGCCGAACACCACGGTCGGCACCGGCGCAACCTGCAGGCCAAGCGCGTGCAGCACCGGCACGCAGATGTTGTTGCCGACGCTGCCGTAGGCCACCTGCGACTGCACCGACACCACGTCGATGATGCGCTCGCCTACCGGCGGTGGCGGCGTGTCAGGACGGCTCACGCGCCCGGCTGCTTTCCGGCGAAGCCGGGCCAGTAGTCGCTGTCCGCAGTGGGTCGCACGCCGAAGATCGCGGTGCCCACGCGCACCGTGGTGGCGCCTTCCTCGATCGCCATTTCGAAGTCGCTGGACATGCCCATCGACAGCTCGTCCATCACGATCCCGTCCGGCGCTTCCTGCCGCAGCCGGTCGCGCAGCTCGCGCAGGCGCACGAAGCAGGGGCGCACCAGCGATTCGTCGGGCGAGAACAGTGCCAGGGTCATCAGCCCGCGCACCCGCAGCGACGAATACGCGGGCAACGTGCGCACGAAATCGATCACCTTCTCCGGGGGCAGGCCGAACTTGCTGTCCTCGCCGGAGGTGTTGACCTGCACCAGTACGTCGATCGCGCGGCCTTCCATCTGCAATCGCCGGTCCAGGGTCTCGGCCAGGCGCGTGCTGTCCAGGGCCTGGAATTCACTGATGAAGCGCGCCGCGTGCTTGGCCTTGTTGGTCTGCAGGTGGCCGATCAGCACCCAGCGCAGGTCGGTCAGGTCCTCCATGGCCTCCCACTTGCCCTGCGCCTCCTGCACCTTGTTCTCGCCCAGCTCGTTGAAGCCCAGGGCGTGGAACGCGCGCAGCCTCGCTTCGTCCACGGTCTTGCTGACGGGCAACAGGCGGACTTCGGCCGGCTCGCGGCCGGCGCGCTGGCAGGCGGCGTCGATGCGTGACTGGATGGTTTCCAGGTTGGCGCGCAGCGCGCCGGCATCGTTGGCAACACTATTGCTCATGGCCCCAAGTTTACGCCGACACCATATAAACACCCGGCGAAGGTGAGGGGCCGGCGGGGTAGCCCTTGGCGGGACTATCGGCGCCATGGACGGCGCCGATAAGCGTACATGGATGTACTTGCCTGCGTGTCCCGCCAAGGGCTACCCCGCCGGCCCGCCCGCGTGAGCGCCGTATGTAGACGCTCCTTGACGCGCCATCCGGCACAATCGCCCTTTCTCCGGACGACGGAACGCCCCATGGCCGGTGCCAGCCTGCTCACCCTGCTCGACGATATCGCCTCGATCCTCGACGACGTCTCCATCCTGACCAAGGCGGCCACCAAGAAAACCGCCGGCGTGCTGGGCGACGACCTGGCGCTCAACGCCCAGCAGGTCACCGGCGTGCGCGCCGACCGTGAACTGCCCGTGGTATGGGCGGTGGCCAAGGGGTCGTTCCTCAACAAGGCGATCCTGGTGCCGGCGGCGCTGGCGATCAGCGTCTGGCTGCCGTGGGCGATCACGCCGCTGATGATGATCGGCGGCGCGTTCCTGTGCTACGAGGGCGCGGAGAAGCTGGCGCACAAGTTCCTGCATCCGCAGCAGGACGTCGAGCGCAAGGCCGCGCATGCCGAACACAATGCCAACCCGGCGGTGGACCGGGTGGCCGCGGAAAAGGACAAGATCCGCGGCGCGATCCGCACCGACTTCATCCTCTCGGCGGAGATCATCGTGCTGTCGCTGGGCGTGATCTCCGAGGCGCCGTTCTCGCAGCAGGCGATCACCCTGGTGGTGATCGCGCTGGGCATCACCGTGTTCGTCTACGGGCTGGTGGCCGGGATCGTGAAGCTCGATGACGCGGGGCTGTGGCTGGTGGAAAAGGGTGGCGCGGCGGCGGCGCTGGGGCGCGGCATCGTGGCGGCGGCGCCGTGGCTGATGAAGACCCTGAGCGTAGTCGGCACGGCGGCGATGTTCCTGGTCGGCGGCGGCATCTTCGTGCACGGCATCGGCGCCCTGCAGCAGTTGCTGGACCGGTTCTCGCCAGAGGGCGTGTCGGGTGTGCTGGTGGGCATGCTGGGCAACGCCGTGGTCGGCCTTCTCGTGGGCGCGATCGTGCTGGCGGTGGTGGAGCTGGTCGGCCGCATGCGCGGCGGAGACAAGGCTGCGTAAACCCGCCGGTGGAAGTAGCGGCGCGGGGGTTTGGAAGCGGTCCCGGTTCACGCGCATACTCCGGTGCTTCCCACGTTCAAGGAATGGTCTGCATGAGTGCAAGCGGCTGGTCCAGGCGCGAACTGCTGGTGGCGATGGCCGCGGGTGCGGCAACGGCGATGCTGCCGTGGAGTGCGCGTGCGCAGGGTGGTGGAGCGCTGCTGCTGCGCGATGTGTCGGTGATCGACGGCAGCGGCGCGCCCGCGCGCGCCGGCGACGTGCTGGTGCAGGACGGACGGATCGCCCGTGTCGGCCGCGTCGCGCGCGGCGAAGCGCGCGGTGCGCGGATCGTCGAGGGCGGCGGCCGCGTGCTGGCCCCGGGCTTCATCGACCTGCATACCCACGGCGACCCGCTGGACAGCTCCTTCCAGCCGTTCCTGGCGATGGGCGTGACCACGGTGGTGCTGGGACAGGATGGCGGCAGCCCCGGCGCCAGCGGCGACAACGCGCGCCGGCTGCCGGACTGGATGGACGCGGTGGAAGCGGCCGGGCCGGACATCAACGTGGCCACCTGCTCCGGGCACGGCACGCTGCGCCGCCAGGCCGGGATCGACGACGCTACCCGCGAGCCGTCGCAGGCGGAGATCGCGCGCATGGTCGCGCTGCTGGAAGAGGACCTGGCCGCCGGCTCGTTCGGCACCTCCACCGGGCTTGAGTACGTGCCGGGCATGTACGCAGGCGCCAGGGAGATCGCCGCGCTCGGGCGCGCGGTGGCACGCCACGGCGCGGTGGCGATGAGCCACATGCGCTCGGAGGACAATGACCGGGTGGAGGAGTCGATCCGCGAGCACGTGGAGGCCAGCCGCCCGGCGCGCACGCATGTTTCGCACCTGAAGGTTGTTTACGGCGAAGGCGCCGAGCGCGCCGAGCGCGCCGAGCGCCTGCTTGAAGCACTGGCGGAGTACCGCCGCGCCGGCGTGGAGTTGACCGCCGATGCCTATCCCTATGCCGCCAGCTACACCGGCGTGGGCATCCTGTTCCCCGAATGGGCGATGCCGCCGACCGACTACGCGCAGGTGCTGGCTTCGCGCCGCGACGAGCTGCGCGCGGCGCTGGAGGCGCGCATGATCCGCCGCGGCGGGCCGGGCGCGCTTCTGTTCGGCAGCGGGGTGCACGTGGGCAAGACCCTGGCGCAGGTGGCCGAAGCGGCCGGAAAGCCGTTCCCGGACATGCTGCTGGAAATCGGCCCCAGCGGCGGCCGCGCGGCGCACTTCGTCATGGACGAGGAGCTGCAAGCGCGGCTGATGCTCGACCCGCACGTGGCGATCGCCAGCGACGGCTCGCCCGGCGGCAGCCATCCGCGCGGGGCGGGCACGTTCGCCAAGTGGATCGAGGAGTTCGCGGTGCGCGACGGGCGGGTGTCGCTGGAAGAGGCGGTGCGCAAGGTCACCGGCCTGCCGGCGTCGATCCTGCGCCTGTCCGATCGCGGCGTGGTGCGCGAAGGTGCGGTGGCGGACCTGGTGCTGTTCGATCCAGGGCAGGTGCGCGCGCGCGCCGACTACGTGAACCCGACGGCGCAGGCGGAAGGATTCGACCTGGTGCTGGTGAACGGGACGCCGGCATTTGAGGACGGCGAGCGCATCGCGGTGGCAGGTGGGCTGTTGCGCCACCGATAGAATGCGCTGATGGGAACGGAGCAAGTTGACGTAGCCGTCATTGGCGGCGGCGCCGCGGGACTGATGTGCGCGCAGGTGGCGGCGGCGCGCGGGTTGCGCACCCTGGTGCTCGAGCGCGCCAACCGGGTCGGCAAGAAGATCCTGATGTCCGGCGGCGGGCGCTGCAACTTCACCAATACCGGCGCCGGGCCGGAGAACTTCCTCTCCGCCAACCCGCACTTCTGCAAGTCGGCGCTGGCGCGCTACACGCCCTGGCAGTTCCTGGAGATGGTGGAGCGGCACGGGATTGCCTGGCATGAGAAGGAGCTGGGCCAGCTGTTCTGCGACGAGTCCTCGAAGCTGATCGTGAAGATGCTGCTGGACGAATGCGCCCGCGGCGGGGTGCGGATCGAGACCCAGTGCGACATCACTGCGGTGGACGTGGCCGACGACGGGCGCTTTTGCATCGACAGCCGGCTTGGCCGCACCGCGGCGACGAAGCTCGTCGTGGCCAGCGGCGGGCTGTCGATCCCGAGCATGGGCGCGAGCGGCTTTGGCTATGAGCTGGCGCGCCAGTTCGGGCACGAGGTGCTGCCCACCCGCGCCGGGCTGGTGCCGCTGACCCTGAGCGGCAAGCACCAGGAGCGGCTGGCGGACCTGAGCGGGGTGTCGCTGCCGATCCAGGCAAGCTGCAACGGCGCGTCTTTCCAGAACGCCATGCTGGTGACCCACCGCGGCATCAGCGGGCCGGCGATCCTGCAGGTGTCCTCCTACTGGCAGCCCGGCGACGCGCTGCAGCTGGACCTGCTGCCGGGCCAGGACGCGCTGGAACTGCTGCAGCGCTGGCAGATTGAGCGCCCGGATGCCGAGCTGAAAACGCTGCTGGCCGAAGCGATGCCGCGCCGCTTCGCCCAGCGCCTGTGCGAGCGTTGGCTGGCCAGCCGGCCGATGAAGCAGTACACGCCGGCCCAGCTCGGTGAGGCGGCGGCCACGCTGTCGGCCTGGCCGCTGGTGGCCAGCGGCACCGAGGGCTACCGCACCGCCGAGGTGACCCTGGGCGGGGTGGATACCGGCGGCGTGTCCTCATCCACCTTCCAATCACGCCTGGTGCCGGGGCTGCATTTCATCGGCGAAGTGCTGGACGTGACCGGCTGGCTGGGCGGTTACAACTTCCAGTGGGCCTGGGCTTCTGGCCACGCCGCAGGTCAGGCGGTGTAACCTGCCGGCCATCTTTTGATGGAGCCTGCCATGTCGATCGCCCCCCTCCGGATTCTTTTCGCCGCCCTGCTTGGTGCCGCGCTTGTTGTCGGCTGCGCGGACCCGGGCCCGCCGCCGGGCGGCAGCGTGGCGGAGCTGGAGCGGATCGACACGCAGCCGGGCGAGGGCGAGATCGCGCAGGCCGGCGACGAGGTGACGGTGCACTACACGGGCTGGGTCTACGACGAACGCGAGCCGGACCTGCATGGCGAACAGTTCGACAGCTCGCGCGAGCGCGACGAGCCGTTCACCTTCCCGCTTGGCGCCGGGCAGGTGATCCCCGGCTGGGACGAGGGCGTGACCGGCATGCGCGTGGGCGGCAAGCGCGAACTGCGGATTCCGTCGGAGATGGCCTACGGCCGCCGCGGCGCCGGCGGGGTGATCCCGCCCAACGCCTCGCTGGTGTTCGACGTGGAGCTGCTGGAAGTCCAGAAACCCTAGCCGTCGAGCCGCTCAGCGCCTGGGCGCATGATCGCCGGTACCCGGGTCGCGGACCGGCGGAATGCGCGGATCGGTGGGGCGGTCCGGTTCCGGGTCGATGGGCGTGTCCGGGATCGGGTCACGGCCGGGATTGGGCACCTGCCCCGGCGTTTCGTCGGGTGGGCGGCTCGGGCCGGGGTTGGGGCGGTCGGGCGTGGTGGGGTTTGGCTGCTGCATGGTCGGCTCCCTGTGGGGGTGTGGACCAGCCTGCGCGCGAAGCTGCCTGCGTACGGTGAATTGGCGCTGCCTTTGCCGCGGCTTCACCTGCAGGCTGGCAGGCTCGTTCCATGAAGATGAAACCCCCGGCAGGTCATGGTTGCGTATACGACGCGTCGCCGTGGTACGGGCCGCGCCCATGAGCTACGAGCGCGATTACGCCGGCCGGGAACCTGCCCGCGACGAGGTCGATGCGTGGGACGGTACCGCCGTCATCGAATTCGGTGCGCCCTGGTGCGGACACTGCCAGGCCGCGCAGCCGGCGCTGGAGCGCGCGCTTGCGGGACGCGAGGGCGTGCGCCATCTGAAGATCGAGGACGGGCGCGGCCGCCCGCTGGGACGTTCGTTCGGGATCAAGCTGTGGCCGACGCTGGTGGTGCTGCGCGACGGTGAGGAAATCGCGCGCTTGGTCCGGCCCGGGGCGGACGAGATCAATCGCGGGCTGGGATCGCTTTGACCGCACGGCCGCATCCGCAAACCCAAGGAGAATTTCACCAATGAGAATCCCCACGGAGACCCTGGTCATCGTCGCTGACGGCGGAGACGCGCGCGTGTTGCGCAATGTCGGTGCCGCGTTCAGCCCCGAGCTGGTGCAGGAAGCGGTGCTCACGCCGCAGAACCTGAACGATGACGGCCCGGCCGGATCCATCCCGACGGAGACCCGCGGCGAGGAGATCGAAGAGGCCACCTTTGCCAAGCAGCTCGCCCATTACCTCAACGCGCGCGCGCTGAAAAACGAGTTCGAGCACGTGGTGCTGATGGCCGATCCGCAGACCCTGGGCCAGATACGCCCCAGCCTGCACAAGGAGGTCCGCGACCGGCTGGTTGCGGAGATCGACAAGAACATGAGCAACGCGCCGCTGGGGGATATCGTCAAGGCGCTGGCGTAGCCGACTGCTGCCGCCACTGCACCGCGCGCCCCTTGCCTGCGCGTTTGGCGGCGTAGAGTGCCTCGTCGGCGCATTCCAATGCCTTTGCCAGCGGCATCTGCGCCGGGTTGGTGATGCAGTAGCCGACGCTGCATGAGGCATGCAGCGTCCGTGTTGCCGGCCCCGAGGCGATCTGCTGCGACGAGCCGCCCACTGCTGCGATCAGTTTGTCGGCCACGCGCTGCGCGGCGTTGCCGTCGGTGATATGCCGGGCGATCACCGCGAACTCGTCGCCTCCCAGCCGCGCGACGATGTCATCGGCGCGCACGCAATCGCGCACCCGCGCAGCCACTTCCTGCAGCAGTCCGTCGCCGGCGGCGTGGCCGAGGGTGTCGTTGATCTCCTTGAACTCGTCCAGGTCGAAGAAGAACACGCCCAGTGAACGTCCCTGCCGGGCGGCCTCATGCCAGGCGTGGTTGCCGTGCGCCTGGAACCCGGCCCGGTTGAGGATGCCGGTCAGCGGATCCTGCTCGGCGCGCTGGATCAGGTCCTGCCGGAAGGCCTTGTCCAGGGTCACGTCGCGCAGCATCACGTGGATGCCGTCGACCTGGCCGGCCTGGTCGTGCTGGGGGATGAAGACCGCGTTCCAGGTGCGGATCACGGTTTCGTCCGGGTCGTCGAATTCCACGTGGTGCTCGACCCCGCCGCGGGCGATTCCCAGGCCTTCGGCGAAGTGGCTGGCGGCCGGCTCGCGGATCAGCTCCAGCACCGGCTGTCCCAGGATCTCATCGGCCGGGCGCCGCAGCTCGCGCGTCCAGCCGGAATTGATGAACTCCACCCGCAGCTTCGCGTCCAGGAACATCAGCAGCAGGGGCAGCGCATCGGCCAGGGTGGCCAGGCGCCGGTCGCCGCGCCGGCGTGCCGACTCGGCCTCGTGCTCGCGGGTGATGTCCTGCACGGTGGAGAAGTAACCCGCCACCTTGCCTTCGATCATCATCGGCGCGGCGTGCACCCGGCACCAGACCGTGCGCCCGTCCGCATGCACGAAGCGCTGGCGCCCGGAGAAGCGCTTGCCGGCCGCGCGGGTGCGCGCCCAGTCCTCCGCCACCTGCGCCCGGTCATCGGGATGCAGGGCCTGGATCCACCCGTCTCCCAGCGCCTGCTGCGCGGAGATGCCGGCCAGCTGTTCCCAGGTGCGGTTGACATAGGTGCAGCGGCCCTCCGGATCGGTCCGCAGCAGGCCCAGGGGCGCGGCATCGTTGACCGCCTCCAGCTCGGCGGTCTTGTCGCGCAGCTGCTGCTCCACGCGCAGCCGCTCGGTGACGTCGTGGGCGATGCCCAGCACCAGCGGTTCCTGTCCGTCGCGATCAAGCAGGCGGTTGTGGTAGCGCCAGAGCCGGGTCTCGCCGCTGGGGTGGTCGATGGGCAGTACGCCGTGGTCCTCCCCGTGGTCGCGGATGCGCTTGAGATACGCGTTCACGCGTCTGCGCTCCGCGGCGGGCATGAAGGCGCCCAGCCGGTGTCCCTGCAGGGCTTCGCGCGGGTATCCCAGCGCTGCGGCGGCGGCCGGGTTGACCGACTGCAGGACGCCGTCGAGGGTGTGGATGCAGATGTAGCCCAGGCTGTGCTCGAAGATGCCGCGGTAGCGGTACTCGCTTTCGGCAAGCTGCCTGCGGGATTCCTGCTGGGCGGTCACGTCCCGCACGATCACGATCCGGCAGTCCCGGCCCTGGAACCGGAGCGGCTCGCTGCTCACCTGGACGGTGGCCAACCGGCCCCCGGCGGAGCAGTGGATCCAGTCATCTTCGTGGAAGCGCTCCGGCGATTCGCGCAGCGTGTGCAGGAATCGCGCGCGCTCGTCCGCGGGCCGTATGTCGGTCACCAGAAGCTGCAGGAACTGCTCCCGGGTGTAGCCATAGAACGCAAGCGCCGCCGCGTTGGCCGCCAGGAAGCGCAGCGTCTGCTGGTCGAAGACGAAGACCGGCATCGGGTTGCGGTCGAACAGCGCGCGCAGTTCCTCCAGCGCTTCGCGCGCGCTGTTGTCGAGTTGCTGGCGGGCCCGGGCGTGGCGCAACACCCGCGCGATCCCCCCGGCCCGGGCATCGGACTTGTGCAGGTAATCCTGGGCGCCGGCGGCGATGGCGCGCTCGCCGAGGCCGTCGTCTTCGCGGCCGGTCAGTACCACCACGGGCAGCGTTGGATGGCTTTCGACGATCCGCTGCAATCCTTCCAGCCCGTCGCTGTCGGGCAGCCCCAGGTCAAGCAGGACGGCGGTGTAGCTGCGCTGCCCAAGCAGGCGCATGCCTGCTTCCAGCGAGGAGGCGTGGTCGACGTCGTGGGGCGTTTCGCAGGCGCGCAGCAGCGCCGAGTACAGCAGGGCGTCGCTGCGGGTGTCCTCCACCAGCAGGATCGTGGGGGCACTGGGCAGGGAGCGGGTCATCCTCTCAAGCCTAACCCAGGCCCCGGCACCGGGGCGGGGCATGAATCACGTTACCCGCGCGCCGGGCCGCGCTGCGTCAGCCTTCGCCGGCAGGCGTCAGTTTCAGCAGGTTCCCGTCGGCGCCGCGGCCGCCGTCCTCGAGCAGCCAGAGCGCGCCGTCCGGACCCTGTTCCACCTCGCGGATGCGGGTGCCCATGTCGAAGCGCTCGGCCTCGCGCGCCGATTCGCCGTCGAACTCGATCCGCACCAGTGATTGCGAGGACAGGCCGCCGATGAAGCCGTTGCCCTGCCAGGCGGGGAACGCGTCGCCATCGTAGATGATGAATCCGGCCGGCGAGATCACCGGGGTCCAGGTGATCACCGGGGCGCGGAACTCGGGCCGGGTGTCGTGGTTGGGGATCGGGCGGCCGTCGTAGTGGTCGCCGTTGGAGACGATCGGGTAGCCGTAGTTTTCGCCGCGCTCGACCAGGTTCAGCTCGTCGCCGCCCTTGGGGCCCATCTCGTGGTTCCACAGCCGGCCCTGGTCGTCGAACACGATGCCCAGCGGGTTGCGGTGGCCCAGCGACCAGACCTGCGCGGCCACTTCGCCCTGGCCGGCGAACGGGTTGTCGTCGGGCACGCTGCCGTCGTCGTGCAGGCGCAGGATCTTGCCCATGCTCGATTCCATGTCCTGGGACGGATCGAACTTCTGCCGGTCGCCGGAGCTGATCCACAGCATGTCGTCGTGGAAGGCGATGCGGTGCGCGTAGTGGCCCTGGCCGCTGACCTTGGGCACCTGGCGCCAGACCACGTCCAGGTCCTGCAGCGAGCCGCCGCCGCTGCCGTCCAGCACCAGCTGCGCGCGGGCCACGGCGGCGCCGGCGGTGTCGCCTTCGCCGGCCTCGGCGTAGCTGATGTAGACGAGGTGGTTGTCGGCGAAGTCCGGGTGCAGGACCACGTCGCCCAGGCCACCCTGGCCGCCGTGGACCACTGCCGGCACGCCGCCGATTTCGCCGGTGATGTCGCGCGCCGGGTCGTACAGGCGCACGCTGCCCGGCTTCTCGGTCACCAGCAGGCGGCCGTCGGGGAGGAAGGTCATGGCCCAGGGCTCGTTGAAGCTGGCGATGGATTCGACCGCGAACGGCTGGCCGTCGGCCACGGTGCGCGTTGCGGGCTCAGCCGCGGCGCTGGCCGCGGGATCGGCGGCGGGGGCGGGCTGGCCGTTGCTGCCGCCACAGGCGGCGACAAGGGCGGCGGCACAGGCGGCTGCCAGCAGGTGTCGGGTCATGGTGGTTGCTCCACGTGATGCGGACATTGGGCGCATACGATAGCTGCAACCGCCCGTGGCCGGCAGCGGCGGGGTGAAGGTTGTGTTGCATTCAGCCTGGTGGAGGCGCGTGGCATTTGCCGGATCTGGCTTGCAGCCGGGAGGAATGTGCGCGCCGTCAGGGTTTGCGGGGCTGCTGCCGAACGCGTCACGCTGGCCCCTAGCGGTTCCGCGCCCCGGCGTGGTTAACGGAGCGTTGTAGCGGCTGCGCGCCCACCCCCGCCATTCATTCCCGCCCCTGCACTCTCGGTGCCGTGCGGAAAGCGTCCGATCCGCGCCGCCCCTGCCGCGACGGCAGGGCCGGTGGCGATCCGGCTTCGCACCTTTGGATTTCAACTTTGGAGAACGGCATGAACAACGTAAACAAGCCCCTGATCGGCCTGCTCGCCATTGGCGTCGCCCTTGCCATGCCCGCGGCGTTTGCCCAGGAAGCCGACGACTTCGGCCAGGCACCGCCGACCCCGACCGAGGCCGCGCCCGCTGCCCCGCAGGGCCAGGTGACCTGGAGCGACCTGGATGCCGATGGCGACGGCAACCTCAGCCGCGCCGAAGCCGGCGCGCTGCCGGAGCTGGCCTCGGTGTTCGACCAGGCCGACGCCGACGGCGACGGCAACCTGACGCCGCAGGAGTACCAGGCCTGGGCCGCCACCCAGGAAGCCGGCGCGCCGCCGCCGCAGGACGACTTCTGACCTGCGTCCAGCGCACTGTGTACGGAACGGGGCGGCCTTCGGGCCGCCCCGTTTCATTGCGTCCCTTAAACTGCGCGGATGACCAACACCCCTGATAGCCCGATCGGCCTGGTCGGATTCGACGCCGACGACACCCTGTGGCGCAGCGAGGATTATTTCGCCCAGGCCCAGGCGGAGTTCGAGCACATCGTCGGCCGCTACGTCGACCTGGCCGACAGCCGCGCCCGCGAGCGCCTGTTCGCGGTGGAGCGGGGCAACCTGGCGCTGTTCGGCTACGGCGTGAAGGGCATGGCGCTGTCGATGATGGAGGCGGCGATCGACATCACCGGCGAGCGCATCGACGCCGCCGACATGCATCGCATCCTGCGCATGGCCAAGGACATGCTGGAGCATCCGGTGGAGCTGCTGCCCGGGGTGCGCGAAGCGGTCGAAGAGATCGCCGCCGCCCACGAGGTGGTGCTGATCACCAAGGGCGACCTGTTCCACCAGGAGGCCAAGGTGCGCCAGTCCGGGCTGGCCCACCTGTTCCCGCGCATCGAGATCGTCAGCGAGAAGGATCCGGCGACCTACGCGCGGGTGCTGGAGGAGTTCGATCTTGCGCCCGGGCGATTCCTGATGATCGGCAACTCGCTGCGTTCGGACGTGGCGCCGGTACTGGCGCTGGGCGGCTGGGCGGTGCACATGCCCTACCACCTGACCTGGGAGCACGAGCGCGAGGCCGACCTGGGCGATCACGGCTGGCGGATGCGCGAGGTGGCGGAGCCGGCGGCGCTGCCGGCAGCGGTGCGCGAGATCGCCGCCGCGGCCGGGACTGTCGCCGCCCGGGCGGTTCCGGCCGGGGAGCGGGACGCAGGTTAAAAGCCGGTTCACCCTGGCGGCGGCATGGTGTCCCGTACCACAGCAGCAGTGCGCGAACGCCACGAGGAGGCCGTCATGTCCACAACGTCCCGCTGGTTTGCTTCCCTGGCCCTTGCGGCCGGCCTTGGTATCGCCGGGCTGGCGCCTGCCCCCGCACATGCCAGCGACGACCTGGTCCGGATCCTGGTGGACGTCGCCGACGTGGTGCTGCGCGGCAACACCCCCTATTACCGCCACGGCGGCTACGGGCGGAACGACCGCCTGATCGCCGTGCGTGACCGCCACGGCCGCGTGACCTACTACCGCGAGGTGCCGCGCCACCAGCGCCGCGTGTACCACCCGCCACGCCATCGTCCTGGCCCGCCACCGCACGCACGCGCCTGGGGCCATCCGACCCGCCGCAGCGCGGTCCGTCACTACGATGTGCGCTTTGACCGGGACCACCGCCGCGGCAAGCGCCATGACCGCGATCGTCGCGACCGCCGCGACCGCGATCGCAAGGGCCGGCGCTGGTAATGGCCGGGCGGACACACATGCTGGCTGCGGCCTGCGCGGTGGCCATGGCGGTCGCGGCGCCGGTCGGACAGGCGCAGGCCCAGGATTACCTGGAATGCAAACTGGATTTCGCCGTGAGTGGCTGGTCGATCTTCTACAAGACCGCCAGCGGCAGCGGCACGGTGAGCTGCAGCAACGGCCAGCGCATGGCGGTGCAGATCGAGACCCGGGGTGGTGGCCTGAGCATCGGCAAGTCGCGTATCGATGACGGCGCCGGCGTCTTCTCCGGTGTGCGCAGCATCCGCGAGGTGCTTGGCGGCTATGTTTCCGCCGAAGCCCACGCGGGCGCGGTGCGCTCGGCCAACGCCCAGGTGGTCACCAAGGGACCGGTCAGCCTGGCCCTGTCGGGCACCGGCGACGGCTGGGACCTGGGGGTGGCATTCGGCAGCTTCATGATCAGCGAACGCTGAGCCGGCCGTTCAATCGGCGCGGTGGTGGGTCTCCTCGACCGCCGGCGCAAGGTTGATGCTGCTTTCCACGCCATCGGCCACCTGGCCCGTGAACCAGAGCAGGGCGACCGCCCAGGTGGCCAGCAGCACCCCCAGCACGACCAGCCCGATCAGCCAGCGACGCCATCGGTTCCCGGACGGCTGTTGGTCCGGCCGTGGGGAGCTGGGCATGGTTCCTCCCGTTGATTAACGTCTGCGCCGGGTGGATTACGGCACAATCCGCGCATGCGAAATGTGTATGCCCGCTACCAGGCCCTGTTGCTGGCCGCCGCGCTGGGGCTCGCCGGGGCCGCTGCTGCCCAGGATCCGCCCCCGCCCGCGGATGAACCCACCGCGCAGGATGCGGTGGAAAACGGGGACGTGGAAGCCGACGAGGAGCAGGCCGCGGCGGAGCCGGAAGACCTTTCCGCCACCGGCGATGCGTGGGTGGACGCGCAGCTGGTGGACATTGCCCGCTATGGCCGGCGCCACCGCGAGGCGTTCATCGACGAACTGGTGCGCTACCGCGAGGCGCCACGCGCGCTGGTGGTGGCGCTGCTGGACGAGCAGGGCTGGGAACCGGGCGAGGTGTACTTCGCCTGCTCGCTGGCGGGCGTGACCGGGCGTTCGTGCCGGTCCATTGCCGAACGGCGCGGACAGCCGCCGGAGGCGAGCTGGAGTGCGCTGGCCTCCGGGCTGGGGGCCGACGCGGGCAGCGAGGCCTTCGGCCGGATCAAGCGCGGGATCGTATACAGCTACCGGCGCTGGGCGCGCCCGCTGGAGCTGGACGCGGAACTGGAAGCGGCCTTCCGCGACGACGACGAAGGCTAGGCCGCGCCGCGGCGCTCAGTCGGGTCGTTTGGCGGGTACGAAGGGGGAGACCGGGTCACTGGCCGGAAAGGTTTCCTCCAGCGCCTCGTCCTGGTTGCTGCTCTCCCTGTCCTTGCGGTTCTGGCGCTGCTGCGGCGACTCGGGTCTGGACCGGTCGTCGTCAGGCAGGTCTTTGCGGTCGCGGGTCATGTGCATGCCTCGACTGGATGGGGGTCAACGTTCTTTAACGCCGCCGGCGTTGCCGCGGTGTGAGAACGGCGTTGCCGATCGGCCAACAGGCCCGTGACGCGTCATGTACGCACGGCGTGCAACGGTTGGTTTCCCTTTGGCGCCGACCGGAGTGGTCCGTGAACGAGCAAGCCAGCAAGCAGCCGCCGCAGAAGCAGGACCATCAGCCGGGCGACCAGGGCGCGATGCGGCCGGAGCCGGAGAGCATCCGCGACGGTTACCGCGGCTCGGGGCGCCTTGAAGGCAAGGTGGCGATCATCACCGGCGGCGACAGCGGCATCGGCCGCGCGGTGGCGCTGCACTTCGCCCGCGAAGGTGCGAACGTCGCCTTCGGCTACCTGGATGAAACCGGGGATGCGGAAGAGACCGAACGCCTGATCCGCGAGGAAGGCGCGGAATGCCTGTCGCTGGCCGGTGACGTCGGCGATCCCGAGTTCTGTAAACGCTTCGTGCGCCAGGCGCTGGACCAGTTCGGCCGCCTCGATGTGCTGGTCAACAACGCCGGCGAGCAGCACACGGTGGAGGAGCCGGAGCAGCTGACCCCCGAGCAGGTCGAACGCACCTTCCGCACCAACGTCTTCGCCTACGTCTACATGGCCACCGCCGCCATCCCGCACCTGGAGGACGGCGGCTGCATCATCAACACCGGCTCGGTGACCGGGGCGCGCGGACACGAGAAGCTGATCGACTACTCGGCAACCAAGGGTGCGATCCACGCGCTGACGTTCTCGCAGGCGCAGGCGCTGGCCGGCCGCGGCATCCGGGTCAACGCGGTCGCGCCCGGCCCGGTGTGGACACCGCTGATCCCGGCCAGTTTCAGCGCCGAGGAAGTGGCGGAGTTCGGTTCCAGCACCCTGCTCAAGCGCCCCGGCCAACCCAGTGAGCTTGGGCCCGCCTACGTGTTCCTGGCCTGCGAGGAGGCGTCCTTCATCACCGGACAGACCCTGCACATCAATGGCGGGGCATACCTTGGCGACTGACTGCCCGGGCGCGGCCTGGCACCCGAGGCAGCCCCACTGACCGGCGCGGAGGCGCCCGACCATGGCCCGACCCATCTGGACAGGAACGCTCTCGTTCGGACTGCTCAACATCCCGGTGCGGCTGATGGCCGGCGAGCGCCGCGTGGACCTGCAGTTCCGCATGCTCGACAGTCGAAACAATGCCCGCGTGCGCTACGAGCGGGTGAACGAGGAAACCGGAGAAGAGGTGCCCTGGAAGGAGATCGTCAAGGCGTTCGAGTACGACAAGGGCGCCTATGTGGTGATCGAGGAGGACGACATCGCCGCGGCTTCGCCCGAGCGCAGGGAAACCATCGACATCGACGTGTTCGTCGATGCCGCGGAGATCGGTCCGGAGTATTTCGACAAGCCCTACGTGCTCGAGCCAGCGGCCAAGGCCGAGAAGGGCTACGTGCTGCTGCGCGACGTGCTGGCCCGCACCGGCAAGGCGGGCATCGGCCGGGTGGTGATCCGCACCCGCGAGTACCTGGCGGCGGTGCTGCCCAGGGACGATGCGCTGGTAATGCTGGTGCTGCGCTTCGCCCAGGAGCTGGTGGACCCGGAGGAGTACCGGCTGCCGGAGGGCAAGTCCGGCAAGTGGAAGATCAGCGAGCGCGAAGTGGAGATGGCCGAGCAGCTCATCTCCTCGATGAGCGGCGATTGGGACCCGGACCAGTTCAAGGACGACTTCCGCGTGCGCCTGCAGAAGGTGATCGAGGAACGGGTGCGTTCCAAGAGCATCGTGCAGGACGAGGACCACGAGGACGAGCGGCCCCCGGAAGGCGCGGCCACCAACGTCATCGACTTCGCCGAATTGCTCAAGCGCAGCCTGGAGAAGAAGGGCGGCAAGCGCGGCGGCAAGA
This sequence comes from Luteimonas sp., assembly GCA_052090405.1. Classification (GTDB taxonomy): domain Bacteria; phylum Pseudomonadota; class Gammaproteobacteria; order Xanthomonadales; family Xanthomonadaceae; genus Luteimonas. Next base: position 19,701 of record JBQDAV010000019.1, read on the forward strand.
CTGCGAAGAAGTCCGCCAGAAAAGCGGCGAAGAAGACGAAGAAGGCGGCAAAGAAGGCGACGAAGAAAAGCGCAGCCAAGTCCGGCGGGAAGAAGTCCGCGAAGAAGCCGGCGACCCGCAAGGCGGGCTGAGCCATGAGCCTGCGCGACTATGCGCGCAAGCGCAGCTTCGACGCGACCCCCGAGCCTTCCGGCGAAGCGCGGGCGCGGCGTCGTCGGGCCCGCGAGCCGATCTTCGTGGTCCAGCTGCATCATGCGCGCAGCCGCCATTACGACTTCCGCCTGGAGGCCGATGGCGCGCTCAAGAGCTGGGCGGTGCCCAAGGGGCCGTCGCTGCGCGCTGGCGAGAAGCGGCTGGCGGTGGAGGTCGAGGACCATCCGCTGGATTACGCCGGCTTCGAGGGCGAGATCCCGGCGGGCCAATATGGTGCCGGAAAGGTCGAGATTTTCGACAGCGGCACCTGGGCGACGGAGGAGGATGCGCTGGAATCGATCGCCGCGGGCAAGCTGGACTTCGTGCTTGAAGGGGAACGCCTGCGCGGGCGCTTCACCCTGGTGCGCACCGCGGGCAAGTCACGCCAGCCGCAGTGGCTGCTGATCAAGCGCAGCGACGAACATGCCTGCGACGCGGATGCCGACGCGCTGCTGGACGTGCCGGCAAAGCCGCGGACCCGGGCGCCGGCGAAAAAGAAAGCGGCCAAAAAAGCAAAGAAGCGAGCGGGCAATGCGCGCGCTGGAAAGAATGGCTGGAAGAAGCGTGCGCTTGCCGCTGGCGGCAGCGCGGCGAAATCCATGCCGCGCGGGATCGAACCCCAGCTCGCCACCCTGCGCACCCGGCCACCGCGTGGGGAAGGCTGGCTGCACGAGGTGAAGTGGGACGGCTACCGGCTGCTCGCCTACCGCGACGGCGGCGTGGAGCTGTGCTCGCGCAACCAGCTGCCGTGGTCGCAGCGGCTGCCGCACCTGGTCCGGGCGCTGGAGGCGCTGCCGGTGGGCCAGGCGGTGATCGACGGCGAGCTGATCGCCACCGACGCCCGCGGGCGCAGCGACTTCGGGCTGCTGCAGGGGCTGCTCGAACGCGGCGACACCGACGCGCTGCGCTTCGTCGCCTTCGACCTGCTGTACCTGGACGGGGTGGACCTGCGCGACGCGGCGCAGGTTGATCGCCGCGAGCTGCTGGCGCGGCTCATCGACGCGGCGGGCTCGCACGCGCTGGCTTACAGCGAACACGTGGAAGGCGACGCCACCGCCGCGTTCGATGCCAGCGCCGGGTCGGGGCTGGAGGGCATCGTCTGCAAGCGCGCCGACGCGCCCTACCGCAGCGGCCGCGGCCGCGCCTGGATCAAGCTCAAGCACGTGGCCGACGAATCCTTCGTGGTGGTTGGCCACACCCCGCCGAAGAACAGCCGCTACGGCTTCGGTTCACTGCTGCTGGCACAGCCCGGCAACGGTGGCCTGGAATACGTGGGCCGGGTGGGCAGCGGATTCAGCGACGACTCGCTGCGCGCCATCCACCGGCGACTGCAGGCGCTGGGTTCCAGGGACGCCGCCGTCGAGCTGCCTTCGCACGTCCCGTTCCCGCGGCGCAGCGTGCGCTGGGTGCGGCCGGAGCTGATGGTCGACGTGCACACCCGCGGGCGCGGCAAGGAGGGGCTGGTGCGGCAGGCCAGCTTCGTGCGCCTGCGCGAAGACCTGCCCGCGCCGGCCGCGCCCCGTCGCGCCCGCCCGCCACAGGAGAAGGACATGGCCACCAGCCGACTCACCAGCCCGGACCGCGAGGTGTATCCCGGCGAAGGCATCACCAAGCAGGACGTGGCCGACTACTACGCCGCGGTCGCCGACTGGCTGCTGCCCGAGCTGGTCGAGCGCCCGCTGTCGCTGCTGCGCTGTCCGGATGGCGCCGGCGGGGAGTGCTTCTTCCAGAAGCACCACGCCGACAGCCTGGGCCCGGGCGTGCACCCGGTCACCCTGCGCGAGCGCGACGGGAAAGACGAGTACATCTACGTTCGCGACATCCAGGGCGTGCTGTCGCTGGTGCAGATGAACGCAATCGAGTTCCATCCCTGGGGAGCGAAGCGCAAGGCGCCGGAAAAGCCCGACCGGCTGGTGTTCGACCTGGACCCGGCCGAAGGCGTGCCGTGGGAGGAAGTGACGCGTGCCGCGCGCGAGGTGCGCGACCGGCTGGCCGAGGTGGGGCTGCAGAGCTGGCCGCGGCTGTCCGGCGGCAAGGGCATCCACGTCTGCGTGCCGATCCGCCCGGGGCCGGGGTGGGACGACGCCAAGGATTTCTGCGAGGCATTCGCCAAAGCCATGGCCATGCACTCGCCCATGCGCTACGTGGCCACCGCGTCGAAAAAGGCCCGCCGCGACCGGATCTTCATCGACTGGCTGCGCAACGGCCGCGGCGCCACCAGCGTCGCCAGCTGGGTGCTGCGCGCGCGCAAGGGCGCCCCGGTGGCGATGCCGCTGCGCTGGGAGGAACTGGGCCGCACCCGCTCTGGTGGAGACTATGACCTGACCAGGGCGAAACGCCGTGCCGCCAGCCTGCGCAGCGACCCGTGGGAAGGCTTCGCCGAATTGAACCAGCGGCTGCCAGGCACCGCGTAGGCGCGCGCCGCGCGCGCGATGCCGCCGCCGCGGTGACCCCACTCGGTAGAATCAGCAGCCGTCTTCTCGCGCGTGCTACGCCTCCCGGACCGCTGTAATGACCGATCGCCCCGCAAACCCGGACTTCAGGCTTTCCGTTGCCCCGATGATGGACTGGATTGACAGTGCGTAGAATGTTCCTGTTATCAATAGCTTGCATGAATCATCAGGTATTGCGTTGCATCTGCGTTGCCGGACGCTGCCTACCGCCAACCCGAATGGCCCCCTTGTCTCTTTCGTAACCTGTCCATGGAGGACTCGATGAAAAGTAGCCTTGCAGTGCTTTCGTTTGTTGCCCTGATCGCGGGGTGCTCCAGCAAAACCGATCCGAACGAGAAGAACTTTGGCGCGGCCATTGACGCGTACTTGGCAAAGAAGGGGGCGCTTTGCCTCAACGCGGAGACGTGGCCTGTTGAGCTCAACGAATCCCAGCGGAAGATGGCTGAGTCGTTGGGGGGTACCGGACGTGCCGCGCGGCTGGAGGCACTGCTTTCCAGGGGGCTGGTTGCGTCCGAAACGATGGACAAGCCGGAGCTTTCACTCTTGGGGCAGCAGACAGGCCGAGTGAGCAAAGTGACGCGCTACGAACTCACGGATGAGGGCAGGCGCTTCTTTCGTGAGAGCCGCAGCAGGGGAGGCTTCAGCAAGCCCAACGAAGGCGAGGTGCGTGGCGAGCTGTGCTACGGCAATAAGGCGCTGGACAAGGTGGTCAAGTGGGAAGGCCCGATGAAGCTGGGCGATTATCAGGGCGCCGACGTCAAGTACCTCTACAAGATCGAGGACCTCGCCGAATGGGCACAATCAGATGACATCCAGAACGCATTCCCGGTCGTGAAGGAGTCGATCAGCGGAGCAGGCAGCAAGCTGCAGTCGCACGGAGTGCAGCTCACGAACCTTGGATGGGAAGCAAACGGGATCGACCGCGAGTGACGCTTTAAGCCCACAGGCGCCGGTTGGCGGCGCCTGTGGGCCGTTTCAGCAGGTGATCTAGGGGGCTGTGACCGTGTTCGGCGGTCTGTACTTCCGCCTGGCCATCTCAAGTCCCTTCTTCACTGCATAGTTGGCAGCTCGTGCACCAGCGGTTGCCGTCGAGCCGATGGCCTGTCCGGCTGAGATTCCTGGCTTGATGCCTTGCCGTGAACTACCGGTGGCAACTGCCCTGGCCATGTTCGTGCCCATTGAGGCGAGACGCCCTGCGGCGTTCTGTGCCGACAGACTTGCACCGCCCCCCAACGCCCCTGCTATCGCCCTTGTCTGCTCGAGTACAGCAACTATGGCAATCGTGACCCCGATCAGCTTCAACGAGTTCACAACGGTCTCGGAGAGCGTCGTGACCGGCAGCATGGACAGGTACTGGTCGAACATTGAGAAGACAAGGCCCACGACGACGGCGACCATGATGTACAAGATCGCAAAGTTGACCAGTTGGCCAAGCCATGTCTCAAACCAGCGATAGGTGGCCGGGAAAATGGCGAAGAGGATGAACAGAGGGCCTATTGCCAGCAGCACGGCGGTCGCAATGAATGCGACCAAGAGAATGCCGGCGGCGACCGCGACGATGGCAGCGGAGGCCAGGTAAACAAGGATGGCCAAGGCGTAGTAGCCGATGCCCGCGATAGCGGACTTGATGCCCATCTGGGCCATCTCGTCGCCCTTGTCCCATGCCTTGTCCCCGACCGTGAACCCGCTCTGCAGGGAGCTGTCGAGGACCGTAGCAATGGAGGTCGGTTCGTATCCTCCACTGCTGCCTTCGTAGGCCAATTCTGATGCCATTTCGGCGGGTACGCTGAGGAACAGGTCGGCGACGTAGTCCTGATAGATGCCAGCGGTCAGAGCGAAGCCCACGATGACGCACATCCGGATGATCCGCTTCATCCCGTCGGTGAAGGGTTCGCTGATCTGGCCGGATGCCATCGCAACCCCCCAGAACAGAACGAACAGGGTCAGCAGGATGACCGCCGTGGGCCCGATGTACCCGATCATCAAGGCAGACTTCTCGTTGGCGTAGCTGGTCACTGTCTCGGGGATGTTCTCCAAGAGAAAGTGGGCGATGCGGGTCGTTTCGGGGGCGGCCATGGCTGTCTCCTCAGAGAATCTTGTCGCGAAGCTGGCACCACGCGTTATCACCCCGCTCTGGACGCGGCACCTTCGAGCAGCGGAAGTACACTTCCTCGGCTTTCGCCCGGCTGACGGCATCGGTGCCGGTAACTTCCGCGAGGGCGGGTGGCTCGGTCATCAATCCAGGGTCGAATGCAGGCACGACCTCAACAGTGGCCGAAAGATGCGTCTCGCCCGAGTCGGTTTGGCTGCAGGCCACCCCCAACAAGGTGCAGGCCATGACAACGAGAAGGGTCCGGTTGCGCATGTTCGTGCTCCGTCAGTAGCCGCCGGCGCGGAGCCGGAAGCTGGATTGGATGGCTTCGCTCTCCTGGATGCTGTCGCGCTTGGCGATCATGGCGTTCATCGCCTGCAGCTTGATCAGCTCATTCGTGAGCATCCCGGTTTCGACCTGCAGTCTGGCCTGTAGGTCGGCGATGGCCTTCATGTCCTGAGCGGAGTTGATCTCCCCCATCAGGCCCTGAAGGCGCTCGAACCGATCGCCGGAGTTGTCGTAGATCTGGGCGTTCAGTGCTTGCGAGCTGGCGTCATGCTCAAGGTTGGTGCGCAGGGATGCGGTCACTTCGTCGAGAACGTCGTTGAAGTGCTCATCGTCGAGCTGCGATGCTTGGTCGGCGATCGAAGTAGCAAGGCTTCCGATCGATCCACCACCGTCCATGGCGGCCAGGGTCTCCTGCCAGTTGCGTGGAATGGTGCCCGTGTAGTTCTCAGGCATGATGCCGCCGAGTCCGCGGCTGCCGGTCAGGGACTCGTACTGTTGCTTGGCCTGCTGCAATTGGGCCTGCAGCTGCGCAAGCTGTTCGACCATCTGCGTGTACTGCTGGATTGCATTCATCAGGTTCGCAACGTCGAGTACCGGAATGCCTGAGGCGCGGGCAGGCATGGTGGACGTGGCGCCACCAATTGCGGTCGTGACAAGTGCGACTGAAAGGACAAGGGCCTTGATCTTCATAGCGGTGTTCCTTGTAGTCGAAGGGAATAGGCTTAGCGGTAGGGCGGTAGCTTGAGCAGCCCCAGGCAGTGCGCCGCGGCGCTGGTGGCCAGGCCGAGGCCGATCACCGCCACGTAAAGCCGGTTGATCGCGAAGAAGGGAAGAAGGTTGATGGCGCTTGTGAGCAGGAAGGGCGCCAGGGCGATGAAAGCCCCAACGATCCAGTGCGGAATAAGCTCGGCTCGGAACAGCTCCCGGTAGATCGCGGCGCCAGTGGCCAGCAGCCCGAACAGGACAATCCAGAAGCTGGCCAAGGGGCTGACGTAGGAGACGGCAAAGGACGCCAGCCAGGTCGCGATTGCCAAGCCGCCGCCTGTGACGACTGCCGGCGTGAACCGCGAGTTCCAGTCGGTCACGGACTCAGGCTCTGGGCCGCCAGTCCTGATGACGACGGTTTCGGGTTTCCGCCTCCTGACGGTGACGCTGGTGGGCCTGACTGTGATGACTACGGGCGAGCGCTGGTCCTTGGTGGACATGGTCTTTTCCTCACGTGGCTTGGGTGCGACCTGCTGGAGGTCGGTTGTGCCGCGGAGGGATGCCTTGAGCTTTTGCGCAGTGCGCCGGGCGTGACCCTTCACCCGTGGAGCAAGCTGATTCTAGGACAGGCGGTGCGTGGCGCCGTTGACCTTCTGCCACTCTTGCAGTGCCTGCCGCCTCTGGCTTTCGATGTAGTTGGCGAGATCTTCCACGTTGACCAGCCAGGGGGACTTCTGGCTGCCGCACCGGAACGCGGGCACTGGCAGGGCGGCGCGGGCGGCACGCTTTGCTGCCTCGTCAGGCGAGTAGCCAAACAGCTCCGCGCATCGGGCAAGCGGGACGGTGGTGCTTCCGTACTCGCAGGCCATCAGGAACATTCGCAGCGCGCGACCGGACTCGCCGGTCTGCAGGCTGGCCAGGTCTTCAAAGCGTCCTTTCGGGCTTCGCATCGTGTTGCTCCTTCTGTTGTTGGAGATGCCGGCGCAGCTGCTTCTGCAACTGCATTCGTTCGGTCTCGGGTGCGGGCATGTGCGCTAGGAAGTTGCGGATCTGGCGGGCGAGATCCTGGCCAGCACCCGTCGTGGCCTGCGACAGTTCGTCGGCAACGCGGCTCCAGTCGGAGCGTGTCTGCGCCTGTCGTTCTGCGGCTGTCCTGTCAGGCTCTTGCAGGCTGTGGCCAGGGCGCGTCACTGTCCTCAAGGCCTCGGCCACCTTCGCCTTCTGCACCGTCGATCGCCTTGCCTTGTCGGCGTGCAGGACGGCCTGTTTCTTCGGCTTGCGAACCACGCCGCGTATACGCCTGGGGGTGGCCTCCGCGGCGATGCCGTGTTGCCGACAGGCGGCGGCGAACGCAACGCGCCAAGCCTGCAGATCGTCTCGCTTCGGGTTCAACCGACGCCCGGAGAAGCCAAGGGATCGCACTGTCAGGTGGCAGTGTGGATGGTCGGTGTCGTCGTGACGCACGAGCAGATACGAATGTTCGGCGCCGAAGATCTCCCGGCCGAACTGGCGTGCAGCGTCCAGAAGCTTGTCCCGGTCTGTGCCAGGTGGCATAGACAGAATGATGTTCACGGTGTCGCGGCTGTTGCTGCGGCGGTTGAGAGCGCTGCCTTCCATCCAGGCAGTGGCGGTCTCTTTGACCATGTGCCGGCCGGTGACGAGTCGTCCGCTCTCGTCCTCGGCAATCAAATCTCCGTTGCGGGTGATGTAGCGCAGGTGCTGCTCGACATGCTTCCCGCCTTTGGCCTTGCCCGAGATCCGAACCATCACCTCCGGGGTGCCGGCGGTGACGCGCGCGATGGTTTTCAGCTCTTCAGCCAGCGACGAGCGGCGCCGTTTGTCGACGTGGGCGGGCGATCCTTTCCTCCATCGGACAGGGCCGCGCAGCAGGCGGTCCAGGGATTCGAGCGACTGGTTCATTCCCAGCCCTCCGCGGGAGCCCATCGGACCGTGGCTGCCTCGACCAAGGCATGCACCTGCTCGCGCAAGGCGGCCACTGCCGAAGCGGTTTCGACGAGTACCGGGTCGCGATCTTTCAATGCCTCGATCCTGCCTTGGTGCAGGGATCGAGCCAGCTGATTGAGGTTCGTCCCGACCATGGAGAGCTGGTAGGCCGCGAGGCCGATAGCTTCGGCCTCCGCAGGCAACAGGGTCGGCGCCTGGAGGAATCGCGCCCGCAGCGTGCCGAGGACGACTCCGGGGCGGGTGGTTCCTGCGTTGCGAGCCGTTCTGGTAACGGCTTCGAAGATCTCCGGCGTCACCCGAACCGTGAGCCGCATCGAACGGACGGTCGCCGATGTTAGGTCGGTACGGCTGATTGGGTTCAACTTGACCACGGTGGAGATCACCCGCCGAAGCAGAGCGGCCTCGGTCGTCCCGGACTGCTTCGCCAAGTTACGGAACGCTTCCTTCGTAGCGCGGTCGAGGTTGGTCTCTACACGGGGCATGACATGGCCTCGTGCAGTTGCCCGGTCAGTGGGGAGTGGGGACGACGGGAGGAATCCCGGGTCTTGGCACCGCCAAGGCTATCCTGCACTCCCCACATACATGCTGAGAAAGTACAGCGTGCTGAACTAAGCTGAACAAAACAGGTGTCGAGCGGAGTCAGCATGGGCTGCCACCCTGACCGAAGATCTCGGCTCTGGCCTTCTCAATGAAGATCTTACGGCGCTCAGGATCGACAGGCTTCTGGTTCGCTCTTTCGACAGCACGTTGCTTGGCGGCCCGATCTTCCTCGGCACGGCGGAGACGCTCGCTCTCGATCACCCGGCATCGGTTCGGTGTGAAGCCCCGGGTCATCAGGGTGTGGAGGAGGCCTCGCCAGTTCTCGACTCGCTTGGCACGGAGCCCGCCTTCGATCTCATCGAGAATCTGTTGACGTAGCTCCCAAGGAGCATTGCAAGCTAGGTTGATCGCCTCCTGCTGTTCATCCGAGCTGAGGCTGGCCGGCGGGATCAGTTCGTGCGGGGGCTGCTGCTGTGGCTGGCTGTCTACCACTACCACAGCAGCCTGTAGTAGTTGTCCTTCTGGTAGGTTCCTTTGCTGTTGTACAGGGGAGACAGAATGACTCCCTCTGCCGGAGCCAGTTTGTCTCCCCCGAGGGAGATGCGTTGTCCTGCCCCAGCGAGACAAATTGACTCCCTCCTGCGGAAAGCAAAGGGCGTACCTGTTCGATGTCTGCCTCTTGGTCTGCTGGTCTTCTCGTCGTTCCTTCCGGATGAGGCCTTTGCTCTCGACGGCCACCAGATGCCGCTGCACAGAGCGAGTGCTCATCCCAGTCATCGAGGCGATGGTTCGTTTCGACGGCCAGCAGATGCCTTCCATGCTCGAGGATTCCGCCAAGGCGAGCATCACCAACTTCTCGGCTTGAGGAAGGTCGAGCGTCCAAACCCAGGTGACAGCTGGGGCAGCCATGGGCGATCAGGCCTCGTCGATCAGGCGGGCGATGTCGGAAACCCGGAACATCGTGCGCCGCCCAAGCTGAGCGCGACAGGCGCGAAGCTTGTTGGCCAGGATCTGATCGCCGCGTCCTTGGTTGATTAGAACGCGAAGCGAATTCGGGCTCCTGCCCAAAATCGATGCCACGGCATTTAGTGGGATCAAGGGCGCCCCGTACTGCTGTGCGATCTGAACTTCGGTGGGAGTCATTGGCAGGGGTGTGATTCGACTGAAATAGCCGAAACGCACCATATCATAGTGCGATAAGGTCTATCAAATAGTCCGATAAGTGCCCATAATATGGACACTGCGTCAGGTCATTTGAGTCAGGAAATGAAGCGAGAAGACGACACTTTCACCCTTCCCGAAGGCGTGCGTCCGGAAGATCTAGTCGCTCCAAAGGGGCTTACCTACCGAGAGCGAGTGATCTGGGTGATGGATGACTTGGTAGGGGGGCGATCCAAGTATTCGTGGCTTGAACGATTTAGCGGTATCAAGGCGCGCAGGTGGAAGAACGTGTATCTACAGGTCCAACAGCCGACCATAGAAATGGTTGCCGCACTCGCAAAGGCCCGGCCTCATCTGGTCGAGTGGATGGTTACTGGAACGAGGCATAGTTGGGTTCAAGCCAACCCGGAGGAGCCTGGTTGGCATGAGCGCTATCTGGACCGAACCTTTGAATTGATGGGCAAGACTCGGCCCAGTAAGGACTAATCTGCCAAGAGCTCAGAAGAACGAGATGAATCGCAAATCAGCCGCAGCATGGACGCTTTGTGTTGTTCCCGTCGTTGCGGCCGGGTTCTTCTATGCGCGCAACCACCGCGTGTTTCGGCGGGCGTTGGAGGGATTGCAGCGTGCCACTCGTGCCATCGACGCCAGTCTTGCCGAGATCCAGGCAATGCGCGACAAACAACCGGACCGCGATGACGCGGCTGTGGTCGAACGTGCACGGCGTGAGTTCAAAGACATCGACTTCGTTGCGTTCGCGGAGTACCTCCAACTCGAATGGGAGCAGTCGAAGCAACAGGAGCAATGAGCAGCCTGCTTGTCAGCAGCAGACGGCCGGGAAGTTTGTGGAAACTCTATTGCGATTGTTGACACAATCACAGGTTCATTCTTCCACGCTGACCAAACCGGATTCACAGGAATCCGGCGAGCCGCAGGACGCGGCGAGCGGCCGCCAGGACGGCGGCTTGGTGCCAGGATGGCACGCCAGTCGCGGAGCGACATGGATCAGCTGGGCGTTAGGCGATCCAGAGGTGCCAAGCGGCGTATCCAATGCCGAACGTCATGGTTGCTAGAGCGAAGATGAGCAGCACTCGGCGCAGCGCGTAGACCACCATGGCGCCGGCGAACGTGGCGACCGCGAGTACACCTACGTAGCCGAGGATCAATCCAGACGTCAGGTTGTCCGGGCGCGTCCACTGGTATAGCGGCAGCGTCACGAGCAGGCCGATGATCGGCGACAGGATGAAGAGGATCAGACCGAGGAGGGATTCCAGGAATCCACCGGACGAAGGCGCGGTTCCTGCCTCGTTCGCATCATCCGAGAACCACCAGCGGCGATCGCCTTCCGTGTCCGCTGACGTGTCGGGTCTGCCATAGCGATCCGGGTGCATCTCGTTCCATCGCTCCATGTAGGTGCGATTTGGATCAGGACCCAGTCGGAGCGGGCGGTCGCTCACTTCAGAATCCTCTCTTGCTGATGCGATGCCGGAAGTCCGGGTCGAAACTCATGCGTCGCATGGCTTCGAGCGAGCCAGCTATCCATTGCGAGGTGCTGTCGGCGCCATTAGTTGCGAGCCATGCCTTTCCGACCTCTATCGCCTGGTCAAAGCCGGCATCCGTTCCCTCGAAGTTCCGTTGTTCGATGGTCTGACGGTCGCGAATGAAAGAGAGTTGCCAGCCGATGATTTTCCCGGGAACGTCATCCCATTCGTCCGCCGACCAGCCGGGGATGCCTTCAAGCACCTCCGTCAGTTGAGACTCCAATACGCTTTCGGCCCTTACCGGATCAATGCGGTAGGTGTGCTCCTGCATGCCGCGCTCCTTCGGTTATGCAGCCTCAAGTCTGACGTGAACCTGTCTTCCCAGTGAGGCCGCGATGTTCACCAGCGCATCGAGCGAGAAGCGCGAGATGCGTCCTCGAAGCAAGTCGTTCATGCGTGGCTGGGTGATGTTGCAGCGTTCTGCCGCCGCGGCCTGTGTCCAACCGCTGTCCTGTACGAGTGCGGCGATCTTTCGCATCAACTCCGCACGAACCTTGAGGTTGGCGGCTTCTTCCGCAGTGTCGGCAAGCGCATCCCAGACGCTGGCGAATCGTTCGGTCTTGGTCTTGCTCATGGTCATTTCCTGCTCAGCAGGGCGAAGCGTTGCTTCGCCAGGTCGATGTCGCGCTTCGATGTGGCCTGCGTCTTCTTCTGGAAGGCATGAAGCACGTAGACCGCATCGGCCAACCGGGCGGTATAGATGACGCGATAGGCGCCGCTGTCGTCTCGTACCCGGATCTCTTCGACGCCCTTGCCGATCGTCGGCATGGACTTGAAGTCGTCGGGCTGCAATCCGTGCTGAACACGATCCAGTTGGTACCCGGCGTCTCGCTTCGCGTCATCCGGGAATTCCCGCAGGCTACGCAGGGAATCTCCCAGGAACTCGATTGGCTTGACGGGCATGATTATATCCGTATTGATATAAATGGCAAGTGAGTCAGGCGGAGGCCTTTGCGGGGCGCTCCTCGACTTGTTCCGGCCGGAGGTGGGTGTACCGCTTCAAGGTCGTCCAGGACTCGTGCAGGGTGAACTGGGCGACTTCCGGGATGTCGTAGCCGCGCTCGAACAGGCGGGACGTGGCTTCGTGGCGCAGGTCGTGGAAATGGAGGTCGTGCAGCCCGCGGAGCCGGCAGGCGCGGGTGAAGTTGGCGCCGATCGACTTGGGGTTGTAGGGGAACACGCGCGGGTCTGGCGCCTGCTTTCCGTCAGGGCCCTCCACCAAGACTTTGGGCTGCCGGTCGATGATCTCCCAAGCCTCGGACAGCAGGCGGAAGGCGCGGCGATTGCCGATCTTCTTGCGCGGGTGCTTGACGTCATCCAGCCAGGCGATGCCCTTCTCGCGATCAAGGTCGACCCACTTGAGCCGCGTGATCTCCTCCTGGCGGCGGGCGGTCAGCAGGGCGAAGCGGATGATGTCGGCCATCGGGATCTCGGCACGCACGTCGCGCACGGCGAAGTGGTCGAGCACGGTCTTTTCCTCAGCGGCCGTGATGCGGCGCTGGCGCTGTTTGGGCTTGCCGGTCACCCGGCGCTGCCGAAGTTCGTGTGAGGCGTCTTCCAGCAGTTGCAGGTCGATGGGGACGCTAAGCGAGGCGCGAGCAGAGCGCAGGACCTGACGCAGCCAGATCAGGTCGTTGTTGGCGGTTGCCGGGCCGGCGCCGTCGCGCCGGCGCGCTTCGACGTGGCCGATGTAGTCGGCGGTCGTCAGGCGCAGGACGTTCTTCTTTGCGATCTCGTACCCGGCAAGGCGCTTGAGGTCCGCTTCCTTGGTGCGTCCCCAGGGGGTGAGCTCTTTGATGTCCTTGCCGTACCACTCCAGCAACTCGGCCAAGGTGGCGCCTTTGCCCAGCGGCTCGCCACGTGCCCGCTGCTGATCCAGCTCGGCCTCGCGGCGCCGCATCCACTCGTTGGCCAACTGTCGCCGATCGAAGGTGGCCGACTCCGAAACGACTGTCTTGCCATCGCGCTTCAGCCGCACGATCGCCGTGTAACCTAGCGATCCGTTCTTCCGGCGGCGGGTGAGAATCGAGCCCATGCCTGGAGTGTAACAACGGCCTCGGCGTTGCACCACGCGTTACACTTTGAGCCCGGAAATTGCCGAAATTGACCGATCATGACCGCAACTGGGCATCCCGAAAACTTGGGTAACTCATTGGAACAACGCGAGAAATCGCTCTATTCGGCCTCCCTGCGCCTGTCCGTCGCCCCGATGATGGACTGGACGGACAGCCACTGCCGGGTGTTCCACCGGCTGCTGGCGCCGCATGCGCGGCTGTACAGCGAGATGGTGCATGCCAACGCGGTGATCCACGGCGACCGGTCGAAGCTGCTGGCGATGGATCCGGTGGAGCACCCGGTGGCGCTGCAGCTGGGTGGCAGCGAGCCGGAGCTGCTGGCACAGGCGGCGCGGATCGGCGCGGAGTGGGGCTTCGACGAGGTCAACCTCAACTGTGGATGCCCGTCCGATCGCGTGCAGGCCGGGCGCTTTGGCGCCTGCCTGATGCGCGAGCCGGCGCTGGTGGCCGAGGGCGTGGCGGCGATGCGCGAGGCGGTGGCCGGGCTGCCGCGACCGGTGCCGGTGACGGTGAAATGCCGGCTCGGGGTGGACGACGACCATGACTGGGAGCGCTTCGCCGGCTTCATCGAAACCGTGGCCGCGGCCGGCTGCGACATCTTCGTGGTCCATGCGCGCAACGCCTGGCTCAAGGGGCTGAGCCCGAAGGAAAACCGCGACGTGCCGCCGCTGCGCTACGACTGGGCCTACCGGCTCAAGCGCGAGCGCCCGGACCTGACGGTGATCGTCAACGGCGGGATCGCCGATGCCGATGAAGCCACCGCGCACCTGGCGCACGCCGACGGGGCCATGCTCGGGCGCGCTGCGTACCACGACCCCTACCTGCTGCACCGGCTGGATACGGCCTGGTTCGGCGGGCCGCTGCGCGGGCGCGCCGAGCTGCTGCGCGCGCTGCGGCCGTACGTGGAGGCGCAGCTCGCGCGCGGGGCGGCGCTCAAACACATCGTGCGCCACGTGCTGGGGCTGTTTGGCGGCGAGCCGGGCGGGCGCGCGTTCCGGCGCGTGCTCAGCGAGGGTGCGCACCGCCCGGGCGCGGACTGGTCGCTGGTGGAGCAGGCGCTGGCCGAAACCGACCGGCGCCGGGAGGCCGCATGATCCGCCGTGATCCGCGGATCGAGGTGCTTCGGCGTCCGGCCGTGTTGCGGAAATCTGCTGAACGGGCAGAATCGGGGGCCCGTGGCTGAACCCCAGCGGCCCCGGTCCGGGCTGGATTAAGGACCGATTCACCGCGAAATATCAACAATTTACGGGCTTCGCGCCGCAGCCAGCGATGTCGCGGCCGCGCTACCGTCACCTGTCCATCACCTGAGACACCCGTACCCATGTCCGTTTCGCTGCGCGAACTGTTCCTGCTGCTGCCGGTTGCCGCCGCCATGGCACTGTGCGCGCCGGCGCAGGCGCAGCGCCAGCAGCAACCGGTCGAGCATCGGGGCGCGGACGTACGCGCCGGCCAGCAGCGGGCCAGCCAGCCGCAGGAACGGGGAGGGCGCCAGGAGCGCCGCCAGGATTCGATGGCCGATTCGATACGCTACGTGCGCCGCTCCAGCCGCGGCCAGATCCTCAGCGCCGAGCGGATGCATTCCAACGGGCGCGAGATCAACCGCATCAAGGTGGTCGACGACCGCGGCCGGGTCAGGGTGTTCGAAGACGACCCGCAGCGGCGCCGGAACCAGCGCTCACGCGGCGACGACGACTGAATTCAGATACTTGAACACAACGGCCATACGGCCCCGTGAACGGAGATTGGCATGCGGATTCTGCTTGTCGAGGATGAAGCCCCCTTGCGCGAGACCCTCGCCGCGCGGCTCAAGCGCGAAGGCTTTGCGGTGGATGCGGCGCAGGATGGCGAGGAAGGCCTGTACATGGGCCGCGAGGTGCCGTTCGACGTGGGCATCATCGACCTGGGCCTGCCGAAGATGTCGGGCATGGAGCTGATCAAGGCCCTGCGCGAGGAGGGCAAGCAGTTCCCGGTGCTGATCCTGACCGCGCGTTCGAGCTGGCAGGACAAGGTGGACGGCCTCAAGGAAGGCGCCGACGACTACCTGGTCAAGCCGTTCCACGTCGAGGAACTGCTGGCGCGCATCAATGCCCTGGTGCGGCGCGCCGCCGGCTGGAGCAAGCCGGTGCTCGAGTGCGGCGCCGTGACCCTGGACCTGGCCGCGCAGACGGTGTCGGTGGACGGCAGGAACGTCGACCTCACCAGCTACGAGTACAAGGTGCTCGAGTACCTGATGATGCACGCCGGCGAGCTGGTGTCGAAGGCCGACCTGACCGAGCACATCTACCAGCAGGATTTCGACCGCGACTCCAACGTGCTGGAGGTGTTCATCGGCCGCCTGCGCAAGAAGCTCGACCCGGACGGCACGCTGAAGCCGATCGAGACCGTGCGCGGCCGTGGCTACCGCTTCGCCATCCCGCGCAATTCCGAGGGCTGAGCGGACCGGGCGGCGCCTCGGCGCAGCGGGCCGTCCCGGCCGCCGGCGCCGTGTGGCCGCGGTAACCTGAGACGATGGGGAAAGACCGGCGACATCGCATGTCCTGGCGGCCGCGCTCGCTGCAGGTCCGCCAGCTGCTGGCGGCCAGCCTGGGGCTGTTGGCGTTCCTGGCCCTGGCCGGCTACGCCCTGGACCGCGCCTTCGTCGACGTCGCCAGCCAGGGCCAGCGCGAGCGGCTGCGGGTGTTCGCCGAGTTCTACGCCGGCACCATCGAGTTCGCCCGCGACAACACCCTGATCCCGCCGGAATACCCGCCCGACGAACGCTTCCAGCGCCCGGGCGGTGACCTGTACGCGGCGGTGGTGCTGGAGGATTCGGACTGGTTCTCCGGCTCGGCCCAGGGGCCGCAGCTTCCGGAACTGACCCTGCTCGACGGCGGCCAGGAGCGCATCGACGGCCCGCTGCCGATGACCGACAGCGCCGGCCTGCCCGGCGAGGTGATCCGCTACGGCCGCGGCTTCGTGCTGGTGCGCGAGATGGGCGGCGAGGAGACCGAGACCCCCTTCACCGTGTACATCATGGAGGACGCCGGCACCCTGCCCAGCCAGGTACAGGTATTCCGCCAGGCGCTGTGGCGCTACCTGGGCGTGGCAGGGGTGGTGCTGCTGTTGTTGCAGACGGTGGTGCTGCGCTGGAGCCTGTGGCCGATGCGGCGGGTGATCGACGAGCTGACCCGGGTGCAGCGCGGCCAGCTCAACCGCATGGGCGAGCTGCACCCGCGCGAGCTGCAGCCGCTGACCGAAAGCATCAACGCGCTGATCGAAAGCGAGCGCGAGAACCTGGAGCACCAGCGCAACACCATGTCGGACCTGGCGCACAGCCTGAAGACCCCGCTGGCGGTGCTGCGCACGCGCCTGGATTCCGACGCCAGCGACGCCGAGCTGCGCGAGGACGTGGAGACCCAGCTGCAGCGCATGAACGACCTGGTCGGCTACCAGCTCGGCCGCGCCGCCGCCAGCGGGCATGCGCTGTTCGCGGCGCCGGTGGAGATCGAGCCGCATGCCGAACAGATCGTGCGCGGGCTGGAGAAGATCTACGCCGCCAAGGGCGTGATCTGTGAGTTCGACATCGACCCGCAGGCGCGCTTCCACGGCGAACCGGGTGATCTGCAGGAGCTGCTGGGCAACCTGCTGGAGAACGCCTTCAAGTGGGCCGGCTCGCGGGTGTTGCTTACCGCCAGGCCCGGCGCGTCGGCGGCCGACCGGCGCCCCGGGCTGGTGCTGGCGGTGGATGACAACGGCGCCGGGATCCCGCCCGACCGGGTGGCGGCGGTGCTCCAGCGCGGCGTACGCGGCGACGAGCGCGTGCACGGCCACGGCATCGGCCTGGCGATCGTGCAGGACATCATCACCAGCTACCGCGGCGAGTTGAACGTGGGCGCGTCGGAGGAACTTGGCGGCGCGCGCTTCGAGGTCGTGCTTCCGCCCGGCTTGTGACGCCGGCGGCGCCCGTCAGGCGAATGGCGAGCGGCCGTAGAAGCTTTCCAAGTGCTGCGCCACCTCGGGCATTTCCCTGCGCAGGGTGGCCGGGTCGCTGAAGTGGTATTCGCTGCACACGGCGAAGAATTCCTCCGGCGCCTCGGCGGCATAGGGATCGATGGCGGTCTCCGTGCCGCGATCGACCTCGGCGACGAAATCGTCGTAGCTGCGCTGGAAGTCGCGTGCCCAGCGGCGCTGCCAGTCACGGGTGAGCGGCGGGGTGCCGTCCAGCACGCCGTCCAGGGCGTCGATCTTGTGCGCCATTTCGTGCACGGCCACGCAGAAGCCGGCGCGCGGCTCGGCCAGGTCGGAGGCAACGTCGGCCCAGGACAGGATCAGCGGACCGGACTCCCACGCCTCGCCGATCAGCTCGTCGTCCCATTCGTGCAGCACGCCGGCGGCGTCGACGTGGGTCCGGTTCACCCGGAACGCCTCCGGGTAGACGATCAGCTCACGCCAGCCGTGCAGGCCCTCGGCGCCGAACTCCAGCAGCGGCAGGCAGCACAGCGCGGCGAGCTGCGCGCGCTGGATGTCGTCGAGCTGCAGGTCGCCCACCGGGGTGAACACCTTGTCCGCCAGGAAGCGGGCCACCAGGCCCTGCAGGCGTGCGTCGCGGTCGCTGTCCAGGTGCGCGACCCACGGCGTGCGTGCGCGCACCGCGTGCCAAAGCGAGGGGTCGGGAGGTGGGGGATCGCCGCGCAGGCGCCTGATCAGGCCGAACACGCGCGGCGTGCCTGCGTCAGCGGAACATGCCCGGCAGCAGGTTGTGCATGCGCGGACCGCGGACGCTGTTCTCGGCGTTGCCGCCGCGGCGGGGCTGGGACGCCTTGTCCTTGGACGACGATTCGGCGTCGCCGCCCTGGACGCCCGCCGCGTGCGCACCGTCGCCCTCGTCCGGACCCATGACGGTGGGGCAGCCGCCCTTGCCGTCGACGCTCGCGCGGCCTTCGGTGGCAAGCACGGGGAGGCTCGCGCTGCAGAGCAGGAGCAGGGTGGCGATGCGGATGATCATGGCGATGGCCCGGTTGGAAGGGTCTGCGACGACCGGTGAATCCGACGCATATCAATTCCGCACTATAGCAGCGAAATTCGCGTGATATCAGTTGCCCGGTGGTGCGTTGCAGCATCGAGGCGGCCGGGCCGCGCGCGCTCATGGATAATCGCGGATTCCACCCCAAGGCCGCGATTGATCCATGCCCACGTCCCGTCCGTCCCCCGAACCGCTGTCCGAACGCGCGCTGCTCAAGCGGCTGCAGGCCGGTCCGGTTCCGGGCGATGCGCTGGCACAGGCCTGCGGCCTGACCCGTGCGGCGGTATGGAAGCGGATCGAGGCGCTGCGCGCGGCCGGGGTGGCGATCGAGGCCCGGCCGGGCCGCGGCTATGCGCTGGCACGGTCGCTGGACCTGCTGGATGCCGCCGACATCCTCGCCGCGGTGCCCGGGCCGCTGCGTGGCGATATTGCTGCGCTCGACGTCGCCTGGTCGATCGACTCCACCAACTCCGAACTGTTGCGGCGGCCGACGGCCGACGGCGTGCAGGTGCTGCTGGCCGAGCGCCAGAGCGGCGGCCGCGGGCGTCGCGGGCGCGGCTGGGAATCGCCGCTGGCGGCCAACCTGTACCTGTCGCTGGCGCGGCGTTTCGATTCCGGCCTGGCGCGGCTGGGCGGGCTGGGGCTGGTGGCGGGCCTGGCGGTGGCCGAGGCCCTGCACGCCGGTGGCTTCGACCAGGTGAAACTGAAGTGGCCCAACGACCTGGTCGTGCCGGCACCAGGCGGCACGCTGTGCAAGCTGGGCGGGCTGCTGGTGGAAGGCGGCGGCGAGAACGCCGGGCCGGTGCGCGCGGTGGTCGGCATCGGCTTGAACGTGCGCATGCCCGACGCCACCGCGGCCGGCATCGACCAGCCCTGGACCGACCTGCACGCGCTGATGGCCGGGCGCACGCCGACGCGCAACCGGCTTGCGGGCGAATGCCTGGCGCGGCTGCTGCCGGCGCTGGCGCAGTTCGACCGTGAAGGCCTGGCGCCGTTCCTTGGCTGCTACGCGGCGCTTGATGCGCTGGCCGGGCGCCAGGTGCAGGTCCACGGCGGCGACGGGATCCGCAGCGGGGTCGCGCTTGGCATTGCAGGCGACGGCGCGCTGCGGGTCCGGATCGACGGCGCCGAGCGCGCCGTCCACGCCGGCGAAGTGAGCGTCCGGGCGCAGGCGGCGCCGGCATGAGCCGATGGCTGTTCGACCTGGGCAACACCCGGCTCAAGGCCGCGCCGCTGGACCCGGGCGGGCACGTTGGCCAGGTGCTGGCAATCGGGCATGACGGCGCCGCGTTCGCCGATGGCTGGGATGCAGCGCTGCCGGAACGGATCGAATCGGCGGCGGTGGCCAGCGTCGTCGCCGCGCCGCTGCGCACAGCGCTGCTTGACGCGCTCAGCGCGCGCTGCGGGCGGATCTCCCTGGCCCGCACCCTGCCGCGCCTGGACGGCGTCGCGATCGCCTACGCGCACCCGGAGCGCCTGGGCGTGGACCGCTTCCTGGCCATGCTCGGTGCGCACGCACGCGGCGGCGGCCCGTGGCTGCTGGCCGGGGTGGGCACCGCGCTCACCGTGGACCTGCTCGATGCCGATGGCCACCACCGCGGCGGCCGGATCGCACCCTCGCCCACGCTGATGCGGCAGGCACTGCACGCGCGCGCGGCGCACCTGCCGGTGCAGGGCGGCGACTACGCGCAGTTCGCCGACGACACGGCGGACGCGCTGGCCTCGGGCTGCGAAGGCGCCGCGCTGGCCCTGCTGGAGCAGAGCCGTGTCGCGGCCCATGCGCTGCTGGGCAAGGCGCCTGCGGTGCTGGTGCATGGCGGCGGCGCGCAGGTGCTGCTGGAGCGGTGCGTGGACGCCGTCGCCGCGCCGTCGCTGGTGCTGGAAGGCCTGGCGCGGTGGCTGCTGATGGAACAGACGCGCTGAACGCCTAGAATCGGGCCATGCACCTGCGCGCGCTCATCGTCCTGTTGATTGCCATGAACCTCGGCGTCGCCCTGTGGTGGGCGCTGCGGCCTGCTCCTGGTCCGGAAACTGCTCCGGAGCGGCCGGCCGACGTGCCGCGCCTGCTGCTGGTGTCCGAGGCGGAGGCCGGAAGGTTGGAGGCGGCCGCCCTCAACGCGGCCAACGCCAACGTGGAGGGGGATGGTCCCCTTGCCGATGGACAGCAGTCGCTGGCCGCCGCCGCAATCGACGTGGACGGCCTGCGCTGCTTCAGTTTTGGTCCTTGGCCGGATGCCGGGGAGGCCGAGGCGGCGCTGGGTGCGCTGCGGGGGCAGGCGGTGCGCGTGAGCGAACGCGAGGCGCCCACCGGTGCCAGCGGCTGGCGGGTGATGCTGCCGCCGCTGGCCGACCGCGAAGCGGCGCAGGCGACGGTGGCGCGGCTGGTGGACGCGGGCTTCGACGATCACTTCATCATCGGCCAGGGCGAGGAAGCCAACGCCATTGCCCTGGGGCGTTTCAGCGCCGGGGCAACGGCGCGCCGGCACGAGGC
>JBQDAV010000019.1:40305-49273 GCA_052090405.1 Luteimonas sp.
GCGCCGCTTTAGCTCAGCTGGTAGAGCAACCGCCTTGTAAGCGGTAGGTCGTCCGTTCGAATCGGACAAGCGGCACCACCCGAACCAGGCCGACCACGATGACCAGAACCCATCCTCCCGTCTCGATCTTCGGCGTGCCCACCGACGTGGGCGCCGGCCACCAGGGCACCCGCATGGGCCCCGAAGCGCTGCGCATCGCCGGCCTGGCCGAAGCGCTGCGCGCGCGCGGCGTCGACGTGGTCGACCGCGGCAACGTGTCAGGCCCGCCCAACCCGTGGCAGCCGCCGGTGGACGGCTATCGCCACCTGGACGAAGTGGTGGCGTGGAACCGCGCGCTGCGCGAGACCTCGCTGGCCGAGCTGCGTGCCGGCCGCATGCCGGTGATGATGGGCGGCGACCATTGCCTGGCGATCGGCTCGATCTCCGCGGTTGCCGATTACTGCCGCGAGCAGGATCGCGAACTGCGGATCCTGTGGCTGGACGCGCATTCGGACTTCAACACCAGCAACGTGACCCCGTCGGGCAACGTGCACGGCATGCCGGTGGCCTGCCTGAGCGGGCTCGGGCCCGACGCGTTGACCGGCATCGGCGACCACGTGCCGGCCATCTCGCCCTCGCAGGTCAGGCAGGTCGGGATCCGGTCGGTGGACCAGGAGGAGAAGCGCCTGGTCAAGCAGCATGGCGTGGACATCTACGACATGCGCTACATCGACGAGATGGGCATGAAGCGCACCATGCAGGCGGCCCTGGCCGACATGGACGACAACGTGCACCTGCACGTGAGCTTCGACGTGGACGTGCTGGATCCGTCGGTTGCCCCCGGCACCGGCACGCCCGTGCCGGGCGGGCTCAACTATCGCGAAGCACAGCTGATGATGGAGATGATCGCCGACACCGGGCGCATGGCGTCGCTGGATATCGTCGAGGTCAGCCCGCCGCTGGACACCCGCAACCAGACCGCGGCGGTGGCGGTGGAACTGGTGGAGAGCCTGTTCGGCAAGTCCACGCTCATGCGCGACTGAACGCCGCGCACGCAAAGCTGAATGCCGGGGCCCGGCGTTGCCGTGGCAGGCGCGCCATTCGCGTGGACTTCACGGCGGGCTGGGGTTTCATGGGATCCAGGACGGTAACTGTTGTCGGGGATGCACGCGACCATGCCGTCCTCCCATCGGAAAGGAGATTCACATGAAACGTTTGACTGCACTGCTGTTGATTGCCCTGTTCAGCGCCGGCACCTTCACCGCCTGCAACACCGTCCGCGGCGCGGGCCAGGATGTCCAGGAGGTCGGTGAGAAGATGGAGGACTCGGCAGAGGACACCGGCGGGACCCGCGACAACCGGTAACGGGCAGCCAAGCAGGAGATCGAAGAAGAAGCCGGCGCAAGCCGGCTTCTTCCGTATGGCGGCCTGCCGCCAGCGGGGTGAACCGTTCATGCAGTCACGCCCGCACAACGCAATCTTGATCCGGTCTTCAGGCCGTCGGGTGCAGGGTGGGAACGTACGGCGCACGCGCCGTGCTCCTTCCCCAAAACAAGAGAAGACACCCATGAACAAGGACATCATTTCCGGCAAGTGGTCACAGGTCAAAGGCAAGGCCCAGGCGAAGTGGGGCGACCTCAACGACGACGTCTTCGACGTGGCCGAGGGCAACAGCGAGTACCTGGCCGGCAAGCTGCAGGAGCAATATGGCTGGGGTCGCGAGCGGGCCGAGCAGGAGGTCAAGGATTTCGAACGCACGCTCTGACCGTGCCTTACGCGTGAGGCGGCGCTGCGGCGTGCGCTTCGCGCGATTCCTGAGCTTCGGAAAACGGGTCGGCAATGCCGGCCCGTTTTCGTTGCGGGGCTGCTTAAAGCGGGCCGGTGCTCAGCGAACCCGCAGGCGGTGGCGGCGGCAACGGCGAAAGCGGGGTTGCGGCCCGAACGGTTAAACTGCTGGGCCGCTTCCCGCACTGCCTGCAATGTCCCCACGTCCGCTTCGCGTCCTCACCGGCATTACCACCTCCGGCACCCCGCACCTGGGCAATTACGTCGGTGCGATCCGGCCGGCGATCGCCGCCAGCCGCGTGGCCGGCGTGGACAGCTTCTATTTCCTGGCCGACCTGCACAGCCTGATCAAGGTGCAGGAGCCGGCGCGGGTGCAGCGTTCGACGCTGGAGATCGCAGCCGCCTGGCTGGCCTGCGGGCTGGAACCGGACAAGGTGCGCTTCTACCGCCAGTCCGACGTTCCCGAGATCACCGAGCTGACCTGGCTGCTGACCTGCGTGGCCGGCAAGGGCATCCTCAACCGCGCCCACGCCTACAAGGCGGCGGTGGACCGCAACCGCGAGGAGGGCGAGGACGATGACGCCGGGATGACCGCCGGATTGTTCATGTACCCGGTGCTGATGGCCGCCGACATCCTGCTCTTCAACGCCGACCGGGTGCCCGTGGGCCGCGACCAGATCCAGCACATCGAGATGGCGCGCGACTTCGGCCAACGCTTCAACCACCTCTACGGGGAACACTTCACCCTGCCCGAGGCGGCGGTGGAGGAGCAGGTGGCCACGCTGCCCGGCCTGGACGGGCGCAAGATGAGCAAGAGCTACGACAACGTGATCCCGCTGTTCGCGCCGCGTCAGGCGCTGCGCAAGGCGGTGTTCTCGATCGTCACCGACTCGCGCGCGCCGGGCGAGCCGAAGCAGACGGAAGGCTCGGCGCTGTTTGAAATCTACCGCGCGTTCGCCAGCGCCGAAGAGACGGAGCGCTTGCGCGAGGCGTTTGACGCCGGCATCGCCTGGGGCGAGGCCAAGGAGCAGTTGTTCGAGCGCATCGACGTTGAAATCGCCCCGCTGCGCGAGCGTTACGACGCGCTGGTGGCCGACCCGGGCACGATCGAGCGCCTGCTGCGCGAGGGCGCCGCGCGCCTGCGCGAGGAAGTCGCCACGCCGTTCCTGGGCGAGCTGCGCGCCGCGGTCGGGCTGCACGACCTGTCGCAGCCGCTGTCCGGCAAGGACGGGCGTGCGGAAGCTGCGGCCACCGCGCCGCCGCAGTTCAAGCAGTACCGCGAGGACGACGGCCGCTTCTACTTCAAGCTCGTCGATGGCGACCGGCTGCTGCTGCAGGGCGAAGGCCACGACTCGCCGCGCGACGCCGGCCAGCTCATCGCCCGGCTCAAGCGCGACGCAGGCGCCGGGCTGCGGCGCGTGGAGGCGGGCATGGTGCATTTGGGCGAGGACGTCGTCGGCCGGCTGGGCGAGGCGGTGGCAGTGGAGGAGCTGGTGCAGGCGCTGGCCCGGTTCGCGGAGGAGCAGGCATGAATCCGCTGATCGAACTCAACCTGGCGCTGATCCTGTTCGTGCCCTGGTTCCTGATCCTGGGCGTGCTGTTCTGGATCTATCCCCGGCAGCCGCGCGGCGCAGCGCGGCGCGTGTACGACATCGTGGCGCTGGTGCTGGCGCTGGTGGCGTTCGCGTACAGCCAGTACTGGTCCCTGGAGGTGGCCGATCCGGACTATGGCCGCATGTGGGGCCAGATCCTGGCCACCGCGATCGCCTACGGCGTGTACCTGGCAGTGATGGCCGTCGCATTTTTCCTGCGGCCACGGGTGCTGCGCGGGCGCTGAATTCCCGCGTCCTGCGACGAAAGCACAATCCCGGCCGGGCCGGGTCGCCACTAGACTGGCCGCACCCCAGTCACGTGCAAAGTTGGAGTCGGGCATGTCCGCCCAGGACGGCATTGTCACCATCGATACCGGATACGTGCGGCCTGCGTTCTGTGCGGCGTACCTGGTGATTGAAAACGGCCGCGCGGCGTTCATCGACACCGGAACCGGCAAGAGCGTGCCGCGCCTGCTGGCCGCCCTGCGCGGGCAGGGCCTGGAGCCGGGCGCCGTGGACTGGGTGATCGCCACCCACGTGCACCTGGACCACGCCGGCGGCGCCGGGCCGCTGATGCGCGAACTGCCGAATGCCACCTTCGCCGTGCATCCGCAGGGCGCGCGCCACATGCTCGATCCTGCGCGGCTGGAAGCCAGCGCACGCGAGGTCTACGGCGCGGAATACGACCGCCACCACGGCCCGATGACGCCCATCGTGCAGGAGCGGCTGCGCCGCGTGGACGACGGCCAGGTGCTGGAACTGGCCGGTCGCCCGCTGCGCTGCGTGCATACGCCGGGGCACGCCCGCCACCACCTGTCGGTGTGGGACGCCCGCAGCCGGAGCTGGTTCTGCGGCGACACCTTCGGGATTTCCTACCGGGAACTGGACTCGGCGCGCGGCGCGTTCGCCGTGCCCAGCACCTCGCCGGTGCAGTTCGACCCGGACGCGCTGCGCGATTCGGTCCGCCGCATCCTGGCCGAGGCGCCGGAGGCGGTGCACGTGACCCACTATGGCCGGGTGACCGGGGTGCAGCAGCTGGGCGCCAGCCTGATCGCCCAGATCGACGCCATGGTGGACCTGGCGCGCCGGTTCGACGGCCAGCCGGACCGCCATGCCCGGCTGGTGCAGGGGTTGGCCCGGCTGTACGTGGAGCGCGCCCAGCGCCAGGGCATCGACGATGCCACCAGGCGCGTACCGGAGTTGCTGGAGATGGACATCGAGCTCAACGCCCAGGGCCTGGGCGTATGGCTCGACCGCAGCCGGCAGGCCGCCTCCACCGCGTAACCGGCCGGGTCAGTCCCAGCGGTTGGCGTCGTCGCTCAGTTCGCCGCGCTGCGGACCCACCACGCAGAAGCGGTGGCCGCTGGGGGCTTCCATCACCCACCAGCGCTTGACGAAGGCGACTTTCTTCGCGCCCAGCCGTTCCAGCCGGGCGACCTCCGCCTCGATGTCGTCGGTCTCGATGTCCAGGTGTACGCGCGACTCGTGCTCCACCCTCTGCAGCAACATCATCGGCTCATCGGATGAAGTGCGCAGCACGGCGTAGTTGCCGTCGCCGTCCTCGTCAGGGTCGTCCACCGGCTTGCCCAGCGCCCGGCTCCAGAACCGGGTCGATGCGTCCAGGTCCCCGACCTTGCAGTCCAGGACCAGGGTGCTCAGGCGGCTGCGGTGTGCCATGGGTTCCTCCTTGCGGATCAGTTCGGAAGTGACAGGTCGTCCAGCAGCGCCTTCAGGAACCTCGCGGCCTCGCCGCCGGTGGCGGCGCGGTGGTCGAAGGTCAGCGAGATCGGCATCCGCCGGTGCACCTCCACCCCGCCCATCACCGCCACCACATCGTGCGACAGCTTGCCCGCGCCGACGATGGCCACGCACGGCGGCACCACCACCGGGGTGGCGTAGCGGCCGGCGAACATGCCGAAGTTGGACAGGCTGATGGTGTAGCCGGACAGCTCGCTGGCCGGGATCGAGCGATCCTCGACCTGCTGGCGCAGGCGCTTGATGGCCGAGCGCACGCCGCCGGCGTCGAGCACGTCGGCGTTGCGCAGGGCCGGCACGAACAGGCCGTCCTCGGTGTCCACGGCGATGCCGATGTCCACGTGCGGGTGCATGGTGCGGGTCAGGTCCTTGCCGTCGAACCAGGCGTTGAGCGCCGGCACCGCCTTGGCCGCGGCGCAGATCGAGCGGATCAGGCGCGCGGTGATGTCCTGCTTGCCGATCCAGGCTTGCAGGTCGGCGTCGTCCACCAGCGTGGTCGGCACGACCTGGCTGTGGGCGTCGGCCATGACCCGGGCCATGTTGCGGCGCACGCCCTTGAGCTGCTCGGGCTGGCCGCTGGCGGTGACGGACGGCGGCTTGGTACGCATCGGCCGGCCGGACTGGGACACGGGACCGCGCTGCGGCTGGGCCGGGGCGGCGGCGGGGGCTTCGCGCTGCGGCGCGCGCTGTGCGGGGGCCGCGCCGATCCGGGCGGAGCCGTCGGTCGCGGCCTTTTTCACATCGGCCATGGTCACCACGCCATCCGGACCGGTTGCCTGCACCTGGCCGATGTCGACCTTGAGCTTGCGCGCCATCGCCCGCACCGCGGGCATGGCCTTGACCCCGCCGGCGCTGCTGGCCTGTTCGGAGTGGACGGTGTCGGAGGACTGCATGGCGCCGACCACGGTGCCGGCGTCCTGGCGCACCTCGCCCTCGGGCGCAGGTTCACCCTCGGCCTTGATCGCACCGCCGTCGTCGGAGGCGACCACGCGGTCGTCCGGCGCCGGGTCCTGGCTGCCCACGCCCTTGTCGTCCTCGCCGCCGCCACCGTGGCCGTGGCCGGTGTCCTGGCCTTCGGCGCGCTGCGGCATCGAGGGGTTGACCTCGAACTCGGCCAGCATCTTGCCGGTGATGATCACGTCGCCCGCGGCGCCGGCCAGCTTGAGCACCTTGCCCGAGACCGGGGAGGGCACCTCGACCACGGCCTTGGCGGTCTCCATCGAGACCAGCGCGTCGTCCAGGCGGATGGTGTCGCCTTCCTTGACGTTCCATTCCACGATGGTGGCGTCGGGCAGGCCTTCGCCCAGGTCGGGCAGGTAAAAGGTCTTCTTGTCACTCATGGCGTTTTCCATAGGGCGGGCCGTGGCCCGCCGTTGAAGGTGTGGGTCTGCGATCGATCAGTCGTGCGACACCGCGCGCCTGGCCGCCTCGACCACGCGGTCGACGCTGGGCAGGAACTTCATCTCCAGCCGGAACAGCGGGATGTGCGTGTCCGGGCCGGTGACGCGCTCCACCGGCGCGACCAGGTCGTACATCGACTCCTCGGCCAGGCGGGCGGCGATCTCGGCGCCGAAGCCAGCGGTCTTGGGGGCCTCCTGCACGATCACGCAGCGGCCGGTCCTGGAGACCGATTCGGCGATGGTGGCGAAGTCCAGCGGACGCAGGGTGGCCACGTCGATGACTTCGGCGCTGATGCCCTCTTCGGCCAGCTTGTCGGCGGCTTCCAGGGCTTCCTTCACCTGCGCGCCCCAGGTCACCAGGGTCACGTCGGTGCCGTCGCGCAGCACGTAGCACACGTCCAGCGGCAGCTCCTCGCCGTCATCGGGCACCAGCTCCTTGTACTGGCGGTAGATGCGCTTGGGCTCGAAGAAGATCACCGGGTCGGCCTCGCGGATCGACGCCAGCAGCATGCCGTAGGCGCGCTGCGGCGAGGACGGCATGACCACCCGCAGGCCCGGCACGTTGGTGAAGATCGCCTCGTTGGCCTCGCTGTGGTGCTCCGGCGCGCGGATGCCGCCGCCCCAGGGCACGCGCAGCACCATCGGGCAGCTCAGGCGGCCGCGGGTGCGATAGCGCATGCGCGCGGCGTGGCAGACGATGAAGTCCACCATCGGGTACATGAAGCCGTCGAACTGGGCCTCGGCGATGGGAAGCATGCCCTGGCTGGCCATGCCCACGGTCAGGCCGGCGATGGTGGTCTCGTCCAGCGGGGTGTCGATCACGCGCTCGGAGCCGAACTGCGAATGCAGCCCGGCGGTGGCGCGGAACACGCCGCCGTTCACGCCCACGTCCTCGCCCAGCACCACGACGCGCTCGTCGTTGCGCATTTCGTAGGCCATGGCCTGGGTCAGTGCTTCGATGAGGGTGATGGGAGCCGGCGTGTTTGGCTTGGCCTGCTTGTTGGTGCTCATGCCCGGCCCTCCCGCTCGATGGCTTCCTGGCGCTGGGCCAGCAAATCGGCCGGGGGATCGGCGTAGAGGTAGTCGAACATCGCCTCCACCGGTTGCACCGGGGTGTTGAGGTAGGCGTTGATCTCCTCGTCCACCTTGTCCTCGCACTCGGCGATCCAGGCCTTTTCCTCGTCCTCGCTCCACACGCCGGCGTCGGTCAGGTACGTGCGCAGGCGGGTCATCGGCTCGCGGGTCCAGCCGTCCTTGACCTCGGCGTCGTCGCGGTAGCGGCGGGCGTCGTCGGCGGTGGTGTGGTCGTGCAGGCGGTAGGTCATCATCTCGATCACGCTGCCGCCCTCGCCCTTGCGGGCGCGCTCGGTGGCCCGGCGCATGGCCTCCAGCACCGCGATCAGGTCGTTGCCGTCCACCTGCAGGCAGTGCAGGCCGCCTGCCAGGCCCTTCTGGGCCAGGGTTTCGGCGCCGGTCTGGGCCGAGCGCGGCACGGAGATGGCCCAGCCGTTGTTGATCACGCACAGCACCAGCGGGGACTTGAACGCGCCGGCGGAGTTCACCGCGGCGTAGAAATCGGTCTTGGACGAACCGCCGTCGCCGCAGCAGGCCACGGCGACGCGGTCCTGCTTGCGCAGCTTGAACGACAGCGCGGCCCCGGCGGCCATCAGGCACTGGGTGGAGATGGGCACGCACCAGGGGTAGTCGCCCTTGGGACCTTCGAAGTCGTTGCCGCGCTCGTCGCCGCCCCAGTAGAGCAGCACTTCACGCGGCTTCACGCCGCGCATGAACTGGGCACCGTACTCGCGGTAGCTGGGGGCGAACACGTCATCGGCCTGCATCGAGGCGCCGATGCCCACGTGGGCGGCCTCGTGGCCCAGGCTGGCGGCATAGGTGCCGAGCTTGCCGGTGCGCTGGAGCTTGATCGACTTGCTGTCGAAGGTGCGCACGAACAGCATCTGCTTGAACAGGGGGACCAGCTTCTTGGGAT
This sequence comes from Luteimonas sp., assembly GCA_052090405.1. GTDB lineage: Bacteria > Pseudomonadota > Gammaproteobacteria > Xanthomonadales > Xanthomonadaceae > Luteimonas. The sequence continues at coordinate 48,807 of JBQDAV010000019.1, forward strand.
CCTGGAATGCCTTGGGCAACTTGGCGACGGGTTTGCCGTCCGGGCCGAGGTATTGCAGGTACTCGATCTCGAATTTTGCGGCGACAGTCATGGAATCAGGGGGTTGGGGACAAGACGCCCATTCTAGCTGGTCCCCGTAACGGCGATATTGCGCGGTGCGGCATGACTTCCCTCGCCGGGTCTGGTTGCTTCCGGGCCTGGGGGGGCGTTGCCTTGGCGAGCGGAGGGCCTTCAGGGCCCCATCAGGGTCCGGTTTCCGGGGCAAAAAGGTTCTTTCCCAATCGAGGGAAAGTGCGGCGCTGATGCGACGCCGGTGCGTCGGGTGGGGGTGCCCTTCAGTCTCCATGTCCCCCGGCGTCGGCCTACGGCCGCCACCTCCTCCTTTACTTACGACTGAAGGGCACCCCCACCCGACGCTTCGGAGTACGCGGTGGTTCGCGAGGTGCCACAGCCGAGCCCCGTCGTGG
>JBQDAV010000020.1:0-47557 GCA_052090405.1 Luteimonas sp.
GTTGGAGTCCCCTGTGGTGCCTCATAGATCTTGCTGAACTGCATTGCGCCCTAACAAATATTAGGCGGCGAAAACGCAGCGTAAACCCACGGTGTAACGCGGCACTTGCGTCGCTTCCGGCACATAACACCCTCCCCTACCCGCAATTGCGTCATTTTCGTCGCATAACGCTGCTGGTTATGCGGCTCCCGAAACGAACCTAGCAGCGCGGACGAGCGGGCACAAGCAGGCGCACGGTCGGGGTCACGGATTCGATGTCACCAACGTCAACCGGCTCTCCCGCCCGGTCACCTCACCCCACCCGCTCGAACTCCATCAATACCCCCGGCGCCAGCCACGGCTGCAACCAGTGGTCGAGCAACAGGAATGCGAACAGCGCCATCAGGTAGATCACCGAGTAGTTGAATACCCGCATCGCGAAGAATTCATCCGGCGGATCGAGCAGTTTCCACGCGTACCAGAGGAACACCCCGCCCAGCACCAGCGCGCCGCCCAGGTAGAACAGGCCGCTCATGCCGGTGGCCCAGGGCAGGACCGTGGCCACCACCAGCAGCACGGTGTAGAACAGGATCTGCCAGCGGGTGTAGGTGACGCCGTGGGTGACGGGCAGCATGGGGATCAGTGCGCGGGCGTAGTCCTCGCGGCGGAAGATGGCCAGCGCCCAGAAGTGCGGCGGGGTCCAGACGAAGATGATCAGCACCAGCAGCAGGGCGTAGGGGTCCAGGGTGCCGGTGATCGCGGCCCAGCCCAGCGCCGGCGGCGCCGCGCCGGCAATGCCGCCGATGACGATGTTCTGCGGCGTGGCCCGCTTGAGGAAGCCGGTGTAGACGATGGCGTAGCCGATCAGCGAGGCGAAGGTGAGCGCGGCGGTGAGTGTGTTGACCAGCAGCACCAGCACGGCCATGGAGGCAACGCCGAGCGCAACCGCGAACACGAGCACCTGGACTGGCCGCAGGGTGCCGGTCGCCAGCGGCCGCTGCGCAGTGCGCGCCATGACCTTGTCGATGCGCTGGTCGATGAGGTGGTTGATGGCCGCGGCCGAGGCGGCCGACAGCCAGATGCCGAGCATGCCGAACACCACCAGGTCCCACGGTGGCAGCCCGGGCACGGCCAGGAACATGCCCACCAGCGCGGTGAATACGATCAGCGCCACCACCCGCGGCTTGGTCAGCTCCCAGTATTGGCCCGCCAAAGTACCCATCAATCCGGCTCCCGTACCCGCGCCAGCAACGACACCAGCAGGAACAGCAGCAGCGCCGCGCCGGCGTTGTGCGTCACCGCCACCCAGAGCGGCAGCGCCAGCTTCACGTTGAGGATGCCCAGGGCCACCTGGGTCACCGTGAGCGCGGCCAGGGTCGAGCCCCAGCCGCGCATGCCGGGCGTGCGCAGCAGGCGCACCGCCAAAGCGATCAGCACCGCGAACGCGGCCACGGCCCCCAGCCGGTGCACCATCTGGATGGCGATGCGGGATTGGCCGTCCAGGATCCCGCCTTCATAGTCCACGCCGACGCCCCGCCACAGCACGAAGCCCTCGCGGAAATCGGCCGTCGGCCACCACTGGCCGACGCATTTGGGGAAGTCGAGATAGTGGTGGCCTTCGCTGACCCAGCCGCCGCCGCCGCACGAGAGCGCGGCGTAGTTGGCGCTGACCCAGCCGCCCAGCGCGATCTGCAGGCCCAGCACCGCCAGGCCTGCGTACAGCCATCGTCGCAGGGTGCGCGCACCGGCCAGGCGTATGGGCACGTTGGTGGCACGCCAGGCCATCCACGCCAGCAGCGAGAACGTCAGCAGTCCGCCCATCAGGTGGCCCATGACGATGACCGGCTTGAGCAGCAGGGTGACCGTCCACTTGCCCAGCAGGGCCTGGAAGATGATCACGGCGAGGGTCAACGCCGCCGCGCGCGCCATGTCCACGTTCGACCAGCGCAGCGCAGCCAGCAGCAGGATCGCCTGCCCGGCCCCGGCCAGGGCGAAGGCGGCGCCGATGTGGCCATACATGTAGGCCGGGATGGCCGCGGCCACCAGCGCCGAGGCGCCCAGGATCTGCAGCGTGCCGTGCCTGCGCTTGCGCGCGGCCATCAGCGCCAGCACCAGCACCAGCACGCCCAGGGCGGCGGCGATGTGGCGGTGGACCTGTTCGCGCCAGGCCTTGTGGGTTTCCAGCGGGCGGATCTGGCTGGCGGCGTGGTCGGCCACTTCGGCCGGGGCCTGTGGCCAGGCGGCGCGACCGTAGCAGGTCGGCCAGTCCGGGCAGCTCAGGCCGGCGTCGGACAGGCGCACGAAGGCGCCAAACACCACCACGCACAGGGTCAGCACCACCGCCAGCCAGGCGATCCGGCGGAAATTCCTGTGCACGGCCGCCTTCGAGGCCACGGGCCTGGACGATGCTTCCGCCATCAATCGAGCCTCAGCAGGCGTGACATGTCGCTACGCAGGTCTCCCGGATCGAACCCGGGAGCGTATCGCAGAATGACGAAGCCGTTCGGGTCGATCACGTACACCGGCACCCCGGCCGCGTCGTCCACCTGCGGCAGCGCGGCGCGCACGCTGGGATCGGGCTGGATCGCACGCAGCGAGCGGTTGCGGGTGATGTCCTCCGGCGCCTCGCCGATCCACAGCGTGTGCACGCTGTCGGCGCGGCGGCCGAACAGGCGCCACACCAGGTCCAGCTTACCGGACAGCTCTACGCAGGCCTGGGCGCAGCCGGACGGCGGGGCCACGACCATGCGCCAGATGCGCTCGTCCGGATCCCACGGGTAGTCGCCGCCGTCCTGCAAGCGCAGCGTCACCTCGCGCAGGTCGCCCGGCGGCTGCAGCAGCTCGCCGTGGTTGCGGGTGCCTTCCGGCCGCCAGCCGGAGATGCGCAGCGCGCCGGCCAACAGGGCGCTGCCCAGGAAGATGACCACGATCAGGATCAGCAGGCTGCGGTTGCGGTTGCGTCGGGCGTTGGAGACGGGAGTATTCATGGGGGGCAGGCTTGGTTCATCCGGGGGGCCGCCGGCGGCGGAAGGTGAGGATCAATGCGGTGACGAGCACCGTCAGGGCCAGGCCGTACCACTGCACGGCGTAGCCCAGGTGTCGCTCGGGCGGCAGGGTATTGGGCAGGATATCCAGGTCGCGCGCATAGCCGCCGGGGGTGTCCGGGTCCAGGCGCAGCACCCGCGGTGCGATCCGTTCGATCTCCAGCGCGGTGGCGACGGCCTCCATGTCCAGCGCCATCAGCAGCAGGCTGCCGTCGTCCTGCTCCTGGATCGCGGCCGGGGCCAGGCCCGCCGACGGTGGCGGCAGCAGCAGGCCTTCCAGCGGCGGCGGCGGCGGGGCGTCGATGGCGGGAATGCTGCGGTCGGCAGGTATCGGCAGCCAGCCCAGCTCCACCAGCAGCGGTTCGCCCGCGGCCGGGTTGAACAGCCGGTACACGCGCACGCCGACCCGGCCGTTGCGCTGCTGGTTGTCCAGCAGCACCGCAGGCGTGTGCGCCCAGGTACCGTCGCCCGCGGCCCAGGCGTAGCCTTCCGCCGCCGCGGGGCTGGCCGCCGCTGCCAGCGGCTGCGCGTCGCGGCGCGCCAGCACCTGCGCGGACTCGTCAAGCATGGCCTGCTTCTGGTGCTGGCGGGCATACTGCCAGGAGCCGAGCGAGGTGAACGCGACGATTGCCAGGCACGCGAGCCCCCAGCCAAACAGCAGCGTTGCGCCACGACTCACACCCACACGCCCCGCGGCTGCGATAATAGGTCGCCGCGCCCCGCGGCGCCGGAGCCTGTGATGAACGACACCCTGAAAATCCTGCTGATCGTTGCCTTCCTGATCGTCATTCTGTGGAACCTCGGCGCGGGCCTGTATTACATGCTGGTCGACAAGGGCCAGACCAAGCGCACGGTGAATGCGCTGACCCGGCGCGTCGCGCTGTCGGTCGCCTTGATCCTGATTGTGCTGCTGGCGATCGGAATGGGCTGGATCACGCCACATGGGTTGGGGGGGTGAGCGAATGCGCTCGGCAGATGCCCTATCGGCATCTGCTGCATTCGCGAACGACCGGTCAAGGATGACCGGGCCGGGCTATCCGAAGCCACCAATGTGACGCCATGGATGGCAGCCACGAACTCTCCAGGCCCTCAGTCGCCGCGTAGCACCCTCACCCGGCGTCTCGCATCACCGCTCGCTACACCACGTAGACGAACAGGAACACGATCAGCCACACCACGTCGACGAAGTGCCAGTACCAGGCGGCGGCTTCGAAGACGAAATGGTTCTCCGCGCTGAAATGGCCCTTCGCCGCGCGCAGCCAGACGATCAGCAGGATCACTGCGCCCAGGGTCACGTGCACGCCGTGGATGCCGGTGAGCATGTAGAAGGTGGAGCCGTAGATGCCCGAGCCCAGGGTCAGGTTCAGGTCGCGGTAGGCGTGCACGTACTCCATCGCCTGCGACACCAGGAACACCGCACCCAGCAACACCGTGGCGCCCAGCCAGATCAGCAGCTGGCGGCGGTTGTCGGCCTTCAGCGCATGGTGGGCAATGGTCAGGGTGACGCCCGAGGTCAGCAGGATCAGGGTGTTGAGCAGCGGCAGACCCCAGGCGGGGATCAGCTCGAAACCGCCGCCCACTGCGGCCGGGCCGGCAGACGGCCAGCCGGTGCTGAAGCTTTCCCACAGGAAGGTGTTGGTGGCCACGCCCTTCACGCCTTCGCCGCCCAGCCACGGCACCGACAGCGTGCGGGCGTAGAACAGCGCGCCGAAGAACGCGGCGAACAGCATGATCTCGGAGAAGATGAACCAGATCATCCCCATCCGGAACGAGGTGTCGACCTGCTTGTTGTAGTAGCCCGACACCGACTCGATGATCACGTCGGCGAACCACTTGAACAGCACCAGGGCCAGGCCGGCGACGCCAACGAAGAACACCGTCGGCCCCCAGCTCACGTCGTTGAACCAGTTGGCCAGGCCGAACATCGCCACGAAGAACACGACCGAGGCGAACAGCGGCCACTTGCTGTGGGTCGGCACGAAATAGACGTTCTTGTCGTGCGCTTGCTGGGCTTGGGCTTGGGCCATGGTTCTCTGGTTCCGTTCGGACTGCTTGTTGGTGAGGTTCGGTCAGCGCGCGGCCAGCGGCTGCACGATGTGCTGCGCTGCGGCGTCCTGCGCCAAGCGCTCGGTGGCTTGGTCGTTCTTGTAGAAGTGATAGGACAGGGTCACGGTGTCGACCATTTCCGGCAGCGAGGGGTCGATGATGAAGCGCACCGGCATGTCGCGCACCTCGCCCGCCTGCAGGGTCTGCGCGGTGAAGCAAAAGCACTCGGTCTTCTGGAAGTAGGCCGAGGCGCGCGCTGGCGCCACCGACGGCGTGGCGCTGCCCACGATCGCCGCACCGCTGTTGTTCTGGGCGAAGTAGGTGGTCTCGTAGATCTCGCCCACCCGCACCTGCATGGTGGTCTCGTTGGGCCGGAACGCCCACGGCAGCTTCGAGTTCACGGTGCTGTCGAACTCCACCGTCACCATCCGGTCCATGTCGACCGGCCCGGTCGCCTGGGCCGGCTCGGCGGCCGCGGTGTTGTCCATGCGGATACCGAACACCTTCTGGCAGGCGATCCGGTAGATCGGCACCAGCGAAAAGGTGAACACGAACGCCGCCATGGCGATGCCCAGCAGCTTGACGATTCCGAACTTGCGCGACGTGCTCATTGGTTCAGCACTCCCGACAGGATGAAGCCGAGGTAGACCGCCACGGCGATCGCGGCGACCACCAGCGCGGTGCGGCGGGCGCGGCGGCGCGCGGCAGCCACCTGCCGGTCATCCATGGGTTCGGGCTGGTCACGATTGGCGGGCATTGGTTTCAGGGGCGCCTTCGAGCTGCGAGCTGGAGTGGTCGTAATCCAGGTGTTCGAAATCGCCGTGGGCCAGGTCGCCGTCGCGGATCACCGGCGGGGTGGTGAAGGTGTGGTGCGGCGCCGGCGAAGGCACGGTCCACTCCAGGCCCTTGGCGCCTTCCCATGCGCGCGCCTCGGCCCTGGCACCGTACTTCTTCGAGTGCCACAGGATGCCGAACATCATGAACGGCGTGACGAACATGCCGAACGCGCCGATCGAGCTGACCAGGTTCCAGTCCGCGAACACCACGTTGTAGTCCGGGATCCGGCGCGGCATGCCGGCCAGGCCCAGGAAGTGCTGCGGGAAGAACAGCAGGTTGGAGAACACGATCGTCCACCAGAAGTGCACCGCCGCCCAGCGCTCGCTGTACATGCGCCCGGTCCACTTGGGCCACCAGTAGTAGATGGCCGCGATGATGCCGAAGATCGCGCCGGTCACCAGCACGTAGTGGAAGTGGGCAACCACGAAGTAGGTGTCGTGGTACTGGAACGTGGCCGGCACGATCGCCAGCATCAGGCCCGAGAAGCCGCCGATGGAGAACAGCACCACGAAGGCGATCGACCACAGCATCGGCGCCTCGAAGGTCAGCGAGCCCTTCCACATGGTCGAGACCCAGTTAAAGATCTTCACCCCGGTGGGGATGGCGATCAGCATGGTCGCGAACATGAAGTAGATCTCCCCGCCCAGCGGCATGCCCACGGTGAACATGTGGTGCGCCCAAACGATGAAGCTCAGGAAGGCGATGGCCGCGGTGGCGTACACCATCGCCTGGTAGCCGAACAGCGGCTTGCGGCTGAAGGTCGGGATCACCTCGCTGACCACGCCGAAGGCGGGCAGGATCATGATGTAGACCTCGGGGTGGCCGAAGAACCAGAAGATGTGCTGGTACATCACCGGATCGCCGCCGCCGGCCGCGTTGAAGAACGAGGTCATGAAGAACTTGTCGGTCAGCAGCATGGTGACCGCGCCGGCCAGCACCGGCATCACCGCGATCAGCAGGAACGCGGTGATCAGCCAGGTCCAGGCGAAGATCGGCATCTTCAGCAGGTCCATGCCCGGCGCGCGCATGTTGAGCACGGTGGCGATGACGTTGATCGCGCCCATGATCGAGCTGATGCCCATCATGTGGATGGCCAGGATGGTGAAGGCGATCGCGTTGCTGCCCTGCAGGCTCAGCGGCGGGTACAGGGTCCAGCCGGTGGACGGTGCGCCGCCGGGCATGAACAGCGTGGACAGCAACATCGCGAACGCGAACGGCAGGATCCAGAACGACCAGTTGTTCATCCGCGGCAGGGCCATGTCCGGCGCGCCGATCTGCAGCGGGATCATCCAGTTGGCCAGGCCCACGAAGGCCGGCATCACCGCGCCGAAGATCATCACCAGCGCGTGCATGGTGGTCATCTGGTTGAAGAAGTCCGGGTTGATGTACTGCAGGCCCGGGACCGCCAGTTCCAGCCGGACCACGACGCTCAGCGCCGCGCCGATGATCACCATCGTGAACGAGAACAGCAGGTACAGCGAGCCGATGTCCTTGTGGTTGGTGGAGAACAACCAGCGGTCCACGAAGCCCTGCTTGTGGCCGTGGTCGTCGTCGGCGTGGTGGAGATCGGCGGTGGTGGGTGTGCTGGACATGGTGTCTGCCTGGGAAATCAAGCGTTAAGCGTTGGGTGTCGTCGCTCAGCCGGCGGCTGGCGCCGGGGCGGAGACCTGGGCGGTGGCTTCTTCGACCGGGGCCTCTTCGGCCGCCGGTTCCTCGACCGGCGCCGCGGGCGCGGGGGCCGGGGCGTTCTCCGCCTGGCGGGCGGCCAGCCACTGGTCGTATTCGGCCGGCGGGACGGCGCGCACCACGATCGGCATGAAGCCGTGGTCCTTGCCGCACAGCTCCGCGCATTGGCCGCGGTACACGCCCGGCTCGCGGATCTCGGTCCAGGCCTCGTTGATGATCCCGGGGATCGCGTCCTGCTTGAAGCCCAGCGCCGGCACCCACCAGGAGTGGATGACGTCGTCGGCGGTGATCACGAAGCGGATCTTGGTGTCGGTGGGCAGCACCAGCTCGTTGTCGACCTCAAGCAGGTAGGCGCCGTGCGCGTCCAGCTCGGCGCGGGTCACCTGCGGATTCTGGCGCAGGCGGTCGCTTTCGCGGTCCATGCGGCTGAGGAAGGCCACGTCCTCGCCGATGTACTCGTATTCCCACATCCACTGGAAGCCGGTGACCTTGACCGTCATCTCCGAGTCGCGGACGTCGTACATCTGGATCAGCTTGGTGGTCGCCGGAAACGCCATCACCACCAGGATGATGACCGGGATCACGGTCCAGATGATCTCGGCGGTGGTGTTGTGGCTGAACTGCGCCGCCACCGCCCCCTTGGACTTGCGGAACTTGAAGATGGCGTAGCCCATGGCGCCGAATACCAGCACGCCGATCACCACGCACACCCAGAGCACGAACATGTGCGCCTCGTAGGCGTTTTGCGCAGTCGGGCTGACTCCGCGGCCCATGTTCAGTTGCCAGCGGTGCGGATCCGCGGATTGGGCAAAGGCGCAGGCGGACAACGCCCACAGTGCGAGGCCGGTGCCCCATTGCTTGATACGAGCGGCTTGCTTCACGTTCGAACCCCGAAATGCCTGTCGGCGTCTGGCTTTTTTGCTGGCGGGAACACAACCGGCTCAATGCCCCGGCCAGTGCCGGAGGCGGAAAAAAGCGCGGTAGGCGGTCTCAAAGCGTACTGATGGTAGCGGTGGCGGGCATTTGCGGGCAAGCGCGAGGTGTCGTGGCGCGGCCCGCGGCCGACGGCGGAAGGCCCGAAACCCCCTGCCCACGGCGGATTGGAAAGCCTAGAATCACTTCCCCTCCCCTGTGTGACGAGCCGTGTCCGCAACCCCTTCCCCGATGATTCCACCCCCGTCCGCGGCGCCGTCGCGGGCCGCGATCACCGCCGCCTGGTGCCGCGACGAGGCCGTCCACGTGCGCGAACTGCTGGAACAGGCCCGGCTGCCCGAAGACGACCGCATCGCGATCCAGGGCGCGGCCACCGACCTGGTGCGCCGGGTGCGCACGCGCGCGCTGGAACAGGGCGCGGTGGAGGCGTTCATGCAGCAGTACGACCTGGCCAGCGAGGAAGGCGTGCTGCTGATGTCCGTGGCCGAGGCGCTGCTGCGCATCCCCGACCAGGACACCACCGACGCGCTGATCCGCGACAAGCTGGGCGAGGCCGACTGGAAGCGGCACATGGGCCAGTCCGAGTCCGTGCTGGTCAATGCCTCCACCTGGGGGCTGATGCTGACCGGGCGCGTGGTGGACCTGGCCGATGAGACCAAGCGCGACGTGCACGGCGCCTTCAAGCGCGTGCTGGGCCGTGTCGGCGAGCCGGTGATCCGGCTGGCGGTACGCCAGGCGATGCGGATCATGGGCCACCAGTTCGTGATGGGCCGGACCATCGGCGACGCGCTGGCGCGCGGCCGCAAGGGCGGCAACGCGGCCTACCGCTACTCGTTCGACATGCTGGGCGAAGCGGCGATGACCGCCCCGGACGCCGAACGCTACATGCAGGCCTACCGCCAGGCGATCGACGCGATCGGCGCCACGGGCCCGTTCAGGGACGAAGTCGCCGCGCCCTCGATCTCGATCAAGCTTTCGGCCCTGCATCCGCGCTACGAACACGCCAAGCACGCCCGCCTGATGGACGAACTGGCCCCGCGGCTGCTCGAACTGGCCCGGCTGGCCAAGCAGCGCGGGATCGGCCTGACCGTGGACGCGGAGGAAAGCGACCGCCTGGAAGCGTCGCTGGACGTGTTCGCGGCCGCCTGGCTGGATCCGTCGCTGGAAGGCTGGGAGGGCTTCGGCATCGTGGTCCAGGCCTACCAGAAGCGCGCCCCTTATGTGATCGACTGGACCGTCGAGCTGGCGCGGGCGCACGGGCGCCGGGTCCCGGTGCGCCTGGTCAAGGGCGCATACTGGGATACCGACGTCAAGCGCAGCCAGGTGGACGGCCATGCCGGTTACCCGGTGTTCACCCGCAAGCCGAATACCGACGTCAGCTACCTGGCCTGCGCGCGACGGCTGCTGGAGTCCGCCGATGCGGTCTACCCGATGTTCGCCACCCACAACGCGCACACCATCAGCGCGGTGCACCGGATGGCGCAGCGCTACCTGCCGGCCGACGCGCCCCGGGCCAACGGCCATGCCTGGGAATTCCAGAAGCTGCACGGCATGGGCGATGACCTGTACGCCGAGGTGATGCCGGCCGACCGCCTCAACGTGCCGTGCCGGGTATACGCACCGGTCGGCTACCACGAGGACCTGCTGCCGTACCTGGTGCGGCGCCTGCTGGAAAACGGCGCCAACTCCAGCTTCGTCAACCGGATCAGCGACGAGGAGGTGGCGATCGAGGACCTGGTGCGCGACCCGATCGAGATCGTCGAATCCTTCGAATCCATTCCCCACCCCCGCATTCCGCTGCCGGTCGAGCTGTACCGCAACCAGCCCGATCCGGCCACGAATTCAAACAGGAGCAACTCGATGGGCGTCAATCTAGCCAACGACGGGCAGCTTCGGCAGCTTGCCGAAGAGATCGCCGCCACCCCGACCGACTGGACCGCCGCGCCGCTGGTGCCGGGCGCCAGCGTGTCCGGACCGTCCATCACCGTGACCAGCCCGGCCGACCGCCGGGTGCAGGTGGGCACCTGGACCGGTGCCGACGAGGCCACGGTGGAACGCGCCCTGGCCAACGCGGTGGCCGCGCAGCCGGGCTGGGACGCCACCCCGGCGGCCTCGCGCGCGGCGATCCTGGAGCACGCCGCGGACCTGATGGAAGCGCAGATGGGCAAGTTCATCTCCATGTGCACCCGCGAGGCGGGCAAGACCATCCCCGACGGCGTGGCCGAGGTGCGCGAAGCGGTCGACTTCCTGCGCTACTACGCCGGCCAGGCGCGCACCCTGTTCTCGCCCGCGGCCCTGCCCGGCCCGACCGGCGAGTCCAACTCGCTGCACCTGGGCGGGCGCGGGGTGTTCGTGTGCATCAGCCCGTGGAACTTCCCGCTGGCGATCTTCACCGGCCAGGTCGCCGCGGCGCTGGCCGCCGGCAACGCCGTGCTGGCCAAGCCGGCCGAGCAGACCACCCTGGTCGGCTACGAAGCCGCCAAGCTGCTGCACGAGGCCGGGGTGCCGGCCGACGTGCTGCAGTTCGTGCCCGGCGACGGCGCCACCGTGGGCGCGGCGCTGACCTCCGACCCGCGCGTGGACGGCGTTGCCTTCACCGGCTCCACGGACACCGCCCGCGCCATCAACCGCGCGCTGGCCGCGCGCGACACCGGAATCGGCATCCTGGTGGCCGAGACCGGTGGCCAGAACGCGCTGATCGCCGACTCCTCCGCGCTGCCCGAGCAGCTGGTCCGCGACGTGATGGCCTCGGCCTTCACCTCCGCCGGCCAGCGCTGCTCGGCGGCCCGGATCCTGTACGTGCAGGACGATATCGCCGACAAGGTGATCACCATGCTGGCCGGCGCGATGGACGAGCTGCAGGTGGGCGACCCGGCGCTGCTCTCCACCGACGTGGGCCCGGTGATCGATGCCGACGCGCTCGAGATGCTCGACGAGCACGCCAAGCGCATGGACAGCCAGGCCACCGTGATTGCACGGGCGAAGGGCAGCGACGCGCTGGCGCACGGCAGCTACTTCCTGCCGCGTGCCTGGGAGCTGAAATCGCTCGACCAGCTCGACCACGAGAAATTCGGCCCGGCGCTGCACGTGATCCGCTGGAAGTCGAGCCAGCTGGACCAGGTCATCGACGCCATCACCGCCACCGGTTACGGCCTGACGCTGGGCATCCACTCGCGCATCGACGAGACCGTGGACCACATCGTGTCCCGCGCGCGGGTCGGCAACGTGTACGTCAACCGGAACCAGATCGGCGCGGTGGTCGGCGTGCAGCCCTTCGGCGGCCGCGGCCTGTCCGGCACCGGCCCCAAGGCCGGCGGCCCGCACTACATGCCGCGCTTCGCCACCGAGAAGACCGTCACCATCGACACCACCGCCGCCGGCGGCAACGCCAGCCTGCTGACGCTGGAGGACTGAACGAAAAAGCCCCGCCGAGGCGGGGCTTTTTCTTGTAGCGGTGGGCGTGGATCAGAACCGGTACTGCGCCGAGACGCCGAACAGGTTGGCGCCGCCGTCGTAGGGCCCGGTCAGGCGCGCGCCCTGGGAGACGATGTCGATCTCCGGGTCGTCGGCCATCTGGATGCGGGTGTAGGCGCCGCTGACTTCCCACTGGTCGCTGGCCGCCCAGGTCAAGCCGACCGCGAACCAGTTGCGGTCCTGGTCGGGCATGCGCGGGGTGCGATGCTGGAAGGCGATCGGCGACTCGTCGCGGCCGATGCCGCCGCGCAGGGTGAAGCGGTCGTTGAGCGCGTACTCGGCGCCGATCGAGTAGAACCAGCTGTCGTGCCAGTTGTAGTCCTCGACCGAGTCGGGCTGCACCGGGTTGCCGAACTCGATGCGGATCTCGTCCAGCGAGCTCCAGTTGGTCAGCGAAGCCTCGCCCATCAGCGACAGGCGGTCGTTGGCCTGCCAGGTGGCGCTGAAGGTGTGGCTGGCCGGCACCACCAGGCGGGCGCCGCCGTCGGTGTCCACGAACTGGCCGGTACCGGCCATGACCGTGGCGACCTCGGAAGGCACGGTGAAGTCGGCGTCGCCGCTGACCTCGTGCTTGACCTCCGAGCGGTAGGCGTAACCCAGCGACAGGCTGTCGACCGGGCGTGCATTGAAGCCCACCAGCCAGCCCAGGCTGGTGTCGGTGCCGCTGACTTCGACGAAGCCGTCGTTCTTCTGCGGGCCGAACGGGCCGTTGACCGGATCGGGCATGAAGCACAGCTGCTGGGTGGCCGGGTTGCTGCAGATCGCGCTGCCGAAGTCGATCGCATTGGACAGGGTCACGTCGGAGTGCTCGATGATCGCGCCGAAGCCGACCGAGAAGCGCTCGTGCAGCTCAAGCGAGGCGGCCAGGGTCAGGTCGATGATGCGCACGTCGGACTCGACCGCGTGGTAACGGCCCACCCAGTCGTTGTCGTAGTCGGTGGCCAGCCCGAACGGAGCGCTGACCATCGCACCCAGGGTCAGGTACTCGAACTGGTCGGACAGCGGCAGGATGAAGGACATCGCCGGCACCGGGGTCAGGCCGCCGGCATCGCCACCGTTGCCGCCGCGCAGCGGCTGCTCCAGCGGGCTGCCCGCCGCGGCGCTGCCGCTGCCTTCGAACTCGAAGCTCAGGTCGATGGCGGTGACGTCGAGCTGGAAGGTCTTCGCGTCGAAGGTCGACATCAGCGCGGGGTTGTTGGCAACCACGGACGCGTCGCCGATGGCCGAGGCAGAGCCTGCCATGGCGCGGCCCTGGGCCTTGACGCTGTTCTCGCGCAGCTCGAAGGCCGAGCCATGGGCCGCGCCGGAGGCGACGATACCGGCCACGGCCAACGCCAGCGCGGAAATCACGATCTTGTGGGGTTGGGTGTTCATTCCTCTCTCTCTCCAGTGACTTCTGTATTGTTGCGCCGCATCCTGCAGGCCGCTCCCCCAAGCCCTGCCTGTGCCGGTCCCGCTCCCCGGCACGGCGGCGGCGCGCACTATACCGTACCCGTGCGTGTGGTCGATGCGATGCGGCACACGGTTCTCCTTCCCGGACGCGGCTGAACGGGTATCTTGGCGGTCATGTTCATCTCCATCCCGACCCCCGCGCGATCGACCCTGCGCTGGGCCACGCCCGCGCTGTTTGCCGTGCTGTGGCTGGCCCATCTGTGGATCAGCGTGTACCCGGACGGCGTGCGCCACGACCTGCTGGCCGACTGGGGCACGCTCAGTGGCGGGCTTGCCCCGGGCGGATTGCTGCACTGGTCGCAGGGGGAGAACTGGCTGCGGCTGCTGAGCGCCCTGTTCCTGCACGCGGACTGGGCGCACCTGCTCGGCAACCTGGTGTTCCTGCTGATTTTCGGCCTGCCGGCCGAACGGGCGATGGGGCCGTGGCGGTTCCTGGTCCTGTTCCTGCTCGGCGGCGCCTTCGCCAACTTCATCGCGGCGCTGGCGATCGGCGCGCCGGACCGGTTGATCATCGGCGCCAGCGGCGCGGTTTCGGCGATCATCGGCGCCTACCTGGCGCTGTTCCCGCGGGCGCGGCTGGGGGTGGTGCTGCCGCTGGGGCTGTTCCTGGAGTTCGTGCGCGCGCCGGCCTCGCTGCTGATCGGTGTGTGGGCGGTGCTGCAGGTGGTGTTCGCCTACATCGGCCCGGCCTTCGGCGCGGTGGCCTGGGCCGCGCACGTGGGCGGGTTCGTGTTTGGCGCGGTGTTCGCGCTGGCCTCGCGCCAGGCGATCGCGCGACGGCTGCGGAAGCTGCAGGGGTATTAGGCCCGCCCTATACTTCACCCATGGCAAAGCCGCTCTACAAGGTCACCTTCCTCAGCCACGGCAAGATCTACGAGCTGTACGCGCGCAGCGTGGCCAGCGGCAGCCTGTGGGGGTTCACCGAAATCTCCGAACTGGTGTTCGACGTGCACGAGGGCGTGGTGGTCGATCCCACCGAGGAGCGCCTGCGCGACGAATTCGGCAACACCCGGGTACTGCACCTGCCGATGCAAAGCGTGCTGCGCATCGAGGAAGTGGAGAAGAAGGGCCAATCGGCGATCCGCGACGCCGGCACCGGGGAAAAGGTGGTGACGCCGTTCCCGATGCCCGCCAAACCGCGCTGATCCAACAACCGCAAGGGGGAGAGACATGCCGCTCCGTTCCGTGCTGTTCACCGCATTCATCGCACTCGCCCTGACGGGCTGCGAGCCGGCGCCCACGCCGGACACCGATCCGCACCTGCAGCCGGTACCGCCGGTCGCCACGGGCGACAACGCGTTCCAGGTCCGGGTCACGCTTTCGGAGGCCGCCGCCGGGGCGCTGGACGCCAACGACGAGTCGATCGTGGTGGCCGCCGATTACTTCGGCTATCCCAGCGTCTCCGCGCAGCAGCGCCAGCTGCCGGGGGCGGAGGAGCCATGGCTGCTGCTGGCCCGCCACCAGGTGGCGCTGGACGCGGCGGGCGCCGCCCGATTCCCGGAGATCACGCTGGATCCCGAGCGGCTGCAGATGGTCGAACAGGGACGCCCGCACGTGCGGGTGGACGTGTACTCCGCGGCCGCCGGCGGCACGGACCCGGCCGCGGCCGGCGCCGGGGATGAAGCGGCCGAAGACAACCTGCTCGACTGCGGCACCTTCCAGGGCGAACTCGCCGCCGCGGTGCGCAGCGGCGTCGACATCGACTGCAAGCTCATCGCCGAATGACCCCACCGGGGCCGGCACGCCTCGCCTCCCCGCCAATCGCTGATTTTCCGGGCCAGCGACAAACCCGCGGCAATTACCGCGGTTCGTCCGATGCCGCGGGATCCGGCGACGTGGAATCATCCTGTGCGGGCTCGGGCTCCACTGGCGCAGGCTCGGGCTGCGCGGGGACAACCGGCGCGGCGCCGGGCTGCATGGACTTGAGTTCGGCCAGGGCCGCGTCGATGGGAGCGTCGCCGGGAAGGACGTCGCCGGCGCCGGCGCCCGGCAGGTCTTCCTCGTCGCCATGCAGGTGCCCGGGCAGCGCGGCCTCGGAGCGGTCGATGAGCGTGGCCGGGCGCGTGTCCGGCTCCAGCACCACGTCCGGGTCGATCCCGCGCGCCTGGATCGAGCGCCCGCTGGGGGTGTAGTAGCGCGCGGTGGTGAGCTTGACCGCATCGCCGTTATCCAGCGGCAGCACGGTCTGCACCGAACCCTTGCCGAAGGTGCGGCTGCCGATGATGCGCGCGCGGTCGTGTTCGCCCAGCGCGCCGGCCAGCACCTCCGAGGCGCTGGCGGAACCGGCGTCCACGATCACCACCACCGGCGCGCCGTCGAGCAGGTCGCCCGGGGTGGCGGAGAATTCGGTTTCGCTGATCGGGTGGCGCCCGCGGGTGCTGACGATGCTGCCCTCGTCGAGCAGGTCGTCGGCAATCTGCACCGCCGATGTCAGCAGCCCGCCGGGGTTGCTGCGCAGGTCCAGCACCAGGCCACGCAGCGTGCCCTGCTCCTGCAGCTCCCGCACCTGGCGCTGGAAATCAGCCGCGGTCTCGACCTGGAACGCGCTCACGCGCACGTAGGCGTAGCCGGGCTCGAGCATGCGCCCGCGCACGCTGGTGATCCGGATTTCCTCGCGCACCACCTCGATCTCCAGCGGCAGTGGCTGGTCCTGGCGCACCACGGTCATCGTCACGCTGGTGCCCGGCGTCCCGCGCAGCGGCCCGTCGCCGTCGTGGCTGGCCGGGGTCAACGGCTCGCCGTCCACCGCCACGATGACGTCGCCGGAGCGGATCCCGGCGCGCGCGGCCGGGGTCTCGTCGATCGGCGCCACCACCAGCATGCTGCCATCGGACTGTCGCTGCACCTCCACCCCGATCCCGGCGTAGGCGCCGGTGGTGCTCTCGTCGAAGGCGCGGGCGTCCTCGCCGGCCAGGTAGGCGCTGTGCGGGTCCAGGTCCAGCAGCAGGCCGCGGATCGCCGACTGCATCAGCTCGGCGTCATCGACGTCATCGACGTAGGCTTCCTTGACCGCTGTGTAGACCGCGACGTAGCGATGGATCTCGCGCAGCGGCACCCGGCTGTCGGGGGTGTCGTGCTCCTCGGCGGCGGCGGTCGGCGCCTGTTCCGCATCGGCCTCCCCGGGCTCGTCCACGGCGTCCGCGTCGCGATCTTCCCGCGGCGGCGCGTCCCCACCTTCCCCGGCCGGCGGGGCTTGTTCACCGTCCGCTGCCGGCGGCGCGGAAGCCGCGTCGGCTTCGCCTTCCCGGGCCGCATCGGCGGCGGCTTCCTCCACGGCGGGTGCCTGCGACTGCTGCGCATCCATTTCAACGGCCGCGGGCGGGGCAACGGGCGGTTCGGCGGCGTGCAGCGGGGCCAACGCCAGGCAGGCGATGGCGAACGGCAACAAGCAACGGTGCATGCAATCGACTCCGGGATGTCGGGAACCGCGCCCACGGGCCGGGCGCGAACCGGTCCGATTATGCACACGGCACCGGAACCCCGGCTTTCCGGGCGCGGCGATCAGCGCTTCTGCAGCCAGCTGGAGGGATCGATCGGCTCGCCGCCGCGGCGCAGCTCGAAATACAGCGCCGGCTGGCCCTGGCCGCCGGAACTGCCGACGCTGGCCACCGGGTCGCCGCGCGACACCCGGTCGCCGACCTCGCGCAGCAGCGCGTCGTTGTGCGCGTACAGGCTCATGTGGTTGTTGCCGTGGTCGACGATCACGATCAGGCCGTAGCCGGTCATCCATTCGGCGAACACCACGGTGCCTTCGGCCACCGCCTGCACGGTGGTGCCGGCGGGCGCGGCGATCAGCACGCCGTCGCTGTCGCGGCCGTCGGGCATCTTCGCCCCGAAGCCGGCCAGCAGCGTGCCCGACAGCGGCCAACCCAGGCCGCCGACCTGGATCGGCGCGCCACGCGCCACCTGCGCGGGGGCACGTTTGGGCGCCTGCTGGCGCGTGCCGCCGGCGCTTTCGGCCGCACGCGCGGCACGGGCCCGCTCGGCGGCCTCGCGCTCGGCGGCGCGGGCGGCGGCGGCGCGGAGCTGCTCCACCACGCGCTCCAGCGCGCCGGCGTCGCGGCCCAGGCGCTCCTCGCGCTCGCTCCGGTCCGTATATTGCTCTTCCAGCTCCCCCAGCCTGCCGGCGCGCTCGCCGCGCTCGGCCTCCAGCTCGGCAAGCTGGGTGGCCTGGCGCTCCCGCTCGGCCTCCAGCGCCGCGGTGCGTTCGCCGATCTCCCGCTCCACCGCCTCCAGCTCCTCCAGCTCGCCGGACAGGGTGCGGATGCGCCCGGCGCGCTGGTCCTGCAGGTAGCGGTGGTAGGCCAGCATGCGGTTGGCGTCGCTGACCCGGTCCTGGGCCAGCAGCAGCTTGAGCGCGGCGGCGTCGCCAATGGCGTAGGCGGCGCGCAGCAGCGCGGCCAGCTCGTCACGCTGGCTGCCCAGGCGCCCGTCCAGCTCCGCGCGGCGCGCGTTCAGTTCGGCCAGGGCGATTTCCTCCTGCTCGATCCGGGCCCGGGTTTCGTGCAGCGCGCGGGTGGAGGCGGCCACGCTTTCATCGGCCTCGCGCAGCGCGCGCGCCGCCTCGCCGCGCTCGCCTTCCAGCTCGCGCCGCTCGGCGGCCACGGCCTCCAACTCCTGCTTCACCTTCGCCAGGCGCTGCTCGGCCTGGCGCTGGTCGTCCTGGGCGTGCGCGGGCGCGACCGCCAGCGCCAGCGCGGCGGCCAGCACCAGCAGCGCGCGGCGCGGGCCCGGCATCGGCATCAGCCCGGCTGCAGCAGGCTGCGGCCGGTCATCTCCTCCGGCACCGGCACGCCGGCCATGTCCAGCAGGGTCGGGGCCAGGTCGCGCAGCGCGCCGCCTTCACGCAGCGCGGCCTCGCGGGCGCCGACGTAGACCAGCCCCACCGGGCCGACCGTGTGCGAGGTGTGCGGCTGGCCAGTGTCCGGATCGCGCATCATTTCCACGTTGCCGTGGTCGGCGGTGACCAGCAGCTCGCCGCCGCGCGCCAGCGTGGCCTCCACCACCCGGCCCACCGCGGCGTCCACCGCTTCGACCGCCTGGATCGCGGCCTGCAGGTCGCCGGAGTGGCCGACCATGTCCGGGTTGGCGTAGTTGCACACGATCAGGTCGAAGGCATCGGATCCGATCGCCTCCACCAGCCGGTCGGTGACCTCGGGGCAGCTCATCTCCGGCTGCAGGTCGTAGGTGGCCACTTTGGGGCTGGGCACCAGGATCCGCTCCTCGCCCGGGAACGGCGCCTCGCGCCCGCCGTTGAGGAAGAAGGTGACGTGGGCGTACTTCTCGGTCTCGGCGATGCGCAGCTGGCGCAGGCCGCGATCGGCCACCACCTCGCCCAGGGTGTTGCGCAGATTGTCGGGGGCGAAAGCCACCGCCGCCGGCAGGTTGGCGTCGTACCGGGTCAGGCAGACGTAGCGCGACAGCCGCAGCGCGCGCCTGGCAAAGCCGTCGAAGTCTTCGGCCACGAACGCGGCGCTGAGCTGGCGCGCGCGGTCGGCGCGGAAGTTCATGAACACCACCGCATCGCCGTCGGTCATCGGCTGGGTGCCTTCGATCACCGTCGGCAGCACGAACTCGTCGTTCTCCTCGCGCGCATAGGCCGCCTCCAGCGCGGCCAGCGCATCGGCGGCGCGCTCGCCCTTCGCATTCACGATCGCATCCCACGCCATCGACACCCGCTCCCAGCGCTGGTCGCGGTCCATGGCGTAGTAGCGCCCGGAGACGCTGGAGATGCGGGCGTTGCCGAGCGCATCGCACTTGTCCTGCAGCGCCTGCAGGCTCGCCTGCGCCGAGCGCGGCGGCATGTCGCGGCCGTCCAGGAACGCGTGCACCGCCACCCGCGGCACGCCGCGGCGCTGGGCCAGGTCGAGCATGGCGAAGATGTGCCGTTCGTGGCTGTGCACCCCGCCGGGCGAGAGCAGGCCCATCAGGTGCAGGGTGCGGCCGTTGGCGATTGCGTCCTCGCAGGCGGCCACCAGTTCGGGATTGTCGAAGAAGCTGCCGTCGGCGATCGCGGCGTCAATCCGGGTCAGCTCCTGGTACACCACGCGGCCGGCGCCGATGTTCATGTGGCCGACTTCGGAATTGCCCATCTGCCCGTCCGGCAGGCCGACGAATCCGCCCTCGGTGTGGACCAGGGTGTGCGGGTAGCGCTCCCACAGCCGGCGCCAGTTGGGCACGTCCGCCTGGGCAATGGCGTTGTCGCGCGGATCCTCGCGATAACCCCAGCCGTCCAGGATCAGCAGGACCACCGGTTTCGGGCTTGTTGCGGCTGCGGACACGTCGTTGGCACCTGTGAGTTATGGCAGGTGCGATTGTAGCCGTGCGCAGGCATGCTGTTGCCGTGGAATAAACAGCAGAGGATCCCGCCATGCTCCGTCACGCCCTGCCCCTCGCCCTCATGCTCGCCGCCGCGCCCGCCCTGGCGGCTGAAGACATCTCCCGCGTCAACGGCGGCATCGAGCTGTCCGCCAGCCAGCAGGCCGGCGACCTGAGCACGGTCAACGGCGGCATCCGGGTCGGCGACGACGCCCGATTCGAGGATGCCAGCACCGTCAACGGCGGCATCCGCGCCGGCAACCGGGTCCAGGGCGGCGACCTGGCCACGGTCAACGGCAAGATCGAACTTGGCGAACAGGCGGTCGTGGACACGCTGACCACCGTCAACGGCAAGATCGACGTCGGCCCCGGCCTGCGCGCCGACGACGACGTGGAATCCGTCAGCGGCAGCATCTTCATCGACCGCGATGGCCACGTGGACGGCGACGTAAGCACCGTCAACGGCGCCATCGGCCTGGTGGCCACCGAGGTCACCGGCAACGTGGAGACGGTGTCCGGCGACGTCACCGTGGGCATCGATTCGCACGTGCACGGCGACCTGCGGGTGCGCAAGTCCTCGGGCATCAGCTGGATCAGTTTCGGCACCGACCGGACGCCGCGGATCGTGGTCGGCCCCAACGCGGTGATCGACGGGAAGCTGGACTTCGAGCGCGAGGTCATCCTGTACGTGCACGAGAGCGCCCGCACCGGCCCGATCAGCGGCGCCACCGCAATCCCGTTCTCCACCCCGCGCGCGCCGCGCGACTGATCCGGCGCGAACGCGCCGCCGGGGGCAGCCGGGCCCCGCGGCGCGTCTGCGGATAGAATCGGGGGTTTCGTCCCTCGGAGATCTTCCGCATGCAACGACTCCTCCTGCCGGCCAGCCTGGCCGCCGCGCTGGCGCTGGCCGCCTGCGGCGGCGACCGCCCCGCGACCGATGCCGCCGACGCCACCGGTGCCACCGCACCTGAAGCCGACAGCACCGCATCCCACGAATTCTCCCCGGAGATCACCGAGGCCGACTTCCGCGAGATGACGCGCACCCTGTCCTCGGACGCGTTCGAGGGCCGCGCCCCGGGCTCGGCCGGCGGCGAGAAAACCGTCGACTACATCAGCGCCCAGTTCGAGCGCATCGGCCTGCAGCCGGCGGGCGAGAACGACAGCTGGTTCCAGGACGTGCCGATGGTCCAGACCACCGCCAGCGGCGCCACCGTGCTGCATATCGACGGCGCCGGCGGCGAGCGCGAGCTGGCCTTCGCCGAGGACATGATGATCGGCACCCGCACCGGCGAAGCCACGGTGTCGGTGAGCGACAGCGAACTGGTGTTCGTGGGCTATGGCGTGGACGCGCCCGAGCGCGACTGGAACGACTACGAAGGCCTGGACGTGGAAGGCAAGACCGTGGTGATCCTGGTCAACGACCCCGGCTTCCACGTCGAGGACGACAGCCTGTTCGACGGCAACCGCATGACCTACTACGGCCGCTGGACCTACAAGTTCGAGGAGGCCGCGCGCAAGGGCGCGGACGCGGCGATCATCATCCACGACACCCCGGGCGCCTCGTACGGCTGGGACGTGGTGCGCACCTCGTGGTCGGGCGCCCAGTTCGACCTGCGCGCCGAGGACGATCCGGCGCCGCGCCTGCCGGCCCAGGGCTGGATCACCAACGACGTCGCCCGCCAGCTGTTCGCCGACGCCGGCCTGGACCTGGACGAGCAGATCCAGGCCGCCAGCAGCGCCGACTTCCAGCCGGTGCCGCTTGAGGCCACGGTGTCCTTCGAGCTGGAAAGCGAAGTGGTCGAAGGCTCCTCGCGCAACGTGATCGGCGTGCTGCCGGGCACCGAGCGGCCCGAGGACGTGGTGGTCTACATGGGCCACTGGGATCACCTGGGCATCCACGATGACGGCGAGATCTACAGCGGCGCCATCGACAACGCCACCGGCATCGCCGGCATCATCGAGATCGCCGAGCGCTTTGCCACCGCCGAGCAGGCACCGGCGCGTTCGGTCGCGTTCGTGGCGGTGACCCTGGAGGAGTCGGGGCTGCTGGGCTCGCAGTACTACGTGGCCCACCCGAGCTTCCCGCTGGAGAACACGGTGGGCGCGATCAACCTGGACGCGATGAGCGTGGCCGGGCCCTCGCGCGACTTCGTGGTCACCGGCATGGGCAACTCGGAGCTGGAGGACATCCTGGAGCCGATCGCCGCCGCCCAGGACCGCACCCTGGTGGAGGAAGGCAACCCGGCGGGTGGCTTCTACTTCCGCTCCGACCACTTCAACTTCGCCAAGGCCGGCGTGCCGGCGCTGTATGCCAAGGGCGGCAGCGACCTGGTCGACGGCGGCACCGAGGCGGGCCAGCTGGCCGGCGAGGACTACGCCACCCGCTACCACCAGCCCAGCGACGTCTACCGCGAGGAGTGGAACCTGGACGGCCTGCTGCAGGACCTGGAAGCGCTCTACGAAGTGGGCCGGGTACTGGCCGATGACGTCGACCGCTGGCCGAACTGGTACGAAGGCAATCCCTTCAAGGCGGCCCGCGACGAGATGATGGACGCGCGCCAGGACTGACCCGGGCGGCGATGCCACGCGATTGACACCACAAGACGGCGCCCCGGGGCGCCGTCTTTTTTTGTCACCGGTGCGGGCTGGCCGGCTGCACCCGGCCAGCCGCACCGGCACTGGAAGGAACGCGGCTTCCCCGCTAACCTGCGGGACAACATTACGGCGGCATGGAAGGCTGCGATGACCAAGGCATGGATTGTCCAGGGGGACCCCACCTCCAGCGGCGGCAGCGTCATCACCGGATCGTCGTTCACCGACATCGACGGCATCCCGGTTGCACGCATCGGCGACCAGGCCACCTGCCCCAGGCACAAGGGCGCCTTCCCGATCGTCGATGGCGATTCCACCATGATCGTCGACGGCCAACCCGTGGCCCTGCACGGCAGCTCACTGGCATGCGGCTGCAAGGTGCTGTCGGCCCGGCAGGTCCGGGTATTCATCGAGGCCGGCACATCCGCTGCCGCCGCCACGTCAACGGCGCCAGCGGCCTCGGCACTGGCTTCCGCGACGGCGGCTACGGCAGCGGCAGCGGTGGCGACAGAGACAGCGACGGCGGCGGCCACCGCACGCCGCCATGAGGGAGGATTCGTGCTGCGTTCGTCGTTGACCGGCAAGCCCCTGGCCAACCGCAACTACCGGATCCTGCATGCGGACGGGGCTTGCGAAACCGGGACCACCAACGCCGATGGCGCCACCCATGTCGTTGCTTCCGACTGCTGCCAGACGCTGCGGATCGAGCTTGAGGAGGAAGGACCATGAACCAGGCCGCACGCGAGTACGCCCCGGCCGGCCAGGGCGAGACATCCGACGCTCCCGACCACCAGCCCACGGAGCTGCTGGTCGACCCGTACGTCGGCAAGAACGGCTACGTGCAGAATGCCGGGTTCGTGCAGCAATCCATCGCCGCGCTGGAGAAGCGCGACTTGACCGGTCCGGTGGCGATCGTCCTGCATCGCACCGAAGGCCCGAGCCTGGAAAGCGCCCTGGATTCCGCCAAATCCGGGCTCGGCACCCATTTCTATGTCGACAAGGATGGCACCGTCTACCAGACCGCCAGCCTCCTCAAGCACACTTCGCACGTCGGCCGCATTCGCTCCCGTTGTTACGAGGCGGGCAGCTGCCCTGCCGACGAGATGGCGAAGATCAAGGGGTTTGGCTGGAAACCCAAACGGCTCCATGACCACGAGAAGGTCAAGGCGTATCCAACGCGGTACCCGAAGAACGAGGACAGCGTAGGGATCGAGACCGTGGCCCGCTGCCTCAAGAACTGCGGCCCGAAAGACAAGGGGACGCCCGAGTGGGAACCGCCGACTGCCGAGCAGGCCGAGTCCATTGCCAGCATCATCGCCATCCTGCAGGAGGCGTATTCACTGACCGATGCCGATGTCTACGAACATGACCTCATCTCCTACAAGACCGCCGGCGAAGGTGCCGGCCTTTGGAGCGGGTCGGACGATGAATGACATGACCTTGCGCAATCACCAACGCCTTCGTCCCGCCGTCGCAGCCGTATTGCTGATCCCGACCCTGCTGGCGGTCGCCTGCACGGGCAGGCTCACTGATCCATCTGCAGCCCATTCACCGGACATCCTCGAAGTGGCAGCCCCCGAATATCACGGCGCGGCCGGACACCCGCTTGAAGCGGCCTGCCGGGACTGGCAGCTGTCACCTTCGCAGGTGCAGGCGTTCTTCCGCCTGGCCGACACGTATCAGGACTCGCCCTACAATCGCTTCTATCAGGTTGGCTGCAGCATCAGCGGCCACCTGCAGGCCGAGGGGCGCCACTGGCATTTCGCGATCAACGGTGGAGGCATCGCCACCTGGGAGGATGGCGACACGGTCCGTCACTTCGGTTGCCGGGCACGGGAGTGCGCAGCGTTGCTGTTGTTGCCAACCGATGAAATGGAACCTGATTGAAACCAGCAGCCTTTGCGCTGATGGCGCTGGCGGCATTCAGCATGGGGTGCCATGGCAACCGGACGCCCGCCGCGGACGTTGCGGTCATCGACATCGGTAGCGTCGAGCCTGTTGCGACGGCATCGGCCCGTGAACTTGCGCCCCGGTGCGACACCTGGGCCCCGGACCAGAAGTCCGCGGCGAAGTTCTTTGCCATCAGCCAGGGAATCCCGGCCCGCGCGTATCACCATGATTTCGACACGGCTCCCTGCAAGGTCGCCGGAACCCTGCGCTCGAACGGCGGCGCATGGGAGTTTGAAATCAATGGCGCGGCAAAGGGTCTGTGGCGGCAAGGCGACACGACCCTCTACTTCGGCTGCACCGACCCGTCATGCGCCCCACTGGTCCTGTGGGAACACCTCCCAATGGACGCCATCGACTGACGGCACCAGCACCTGGGCCCATCACGGGGCGCCATGAAGGATCGGCATTCCATGCATCCCCAGCGAGGGATCGCAGCGGCATTGGCGGTCGCCTTGGCAACCGGGTGCAAAGCCCGGTGCCGGCCTACGATGCAACCAGGCGCACGCGGGCGAAGTTGCGCTTGCCGACCTGGAGCACGCCCTCGAAGCCCGGCGTGAACACGGTGCCGGCATCCTCGATCACCGCACCGTCCACCCGCACCGCGCGCTCCTTGAGCTTGCGGTTGGCCTCGGAGTTGGACGGCGTGATCCCGGCCGCGGTCAGCAGCGGCGCAATGCGCAGGCCCTCGGCCGGCACCGCCACTTCCTGCAGCGGCAGCAGCGAGGTGTCGCCCTTGCCGGTCACCGCCGCATGCCAGCCGGCGATCGCCTGCTCCGCCGCGGCTGCATCGTGGAAGCGGGTAGCCAGCTCGCGCGCCAAACGCAGCTTGACCTCGCGCGGGTTGAGCGTGCCTGCAGCCACCTCGGCCTTCAGCCTGGCGGCCTCGTCGATGCCGATGTCGAAGCTCAGCAGCTCGATCCAGTCCCACATCAGGCCATCGTCGACCTTCATCGTCTTGTTGACGAAGTCGATCGCCGGATCAGTGACGCCGATGTAGTTGTCCAGCGACTTGGACATCTTGTTCACGCCGTCCAGGCCCACCAGCAGCGGCATGGTCAGCACGGTCTGCGGCTTCTGCCCGTGGTGTTCCTGCAGTGCACGGCCCATCAGCAGGTTGAACTTCTGGTCGGTGCCGCCCAGCTCCACGTCCGCCTCCAGCGCCACCGAGTCGTAGCCCTGCACCAGCGGGTAGAGGAATTCGTGGATCGCGATCGGTTGCTGCGCCGCGTAGCGTTTGGCGAAATCGTCGCGCTCCAGCATCCGTGCAACCGTGTGCGTGGATGCGAGCCGGATCATGTCGGCCGCGCCCATCTCCCCAAACCACTCGGAGTTGAAACGCACCTCGGTGCGCTCGGGGTCGAGAACCTTGAACACCTGCGCCTTGTAGGTCTCCGCGTTGGCGAGCACTTCGTCGCGGGTGAGCGGCCTGCGGGTGGCGCTCTTGCCGGAGGGGTCTCCGATCATCCCGGTGAAGTCGCCGATCAGGAAGACCACCGTGTGCCCCAGGTCCTGGAACTGGCGCATCTTGTTCAGCAGCACCGTGTGCCCCAGGTGCAGGTCCGGCGCGGTCGGGTCGAAGCCGGCCTTGATGCGCAGCGGCCGGCCTTCGGCCAGGCGGGCGCGCAGCTCTTCAGCCTTGAGGATCTCGTCGGCGCCGCGGGCGATGGTTTCCATGGCTGCGAGGTCGGAATGGGGCGTTGCGGGGGCGTCGGACACGGCGGGATCTCGGGCTGCGCGGCGCTTCATGAATGTGACCGCGATCCAATTCGGGTTAATGCGATTCTAACGCTGGACGAAACGTGGAAACTCCTGACGCGTCAATCGTTTGACGCGACCATCTCACCTCTTTATGGTACCTCGCTGACGCGCCCTTCACTCAGCCACGGAACGAATATGACGCCTCAAGACCCTGCGTCCGACTCCGAACGCAACCGTCTCGTCCGTCTCGCGAACCTCGACCACGTGGCTGCCGGCGAATCCCGGTCCACCCAATCCTCCGACCCGTCGTCTTCCGGCTTCAGCGGCCGCTGGACCCGTCGCCAGTGGGCGCAGGCCAGCCTGCTGGCTACCGGCGCTGCGCTGGTGTTCGCGCTGGTGCCCGGCTTCTCCAGTGCCATGCAGCCCCGCTCCGGCGACGCGCACGTCGCCACCATGGCGCTGCCCCTGCCGCCCGCGCCAGCGCCGGCGCAGGACGACGCGCCGGCCAGCTACTGGGAACTGGTCACCGTGCAGTCGGGCCAGACCCTGGGCGAGATCTTCGCCGACCAGGGCGTGCCGGTATCGCTGATGAACCGGATCCTGGACACTCCCTCGGCCAGCGAGACCCTGGCGCGGATCCGTCCGGGCACCGAGCTGGGCTTTGAATTCGACCCGGAACACGGTGGCCTGAGCGGCTTCCGCTTCGACCGCAGCACCACCGAGCGGGTGCAGCTTGCAGTGGCCGGGGACGACATCACCGAACACGTGATCGAGCGCCCGGTGGAGGTGCATACCAGCGTGGTCAGCGGCGAGATCCGCAATTCGCTGTTCGGCTCGGCGCGCCAGGCGGGCCTGTCGCCACGGACGATCGCCACCATGACCGACCGGATCTTCCAGTACGACATCGACTTCGGGCGCCAGATCCAGCCCGGCGACCGCTACTCGGTGGTGGTCGAGGAGCTGTGGCGCGAGGGCGAGCGCGTGGGCAGCGGCGAAGTGGTGGCCGCCACCTTCACCACCGGCGGCAAGACCTTCACCGGCTTCCGCTTCGAGCACGACGGCAAGCTGGAGTACTACGACGCCGACGGCCGCCCGCTCAAGCGCGGCTTCATCCGCACGCCGATCGAGTTCGCGCGCCTGAGCTCGCGCTTCGGCAACCGCCGCCACCCGATCCTGGGCACCATGCGCCTGCACGCCGGGGTCGACTACGCGGCCCGCACCGGCACCCCGATCATGGCCGCCGGCGATGCCCGGGTGCAGTTCCGCGGCCGCCAGCGCGGCTACGGCAACACGATCATCCTCGACCACGGCCGCGGCCACACCACCCTGTATGCGCACATGTCGCGGTTCGGCAACTTCCGCCAGGGCCAGCGCGTGTCCCAGGGCCAGGTGATCGGCTACGTCGGCGCCACCGGCCTGGCCACCGGCCCGCACCTGCACTACGAATTCCGGGTCAACGGCAAGCACCGCGACCCGCTCAAGGTCACCATGCCGCCGCCCGATCCGCTCAAGGGCGAGGCGCTGGCCCGGTTCAAGGCCGAGACCGCACCGACCATCGCCCGGATCCAGCAGTACGAGAACCTGCACTATGCGCGGCGCGCGGCCGAATCGGCGCCGGCGCTGGCCTCGGCGGGCGGCACCGGCGACGGCGACCGCGGCTGATCCGCACCCGGCGCGCGTGCGGCCGGCGGCGCCAGCGGCTACAGTGCCGGCGCCGGTCCCGCGGCGCACGCCCTGGCCATGTCCTTCCCGATCCCGATTGAACGCAGCCTCTACCTGGGCCTGATGTCCGGCACCAGCGCCGACGGCATCGACGCTGCACTGGTGGACTTCGCCGATCCGGAAACGCCACGGCTGCTGTTCGGCCGTACCTTTGCCTGGCCTGCGGAATTGCGCAGGCGCCTGGTGGAACTGGGCCAGTCCGGCGTCCCGCTGACGCTGGATGACTTCGGCGAGACGGACACCCGCATCGCGGCAGCGTTCGCCGATGCCGCCCTGGCCACCCTGTCCGACAGCGGCATCGACGCCGCCCGGGTCGCTGCGATCGGCAGCCACGGCCAGACCCTGCGCCACCGACCCCTCGGTCGCCACGGCGACGGCGCCTCTCCCTTCACCCTGCAGCTTGGCGATCCTTCGCTGCTGGCCGAGCGCACCGGCATTGCCGTGGTCGCGGACTTCCGCCGCCGCGACGTGGCCGCCGGCGGCCACGGCGCGCCGCTGCTGCCGGCGCTGCACGCGGCCCTGCTGCAAAGCGGCGATGAGGACCGCGCGGTGCTGAACCTGGGCGGGATCGCCAACCTCACCCTGCTGCCGCGCGGCGCCGGCGCCGATCCGGGCCTGGTGCGCGGCTTCGACACCGGTCCGGCCAACGCGCTGATGGACGCCTGGTGCCTGCGGCACACCGGCGAAGGCTTCGACCGCGACGGTGCGTTCGCCGCCGGCGGCAGCGTCGACGACGCCCTGCTGCAGCGGCTGCTGGACGAACCGTTCTTCGCCCAGCCGCCGCCCAGGTCCACCGGCCGGGACCAGTTCCACCTGGGCTGGGTGGAGGATCGACTGTCCGGCGAGGAGGCACCCGCCAACGTCCAGGCCACGCTCCTGGCGCTAACCGTGTGCACCGTCGCCGGCGCCCTGCGCGCCACCCAGCCGGACACCACCCGGGTGATCGCCTGCGGCGGTGGCGTGCACAACCCGGCGCTGATCGCCGCGCTGGACGCGGCCCTGCCCGGCTGTACCGTGGAATCAAGCGCCGCGCACGGCCTGGACCCGGATTTCGTCGAGGCGATGGGCTTTGCCTGGCTCGCCCGCCAGACCGCGCTGGGCCTGCCCGGCAACCTGCCCTCGGTCACCGGCGCCGCCGCTTCCCGGATCCTGGGCGGCATCTACCCCGCGTAGGAGCCGCGCATGGCGCGTTCCTAGCGCGGGAGGGGACTCTTGTCGGAAGGCCTGCCGATCATGGCGAAGCCAGGGTCGTCGGGAACATCGGTGAGTGCCTCGAACGCGGCCCGCAGTACATCGGCCTCGCCGCCCTCGAAGTGAAGCTCCCCGCTGCCTTCATACGCGTGCAGGCCCTGCTCCAGCACGTGCATCAGCGCCGTCGAAAGGTCCCAGCCGCAGCGGCTGGCGATCCTGCCGATGCGGTCCAGGAGCACGTCGTCCACATCCCTGAGCATGATTTCGGCCATGTGAAACCCCTCCCCCGGGCCCGCAACCTTGCCGCTAAGCTGCCACAGCGCGCGTCACGGGGACAAGGCAGGGGAAACCCGCGGACCCGGCCTCAGGCGTGTTCGGCGGCCGCCTCGTCCGTCCCGTCGTCACCCGCCAGCCGCACCCGCGGATACAGCCAGAAGAACAGGAACACCGCCGGGATCGCCACCGTCGCGGTGATGATGAAATAGATGGCGTAGCCCTCGGTGACCTCCACGATCCAGCCCGAGAAGAAGCCCAGCACCTTGCCCGGCAGCATGATCAGCGACGAGAACAGCGCGTACTGGGTGGCGGTGTAGCGCTGGTTCACCAGCGCCGACATGTAGGCCACCGCGGTGGTCCCCAGGAAGCCCTGGGCCAGGTTCTCGCCCGAGATCACCAGGGTCAGCATGGCCAGGCTGCCGTCGGCGCCGATCAGGGCCAGGTACAGCAGGTTGCTGGCCGCGCCCAGCACGATCGCCACCAGCAGCGGCCAGCGCACGCCCCACCGGGCCACCGCCACGCCGCCCAGGAACACGCCCGCGATGCCCACCCAGATGCCGTACACCTTGGTCACCGCGGCGATCTCGGTGAGGCTGTAGCCCTGGTCAAGGTAGAATGGGCCGATGATGCCGCCCACCAACGCCTGGTCGGAGATCTTCATCGACAGGATGAACAGCAGGATCACCAGCGCCATGCCGCCGCCGAAGCGGCGAAAGAAGTCGGCGAACGGCTCCACCACGCCTTCCTTGAGCCCTTCCACCCAGCCCTGCACCCGCACCCGGGTGACCTCCGGCTCGGCGGCGAACAAGCACACCACCATCGGGATCAGCATGAACGCGGCCATGATCCGGTACACGTTGGACCAGCTGGTCTGGTCGGCCAGGATCAACGCGACCGCGCCGGAGATGATCAGCGCGATGCGGTAACCCAGCGAATAGGTCGCCACCAGCGCGCCCTGCGCCGCCGGCGGTGCGATCTCGACCCGGTAGGCATCCACCGCGATGTCCAAGGTGGCGCCGGAGAACGCCACCAGCAGCGTCAGCCACACGAACAGCGCAAGCTGGCCGGGGGTCAGCGCGGCCATCGCCAGCAGCCCGAACACGACCGCACCCATGGCCAGCAGCAGCCAGCCGCGACGCTGGCCGAAGCGGCCCAGCAGCGGCAGCCGCCAGCGGTCCACCAGCGGCGCCCACAGGAACTTGAACGAGTACGCCATGCCGGCGCTGGCGATCATGGTGATCTCGCGCAGCTCCACGTCGCCTTCGCGCAGCCAGTAGGCCAGGGTGCCGGCCACCAGCAGGAACGGCAGCCCGGAGGCGAAGCCGAAGAAGAACATGGTCAGCGCCGAAGGCTGCGCGAACGCCTTCCAGACCGAGGGCTTGGCGCCCTTGGCTGCGCTCATTCGCGGTAGTCCACGGTGTACGGCGCGTGGTCGGAAAAGCGCGGCTCGTACAGGATCGAACAGTCCACCAGCCGGTCGCGCAGCGACGGGGTCACCAGCTGGTAGTCCAGCCGCCAGCCCACGTTGTTGGCCCGCGCCTGGCCGCGGTTGGACCACCAGGTGTATTCAACCGCGTCCGGCTTGAGCGCGCGGAAGGTGTCTACCCAGCCGTGTTCGGGCTGTGGCGAGCCGTCGCCGCAGGCGTCGGCGATCTGGCCGTTGAGCCAGGCGCGTTCGGGCGGCAGGCAGCCGGAGTTCTTCTGGTTGCCGGTCCAGTTCTTGATGTCGTTGCGGGCGCGCACGATGTTCCAGTCCCCGCACAGCACGTAGTCGCGGCCGCTGGCCAGCCACTGGTCCAGGATCGGCTTGAGCCAATCCATCATTTCGAACTTGAACCCCTGTCGCACCTCGCCCGACGAGCCCGACGGGATGTAGAACGACACAACGCTCAGGTTGCCGAAGCGCGCCTCCAGGTAGCGGCCTTCGTCGTCGAACGGCGCCCAGCCCAGCCCGGTGCGCAGTTCGTCCGGCTCGCGGCGGCTGTAAATCGCCACCCCGCTGTAGCCCTTCTTCGTGACCGCATCGCGAAAGGCCACGTGGTAGCCGGGCGGGCGGAATTCCTCGCCGGCCAGCTGGTGCTCCTGGGCCTTGGTTTCCTGCACGCACAGGACGTCGGCGTCCTGTTCGCCGAACCAGTCGAAGAAACCTTTCCGGGCCGCCGAACGGATGCCGTTGGCGTTGAAACTGATGATGCGCATGAAGTACCGGTGAAAAGCGGACGGCGCGGCAAGGTTACCTCACCGCGCCGCCCCGCTCCCACCGGCGGCGCAGGATCATTCCGGGTGCGGGGTGCTGGCCGTGCTCGGCGGCAGGATCGGATATTCGACCGCCGGCTGGCGCCCGGTCAGGGTGCGCAGGAAGGCGGCGATCTTGCCGGCCTCGTCCTCGCTGATCTCACGCCCCAGCTGGGAGGTCCCCATGATCGCCACCGCCTGCTCCAGGCTCCAGACCTGGCCGGAGTGGAAGTACGGCGCGGTCAGTTCCACGTTGCGCAGCGGCGAGGCGCGGAACACGTACTCGTCGGTGGCGGTGTTGGTGACCGCGAACCGGCCCTTGTCCTCCTCGGGCAGGATGTCGGCGCCCGGCCGCTCCAGCACGCCGAACGGGAAGTAGCTCTGGCCGCCGAAGTTGACGCCGTTGTGGCAGGAGGCGCAGCCGGTTTCGAAAAACAGCTGCAGGCCCTCGATCTGGGTGGCGTTCATGGCGGTGTCGTCGCCCTGGACCCAGCGGTCGAAGGGTGCGTCGGGCGTGACCAGGGTGGTTTCGAACGCCTCCAGTGCCACGGTCACGTCGTCGAAGGTGATCCCGCCCGAGTCGGGGAACGCCTCGCGGAACAGCTCCACGTAGCGGGGAATGCTTTCCAGCGTCTCCACCACCCGCTCGGGCGTGTTGTTCATTTCCACGCTGGCCTGCACCGGCCCGCCGGCCTGCTCGGCCAGGTCGGAGGCGCGCCCATCCCAGAACTGGGCGGCGTTGAACACCGCGTTGAACACGGTGGGCGAGTTGCGCGGGCCCCGTTGCCAGCCGTGGCCGATCGACACCGGCACGTTGTCCGCCCCGCCGGTGCCGATGCTGTGGCAGGTGTTGCAGGTGATCACGTGGCTGCGCGACAGGCGCGGCTCGAAGAACAGCATCCGGCCCAGCTCCACCCGCTCGGCGGTCACCGGCCGGCCCTGGACCTCGGTGGGCGCATCGGGAATCACCCCGAACAGCGCCGATGCGGTCTGGCGCAAGGTGTCGTCGCCCCCTTGCTGTGCCAGCACCGCGCCGCCCGTGCCCAGCATCGCGGCCAGCCCCGCCGCCAGTCCAACCTTCATCCACTTGCCCATCGCCTTGCTCCTGCCTCGTTCATCACCATGGTAGGCGGCCCGCCGCGGCGTGCATTGAGCACGATCAACCCGCGTCCCCGCCCGTGCCACCACCCTACCCTCCGCCCAGGTGAACACCGTGCGCAGCCGGCCTGTCCGGCCCGGTGCCGTACCATGCGGGTCCCGCCCACGCGTGCATGACGATGCCCGACCACCGCACCCGCTTCCTGCAGGCCGCCCTTGAAGCCGACGCGCTGCGCTTCGGCGAATTCGTGCTCAAGTCCGGCCGTACCAGCCCCTATTTTTTCAACGCCGGCCGCTTTGATTCCGGCGCCCGGCTGGCCACGCTCGCCGCCTGCTACGCCGACGCGCTCCAGGCGGCAGGGACGGATTTCGACCTGCTGTTCGGCCCCGCCTACAAGGGCATCCCGCTGGCCACCGCGCTGGCCTGCGAGTTCGCCCGCCGGGGCCGCGACCTGCCCGTGGCCTTCGACCGCAAGGAGGCCAAGGCCCACGGCGAGGGCGGCAACCTGATTGGCGCACCGATGGACGGCAGGCGGGTGCTGGTGGTGGACGACGTGATCACCGCCGGCACCGCCGTGCGCCACGCGCTGGGGCTGATCCAGGCCGCTGGCGGCACGCCGGCCGGCATCGCCATCGCCCTGGACCGCCAGGAAGTCGTGGACGAGGCCGCCACGCCGCGCCGCTCGGCCGCGCAGGCGGTCGCCGACGCGCACGCGATCCCGGTGATCGCGGTGGCCGGGCTGGACGACCTGCTTGCGTTCACCGGAGAAACCGCGAAACTGTCCCGGGAGCAGGCGCAGCTGCGCCATTACCGCGCGCGCTATGGTGCAGGCTGAACGGGTTTCATTCGACCGACCGGGGGGACGGGAGCAATGATGAAGAACATGATCCAGGTCGGCTGCATCGCCCTGCTGCTGACCCCGGCGCTGGCGCTGGCGCAGCGCGGCGACAACGAGCGGCGCGTGTACTGCTGGGAGGAAAGCGGGCGCAAGATCTGCGGCGACGCCCTGCCCGCCTCCGCGGTGGACGCCGCGCGCACCGAGCGCAGCGCCGCGACCGGCATGGTCCGGGCCCAGGTCGGCCGCGCCCTGACCGACGAGGAACAGGCCGAAGCCGAGGCCGAGGCCAGACGCGCCGCGGCCGCGGCCGAAGCCCGCGCCGCCGAGCGCCGGCGCGACATCGCCATGGTCGAGTCCTACAGCACCGAGGCCGACCTGGAACGCGCCTACGACAACCGCATCATCCTGATCGACGAATCGATCAAGACCTCGAAGATGGGCGTGGCCAACCTGCGCCTGAGCCTGCTGGCCCAGCTGCGCAAGGCGGCGGAAGCCGAACTGCAGGGCCAGGCGGTGAACAAACCGCTGCTGGACAACATCGTCGGCCAGCACGGCGACCTGATGCGCCAGCAGGCGATCCTGGAACAACAGCTCGTCGAGCGCGAGGAGCTGGACGCAAGCCTGCAGGAGGCGCGTGAACGCTACCGCAGCCTCACCACCGGGCGCCGGGGCGGCTGATTCCCGCGGGTGGCATTCACCGCGCAGCGACGACGCTTCCGTTATCACTGCGCCAAAGGTGAACGGCGTCACATGCTAGGCTGGCGCCGCCATCTGATGGGGAGGACGCCCCGCCCAGGGGTCGCGGTTCCTCCGGGAACCGCACGCGCGCCGCGCCGCGCATCCAGCCGGGCCCACCTCCTCCCCTGATCCGGGCGCGGCCATCGCGGCCCGCGCCATCATTTCGCCACAGGAGGAGGGGAACATGGATCCAAGCACATTCTCACGCCAGCTCGAAACGAGCCTTGGCCAGTACCTGCCCATGGTGCTGGGGGCGGTCGCCATCCTGATCATCGGGCTGCTCGTGGCCCTGCTGGTCCGCAGCCTGATCCGCAACGGCCTGACGAAGCTGCGGCTCAACGAGCGGATCAGCAGCCAGGCGGACGGCGCCGCGGCGGACAAGCTGGACGTGGTGTCCATCGCCGCCTCGATCGGCTTCTGGTTCATCATCGTCATCACCCTGATCGGCGTATTCAGCGTGCTCCGCTTCGACGGCCTGTACGCGCCGTTCTCGGCGCTGGTGGCCGAGGTCATGCTGTACCTGCCGCGGATCGTGCTGGCCGGGATCCTGGCGCTGGTGGCGTGGCTGCTGGGCACGGTGCTGCGCGCCGGCATCAACAAACTGATGGCCTCCGGGCACTGGGACGAGAAGCTGTCGGATTCGGCCGGCGTCAAGCCGATCTCCTCGGTGCTGGGCAACGTCGTCTACTGGCTGGTGCTGCTGCTGTTCCTGCCGGCGATCGTGGGCGCGCTGCGCATCGACGGGCTGATGGGCCCGCTCACCACCATGACCACCCAGTTCACCGCGGCGCTGCCCAACATCTTCGCGGCGGTGGTGATCGGCGTGGTCGGCTGGCTGATCGCCAAGGTCCTGCGCGGACTGGTCACCAACCTGCTCGAGGCCGCCGGCATCGACCGCTTCAGCAACCGCGAACACCTGACCGAAGGGGTCAAGCTGTCGAAGCTGGGCGGCACCCTGGTGTTCATCCTGGTGATCGTGCCGACCCTGATCGCGGCCCTGGACGCGCTGGCGATCCGGGCCATCTCCGATCCGGCCAGCAACATGCTCGCCATGTTCCTGGCGGCGATCCCGAACATCCTGGCCGCGGCGCTGATCCTGCTGCTGGCGTGGTTCGTGGGCCGCTTCGTGGCCGGGCTGGTGACCAAGCTGCTGGCCAACCTGGGCTTTGACCGGGTGCCGGCGCGGCTGGGCCTGGGCCACGTGTTCGACGGCGGCGACGCGCCGGCGGCCGGCATCCCGGCGGTGCCCGGCACGCCGGAGGCAAGCGATCCGGCGGCCGCTCCCGGCCCGGGCCCGGCGGTGCAGCGCCCGTCCGGCACCAGCCTGTCGGCGTTCGTGGGCCAGGTGGCGCTGTTCTTCATCATGCTCTTCGCCACCGTGGAGGCCGCGCACCGGCTCGGCTTCACCGGCGTGCGCGACCTGCTGGAGACCTTCATCGCCTTCGGCGCCGACGTGCTGCTGGGCGCGGCGATCCTGGTGATCGGCTACTGGCTGGCGGACCTGGCGGCGCGCGCGATCCAGCGCGCCAACCCGGACGGCCGCGCCGGCCTGGCCCGGATCGCCCGGGTGGCGATCCTGGGCCTGGTGCTGGCCATGGGCCTGCGCGCGATGGGCATTGCCGACGACATCGTCAACCTGGCCTTCGGCCTGGTCCTTGGCGCCGTGGCCGTGGCTACCGCGCTGGCCTTCGGCCTGGGTGGCCGCGAGGCGGCCGGCAGGATCACCGAGCGCTGGGCCCGGGATTACCTGGAGCGCAAGGATCGCGATCCGCGCGCGTAAAAGCGCGGACCGGACCCGCAACGCAACGGCCCGCCTCGGCGGGCCGTTGCCGTTTCCGGAAACCGTTCCTTCCCTCCCGGACACTCCGGGCACTCTCCCTCCGCTCTACAGGGGGGTGCAGGTTCCGGCTTCGGCCGCAGTCAGGCCTTGCGCACGAACTCCGACTTCAGGCCCATGGCGCCGATCCCGTCGACCTTGCAGTCGATATCGTGGTCGCCCTCGACCAGGCGGATGCCGCGCACCTTGGTGCCGGCCTTCACCACCGTCGAGGATCCCTTCAGCTTCAGGTCCTTGATCACGATGACGCTGTCGCCGTCGGCCAGCGGGTTGCCGTTGGCATCGCGCACCACGGGTGCATCGTCGGTCGTCGCTTCGTTCCCGGCCTGCGCCTCGGCGCCCTCCTGCGGCGACCATTCCTGGCCGCATTCGGGGCAGACCAGCAGGTTGCGGTCCTCGTAGGCATAGCTGGAGCCGCACTGCGGGCAGTCGGGAAGGGCACTCATCGATCATCTCGCGGTTGCAGGAACAGCCTGCATTGTCCCATCCCGCACCGATGTCATTCCGGATCCGGCGGCGGCAGCTCGTGGCGCACGCGCAGGAAGCGGGCGAAACGCGGCACGCCCTTGCCGGTCAATCCGTTGTAGCGATAGGTCACGTGGGCGCCAACCGGCGGCGGCGCCGCGCGCAGGGCGTCGCTCAGGCCGCTGCCGATGCGGAAACGCAGCCCATCCGGCCGCTCCACCACCAGCGCACCGACCATGCCCGCATACTTGCCCCGGCCGGCGGTGTGGCCGACCACCCGCGCCTCTGCATCCTGGAACGGCTTGAGCTTGAGCACATCGCCGCTGCGCCCGGCCCTGTAACGGGCGTCATGGTGGTGCAGCATCAGCCCCTCGCCGCCGGCGGCCACCACCGTCTTCATCCGCGCCTGCAGGGCGGCCTGGCCCGCAACCCGGCGCTGCGCCACCGGCTGCAGCCACGCCACCTCCGCCGCGGACAGCAGCGCGCGCATGGCGGCCAGCCGTTGGCCGAAACCACCCGCATGGCCCGGCAGGTCGAACACCATGAACCGCATCTCCCGCCAGCCGGGATGGTCGCCACCCAGGGTCCGCACGATGCCGCTGGTTTCATCAAAACGCCCGCGCGCGATCCACAGCTCGCCGTCCATGGGCACCGTCGGCCAGCCGGCAGTGAACCACTCCGGCGCCTCGATCCGGTTGCCGCCGCGGGTCCACAGCGCGCGCCCGTCCCAGTGCCCGCGCACGCCGTCGAGCTTCTCGCTCACGTAATAGTCGGCAACCTCGACCCCGTCGTGGTAATCGGTCGCCAGCATGAGCCGCGGCGGCGCGGCGAACGCCGGTGCCGGCAGCAGCAGCGACAAAAGCAACACAAGCAAGATGCGCATGGGTCCGATCCGTGGACAGCGAGCCGGCTCAAGTATCGTCCGGCACCATCCGCTTCCCCATCGGCCCTGTCCCCGTCGCGAGGTAGGAAAACCCCGCCCAGGGCTCAATCCAGCCGCACCACGCTCCCACCCGCATAGCGCGGGACGCGATCGGTCATGACCCTGATATCGTCTAGCGCCGATTCCAGGTCATCGTTACCGGGCCTGAGGATCGCCAACTGCCCCGACAGCTGCCTGAGGGTTTCCACCGCCTGCCGGCAGCCTTCCATCCGCCTGTCGATCTCCTGCGCCAGGACGCGGCTTTCGTCTTCGAAGCCAAGGTCGCGCACGCTTTCCAGTATCTCGGCAGCGCCCTCAAGTTCAATGCAGGCTGCCCGGTGCAGGCGGTCGAGCGACTGCTGGTATCGGACATAAGCCAGTTCTCCCGCATCGAAGCGACGCTCGATCCAGTGCCCGACCGCGATCGCCGCCTGCGACAGTCCGTCGTAGAGCTGCAACAGGTCACTCGAGTCCAACGCCACCAGCCTGCCCCGCAGCACCAGGGTGGCAGGCAGCCATGTGGGCGAACCCGCCTCGCGCGCGCCCCCCACCTGGAAATGCCGCTCCAGCCGGGCGATCACCTCCGATTGCCGGTACGTCCATTCGCCCCATGAAATCGGCAGCACCTGGATCCCGGCCCGCTCCAGCTGACGATACCGGGCCGGTGTCCAGGCCACCCCGCTGCCGGCACTTCCTTCGATCACGTCGATGGCGGTGACCCGGGTGTCCTCCACGACCACCAGGTCCAGCGGTTCCGCCGCGAACGGGGCGCCGATCCTGCAGTCCAGGCCCTGGCCCCTGAGCAGGGCCGCCACCTCCTCGCACAGCCGGTCAAACGTCACGTCACCGCGATCGCCACTGCTATCGCCCGGCACGTCCTGCATGCTGCGCACATAGCGCGCCAGCAGGCTCCCGTCCCTGGATTCGATGGTTCCCTCCGGCAGGAAAAGGATCTGCCGCCGCCGCGCCCGGGTCACCGCCACGT
Source organism: Luteimonas sp. (assembly GCA_052090405.1). GTDB lineage: Bacteria > Pseudomonadota > Gammaproteobacteria > Xanthomonadales > Xanthomonadaceae > Luteimonas. The sequence goes on from JBQDAV010000020.1 coordinate 38,318, forward strand.
TGAACACGTCCGGACGCTCCAGGTGGTTCCAGGCCGCCGCCGCGCGTCCGGGATACAGCCCGCTGGCAATCAGCATCACGTCGCGTTCTTCTCCCTGGAACGCGTACGGCGTACCCACCCGCAGTGCATGCCGGGCGATGGTGCGCAGGTCGTAACGGGCCAGCAGCTCCGATTCGATCCGCATCGCGGTCGACCGGAACAGCGCCATGACGCCCAAGCGCGGCGCCTCGGCATCGGGCAACGATGCGCTTTCTTCGATAAGCGCTGTCAGCCGGTCCAGGAGTGAATCCACCTCCTCCAGGTTCACGTCGCCCGACAAGCGCACTGCGCACGTGACCCGTTCGAAGGGCGGCTCTTCACGTCGATCAAAGCGGGTGAGGATCCGAAGCTGCCCGTCATAGAACTCACGGTTACTGAACCCGATAAGCACTGGATGGCTGCGAAAGTGCTCGTCGAGCAGCACGACCGCACGCGGACCGGCGACGTTCTCCAGCGCGTAATCAAGCGTGGAGCGCTCGCGATAATCCAGGCTGACCGCAGAGCCGGCAACACCGTGCGTGACTGCCAGCGCATTCTGGTGCGCACGCGACAGGAATGAATAATGGCGAATCTGCTTGGGGTCTCCGACGACCACCGCGCGCCTGGCGCGCTGCAGCGCGGGCAAGGCCAGTGGCAGGCTGCACTGCGTCGCCTCGTCGATGATCGCCAGGTCGAACAGCTCACTGGTCAACGGCAGCACCCGGCTCAGCGCCTGCGCGGAAACGACCCAGAGTGGAAACGCCGCGCAGAGAAAGCGCCAGTCCAGGGCCTCGAAGTGGCCTTCCCTTGCGCCGGAACTCCTGGCGCGCAGTGCCGAGGCCAGGCCCGCCAACTCGGCCCGACGCTGGTCGACCAATGCCCGCTGGCGCGAAACCGACACGGATTCCAGGTGCGCCCGCACCACGCTCCGCTGCCGGTCACGCTGCTCATGCAGCCGCTGCCATGCGTCCATCAGCAGCGGTGACCTGAGGACCCGGCGCCTGCGCAGCGCCGCCCTGGCGCGCCCCCACAGCCCGCCGGCTTCGGCTCCGAGCACGCCGAGGTCACTTTCGGCCAGGCCGCAACCCCGATGGAAGTTGGCTTCCATCAGCTCCAGCTGCAGCGTTCCGACATCAAGCGTGCCACCCCCGCCGGTCGTGCCACCCGGATCGGCGGCCCCCTCGGCCAGCAGGTCATCCAGGCGCGCCACCAGCTCCTGTTGATAGGTGCCCCGCCCGCCGCGGACCAGCAGCCTCTGCGCCGGCCCCAGCAGTTCGGCGATCTGCCGGTGCACCACGTCCGCGGCATGGTCGTTGCCGCAAACCAGCAGGACGCTTTCGCCCTGGATCACCCGATCCACTGCCTGGCAGGCCAGGGTATAGGTCTTGCCCGTGCCCGGCGGCCCATTGATGACGCTCAGGCGCTCGCTGGCGGCGTTGGCCAGCGCCCGGCCCTGGGCAGCCGTCAAGCCGACGGGCAGCGCATGCGGCTGTGCCCGCCGCTTGACGCGGACACCGTCATCGGGGGAGAGCTGCCCCAGGATCTGGCGGACGGGTCGCGATACCTGCGCCTGGTCTGCCACCATTTCCTCCAGTTCCGCCGCGACGGTGGCGGCGATCCGGGTACGGGTACCCAGCCAGGCCACGCCCACCGGGGCCCAGCGCGCCGGCTGGCCGCGGCGCCAGGCCGGGTACGCCCCGGACTCGAGCTTGGCCGGCAGTTGCTCCACTCCGTGCAGGAGCCGCATGGCGGCCTCATCATCCATGCTGGCAAGCTCGCCGTCGTAGCCAAGCGCTTCAAGCACGGTCGGATTCGGACGGCGGGAGGCGGCGGAGATCCGCAGCCGATAGCCATCCTCCACCTGGTCCACGCTCGCTTCATACAGCCACAGCGGGGCCCGGATGTGGCGGACCCGGGTGTTTCCACCCATCGACTGGGCGATGACCAGCCCTGCGCCAAACACCAGCTCCCTTTCGTGCCGCTGCACCTGCAGCGTGCCCAGCACGATATCCGCGTAGCGTGGCTCCAGCCGGATATCCGGCGGATCCGGCCACTGCCCGGGGGCACATTCGACGAAATGCTGCAGCCGCTCGTTGCGGCCCATCACGTCGTTGATCTCGCGCTGTCCCGCATCGGCCACCAGGCAATCGCGGAAATATGCGATCAGGCGCCGGCAGGCGACATCCCCCTGGATGTCCTGCATCCGTTCGTCCACCACACCCTAGCCAAGGTCCATGTTCAGCGCCGGCCGCGACTGGTGTGCCTGGTCGATCCGCTCGATGGCCTCGCGGGACTGGGCGGTGAGTTCGTCCATCTGGGCGATGTTGCGCGCCATGTCGGGCAGCGCCTGGGCCCGGAACTGGGCCACGTCATCAAGCGCGGCGCGGATGTCCACGAAGGCCTGCTTCAGCGTTTCCACGTCCAGCTGGGTGGACGCAGCCTGGCGGTGGATCGCAACACCCTGCTCACGCAACCGGGTGGCGGTGCCGGCGATCAGGCTGTCGGTGGAAGTATTGATCGCCTCGATTTTTTTCAGCACGACCTTCTGGTTGGCCAGTGCGAGCGCCAGCGTCACCGCTACCTGCAGCGCATTGACGGTGACGTTGGTGGCCCGGTCCACGCCCCGGATCAGTTCGCGGTTGTTGCGCACGATCAACTCGGTGGTCAACACCCCCTGCTGGGCCACCGCCAGCTGCTGCTGCAGGTCCTGGTTGCGCTGGCGCAGGGGAAACAGCAGCTCCTGCTCGACGAAGCCATGCCTGGGGTCATCCCGGGACAGGTCCGCCAGCCGGGTTTCCAGGCGGCGGTCGATTTCCTGGGCCAGCGCTATGGCGCGGGAAAGTCCCTGCGCCGAATCGCGCATGTCCTCCTGATCCGCCTGCAGCGTGATCGAGTCGCGCTGCAGCTGTTCGCGGCCACGGTTGAGCGAGGAAACGATCGCGTCGATGGTCGTGGCAGCGGATTCGTATCTGGAAAAGTAGCGCTTGATCGGCGTACCGACGAACGGCAACCAGCCCACCATGCGCGCGAACCAGCCGGGGGAAAAATCGACCCGGGCCGGATCCAGGGCTTCGACTTCGAGCTTGAGGTCCACCAGCGCCCTTGCAATCGGCCCGCCGTCATCGCTCTGGTCAGCCAAGGTCCGGATCGGCGCCGCAAGCAGCGCGCTCTTGCGTGCCACCTGCACCTGCTGGTCATGGCCCAGGCCCTGGATGGCGTCCCGGCCTGCATGGCGGGAGCGCGCATCTCCCGCATCCGTTTCCAGCAGCCGGGCCACGACGTCTTCGGCCTGTTGTGCCAGTTGCTGATGGGCATCCTGCGATGCCGCATCGCTACCGCTCCTTGCTGCCATCAACTCCGCGCGCAGCGATTCGCTGTCGACCGCAGCAATGGACGAACTGGTCATGACCGATCCCTGTCACACGATGTTGACGGCATGCTTCCAGTTCAAAACCATCGCGTCAATCAGAACGGCAGTTCCAGGTCCGGCTCGATGGCGTGGATCTGCTCGCGGAACACATTCTGGATGCGCTCCAGCGCCGCCTGGTCATCGGCGTCGAAGCGCAGCACCAGCACCGGGGTGGTGTTGGAGGCGCGCACCAGGCCCCAGCCGTCGCTCCAATCCGCGCGCACCCCGTCGATGGTCGACAGGCGCGCGCCTTCCAGCTCGGCGCTGGCCTGGAAACGATCGACGAAGGCGTGCGGGTCGTCGTTCGGCGCCGGCACCTTGATCTCCGGCGTGGCCACGCCCGTTGGCAGGGCGGTGAGGATTTCCGTGGGCGTCTCGTCGCGCGCGGCCAGGATCTCCAGCAGCCGGGCGGCGGAATAGATGCCGTCGTCGAAGCCGTACCAGCGCTCGGCGAAGAAGAAGTGCCCGCTCATCTCGCCGGCCAGCTCGGCCTCCACCTCGCGCATCTTTGCCTTGATCAGCGAGTGCCCGGTCTTCCACATCAGCGGGCTGCCGCCGTGGCGCAGGATGTGCCCGGGCAGGCGGCCGGTGCACTTGACGTCATAGACGATCACCGCGCCGGGATTGCGCTCGAGCACGTCGGCGGCAAACAGCATCAGCAGGCGATCGGGGAAGATGTTCTCGCCCTCCTTCGTCACCACCCCCAGGCGGTCGCCGTCGCCGTCGAAGGCGATGCCCAGGTCCGCGTCCAGCCGCTGGACCATGTTGACCAGGTCCTCCAGATTCTCCGGCTCGCTGGGATCGGGATGGTGGTTGGGGAAGGTGCCGTCGATCTCGCAGTACAGCGGCACCACCTCGCAGCCGATCGCCTCCAGCACCCGCGGGCCGATCTCGCCGGCCACGCCGTTGCCGGCGTCCACGACGACCTTCAGCCGGCGCTCGGTCTGCACGTCGCCGGCAATCCGGTCGACGTACTCGTCGCCGATGTCGCGCTCGCTCAGCCCGCCCGGCGCATCCGCCCTGTACAACCGGTCCTCGGCGATGCGCGCGTGCAGGTCGGTGATCGCGTCGCCGGACAGGGTCTCGCCGCCGACCACGATCTTGAAGCCGTTGTAATCAGGCGGGTTGTGGCTGCCGGTGACCGACACGCAGCAGCCGGTGCGCAGGTGGAAGGCGCCGAAATACACCACCGGGGTCGGCGCCAGGCCGATGTCGATCACGTTGCGCCCCGCACGGCGCAGGCCCTCGACCAGGCCGGACACCATGTCGGGACCGGACAGGCGGCCGTCGCGCCCGACCACGATGTCGGTCAGGTCCTGCTCGCGCATCAGCGAACCGATCGCCTGGCCGATCAGCTCGGCCACGCCGGTGTCCAGCGACTGCCCGACCACGCCGCGAATGTCATAGGCGCGGAAGATGCCGGCGTCGATCTTGACCGCCGGCGCCTTGACCTCTGCGACGGCGGGAGCGGCCACTTCCGCCTCCGGCCCGGATTCCAGCGCCTGGGTCAGGGTCGGCGATTCCTCTTCCTCGGCCTGCTCCACCGTGATCAGCCTGGGCACCACCCGCCAGCACAGGTAGGCCGCCAGCAGCAGCCCCAGCGCGGCGATGAACGGCGCCAGCCCACGCAGGCCGAACGGCGCGATGGGCGCGGTCGGCGCCGCCGCCACCACCCGCATGCCGGTATCCGGGACCGCGGCCGACATGCGCTCGGCCGCTTCCACGTAATCGGTGTTGCCGCGTTCGATCAGGGTCACCCCACCCTGGCGCAGGGCCAGGTACATGTCCGATTCGTCGATCGACGCCTGCTCGGTGGCCAGCGTGGCGCGCGAGAGCGGCAGGCGCGCGAACGCGGCGCCCACCAGCACGTCGGCTTCGCGCGCGGGTGCGGCCAGGGCCAGGCGGGGGGCGTCGTTCTCGCGGATCACCCAGGCCACCGGCCGGTCTTCCACCAGCGCCGCCTCCAGCACCGCGGCGCGGCCGAAGCCGCTCTCGCCCAACCCGGCGTAGACGCTCTCCAGGCTCGGCCCGTAGACCGCCACTTCTTCCAGGTTCGGCCAGTCGGCGGCCAGTGCGGCGGAGGCCGCCTCCAGGTCGCCTCCTGCCAGCGCATCGCGCACCGGCTGCGAAGCCAGGCGCTCTGCCAGGCGTTCCAGCTCGTTGTTGACGCTGCGCGATGTGGCCTGGGCCACGCCGTCGCGCGCCTGCTGCAGCGCGCCCCGCCGGCTCTCGTCCTGCATCTGCTGCCAGCCGCTCCACGCCAGCCACAGCGCCAGCACCGCCAGCAGCACCGCAATAAGCGGCAGCAGCGGCCGCGCCTGCGCCAGCACCTGGCGCGCCTTGTGAGGTTGCTTCCCGCTCATGTCCGTATCCCCTTCAACGCCGCCCGGTGTGTCCGAATCCCCCGGCACCGCGCGCGCTGTCGACGAAAGTATCCACCACTTCAAGGGTGGCGCGCACGACCGGCAGGATCACGAGCTGGGCGATGCGATCGCCAGGCTCGATGGTGTAGGCATCAGCGCCGCGGTTGAAGGCGCTGATCATCAGCGGACCCTGGTAGTCCGCATCGATCAGGCCGGTGCCGTTGCCGAGCACGATGCCGTGTTTATGGCCCAGGCCAGAGCGTGGCAGTACCACCGCACACAGCGCCGGGTCAGCGATGTGGATCGCAAGGCCGGACGGGATCAGCGCGGCATCGCCCGGCGCCAGCGCCAGCGGCGCGTCGAGGGCGGCGCGCAGGTCCAGCCCGGCGCTGGCATCGGTGGCGTAGGCGGGCAGCGGCCACGCATCGCCGTAGCGGGAATCGAGCGGTTTGACCTGCAGTATGTGGTGCATGCGTGGTTCCGGTGTCCGTGAAAGGCCTTCGTCGCTAAGCAAGGCGCTGGGCGACCAGGTCCAGCAGCTCGCCGGCCAGGCGCATCTTGGGCCCGGGGCCCAGCTCGCGCGAGCCGCCGGGCCAGTACACCGACAGCGCGTTGTCGTCGCTTTCGAACCCGCTGCCGGCCACGCCGACCAGGTTGGCCGCGATCATGTCCAGGCGCTTGGCCGCCAGCTTGCCGCGCGCATGGCGTTCCACGTCCCCGGTCTCGGCGGCAAAACCGACCACCAGCTTGGGCCGCTGCGGGTGCACGGCGACCTCGGCCAGGATGTCGGCGGTGGGGACCAGCTCCAGGGTCATGGTGTCGCCGGACTTCTTGATCTTGCCTGCGGCCGTCGAGCGCGGCGTGTAGTCGGCCACCGCGGCGGCGCTGAGATAGATGTCGGCCGGCAGCGCGCCCAGCACCGCCTCGCGCATCTGGGCGGCCGAGCGCACGTCGATGCGCTCCACGGTCCCGGGCGTGGGCAGCGAAGTCGGCCCGGCCACCAGCACCACGCTGGCACCCCGGCCGACGGCTGCGGCGGCCAGGGCGAAACCCATCTTGCCGCTGCTGCGGTTGCCGACGAACCGCACCGGGTCGATGTCCTCGTAGGTGGGCCCGGCGCTGACCAGTACCCGCTTGCCTGCCAGCACCGCGCTCATTGGCCCAGTGCCGCCACGATCGCCATCGGCTCGGCCAGGCGGCCTGGGCCGGACTCGCCCTCGGCCAGCGGGCCGTCGTCGGGTCCGACCACCTGGGCGCCGCGCCCGCGCAGCGTCTCCACGTTGGCCTGGGTGGCCGGATGCCGCCACATGCGGTGGTTCATGGCCGGGGCAACGGTCAGCGGCGCCTCGCTGGCCAGGCACAGGGTGGTCACCAGGTCGTCGGCAAAGCCGTGCGCCAGGCGCGCGATGAGGTTGGCGGTGGCCGGTGCCACCACGATCCGGTCGGCCCAGCCGGCCAGTTCAAGATGGCCCATCGCAGCCTCGGCCTGCGCGTCCCACAGCGAGGTCCGCACGGCTTCGCCGGACAGCGCCTGGAAGCTGGCGGGGGTGACGAAGCGCTGCGCGCTGTCGGTCATCGCCACGCGCACGGCCGCGCCGGCGTCGCGCAGGCGGCGCACCAGCTCGCAGGCCTTGTAGGCGGCGATGCCACCGCCCACGCACACCAGGATGCGCTGGTTGTCGAGGCTGGAATCCGGCTGTCCCATCGAACGTCAGGAAAGTCCTACCGCAATACAGGCCGACAGCTTACCCGAACGCACGGCACGCCCCGGCTGCGCATGCCCGACGCATGCGCGCTAATGGCTGGCGACGGGAGGGCGGTCGCCCGCCTGCGACCGGCCGGGGTTCTCCCCTGCTCTGGCCGGCCGCCCTGGTCGCGGCGGCCGCCGTCCCGTCACCAGCCCTTCAAGGACCGAGGACCCCCGACCGTGCGCATCCGTGACTGGCCCAGCGGCGAACGCCCCCGCGAAAAGCTGCTTGCCCGCGGGCCGACGGTGCTGTCGGATGCCGAACTGCTGGCGATCTTCCTCGGCTCCGGCACGCACGGGAAGGACGCGGTGGCCAGCGCCCGCAGCCTGTTGGCCGAACACGGCCCGCTGCGCGCCCTGCTCGAGCGCAGCCCCGTGGAGCTGGCGAAGCTGCCCGGGCTGGGGCCGGCGCGCGCTTCGCGCCTGGGCTCGGCGCTGGAGCTGTGCAACCGCTACCTGGCGGCGGGGCTGGAGCGCGGCGAGGCGCTGACCGACCCCAAGGCGGCCGGCATGTACTTCGCCCAGCGCCTGCGCAGCTATCCGCACGAGGTGTTCGCGGCGCTGTTCCTGGACACCCGCCACCGCGCGCTGGCGTTCGAGGAGCTGTTCCGCGGCACCATCGACGGCGCCGAGGTGCACCCGCGCGAGGTGGTGCGGCGGGCGCTGGCGCACAACGCGGCCGCCCTGATCGTGGGCCACAACCACCCCAGCGGCTGCCCCGAACCTTCGGCCGCCGACCGCGCGGTCACCGCCCAGCTCAAGCAGGCGCTGGCGCTGGTGGACGTGCGCCTGCTGGACCATTTCGTGGTCGGCGACGGCGCGCCGGTGTCGCTGGCCATGCGCGGCTGGGTCTGAACGGGTCGGCCCGGCGGGCCGCGCCCCGGCGGGCTCGGCTACAATGCAAGGCCTTGCGACATACCAGCCCCCACTCGTGAAATCCAAGCTCCGCGACCTGGTCGCGCAAGCCATCGACGCGCTCCGCGCGGACGGCCGGCTGCCCGCCGACGCCGAAACCCCCGCTTACGTGATCGAACGGCCCAAGGACCGCAGCCACGGCGATTTTTCCAGCAACGCCGCGATGCTGCTGGTCAAGCAGGCCAACCAGGGCGGCGCGCGCACCAACCCGCGCGCGCTGGCGCAGGCATTGATCCAGGCGCTTCCGGCCAGCGGGCTCGTCGCGGCGGTGGAGATCGCCGGCCCCGGGTTCATCAATTTCCGGCTCACGCCCGATGCCTGGCAGGAGCAGCTGCGCCAGGTCCATGCGCAGGGCGCGGAATATGGGCGCAACGACAGCGGCGGCGGCCGCGTGGCCGGCGTGGAGTACGTCTCCGCCAATCCCACCGGCCCGCTGCACGTGGGCCACGGCCGCGCGGCGGTGATCGGCGACTGCATCGCCCGGACGCTGGCGGCCAACGGCTGGGGCGTGAAGCGCGAGTTCTATTACAACGACGCCGGGGTGCAGATCGAGAACCTGGCCAGGTCCGTGCAGGCCCGCGCCAAGGGGCTCACCCCCGACGACGCCGGCTGGCCGGAGGACGGCTACCGCGGCGACTACATCGCCGACGTCGCCCGCGCCTTCCTCGACGGGGCCCGGGTGGAGGTCGAGGGCCAGGCGGTCCAGGGCAGCGGTGATGCCGAGGACATCGACGCCGTGCGCCGCTTCGCCGTGGCCTGGCTGCGCAACGAGCAGAACGGCGACCTGG
>JBQDAV010000021.1:0-46165 GCA_052090405.1 Luteimonas sp.
CCTCTGCCCCCGAGTGTGGAGTCTATCGGGGCGACAACTATCTTGACGCAGGGGGCTACCTTACCTTTTAGAGTATTCATTTCAGCCTAGACAACAATTCAAGATTGAACATCTCGAGCGTATTTCAGTGAATGAGCCCACCATGCAAGTTCATCTAGTGCCTGTTGTGCACTTACGTTAAGGAACTCAAAATCCATTAGTGTTTTTTCCTGTTTGCTCACAGCAGAATAAGTCTCAACACCGATGTGCACGCCTGTTCTAATGGGAGCCATACCTAGTTCGATACAAATCAAACGTAATTGCTCTATAGCCCTAGCCGCCCCCAGTCCCCCATAACCAAAAAACGAAGCAGGCTTTCTGCTAAATTCAGAATGACTGTAGTCCATGGCGTTCTTTAATACAGCGGGAATACTACGGTTATATTCTGCTGTCACAAATATGTAGCCATCGAGCACTCTGACTCGTTCTAGCCACCGCTGCACCTCTTTATTTAAAGGAGATTGATGCGCAGGTGGAACAGGTTCGTCGAACATCGGTAGAGGATGGTCTCTGAGGTCTATAATTTCCAATGAAAGATCTTCTCGATGCCGGCCTATTTGATGTAACCAATTTGCCGGAACATGACCGAATCTGCCTTGTCTCGTGGTGCTTATGATTATGCCAATTGATGGAATGCTCATGACTTACCTCTCGTCTTCAACGATTTTCTGATCCGGCTGTTGTGAAGAGCTCTGATTAGCCAATTGCTATCGTGTTTTACAACCACCAATGTTAGTAAGCCCTCTCTATCGGAAGGAGGCGATGTATCTTCTGAAAAATCGAACCAAATCCACTTCGCATGAACCAATGCGATAGTCGCAGACAGAAAAACAATTTTTTCAGTACTTAGCTGGTAATTGGCCATCTGCCTCTGAATATCTATAGGCGTCTCACGATGCAGGACCACATTCTCATCTCGGGTCCGTCCCCACCATCCGCGCCAAGAAATAAAGTCAGACTCTTTGTCAAATAACTGCCCCCAATCATCCCAATTTTGCTCATGCCAAGCTGTGATGTATCTAGACATCAATTGCTCAACATTTCGTTTATCTTGCTCCATAATTGACCTCCATTTAATGAATAGTGTCAGCAAATTCTGTATCTATTGACGCATCCTAGATTAGTGCAAGGTTTGCAATGGTGAGCTGGCTGCGTCTGTCCACGCACGCCCTGCAGGCTGAAGTGAAACAGAGTCGCAGCTAGGTTCAGCCAATTCAAACGTCCCCTATAACGCGTTCAACCTCGCTCCGTTCTCCAGCTAGCGCTCGGCCTCTCAGGGCCAAGCGCAAAACACCTTTCCGTACCCCAGCAAAGCATATGAAGTCACCACCCCATCAACTATAATCGTAGAATAAGCAGACTTAAATAGTTGATCCGTGGAACAACCTTCTCCAAACATGGAATATGGAAATGTTGAATCTTAATGACGTGTATATGTTCGTTCAGATTGTTAAGTACCAAGGTATGACTGCTGCCTCGAAAGCGACGACTATACCCACGTCTACACTAAGCAAGCGTCTGACAGCTCTTGAAGACTCGCTTGGAGTTCGCTTGGTTCAGCGGACATCCAGGGCTTTCAAAGTGACCGATTTGGGCCTTGATTTCTACCGACATGCGACTGCGATGCTGATAGAAGCAGAGTCAGCCGAGAATGTTGTTCGGGGACACTTAGCGCAACCAAAAGGAACAGTACGGATAACCGCTTCAGTTACCACTGCGCAGATTTCTCTAGCTCAACTATTACCAGAGCTAGCAGAGGCGTACCCGGAGATAAGACTAGTTCTTCACGCTACCAATCGTTTTGTTGATATTATCGAAGAAGGATTTGACATTGCGGTGAGAGCGCATTTTCAGCCTCTTCCAGATTCTGACCTAAGCCAAAAGCAACTGGGATCAGCCCCAAATCTCTTGGTTGCGTCAGAAAAGTATTTATCTACCTTTGGCTACCCATCCCATCCATCGGATTTGACTAATCACTATGGATTGTTAAGCGGGCTCTCTTCAACCATCCCGAGTTGGCGTTTAAACAATTACCAAGGAGATGTGGTCGAAGTCTATCCCCAACCCCGCTTTTTTGCAGACGACGCAAATACCTTGATTAATGCGTCCATAAAAGGGCTAGGTATTGCTTGCCTTCCTAGTGGATTATGTCAGCCATTCCTAGCAGACAATACCCTACGGCTGGCAATTCCAAATTGGTATGCTCGAGGCTCGACCATTACATTGCTGATGCCCAGCCGACGAGGACAGATTCCTGCCGTCCGTACAGTGGTTGACTTTCTCGCCGAGAGAATTATCGATGTTATGCAGCTTAAATAGTATCGAAAATGTCTAGGCTGCCGATAATAGTCACGGAATACAAATTCCCACTTCTCGTCCGAGACGCCAGGATACATTATCTCCGCGAACCGTCGCAGCGATGCGCTGGCCAAGCCGTTGTTCGATCACCAGCTTCCACGGGACAAGGCTGAATCCCTTGCCGCCATCAAGGGGAGCTTGAAACCTTTGTCGTCACGACGGTCACGGACAGTTGGATGAGAACATTTCCAAGCCGGTCAGACAGTCGAGAGTACCAGCCTTAATGCCCTGCTCAAACGTTGCTTGGCGCTTCCTCTTGTTGCCAGGCCATGCCAGACACAAATACAAAAAAGCCCGCAATTACGCGGGCTCAGCGGCTTTTTATGCCTTCAGGCGCCTGGACGTGCCAGACGCAGGATCATTCCCATTCGATGGTCGCCGGCGGCTTCCCACTGATGTCATAAACCACGCGAGAAATGCCGCGCAATTCATTGATTATCCTATTGGAGACCTTGCCCAGAAACTCATACGGCAGGTGCGCCCACTGTGCGGTCATGAAGTCGATGGTTTCCACCGCGCGCAGGGCGATGACCCATTCGTAGGCGCGGGCGTCGCCGACCACGCCGACGGACTTCACCGGCAGGAACACGGCAAAGGCCTGGCTGGTCTTGTCGTACAGGCCGGCACGCACCAGTTCCTCGATGAAGATCGCATCGGCGCGGGCCAGCAGCTCGGCGTACTCGCGCCGCACCTCGCCCAGGATCCGTACGCCCAGGCCGGGGCCGGGGAACGGATGGCGGTAGACCATCTTCTCCGGCAGCCCCAGCTCCACCCCCAGCCGCCGTACCTCGTCCTTGAACAGCTCGCGCAGCGGCTCGATCAGGCCCAGGTTCATGTGCTCGGGCAGGCCGCCGACGTTGTGGTGGCTCTTGATCACATGCGCCTTGCCGGTGCCCGCTCCGGCGGACTCGATCACGTCCGGGTAGATGGTGCCCTGCGCCAGCCAGCGGGCGTTGGTGAGCCTGCCGGCTTCCTCGTCGAAGATCTCCACGAACAGGTTGCCGATGACCTTGCGCTTGGCCTCCGGGTCGGTGACCCCGGCCAGCGCCTTGAAGTAGCGGTCGGCGGCGTCGACCCGGATCACGTTGACGCCCAGGTGCTCGGCGAAGGTCGCCATCACCTGGTCGCCCTCCTGCCAGCGCATCAGGCCGGTGTCGACGAAGACGCAGGTGAGCTGGTCGCCGATCGCCTGGTGCAGCAGCGCGGCGACCACCGAGGAATCCACGCCGCCCGACAGCGCAAGCACGACATGATCCTCGCCCACCTTCTCGCGCACGCGGGCGATCTGGTCGTCGATGATGTTGGCCGCGGTCCACAGCGTCTGGCAGCCGCAGATGTCGCCCACGAACCGTTGGAAGATGGCCTGGCCCTGGCGGGTGTGGGTCACCTCCGGGTGGAACTGCACGCCGTACCAGCGCTTCTCGTCGTTGGCGAAGGCGGCCACCGGCACCCGCTCGGTGCTGGCGGTGACGACGAAGCCGGGCGGCTCCTTCGACACGTGGTCGCCGTGGCTCATCCACACGTCAAGGCGCGGCGGCGTGCCTGGGTGGTCGGCAAGGCCGGCCAACAGCCTGTCCTGGGCCAGGCGCTCGACCTCGGCGTGCCCGTACTCGCGCTGGCCGGCGGACTCGGTCTGCCCGCCAAGCTGCGCGGCCATGGTCTGCATGCCGTAGCACACGCCCAGCAGCGGCAGGCCGCTGTCGAACACCTCCTGCGGCGCGCGCGGCGAACCTTCAAGCGTGGTCGATTCCGGCCCGCCGGAGAGGATGATCCCCTTGGGCGCGAAGCGCGCGATCTCCGCCGGGTCGTGATCCCAGGCCCAGACCTCGCAGTAGACGCCGATCTCGCGGATCCTGCGGGCGATGAGCTGGGTGTACTGCGCCCCGAAATCGAGGATCAGGATCTTGTCGCTGTGGATGTCGGTCATGGGGTGTGCGCGCTCAGCCCGCCCTGTAATTCGGCGGTTCCTTGGTGATCTGCACGTCGTGGACGTGGCTCTCGCGCTGGCCGGCGCCGGTGATCTTGACCAGCTGCGGCTTCGTGCGCATGTCCTCGACGGTGGCGCAGCCGACATAGCCCATGGTCGCGCGCAGGCCGCCGATGAGCTGGTGGATCACGCCGCCCAGCGGGCCGCGGTACGGCACCCGGCCTTCGATGCCCTCAGGCACCAGCTTGTCGGCCGACGCGGCCTCCTGGAAGTACCGGTCGGACGAACCCTTCTCCATCGCCCCCAGGCTGCCCATGCCGCGGTAGCTCTTGTAGCTGCGGCCCTGGTAAAGCTCGGTTTCGCCCGGGGTTTCCTCGGTGCCGGCGAACAGGCCGCCGATCATCACCGAGGACGCGCCGGCGGCCAGCGCCTTGCCGATGTCGCCCGAGTAGCGGATGCCGCCGTCGGCGATCAGCGGGATCCGGTCCTTGAGCGCCTCGGCCACCATGTCGATGGCGGTCACCTGTGGCACGCCCACGCCCGCGACCACGCGCGTGGTGCAGATCGAACCCGGGCCCACGCCGACCTTGACCGCGTCGGCGCCGGCGTCCATCAGCGCCAGCGCGGCATCGCCGCTGACGATGTTGCCGCCGACCACCTGGAGCTTCGGGAACTGCTTCTTCACCCAGGCGACCCGTTCGATCACCGCCTGTGCATGCCCGTGCGCGGTGTCGACGATGATCACGTCCACGCCGGCCGCGGCCAGGCGCTCGATGCGCTCGTCGGTGTCGCCGCCCACGCCCACCGCGGCGCCGACCAGCAGGCTCTCCGACGCATCCTTGGCCGAGTCCGGGTTGTCCTGCGCCTTCTGTATGTCCTTGACGGTGATCAGGCCGCGCAGCTGGAAATCGTCGTTGACCACCAGCACCTTTTCGATCCGGTGCTTGTGCAGCAGGCCGATGACTTCCTCTTCGCTGGCGCCTTCCTTCACCGTGACCAGCCGCTCCTTGCGGGTCATGATGTTGCGCACCGGATCGTCGAGTTTCTTCTCGAAGCGCATGTCGCGGCCGGTGACGATGCCCACCAGCTGGTCGCCGTCCACCACCGGCACGCCGGAGATGTTGCGCGCGCGGGTCAGGCGCAGGACCTCGCCGATCGAGGTCTGCGGGTTGACCGTGAATGGCTCGCGGATCACGCCGGCCTCGAAGTTCTTGACCTGCAGCACGTGCTCGGCCTGACGCTCGGGGCTCATGGACTTGTGCACGATGCCGATGCCGCCCAGCTGGGCCATGGCGATGGCCAGGCGGGCTTCGGTGACGGTGTCCATGGCAGCCGAGACGATCGGCATGTTCAGGCGCAGGTCGCGCGTGAGCCTGGTGGCCAGGGAGACGTCCTTGGGCAGGACGGTGGAGTGCGCCGGGACGAGCGAAACGTCGTCGTAGGTGAGCGCTTCGGCCTGGATGCGCAGCATGGGCGGTCCGGATCTGGGGAAGCGCGCCATTGTATCGCGTTTACGCCGCGTGACGGCGGGCCGCGTGCGGGGAAAGGCGCGGAATCCGCCTAGCGGGCAGCGCGCAGGCCCAGCTCTCCGGATTCGGCGGCCTCGGCCGCCTCCAGGGTGTTCTGCATCAGGGTGGCCACGGTCATCGGCCCCACGCCGCCCGGCACCGGGGTGATCCAGCTGGCGCGCTGCACAGCTTCGGCGAAACCGACGTCGCCCACCAGGCGGCCGTCGTCGAGCCGGTTGATGCCCACGTCGATCACCACCGCGCCGGGTTTGACCCATTCCCCCGGGATCAGCCCCGGCCGCCCCGCCGCCACTACCAGGATGTCGGCGCCGGCCACGCTTTGTTGCAGCACTTCGGGCGGGGTGAACTTGTGGCAGGAAGTCACGGTGCAGCCGGCGATCAGCAGCTCCAGCGCCATCGGCCGGCCGACGTGGTTGCTGACCCCGACGATCGTTGCGCTCTCGCCGCGCACCGGCCGGTCGGTCCAGGCCAGCAGCGTGGTGATGCCGCGCGGCGTGCACGGGCGCAGGCCGAACTGGCGCAGGGCCAGGTGGCCGACGTTCTCCGGGTGGAAGCCGTCCACGTCCTTGCGCGGGTCGATGCGGTGGATCAGCCGGTTGGCGTCGGGAATGCCCGGCAGCGGCAGCTGCACCAGGATCCCGTGCACCTCCGGATCGGCGTTGAGGCGGTCGATCAGCTCCAGCAACTCGGCCTCGGTGGTGCCGGCGGGCATGTCGAAGTCGAGCGCGCGGATGCCGACCTTCTCCGCCGCGCGGCGCTTGTTGCGCACGTAGGACTGCGAGGCCGGGTCGGCGCCCACCAGCACCACCGCCAGGCCCGGCGCAGGCTTGCCTTCGCCCAGCCGCTGCTGGACCTTGAGCCGGAGCGAGTCGAGCAGGCTGTCGGCGATGGCCCTGCCGTCGAGGATGCGTGCGGTCATGCGGGGGGAGGCGCGCTGCGATAGAGTCGGGCTGCACATTCTCCCCGTTTCAGCGTGCATGCGAAAGCGCACGCCCCTGGACGCCATGACAGAAGCAGATCGCGACACCACCACCGAAATCGAAGCCGCCGTGTTCCGCCGCCTGCGCGAGCACCTGCTGCAGGAGCGGCCGGACGTGCAGAACATCGACCTGATGATCCTGTCCGGCTTCTGTCGCAACTGCCTGGCCGACTGGTACCGCGAGGCCGCCGAGGTCCGCGGCGTCGGCATGGACCGCGACGCCGCGCGCGAAGTGGTGTACGGCATGCCGTTCTCCGAGTGGAAGGCGCGCCACCAGCGCGAGGCGACACCGGAGCAGATCGAGGCGTTCAAGGCCGCGCAGCAGGCCCGCGAAGGCAAGGACTGACCGCCTTGCGGGCCGCGCTTGTCCTGCTCGCGGTCCTGGCGCTTGGTTACCTGGCCCTGTGCCTGCTGATGTACCTGCAGCAGCGCAGCTTCATCTACCTGCCGGCATCGACCCGGGCCGATCCGGCCGGCGTTGATTTTTCGATCGAACGCGGCGACGTGGTGCTGCGCGGCTGGATCGTCAATCCGGGGCAGCCCGATCCGATCCTGTACTTCGGCGGCAACGCGGAGAGCGTTGAGCACAACCGCGACGACTTCCGCGCCTGGTTCCCCGGCCGCAGCGTGTACTTGCTGGCCTATCGCGGCTACGGCGCCAGCGACGGCGCGCCGCGGGAGCGGGACCTGCAGGCGGATGCGCTGGCGTTCTTCGACCACGTCAGTGCGCGCCATCCGGAAGAGCGGATCTCGGTGCTCGGCCGCAGCCTGGGCAGCGGCGTGGCCAGCCACGTGGCGGCGCATCGCCCAATCGACCGGCTGGCGCTGATCACCCCGTTCGACAGCATGGCCGCGGTAGGACAGGCGCACTTCCGCTGGCTGCCGGTGGGGTTGCTGCTGCGCGAACGCTTCAATTCCGCGAAGACACTGGGTGATTTCGAGCGGCCGGTGCTGGTATTGCGCGCGGCGAACGACGAGGTCATTCCCGCGCGCAATACGGACCGCTTGATCGCCACCCTGCCCCGCCCGCCACAGGTGGTCGACATCCCCGATGCGGGGCATAACGACCTGTCGCTGGCGCCCCGGTACGGGCAGGCGCTGTCGGAATTCCTTGCCGCCGGCGCCGACTGATCCTAGGTGCCGGAACAGAAAGCCGCGTAGTCGATGTAGCCGGGGAATTCACGGCCAGGGGCGCACAGCGGGCAGTCCGGGTCGGGGCCCAGGCGGGTTTCCCGGAAACGCATGCCCATGGCGTCGAAGTGCAGCAGGCGCCCGCGCAACGGCTCGCCCAGGCCCAGCAGCAGCTTGATCGCCTCGGTCGCCTCCAGCAGCCCGACCACGCCCGGCAGGATGCCCAGCACGCCGGCTTCCGAACAGTTGGGGGCGAACTCCGGCGGTGGCGGCTCGGGGAACAGGCAGCGGTAGCAGGGGTATTCGCCGCGATGACGACCGACATCGAACACGCTCACCTGGCCCTCGAAGCGATGCACCGCCCCGTACACCAGCGGCTTGCCCAGCTTCACGCAGGCGTCGTTGAGCAGGTAGCGGATGGGGAAGTTGTCGGCACCGTCGATCACCACGTCCACGTCTTCCAGCAGCGATTCGACGTTTTCGCTGTCGACGAACTCGGCGACCGCCTCGATCGTGGTGCGCGGGTTGAGCGCGGTCAGCCTGTCCGTGGCCGAGGCGACCTTGGGCGAGCCGATCGACGCCTCGGTGTGCAGGATCTGCCGCTGCAGGTTGCTGCGGTCGACCACGTCCGGATCGGCGATACGCAGCGTGCCCACCCCGGCGGCGGCCAGGTAGTACGCGGCGGGCGAACCGAGCCCGCCCGCGCCCAGCAGCAGCACGCGCGAGGACTGCAGACGCTCCTGGCCCTGGAGGCCGATTTCCGGCAGCAGCAGGTGGCGTGAATAGCGCTCGTGGAAATCCGCGTCGAAGCCCGCAGCGGGAGCCGACATCGGCAGGCCTTCCTGCTGCCAGCGGCCGGTGCCTCCGGTGACCGAGGCGACTTCCAGGTAGCCCTGTTCCGCCAGCGCCTGGGCAGCCCGCAGCGAACGGTTGCCGGACTGGCAGATCAGGATCACCTCGTCCGTTGGACTGGGGACATGCACGGCCGGCTCGGCTTCAAGCGTGGACTTCGCCACGCCCACGGCACCCTCGGCCATACCGGCAGCGCGCTCATGATCCTCGCGCACGTCGATCAGGCGCACGCCGCGCGTGGCGCGCCGGCGGGCTTCCTGGGGGGAGAGTTCTTCTATCGCCATGCGCGCATTATCCCGCGCTTTGCCGGTACCTGCGTGCAACGCAGTGTCAGTACGGCAGCACCTGGACCACGTCGCCGGCGGCGTATTCACGCGCGCCTTCTCCCAGCACCAGCAGGGCGTCGGAGTCGGCGGCGGCGCGCATGCGGTGCGAGCCGTCTGCGGGATTGGGCTCGATCGTGAGCACGCCGTCTTCGCCGCAGGACAGGCGTCCGCGCAGGAATTCCAGCCGTTCGTTGCGCTTGCGCCAGTCCGCGGCCAGCCGGGCATGCATGCGCGGGCGCGGCTCGCGCGCCTGCATGGCGTCGACCAGCGGCCGGCCCAGCGCCAGCCAGGTGGCCAGCACCGACACCGGGTTGCCCGGCAGGCACAGGAACACGGCCTGGCCCAGGCTGCCGCCCTCGGCCAGCAGCACCGGCATGCCGGGCTTGAGCCGCGCCTTCCAGAAGCGCACCCTGCCCTGCGACTGCATCAGCGCCGGCAGGTAGTCCTTTTCACCCGCCGACACGCCGCCGCAGGTGATCACCATGTCGAAGGCGTGGCCGGCGTGGCGCAGCGCCGATTCCACCTGCGCCGGCTCATCGGGCAGGGTCGGCCAGGCCACAGGGTCCAGCCCTTCCTCGCGTAGCAGGCCCACCAGCAGCTCGCGGTTGGAGTTGTAGATCTGGCCCGGCCCCAGCGGCATGCCGGGCTCGACCAGCTCGTCGCCGGTGGCGAACACGGCCACCGTCGGCTGGCGCACGATCTCCAGTTCCGCCAGCCCCTGCATCGCACACAGCGCCACGCGCGACGGCGTCAATACGTCACCGGCGCGTGCCAGCAGGTCGCCCGGCGCGGTGTCCTCCCCGGCGCGACGCACGTGACGGCCGGCGGACGGCGGCGCCAGGATCCGCACCCGGTCGCCTTCCACCACGGTGTCTTCCTTCATCACCACGGTGTCCGCGCCGTCGGGCATCGGTGCACCGGTGGTGATGCGCACGCACTGGCCCGGCTGCAGCGGCGGCTGTCCGGCGGTGCCGGCGAACTGTTCGCCGGCCAGCGCCATCGTGGTTTCGCCCTCCGCCGCCAGGTCGGCGTGGCGCAGGGCGAAGCCGTCCATCGCCGAGTTGTGGAACGGCGGCTGGGCAATGGTCGCGGTCACGTCCGTGGCCAGCACCCGGCGGTGGGCACGTTGCAGGGCGCAGCGCTCCAGCGGCAGGCGGTGGGAGGCACCCGTTTCGGCGATGATCGCCGCGGCCTCGGCGTAGGAAATGCGGGTCGGGAAATTGCTCATCAGGGTTCAAGGCCTCCGGTTTCAACGCCGGCGTCGGCCAGGTCCTGCGGTGTATTGAGGTTGCCGAAGCGTACCCCTTCCAGCCGCAGCGCGGCCATGCCAAGCCGGGCCTGCAGCGCGTGCACGGCGAGCTCGCCCTGCGTGATCGCCGCGGCCACGGCCGGGCGCAGCGTCGCCACCGGCCACAGCGCCACCAGCGGTTGCGCGCCGTCGTCATCGACCGCATAAGCGCCGCGCTCGCCGCAGGCCGCCAGCCGACGCAGCAGGCAGTCGTTGATGTTGACCAGGTCCACCGGCACCGTCAGCAGCCGGTCGCCGCTGCAGGCGCGGGCCAGCGCGTCGAGCCCGCCCAGAGGGCCGATGCCCGCGGCGGTGTCGGCCACGGGCACCAGGCCGATGCGCGCATACGCCGCCGGATCGCGGTTGGCGCTGACCAGCACTTCGTCGACCTCCGGACCCAGGCGTGCCACCAGCCGTTCCACCTGGGAGACCCCGCCGCGCCGAAGCCAGGCCTTGTCCACGCCGCCCAGCCGCGAGCCGCGGCCGCCGGCGAGGATGCCCAGCGTGGTCGTCGCCATCGCTCAGCCCTTGCGTTTGACGTGACGGATCAGGCGCTTCTTGCGCGCCACCTGGCGGTCGGTGAGTACGTTCTTGCGGTCCTTGTAGGGATTGTCGCTTTCCCTGAACTGGAAACGCACCGGCGTGCCGACCAGCTTGAAGCGCTTGCGGAAGAAGTTCTCCAGATAGCGCCGATAGCTCTCAGGCAGGGTCCGCAGGCGGCTGCCGTGGACCACGAAGGTGGGCGGGTTGGTCCCGGCCGGATGGGCAAAGCGCAGCTTGGGTGCGTGCCCGCGCGCCGCCGGCGGCGGATTGGCCTGGCTGGCGATCTCCAGCGCACGGTTGACCTCGGTGGTGCCGAATACCCGTGTGGCCGAGGCATGGGCGCGGTGGACGGCGGCGAACAGCTCGCGCAGCCCGGAACCGTGCAGTGCGCTGATGCGCACCGATTCGGCCCACGGCACGAACGCCAGCTTGCGCTCCAGCAGCGCCTGGGTCTGGTCGCGCTGGTAGCTGTCCAGGCCGTCCCACTTGTTGACCGCGACCACCAGCGCCCGGCCGGCGTCGAGCACCGCGCCGAGCACGCTGGCATCCTGCTCGGTCACGCCCTCGCTGGCGTCGAGCATCACCACCGCGACCTGGCACTGCTCGATCGCCTGCAGCGTCTTGATGATGGAGAACTTCTCCACCGCCTCCTCCACCCGGGCCTTGCGGCGGATGCCAGCGGTGTCGATCAGCCGGTATTTGCGGCCGTTGCGCTCCAGGTCGGCGGAGATCGAGTCGCGGGTGGTGCCCGGGACGTCGGAGGCGATCATGCGCTCCTCGCCGAGCAGGCGGTTGACCAGGGTCGACTTGCCCACGTTGGGACGGCCGATGAAGGCCACCCGCATGCGTTCGGGATCCTCGTCCAGGGTCTCTGCCTCGCCCTCGGCCGGCAGCATCTCCAGGACCTGCTCCTGCAGGTCGTCGATGCCTTGGCGATGCGCGGAGGAGACCGGGAACGCGTCGTCGAAGCCGTAGCGCGCGAATTCGGCCAGCGACGCGCGCGCGTCGACGCCGTCGATCTTGTTGACCACCAGCAGCGTCGGCCGGTTGAGCTTGCGCAGCCACTGCATCAGTTCGTCGTCGAGCGCGGAGGCGCCTTCGCGCCCGTCCACCACGAACAGCACCAGGTCGGCCTCGTCGGCGGCTGCGCGGGCCTGGCGCGCGGTGGCGCCGGCCAGGCCCTCCTCGTCCCCGGCGATGCCGCCGGTATCGACCAGCAGGAACGGCCGCTCCGGGTCGAGCCGGCAGACCCCGTAATTGCGGTCCCGGGTCACCCCGGGCTGATCGTGCACCAGCGCGTCACGGCTGCGGGTGAGCACGTTGAACAACGTCGATTTCCCGACGTTGGGGCGACCGACCAGGGCGACGAGTGGGAGCATGGGCGGCCGCCCGCTGCCGCTTACTGCTGCAGCCGGTATGCGCTCAGGTCGCCGTCGACCGTCTGCACTACCAGTACGCCGTCGGCCACTACCGGCGAGCCCTTGATCGGATCGCGCCCGGCGCGTACGCGCGCGGCCAGCTCGCCGTTGTCCAGGCGCAGCCAGTGCAGGTAGCCGTCGAAATCGCCGACCACCGCGTGGCTGTCGTGGATCACGGCGGAAGACAGGTTGCGGCGCGCAAGCGCGCCCTGCTGCCAGAGGCTGGAACCGCTGGCCTTGTCCAGCGCCCAGACGGTGCCTTCGCGGTCGGCAATCACCAGCCGGTCGAACGCCGAGCCCAGCCGCCCCGGGCCGCCGCGGTCGCTTGCCCACAGCGGGCGTCCGGACGGCGCTTCGATCGCCATGGTCTGGCCGCGATAGCTGCTGGCGAACAGGGTCACGTTGTCGAGCACGGGGCTGCCGTCGATGTCGGCCATGCGCTCGAGCTCGGTGCGGCCGTCGGGCTGGCCGACCTGCTGCTCCCAGATCGGCTGGCCATCCGCCAGGCCTAGGGCCATCACGGTGCCGTCGTCGTTGCCGATGAAGACGTAGCCGGGACCGAGCACCGGGGCATCGCCGCCGCGTACGGTCAGGGTCGGCAGTTCCTGGGTCCAGAACCAGCGCTGCTCGCCGGTTGCAATATCGAACGCGGTGATGCGGCCGTCGTTGGAACGCACCACCACCATCCCCTGGCCAACCGCTGGCGCGGCGATGACCTCGTTGCCAAGCGAGGCGGTCCAGCGCTGCTCGCCGGTGTCCGCATCCAGCGCCAGGACGTCGCCATCCAGCCCGCCGACCACCACAAGGCCCTCGCCCACTCCCGGGGTCCCGGCCAGGCGAAGTTCGGATTCGTGGTGCCACAGCTCGCTGCCGCTTTGCAGGTCGATGGCATGCACGCCGTCCGTCAGCGCCGCCGCATACACCCTGCCATTCGCCACCGCCGGGCCCTGGCGGGCGCCGATCTGGCGCTCACCCTTGCCAACGCTGGCCCTCCAGATCCGCGAGGGTTCCGCGGTCTGGTTGAAGTCCTGCAGCGGCATGGGCTCGGTCGCGCTGGGCTCGTCGTCGCCACCGCCGAACCAGCCGCGGATCGTGCCGCAGCCGGCCAGGGCCACGGCACAGGTCAACAGCAGCGCCACGCGCACGGCGGGCGATCCAAGCATCCTCTTCACTGGCTTCATCAAATCGTCCCGGGCTGCGTCGGCTCGCCGCCGACGTCGATGAGTTTGAGTTCAAGCAGGCGTCGCTGCGGCGCAGCGACGTCGAGCCCGCGCAGGGCCAATTCGTAGGACTGGCGGGCATCGTCGGGCCGGTCAAGCGCCAGCTGGGCATCGCCCAGTGCCTCCAGGGAAGCCGGCCGCTCGCTGCCTGCCAGCAGCCCGGCCGCCTCTTCCGCCTGGCCGGAGTCCAGCAGCAGCAGCGCCAGGCGGTGGCGGCGGATCGGCTCGAGCGCCGGGTCCGAGCCATCGCTCGCGCGAAGGGTCGCGATCGCCGCGTCGTTGTCGCCGGCTTCAAACTGCGCCTTGGCCAGGTCCAGCGCCGCCAGCAGCGCGTAGCTGCTGCCCGCGGACAGCGCGCCCGCCTGCGTCTGTGCCTGCTCCAGGTCGCCGGCGGCGATTGCCCCCACGACCGCCTGATAGCGGTTCCCCGCCTCGACCCGTTGCCCCTGCTGGTGGCCCTGCCACCAGTTCCAGCCCCAGATCAGCGCCAGGCCGAGGCCGATGCCACCGGCGAGCCCAACGGCATTGCGGCGCAGCCAGTCGCGTACCCGTTCGCTCTGTTCGTGGTCGTCGTAGATTTCGTCGATTGCCATGCTGTCTCCCGCCCGGCGCGCGCGCGGGCAGTCCTGTTTCCGGTCCAGATATGTGCGGCTGCGCCGGGTCCGGCGATGCCGCTGCCTCCGCAGGGCGGATGGCGGATGGCGTCAGTCGGTCACCGGCGCGAGCGAACCGTCGGAGGATACCGTAAAGCGCGCAACGTTCGCCCGTTGAAACGCTCCGAGATCCTGAATATTCCCGAACCGGCTCACTTCCACGGCCCCGGCGTTGCCCAGCACGACCTGGCCAACCTCGCCGGTTTCGTAGCTGCGCTCCTCGCCTGCCTCCACCAGCGCCTGTTCCAGCTGGCTGCCGTCGCGAGCGAGGATTTCCACCCAGCTGTCGTCGTTGAAACGCAGGACCAGTGCGGGCGTCGGCGTGGCGGAGCCGGCGGGCGTGGCGGACGGCCGCCGCGCCTGGCGCGTCTGGATCGGCGTCATGGAGGCAACGAAGGGCCGTTGCTGCCGCGGCTGCTCCGACCCCGGCGCGGCCCCGGTGTCAGCGGGCTCGACCGTCAGGTCCAGCGATGCGACCTCGGCGGGAGCCCCGTCGATATGGTCGCGGGTGACCATCCATACCGGCACCGCCAGGGTGGCGGTGATCACCACGTAGACCACCCGCTTTGCCGCCTGTTCGGCGATACGCTGCAAACGCGGGGTATAGGTGCGCGGCTGGAGCGCCGGCGCGGCAATCGGCGGCAGTTCGGTGATCGGCGGCAGCGCGTCCTGGTCGATCCCCACGGCCTGGGCATAGCTGCGCAGCTTGCCGCGGACGAACACGGGGGCACCGAGCCGTCCCCAATCGCCGGCTTCAAGGGATTCGACGACGCGGATCGGAACCCGCATCTTCGCCGCCACCTCGGAAATCCCGAGCCCGGCGGCTTCGCGCGCCTGCCTGAGGTGGAAACCGGGCCCCTGCTTTTCGGACACGCCTGCGTTCGCTGCGGATGACATGTGTACTGCTATCCCCCCGGGGTCTGCTGCGACGCGTGAGGGAACTCCCTTCCCAGCCGCTGACGGTAACGTTCGGCGGCAGCCCTGTCGCCCATTTTTTCTTCGATCTGTGATGCAAGCAGTAATACGTCCGGCGTGGCCGCCGCCGCATCCAGCCTGCGCTGCGAGAAGGCGCGCGCGTCAAGATAATGCCCGCTACGGTACTGGTATTCGGCCATCGCTGCCAACGCCACGCTGTTTTCCGGGTCCAGCCGCAGGGCGGCGCGCAGGTAAGGCTCGGTGCGGTCGCCCCGGCCGGCCGCCTCCGCGCAGGCCCCGGCGTTGGCCAGGGCGTCGGCCCTGCCGCCGTAGTTCGGGTCGGCCACGGCGCGTTCGAAGTAGGCCATCGACTCGGTCGCACGCTCCTGCCCGCACAGCCAGGCGCCGTAGTTGTTCTGGATCCCGCCATCGTCGGGCGCGTATTCGGCGGCCCGGGCGTAGTGGCGGCCGGCTTCCTCGCTGTTGCCGCGGACCATTTCCACCAGCGCCATCATGGTCAGCGCGTCCGGCGCGCGATCGTCGAGCCGGAGCGCGGCTTCCGCCTCGCTGGCGGCCTGGTCGACCTCGCCCGCGTTCAGCGCCCGGCCCGCTTCGGTCACGTGCAGTCGCACCTGGGAACGCTTGCGGCTCTCGGCGGTATCGCTGTAGCTGTAATCCGGCGCCACGGAGTGGTAACGACCGCGTTCGGCACTGGGTTTGATGAAGCTCAGGCGCGAACAGCCGGTGGCCAGGACGGCCAGCGCGGCTGCCAGGATCAGCGCCTTACGCACGCGAGTCGGCCTGTCCGGCCTGCTCAAGCGCCGCCACCTGCTTGCGGAACTCGGCCTGGCGGCGGGTACGGTCCATGACCTGCCCCTTGAGCTGGCCGCAGGCGGCGTCAATGTCGTCGCCACGTGGGCGCCGTACCGGGGCGATCCGGCCGGCTTCGTTGAGCAGCTTCTGGAAACGACGGATCGCGGCATCGTCCGGGCGCTGGTAGCGCGTGCCCGGGAACGGGTTGAACGGGATCAGGTTGACCTTGCCCGCGTCCTTCATCTGCAGCCGGTTGTCGAACTCGCGCATCAGCTGTACCAGCTCGCGCGCGTGTGCCGGCTGGTCGTTGACGTCCTTCATCAGGGTGTATTCGAAGGTCACCGACTCGCCCTTCCTGCGCTGCGCGTAGCGCACGCAGGCGTCCATCAGTTCGGCCACCGGGTATTTCTTGTTGAGCGGGACCAGCTGGGTGCGCAACTCGTCGTTGGGCGCGTGCAGCGACACCGCCAGGGAGACATCGCTCTCCTGCCCCAGCCGGTCGATCATCGGCACCACGCCGGCGGTGGACAGGGTCACGCGCTTGTTGGCCAGGCCGTAGCCCAGGTCGTCGCGCATCACGCTCATCGCCCGCACCACGTTGTCGAAGTTCATGAGCGGCTCGCCCATGCCCATCATCACCACGTTGGTGAGCCTGCGCTGCTTGTGGGGCACGTTGCCCAGGTGCTTCGCCGCCACCCACACCTGGCCGATGACCTCGGCGGTGGACAGGTTGCGGTTGAAGCCCTGGGTGCCGGTGGAGCAGAAGGTGCAGTTGAGCGCGCAGCCCACCTGGGAGGACACGCACAGGGTGCCGCGGCCCTTGTCGGGGATGTAGACGGCTTCGACGGCGTTCTTGCCGTCCATCGCCAGCAGCCACTTGTGGGTGCCGTCGGCAGAGGGCTTCTCGAACTGGATCTTCGGCACCAGGACCTCGGCATGCGCGTGCAGCTTGGTGCGCAGCGCCTTGCCCAGGTCGGTCATTTCATCGAAGTCGGTGACGTAGCGGTGATGGATCCACTTCATCACCTGGTGCGCGCGGAAGCTCTTCTCGCCAAGCACGTCCACGAAGAAACGCTCCAGGCCGGTGCGGTCCAGGTCGAGGAGGTTTTGCTTGGCGGCTGTTTCGGTCACTTGGCTTCGGGTTCGAGGGAGGAGCTTTTGCCGCGGATTACACGGAGAGCTCATCGGGCAACTCCGTGTAACCCATGGCCGAAAATCAACGGGCGTAGACGTCGCCGTCGTTGAAGAAGTACTTGATCTCCTGGGCGGCGGTCTCGGCGGCGTCGGAGCCGTGCACGGCGTTGGCGTCGATCGAGTCTGCGAAGTCGGCGCGGATCGTGCCCGGCGCGGCTTCCTTCGGGTTGGTCGCGCCCATCAGCTCGCGGTTCTTCGCAATGGCGCCCTCGCCTTCCAGCACCTGGATCATCACCGGGCCGCTGATCATGAACTCCACCAGCGCGCCGAAGAACGGACGCTCGCGGTGCACGGCATAGAAGCCTTCGGCCTCTTCGCGGGTGAGGTGCTTCATCTTCGCGGCGGCGATCTTCAGGCCGGCCTTTTCAAAACGCGAGTAGATCTCGCCGATGACGTTCTTGGCGACGGCATCGGGCTTGATGATGGACAGGGTGCGCTCCAGCGCCATGGGGTGGTCTCCGGTATGCGGGCGGCCATGGGCAGGCCACCCAGATTAGCATCTAAAAACCCGCGATAGGACGCGGGTTTAGCCGACTTGGCTGGAAACAATTCTATCGGATTCCACGGGCCGTTTACAGGGTTCGTTTGACCGCTGGCGCGGATCGCCCTAGCATCCAAACAAACGTTTGAACCCCCTTCTTCCTCACGCTCGCAGGCAGATGTCGACCACCACCCGGTTTTCCACCAAGGAGCGGATCCTCGGCGCGGCCGAGGAGCTGTTCGCCCAGCAGGGCTTTGGCGGCACCTCGCTGCGCCAGGTCACGTCGCGTGCCGAGGTCAACATCGCCGCGGTCAATTACCACTTTGGCAGCAAGGAAAACCTGGTCAACGAGGTGTTCCGCCGGCGGATGGACGAGATGAGCGCGCAGCGGCTGGAGATGCTGCGCCAGGCCACGACCGAGCGCCCCGATGATCTTGAAGCCGTGCTGGCCGCCTTCGTCGAGCCGGCGCTGGCGCTGGCGGGTGGCCGCAGCGGCGGCGGCGCCTTCATCCGGGTGATCGCCCGCGCCTACGCGGAGAAGAACGACGGGCTGCGGGCGTTCCTGTCCGAGCGCTACGGTCACGTCCAGCGGGATTTCGCCCGGGCGCTGGCGGCCTGCCTGCCGGAGCTGAACAAGGAAGAGCTGTACTGGCGGCTGGATTTCCTCGGCGGCGCGCTGACCTACGCGATGGCCGACTTCGGCCTGATCAAGCGGCCGTCCGGCGTCGACGAAACCGAACACCGGCGCCGCGCCGCCAGCGAACTGATCCGCTTCGCCGCGGCCGGGTTCCGGAGTTGACGGGCCGGGGACAGAAGCTGTTTGCCACGGATTTACACGGAAACGCCTTTCCATCATGGAGTCATATCAAATGTCAGAGAAGTTGCTAGTCCGCCGCGCAGCCGTCCTGGGCGCCGGCGTGATGGG
Organism: Luteimonas sp.; assembly: GCA_052090405.1. GTDB lineage: Bacteria > Pseudomonadota > Gammaproteobacteria > Xanthomonadales > Xanthomonadaceae > Luteimonas. Next base: position 18,592 of record JBQDAV010000021.1, read on the forward strand.
CGCGCAGATCGCCGCCCACCTGACCAACGCCGGCGTGGACACGGTGCTGTTCGACCTGCCGGCGAAGGAAGGCGACCCCAACGCGGTGGTGCGCAAGGCCATCGCCAGCCTGGGCAAGCTCAGCCCTGCCCCGCTCGCCGACCGGGCGTTGGCGGCGCGGATCGTGCCGGCCAATTACGACGACGACCTGGAGCTGCTGGGCGAATGCGACCTGGTGATCGAGGCGATTGCCGAGCGAATGGACTGGAAGCAGGACCTGTACCGCAAGGTCGGCCCGCATATCGCTTCGCACGCGGTGCTGGCGTCCAACACCTCGGGCCTTGGAATCAACAAGTTGGCGGATGTTCTTCCGGAAGAACTGAGGAGTCGGTTCTGCGGCGTGCACTTCTTCAACCCGCCACGCTACATGCACCTGGCCGAGCTGATCCCGGCCAAGGGCACCGACAAGGCGGTGCTGGAGGGGCTGGAAACCTTCCTCACCACCCAGCTCGGCAAGGGCGTGGTCTATGCGCGCGATACGCCGAACTTCATCGGCAACCGGATCGGGGTGTTCTCGATCCTGGCCACGGCGTACCACACGCAGGAGTCCGGCCTGGGCTTCGACGAGGTGGACGCCATCACCGGTCCGCTGATCGGACGGCCCAAGTCGGCGACGTATCGCACCTCCGACGTGGTCGGGCTGGACACCATGGCGCACGTGATCGGGACCATGGCCGACACCCTGCCCGACGACCCCTGGCACCGCTACTTCAAGTCGCCGGCGTGGCTGACCGCGCTGGTCGACAAGGGCGCGCTGGGCCAGAAGACCCGCGCGGGCGTGTTCCGCAAGGTCGGCAAGGACATCATGGTCCTGGACGTGGAGAAGCAGGATTACCGCCCCGCCGACCGCAAGGCGGCCGATGAGGTGGTCGAGATCCTGAAAATGAAGGATCCGGCGGCGAAGTTCGCGAAGCTGCGCGGGAGCGATCACCCGCAGGCGAAGTTCCTGTGGGCGATGTTCCGCGACCTGTTCCACTACAGCGCCTATCACCTGGCCGACATCGCCGAGACTGCGCGCGACGTGGACCTGGCGATCCGCTGGGGCTACGGCTGGTCGCTGGGGCCGTTCGAGACCTGGCAGGCCGCCGGCTGGAAGCAGGTGGCTTCGTTCATCGACGAGGACATCAAGGCCGGCAAGGCCATGAGTGACGCCCCGCTGCCCGGATGGGTACTGGACGGCCGCGAAGGCGTGCACGGCAAGGATGGCAGCTTCAGCCCGGCGACCGGCAAGCAGGTGCCCCGCTCCAGCCTGCCCGTCTACAGCCGCCAGCGCTTCCCCGATCCGCTGCTGGGCGAGCGCTTCGATCCGGGCCAGACGCTGTTCGAGAACGACGGCGTGCGCCTGTGGACCGACGGCGACGGCGTGGGCGTCATCAGCTTCAAGACCAAGATGCACACGGTCAGCGACCAGGTGCTGGACGGCATCCAGGAGGCGATCGGCATCGCCGAGCGCGAGCTGCGCGCGGTGGTGGTGTGGCAGCCGAAGGAGCCGTTCTCCGCCGGCGCCGACCTGGCCGGTGCGCTGGGCCTGCTGCAGGACGGCAAGGTCGACGCGTTCGAGGCCATGGTGGCCAACTTCCAGCGCACCAGCCAGCGGATCAAGTATTCCCTGGTGCCGGTGGTGGCCGCGGTGCGCGGGCTGGCGCTGGGCGGCGGCTGCGAGTTCCAGATGCACAGCAGCCGCACGGTGGCGCACCTTGAAAGCTACATCGGCCTGGTCGAGGCCGGCGTGGGTTTGCTGCCGGCAGGCGGCGGCCTGAAGGAACTGGCGGTACGCGCCGCACAGGCGGCTGGCCCGGGCGGCGACGTGCTGGCTGAACTCAAGCGCGGCTTCGAGACGGTCGCCATGGCCAAGGTCTCCAAGTCGGCGATGGAAGCCAAGTCGCTGGGCCTGCTGCGGCCGGATGACGTGGTCGTCTTCCACGCCCACGAGCTGCTGCACGTGGCCCGCCAGCAGGCGCTGGCCCTGGCCGAAGCCGGCTACCGCCCGCCACTGCCCGCTCGTGCGGTGGAAGCCGCCGGTGACGTCGGCATTGCCACGCTGAAGATGATGCTGGTCAACATGCTCGAGGGGCGGTTCATCAGCCCGCACGACAACGAGATCGCCGAGCGCATCGCCGACGTGCTGTGTGGCGGCGAAGTGGATCGCGGCGCCCATGTGGACGAGGACTGGCTGCTGCGCCTGGAGCGCGAGCACTTCGTCGCACTGGCGCAGATGCCCAAGTCCCAGGAGCGCATTGCGCACATGCTCAAGACCGGCAAGCCGCTCAGGAACTGACAAGGAAAACGTGATGACCAGACAAATCCAGGACGCCTACATCGTCGCCGCCACCCGCACCCCGGTGGGCAAGGCGCCCAAGGGCATGTTCCGCAATACCCGCCCCGACGACATGCTCGCGCATGTCCTGAAGTCCGTGATCGCGCAGGCGCCGGGCATCGACGTCAACCGCATCGACGACGCAATCATCGGCTGCGCGATGCCGGAGGGCGAACAGGGAATGAACGTGGCCCGCATCGGCGCGCTGCTGGCCGGCCTGCCCGAGACCATGGCCGCGCAGACCATCAACCGCTTCTGCTCCTCGGGCCTGCAGGCCGTGGCGCTGGCGGCCGACCAGATCCGCCTGGGCAATGCCGGACTGATGCTGGCCGGCGGCACCGAGAGCATGAGCATGGTGCCGATGATGGGCAACAAGATTGCGCTGAGCCCGAGCGTGTTCAAGGACGACCACGTGGCCATTGCCTACGGCATGGGCATCACCGCCGAGAAGGTGGCCGAGGAGTGGAAGGTCTCGCGCGAGGACCAGGATGCGTTTGCGCTGGCCTCGCACCAGAAGGCGTTGAAGGCGATCGAGGCGGGTGAGTTCAGCGATGAGATCAGTCCCTACGAGATCATGTCGCACCAGCCCGACCTGGACGGCAATATCATCCAGCTGCGCAAGCGCGTCGCCGACATCGATGAAGGCCCGCGCCCGGACACGTCGCTGGAAGGGCTGGCAAAGCTGCGGACGGTGTTCCGCAATGGACAGTTCGGAGGCACGGTCACCGCCGGCAACTCATCGCAGATGAGCGACGGCGCCGGCGCGGTGCTGCTGGCGTCCGAGCAGGCGATCAAGGACTACGGCCTGACGCCGCTGGCGCGCTTCGTCAGCTTCTCGGTGGCCGGCGTGCGGCCTGAAGTGATGGGCATCGGGCCGATCGCGGCGATTCCGAAGGCGCTCAAGCAGGCCGGATTGACGAAGGACCAGCTGGACTGGATCGAGCTCAACGAGGCTTTCGCCGCGCAGGCGCTGGCGGTGATCGGCGATTCGGAGCTGGATCCGGACAAGGTCAATCCGCTGGGCGGCGCGATCGCCCTGGGTCATCCGCTGGGCGCGACCGGCGCGGTGCGTACCGCCACGATCCTGCACGGCATGCGCCGCAGGAAGCAGAAGTACGGCATGGTGACCATGTGCATCGGCACCGGCATGGGCGCCGCCGGCATCTTCGAGTCGCTGTAGGCGCGCGGCTGCAGGAGCGCGCATGACGCGCTCCCACCGCGATTAGTCGTTGCCTGAGACGCCGAGCTCGTCCAGCGCCCGCTGCATGCTTTCGCGGGCGGATTCGCTGAGCTGTTCGTGGTCGAGGGCGAAGCGGATGGTCGCCTCGATCAGGCCGATGTGGGTACCGCAGTCGAAGCGCGTGCCCTGGAAGCGGTACGCGTCGTAGCGCGTACCCTGCCCCACCATCGCCGCGATCGCGTCGGTGAGCTGGATCTCGCCGCCGCTGCCGCGGTTGGTGGATTCCAGCGCATCGAAGATGCCCGGCTGCAATACGTAACGCCCGACCACTGCCAGGGTGCTGGGCGCGTCGTCCGGCTTCGGCTTCTCGACCATGGCATTGATGGGGCCGTTGCGGCCGTCGAAGCCGTCGGTGGCCACGATCCCGTAGCTGGAGGTCTTTTCACGCGGAACGTCCTGCACCGCGATCACTCCCGCACCGGTACGTTCGGCATGGTCCGCCAATTGCTTCAGTGCACCGTCGCCGGCATTCCAGATCAGGTCGTCGGGCAGCATCACCGCGAACGGCTCATTGCCCACCACCGGCTTCGCACAGAGCACGGCGTGGCCCAGTCCCAGCGCTTCCTGCTGGGTGACGAACACCGCCCGCACGTGCGGCGGCAGCGGATTGCGGATCAGCTCCAGCTGTTCGGTCTTGCCGGCCCGTTCCAGCTTGTCCTCCAGCTCGTACGCCTTGTCGAAGTAGTCGGCCACGGCGTGCTTGTAGCGGTTGGTGATGAACACCAGGGTGTCGCAGCCGGCGTCGATGGCCTCGTCCACCGCGTACTGGATCAGCGGCCGGTCGACGATCGGCAGCATTTCCTTGGGAACGGTCTTGGTGGCGGGCAGGAAGCGGGTGCCCAGGCCGGCGACGGGAAACACGGCCTTGCGGATGCGTTGAGTCATGTCCTGCGTGCGTTACGGGCGGGGAAAGCGACCACGGTGGCTACCTGCGACTCCCTGGGTTCGACCTGGGGCGAGAACTCCGGTACCGAATCGCGCAGCAGGACGGACAGCGTCTCCAGGTCGTAGCCGTTGACCGCATCGCGCATCCGCGCCACGGCATGGAACACCTGCTCGCTGGCGATCGCCCGGGCCTCGGCCTGCAGGATCTTCGGGTGCGCCGTGGGCCGATAGCGCTCGTCGGCGTGGAACAGCGTTTCGTGCAGCTTCTCGCCCTGGCGCAGCCCGGTGTAGACGATGGCCACGTCACGTTCCGGGTGCTTGCCGGCCAGGCGGATCATCTGCTCGGCCAGCAGCCGGATCGAGACCGGATCGCCCATGTCCAGGGTGTAGATCGCATGCCGGGACCCGATCGCCGCGGCCTGCAGGATGAGCTGGCAGGACTCGGGGATGGTCATGAAGTAGCGGGTCACCTCCGGGTCGGTCACCGTGACCGGCCCGCCGCTGCGGATCTGCTCGCGGAACAACGGCACCACGCTGCCGGCCGAGTCGAGCACGTTGCCGAAGCGCACCGTGACGAACCGGGTGCACTCGGGCCTGGACATGGCCTGGCAGACCATCTCGCCCAAACGCTTGGTGGCGCCGAGCACGTTGACCGGGTCCACCGCCTTGTCGGTGGAGATCAGCACGAAGGTGGCGACCCCCGCGTCCAGGGTCTCGGCGACCACGGTCTCGGTTGCCAGCACGTTGTTGCGCACCGCCTCGCGAAGCTGCCCTTCCAGCACCGGCACCTGCTTGTAGGCGGCCGCGTGGAACACGGCCTCCGGGGAAGACAGCGACAGCGCGTGGCGCATCACCGCGGGATCGCCGCAGTCGCCCAGCACCGGCACGCAGTGGATGTGCGGGAAATCCCGCCGCAGCTGGGATTCGATGGTGGCCAGCGCCAGTTCGTCGATCTCGACGATGGCGACCTGCCTGGCGCCGTGCCGCGCGCACTGCCGGCACAGCTCGGCGCCGATCGAACCGCCGCCGCCGGTGACCAGCACGCTGCGTCCGCCCAGCCAGCCGCGGATCGCCTTCCAGTCCGGCGTCACCGGCTTGCGGCCGAGCAGGTCCTCGATTGCGACTTCCTTCAGCTCGCCCGGCAGCGAACGCCCTTCGAGCAGGTCGTCGATGCGCGGCACGGTACGGAACGGAAGGCCGGTCTCCTCGCACGCCGCCACCACCTGGCGCATCTGCGCCGCGTCCAGCGACGGCATGGCGATGATCAGCAGCTTGGCCGCGGTCTCCGGCGCGATCCGGCCCACGTCCGCCACCTTGCCCAGCACCGGCACGCCTTGCAGGTGGCTGCCGTGCAGCTTGATGGCATCGTCCAGGAACCCGACCGCCTGGTAGGAACCGGTGCGGCGCAGGTCGCGCAGCAGCGCCTCGCCGGCCTGGCCGGCGCCCAGGATCAGCACCCGCACCGCGGACTGGTCGGTGCGGTTGACGCTGTAGTCCTTCCAGCTGCGGTACAGCAGCCGCGGCATGCCCAGCAGCGCGGTCAGCACCACCGGGTACATCACCCAGACCGTACGAGGCACCGGTTCGAGCCGGTTGGACAGGGCCAGCACGAACACGATGCCGAACAGCCCGAACAGGCTGGCCTTGAGGATGTTGACCAGGTCCGGGACGCTGGCGAAGCGCCACACCCCGCGATACAGGCCGACCCGCCACAGCACGAGCGCCTGGGCAATCAGGATCAGCGCGATCTCGGTGGACCACAGCGGGATCTTCGGCGCGAACGGCTGCATCGACAGGCGGAACTGGTGCAGTCCGATCCAGCACAGCCAGACCATGAACAGGTCGTGGGCGACGATTGCCACGCGCGGAAGCGCGATGACGACCCGGTCCTTCCAGTGATTCATTGTCCTTGCGCCTGCCCTTTGCTGTTCCAGGATGCCAGTTGCAGAACGATCCAGGCCAGACCACTGGCCAGGCACCAGCCACACGCTGCCAGCATCACAATGATAAACGCGCAATCGGCAAAGGTCATGCCAATCATCAGCGCTACCCCAGCCACCGACCAGCCTGCATAAGCCAGCGTCACCGGTGCGTGACGCCCGAGTCTGCGGGACCACACCTGATATGCATGCTGAACATGGGGCTGCCACCACGCCTCGCGACGCAGCACGCGTCGCCCCAGGGTCAGGCTTGCATCCACGAGGAACGTTGCAAGCGGCAACACCAGCAGCGGCCACAGGGACGGGCCAGCTGTCCCAGCCGGGACGATCATGACCAGAACCCCCGCCAACGCCAGCCCCTGCCCCAGCGCGCCGCTGCCCACGTCTCCCAGGAAGATCCGGGCGCGGGGGAAATTGAACGGCAGGAAGCCGCAGCAGGCTCCGGCCAAGGCCAGGCCCAGCCAGGCCGGTGCACCCGGCCCGGCCGCCAGCGCGTAGCCCAGTCCGGCGATGGCGGCCTGGCTGGTGGCAAGGCCGTCTATACCGTCCATGAAGTTCCACACGTTCACCAGCACCAGCACCGCGGCGAAGGCGATGCCGGCCGCAAGCGCCCCGTGTTCGGACAGCAGCACGGCCGCGGCCAGCAAGGCCGCGGACAGCGCGTGCGCCACCAGGCGCGCCCTGGCCGACAGCGGCCGGTGGTCGTCGATCCAGCCCACCGCGGCAACCAGCACCAGGCCCACCCCACCGGCCTGCAACACCAGGCGCAGCTCCGGATACCGATAGCCGACCACCAGGATCGTGGCCAGCAGGACCACTGCGATCGAGATCCCGCCCCCGCGCGGGGTGGCAACGGCGTGGCTGCGTCGTTCGCCCGGCTGGTCGAGCAGGCCGCGCCGGCGGGCGTAGCCCATGGCCAGCCAGGTGCCCGCCAGCGCGGAGGCCAGCGGCAGCAGGAACCAGGCGAGGGAGGACACCGGCAGGCCCGGCACGTTCAGACCACGGCGTAGTTCAGCAGCGGCTTGATCGTGCCCCATTCCTTGCAGCTCGGGCACTGCCAGTGGTGGCTGCGGGCGCCAAAGCCGCAGCGATTGCAGCGGTAGCTGGGATTGCGCACCAGCAGCTGGTCGGTGATCAGCTTGAGGTCCTGCAGGGTGCCGACCGGGTCGCTGCTGGCGTCGTCGGCCAGGGTCAGTTCGATCAGGGCCGCCTCGCCACGTACCGAGGGCCGGTCCTTCAGCTGTTCAGTCAGGTAGGCCCGGGCGGCCGAGGTGCCCTTCTCCGCCTCCAGCAGCCGGGTCAGGGCCAGCACCGGGGCGATGCCGCGGTAGTGCTCGCTCATCTCGGCCAGGAAGTTGCGCGCACCGGTGCCATCGCCGATGCGTTCGTAGGCCGAGCGCAGCAACGGGATGATTTCCGGCAGGAAGTCGGTGTCATGGCGCGCGGCGCGCTCCAGCGCGCGGATCGCCGCGGCGTCGTTGCCGGCGTCCACCTCCACCCGGCCCTCCAGGATGCCCGCGCGCACCGACTTGGAGTCGGCCGCATAGGCACGCCGGACGGCCTCGCGGGCGGCGTCGATGTCACCGGTGGACAGGTGTCGTTCGGCCAGCTCGCACTCGAAGTGGGCCACCAGGCGTCCCATCGGCTCGCCGGTGGCGGTTTCGTAGCGGGTCGCGTTCTCGATCGCCTTGGGCCAGTCGCGCTCTGACTGGTAGATGCTGATCAGGTGCTTGAGCGCCTGCGGCGCGCGCTCGTCCAGCTGCGCCAGTTCGGTGAACACCGTTTCAGCCCGGTCCAGCAGGCCGGATTTCATGTAGTCCTCGCCCAGCGCCAGCAGCGCCTGTACCCGCTGCTGGTTGCTCAGGTCATTGCGCTGCACCAGCCCCTGGTGCAGGCGGATGGCGCGGTCCACCTCGCCACGGCGCCGGAACAGGTGGCCCAGCGCGATCTGGGTTTCAAAGGTGTCCTTGTCCAGCTCGGCGATATGCAGGAACAGTTCAATCGCCTTGTCCGGCTGTTCGCTGAGCAGGTAGTTCAGGCCACGAAAGTAGGTCGTGGACAGGCGGCTGACCTGGGTGTCGCTGTGGCGCTCGCCGCCGCGACGGCCGATCACCCAGCCCGACAGGGCCGCGATCGGCAGCAACAGGAAGAACCAGAACCATTCGGTCACGAAGGCCATGCGGTCACGCTCCCGGCATCCGGTCCATGTTTATTCCTCGTTCGGCAGGGGCATCACGTCGCTGACGCGCTCACGCAGCTCCTTGCCGGGCTTGAAGTGCGGCACGTGCTTGCCCGGCAGGGCGACGGCAGCGCCGGTCTTGGGGTTGCGTCCGGTGCGGGGCGGCCGGTAGTGCAGCGAGAAGCTGCCAAAGCCGCGGACCTCGATCCGTTCGCCCTGGGCCAGCGATGCGCCCATGATCTCCAGCAGCGACTTCACCGCCAGGTCGACGTCGTCGGCCTTCAGGTGGGCCTGGCGGCCGGCAAGGATCTCGATCAGTTCCGACTTGGTCATGGCCCCCTGTATCCCATCCAGTCGCAGCCGGCGGCCCGGGTCATCCCAGGCCGCCGGTGCGGTCTCACTCGGACTTGTTGCCTTCAAGCTGCTCGCGCAGCAGCGCGCCCAGCTTGGTGGTGCCGCTGGACGCCTCGGCGGCGGCCTTGTTGTACTCGGCCAGCGTGGCGGCGGTCTCCGCCTGGTCCTTGGCCTTGATCGACAGCTGCAGGGTGCGGCCGCGACGGTCCATGCCAACGAACTTGGCCTCGATGGTGTCGCCCACCTTCAGGTGCTGGCTGGCGTCCTCGACGCGCTCGTCGCTGATGTCGCGCGCCATCACGTAGCCCTCCACGCCCTCGGCCAGGTCGATGGTGGCGCCCTTGGCGTCCACCTCGCGCACCGTGCCGCTGACCTTGGAACCCTTCGGATGGCCGGCCATGAACTGGCCGAACGGGTCCTGCTCCATCTGCTTGACGCCCAGGCTGATGCGCTCGCGCTCCGGATCGACCGCCAGCACCACCGCCTGCAGGGTGTCGCCCTTGGTCAGGTTGCGCGCGATGTCCTCGCCGTCGGTGTTCCAGGTCATGTCGGACAGGTGGATCAGGCCGTCGATGCCGCCGTCCAAGCCAATGAACACGCCGAAGTCGGTGATCGACTTGATCTGGCCCTCGACCTTGTCGCCCTTCTTGTGGATGGCGGCGAAGGTCTCCCACGGGTTGGAGGTGACCTGCTTCATGCCCAGCGAGATGCGGCGGCGCTCCTCGTCCACGTCCAGGACCATGACCTCGACCTCGTCGCCCACCTGGCAGACCTTCTGCGGGTTGACGTTCTTGTTGGTCCAGTCCATTTCCGAAACGTGCACCAGGCCTTCCACGCCCGGCTCGATCTCCACGAACGCGCCGTAGTCGGTGACGTTGGAAACCTTGCCGAACACGCGGGTGTTGGACGGGTAGCGGCGGGAGATGTTGTCCCACGGATCCTCGCCCAGCTGTTTCAGGCCCAGGCTGACGCGGTTGCGCTCGCGGTCGTACTTGAGCACGCGCACTTCCAGCTCGGCGCCCACTTCAACGACTTCGGACGGATGGCGCACGCGCTTCCAGGCCATGTCGGTGATGTGCAGCAGGCCGTCGATGCCGCCCAGGTCCACGAACGCGCCGTAGTCGGTGAGGTTCTTGACCACGCCCTTGAGCACGGCACCCTCGACCAGCTTCTCCATCAGCGCCTCGCGCTCCTCGGAGTGCTCGCTCTCGACCACCGCACGGCGGGAGACGACGACGTTGTTTCGCTTGCGGTCCAGCTTGATGAGCTTGAACTCCAGCTCCTTGCCTTCCAGGTACACCGGGTCGCGCACCGGGCGCACGTCCACCAGCGAACCCGGCAGGAACGCGCGCACGTCCTTGATGTCGACGGTGAAGCCGCCCTTGACCTTGCCGCTGATCTTGCCGGTGACGGTCTCGTCCTTCTCCAGGGCCTCTTCCAGCTCGTCCCACACCATGGCGCGCTTGGCCTTCTCGCGCGACAGCACGGTCTCGCCGAAGCCGTTTTCCAGTGCGTCCAGCGCCACCTTGACGGTGTCGCCCTCGGCGACGTCGATCTCGCCTTCGTCGTTACGGAACTGTTCGATGGGCACGATGCCCTCGGACTTCAGCCCGGCGTTGATGATCACCACGTCGGTGCGCACCTGGACCACGGTGCCGGTGACGATGGCGCCCGGCTTGAGCTTGGCCAGGTTGGCCTGGCTGGCTTCGAACAGTTCTGCGAATGATTCGGTCATTTTGATATCCGGTTGATGACACAGACCGCGGCGCGGGTTCCCGAGGAACTTCAGCTGTGCGCGGCGGTCCACCCGTTTGGTCGGCCGGCGCGGGATTGCGCATGGGCCGCTGAGTGTTGTGGTTGGAAAGGAAAAATCCGCCGGTCTCCCGGCGGGGCTTGATCTGCAGCGGCGGGGCTCAGCCTTCGCGGACCGGCAACAGGGCCAACACGCGTTCGACGACCGTTTCGATGGCCAGGCCGGTGGTGTCGATGTGGACGGCGCCTTCGGCCGGCCGCAGCGGCGCCACCGCGCGATTGGCATCGCGGGCGTCGCGGGCGAGAATCTCGCGCAACAGACCGGCCAATGTAACCGAAACCCCCTTGTCACTCAACTGTTTATAGCGTCTTTCCGCGCGTTCCCCCGCGCTGGCGGTCAGGAAGACCTTGTATGGCGCGTCGGGGAAGATCACCGTTCCCATGTCGCGGCCATCGGCGACCAGTCCCGGTGCCCGCCTGAATGCGCGCTGGCGTTCCTTCAGCGCCTCGCGCACCTCGGCGATGGCGGCGATGGCCGAAGCCGCCGCGCCCGCGGTCTCGGTCCGCAGTTCGGTGGTCGCATCGACCCCGTTGACCAGCACCCTGGGCTCCCCGCCCGGATCTTCCTGGAAGCGGACCTGGGTATCGAAGGTGCAGCGGACCAGCGCCGAGGCGTCGGACAGGTCCAGGTTGGCCCACCCCGCCGCCACCCCGACCGCACGGTACAGTGCGCCTGAATCCAGGTAACGCCAGCCCATCCGGGCCGCGACCGCGCGGCTGATGGTGCCCTTGCCGGAGCCGGAGGGGCCGTCGATGGTGAGCACGGGGGCGGCGGGATCGGGAGCGGTCTCGGACATGGATGGCGGCTGCAATGTGCGGCTTCGGGCCGGCAAGTGTAATGCCGGTGGGCGCCGTTCCCGCGACGGGCCGGCGCCCGCCTGGCTTCTTTGATCAATCCACCCACTTGTCTGCAGGCGTGTGAACCCGTTAAACTTGCGGGCTTGTTTCCGCCATCCCATTTTCGAGGCTCGTCATGAAGGTCCTGTCCTCCCTGAAGTCGGCGAAGGCCCGTCACCGTGACTGCAAGGTCGTTCGTCGCCGTGGCAAGGTCTTCGTGATCTGCAAGTCCAACCCGCGTTTCAAGGCGCGCCAGCGCTGAGAAGCACGCCGTGCGGCCGCGCGCCGCAACTGGCCTGGTTATTTGTCCGGGGTCGCAGAAATGCGGCCCCGGCCTGTTTCTGGCGCCGGGAAACCGGCGCGACGGAGCCGGTTCTGCTTACAATCGGCGGCTCATTACGAGGGGAGGAGTCGAGCAATGAACAGCAGTACCCATGTCCGCCGTTCACGTACCCGTGGAATCCTGGCCCTGCCGGCAGCCGCGCTGCTTGCGATGGCCGGCTCCGCCTCGGCCGACGTCCTGTTGATCGAGCGCGTCGAAGCCCAGTCGCAGACCGCCCTGCCCGCGCGCGGGCTGAGCATGGCCGAGGTCGAACGGCGCTTTGGCGCACCCGCCAACCGGCTTGACGCACGCGGCGGCCAGAAGAGCCAGTGGCCGACCATCAACCGCTGGGTATACCCGCAGTTCACCGTGTATTTCGAGCGCGAGCGGGTGATCAACGCCGTGCTTAACCAGGCCACGGCGAACGAAACGGGCCCCAAGCCGGCGATCCGCTGAGCATGCGCGAGGGCCAGGCGCGTTTCCCCGCGGAGTGGGAGCCCCAGTCCGCGGTGCTGCTCGCATGGCCGCACGCCGGCACCGACTGGGCCGAGCGGCTCGACGAAGTCGAGGAGTGCTACATCGCCCTGGTCGAGGCGATCACCCGCTTCCAGCCCGCGATGATCTGCGTCGCCGATGCCGACGTGGAGGCCTATGCCCGCGCGCGGCTGGCTTCAGCCCGGATCGACATGGACCGGGTCCGCTTCGTGGAAGTCGAATACGACGACACCTGGCTGCGCGACACCGGCCCCATCACCCTGCGTGGGGACGATGGTTTCCGCCTGCTGGATTTCCGCTTCACCGGCTGGGGCGGAAAATTCGGCGCCGAGCGCGATGACCGGCTGGTCGCGCAGCTCGAAGAGTCTGGAATATTTTCGAACAATACGCTGCAATCCATTGATTTTGCTCTGGAAGGCGGTGCGATCGAAACCGATGGGGCGGGCACCCTGCTGAGCACCCTGCATTGCCTGCGCGAACGCCATCCCACTTCGTCGCAGGTCGAACTGGAGACAAAGCTGGGCAGCTGGCTGCACCAGGACCGCTTCCTCTGGCTGCAGCACGGCTATCTGGAAGGCGACGACACCGACGCCCACATCGACACCCTCGCCCGCTTCGCCGCGCCCGACGCGATCGTCTACCAGTCCTGCGACGATCCGGACGACAGCCACCATGCCGAACTGCAGGCAATGGCTGGCGAGCTGGCCGCCATGCGCACCCGCGACGGCACGCCCTACCGCCTGTTCCCCTTGCCCTGGCCTTCGCCCGTCCTGGACGGCGACCGCCGCTTGCCTGCGTCCTACGCCAATTTCCTGATCATCAACGGCGCGGTCCTGATGCCCGCCTACGACGACCCGGCCGATGAAAAGGCCGCCGCGGTCCTGGCCGAAGCCTTCCCCGACCGCGAAATCGTCCCAGTCCCCGCCCGTCCCCTGGTCTGGCAGAACGGCAGCCTCCACTGCCTCACCATGCAGATGCCCGAGGGCAGTGTCATTTCCTGAACTCCTCGGACGCTTTTCGGGACTGGAGTTGTTCTGTCGCAGGCGGGCCGGCGGAATCCCAACCGAAGAACCGCAATCACCGACCGGGTGAGCCGCGACCTGTCGGCGGGGGGTATCGCGTCAAGCAATACATGGATGTATTGCGCGCGCGTCAAGGCAGGACGCCTTGCCGCGCGAAAAGCGATACCCCCCGCCGGCAGGGCGCGGCGTCCTTCCGAAACCGATGTCCCCGTTTTTTACACCCCGTCGGCCAGTAAGGCCGATCTACATCCCTGCGTGAACGGTGCCTCGCTTCAACCACGCGATTTCGCGCGAGGTTGCGAGGCGCACCCTACAATGGGCGGATGAAGAACAAGACCCTTCCCGTGGCGCTGGTGCAGGAGCGCAACCACGGTGATGCCGAGGAGAACCTCGCCGTCATTGAAACCCGCGTGGCCGAAGCCGCCGCCTCCGGCGCCAGGCTGGTCATGCTGCAGGAACTGCACAATGGCCCCTACTTCTGCCAGCACGAATCGGTCGACGAATTCGACCGCGCCGAATCCATTCCCGGCCCCAGCACCGAACGCCTCTCCGCGCTGGCGAAGAAGCATCGCGTCGTCATCGTCGGCTCGCTGTTCGAGCGCCGCGCCCCGGGTCTGTACCACAACACCGGCGTTGTGCTGGAAGCCGACGGCACCCTGCTGGGCAAGTATCGCAAGATGCACATCCCCGACGACCCGGGTTTCTACGAGAAGTTCTACTTCACTCCCGGCGACATGGGCTTCACCCCCATCGACAGCTCCGTCGGCAGGCTCGGCCTGCTGGTGTGCTGGGACCAGTGGTACCCCGAAGCCGCGCGCCTGATGGCACTGGCCGGCGCCGAAGTGCTGCTCTACCCCACCGCCATCGGCTGGGACCCGGACGACGACGAGGACGAGAAACAGCGCCAGCGCGATGCCTGGATCATCAGCCATCGCGGCCACGCCGTCGCCAATGGCCTGCCCGTGCTGTCCTGCAACCGCGTCGGCCACGAACCGTCTCCGCTGGGCGCCTCCGGCGTCGACTTCTGGGGCAACAGCCATGTGCTGGGCCCGCAGGGCGAGTTCCTTGCCGAAGCCAGCGGTGATCCGGAAGTGCTGCTGGCCGAAATCGACATCGCCCGCAGCGAGGACGTGCGCCGGATCTGGCCCTTCCTGCGCGACCGCCGCATCGATGCCTACGACGACCTGTTGCGTCGCTACATCGACTGAGCATCGACGAAGAACCCGACCGGCCGATGACCGAATCCCAGACCTCCCTGTGGCAGGCCCAGCCGCATGCCGTCGTCGAGCGCGACGGCGTGCACTACACCCTGCTTGGCACCGCGCATGTCTCCCACTCCAGCGTCGAGGCGGTGGAAGACGCCATCGACAGCGGCGATTTCGACACCGTGGCGGTGGAGCTCGACCCGGCCCGGCTGCAGGCCCTGACCGATCCCGACTCGCTGGCAAAGCTCGACCTGGTCCAGGTGATCCGCAAGGGCCGGGTGGCGATGTTCGCCGCCAACCTCGCCCTGGCCGCCTACCAGCGCCGCCTGGCCGAGCAACTTGGCATCGAGCCTGGCGCCGAACTCAAGCGTGCCGCCGCGATCGCCAAGCAGCGCGGCCTGGGCCTGGAGCTGATCGACCGCGAAGTCGGCCTGACCTTCCGCCGCGCCTCCGGCAACCTCGGCTTCTTCGGCAAGATGAAGCTGGCCGCCGGTCTGATGGCCGGGCTGTTCAGCAGCGAGGAGATGGAAGAGGACGAGATCGAGAAGCTCAAGGAAGGCGACATCCTGGAGGCCACCTTCGGCGAATTCGCGCAGAGCAGCCCGGCGCTGTACGAGAGCGTGATTTCCGAGCGCGACCGCTACATGGCCGCCCGCCTGCGCCAGGTGCCGGCGGGTACGAAACGCGTGCTGGCGGTGATCGGCGCCGGCCACCTGGCGGGCCTGACCCGGCACCTGAGCGAAGACAGCGACGCGCCCGAAGAGATCCGAGAACGACTGGAGCACGCACCGCCCGCGCGCAGCCTGCGCTGGATCGGCAGCGTGATCATGGTGCTGATCCTGGCCATGATCGCGTGGGGCTTCTGGCAGGGTGGCGCCGAGGTTGGCGGCCAGTTGGTCCTGCAGTGGGTAGTGATCACCGCCGGCTTCGCCGCGCTGGGAACGGTGCTGGCCCTGGGCCACCCGCTTGGCATCATCGCGGCCGCCGTGTCCGCGCCGCTCAAGCCGTTCCGCCCACCCGGGATCTCGCCGGGGCTGTTCAGCGCGCTCATCGAGGCCCACTTCCGCAAGCCCGCCTACGGCGACTTCCTGGCCCTGCGCGACGACGCCGCCACGCTGCGCGGCTGGTACCGCAACCGGGTGTCGCGGACCATGCTCAACTTCATCCTCACCAATCTGGGCTCCAGCCTGGGCGTATGGGTGGCCGGGCTGCGTATTGCCGGCCGACTGATGTCCTGACGGCGCGGCCCCCCTGCGAAAGTCGAGGGGCCGGCGGGGGTGTAGCCCTTGGCGGGACACGCAGGCAAGTACGTCCATGTACGCTTGTCGGCGCCGTCCATGGCGCCGACAGTCCCGCCAAGGGCTACACCCCCGCCGGCCCGCCCGCGACGGCTACGACGGTGAAGGAGCCGTAGCGGGGGCTTGCAGGCCGCGGGCGCGACGCAGCACCCGCGCGGTGCCGCTGCTCAGGTCGTCCAGGATCGCGTAGATGGTGGGCAGGAACAGCAAGCTGACCACGGTGGAGAACGCCAGGCCGCCGGCCACCGCGCGCGCCATCGGCGAATAGGCCAGGCCGCCGAGCAGCACCGTCTCGCTGAGCGAGATCGGCACCATCGCCAGCACCGCCGTCCCCATGGTCATCAGGATCGGGCGCAGGCGCTCGCGGCTGCCGGCCACCAGCGCATCGGTGCGGTTCATGCCGGAGCGACGCAGGTTGTTGATGTGCTCGACCATGATGATGCCGTTGTTCACCACCACCCCCATCAACACCAGGATGCCGATGAAGGCCATCACCGTGAACGCGGTGCCGGTGAGCCAGAACAGCCAGAACACCCCCAGGATCGAGAACACCACGCAGCTCATGATCGCCGAGGGAAACAGCAGCGATTCGAATACGGCCGCCATCACCACGTAGATCATCACCAGCGCGAGGAGGAAGTTGAACAGCATCTGCTGCGCGGCCTGCTGGTCCTGCTCGAACCCGCTGCCGGCGAAGCTGTAGCCGTAGCCGGCCGGGAAACTCATCGCGTCCAGTGCTTCCTCCATGGCCTGGCGCGCCTCCTGCATGGTCGCCTCGCCGGCCAGGTTGGCCTGGATCGTCAGCGTGGTCTGGCGATCGGTGCGGGTGATCTGGTTGGCGGCCGGATCCACCGACATCTCCACCATGGCCATCAGCGGGACCGTGCGCCCGTCCGGTGACCGCACCATGAAGGTGGCGATGTCCTCGGCGCTGTAGTCCTCGGCGCCGGCGAAACGCACCCAGACCGGCACCTCTGTCTCGCCCCGCCGGTATTCGCGGAGCTGGCTGCCGCGCAGGGCCAGCCCGACGAAGGTCGACACCTGCTCGGCGCTGAAGCCGAACGCCGCGGCGCGTTCACGATCCACCCGCACCACGAGCTCGTTGGTCCGGTCGCCCACGTCCACGCGCACATCGCGCAGCTCGGGGCGTTGCGCCAGGATCGGCACCACGTCCTCGCCCAGCTCCCGCAGCACCTGCATGCTGTCACCGACAAGCTGCACCTGCGCATTCTGGCCCATGCCGCCGCCCTGCTCTGCGCTGCCGCGGATGCCGATTTCGGCGCGCGCCGATTTCGGCAGCCCGGCGCTGATCGCCTCGGCAATCGGGCTGCTGTCGCGCACGCCATCGTCCAGGGTGATCATCGTTCCGGAATTGCTTTGCTCTCCGAACCAGGAATAAACCTGGGTGATGCGGAAGCGCTCGCGGTTCTCGTCCAGGTAACGCTCCACGCGAGCCACTTCGTCCGAGAGCTGCTCGCGGGTGTAGCTGCCCTTCCACTGGTAGTACACCTGCAGCTCGCCGGCTTCGCCGCCGCCAAACATGTCGAACTTCGTCTGGGTCATCGGCACCAGGCTGACCGCGATCACCAACACGATCCCGGCCACGCTCCAGCCGCGATGCTCGAGCAACCAGCGCAGCAGACGTGCGTATCCGCGCTGCAGCCGTGGGATCAGCCCGCCAGAACGCTGTACCGCGGCCGGCGTCTTCATCCGCGCTGACAGCATCGGGATCAGGCTGACGGCGACCAGCCAGGAGGCCAGCAACGACACCGAGATGGTGATTGCGATCTGGGCCATGAAGATGCTGATGTCGTTGGTCTCGCCCAGCAGGTTGGGCAGGAAAACGATGCAGTGGCAGATGGTGCCCGCCGACAGCGCGATGGCGACGTTGCGCGTGCCCACCACCGACGCGCGCCAGGGCTGGTCGGGGACCTTCTCGCGTTCCTGGTAGATGCTCTCCACCACCACCACCGCGTTGTCGACCAGCATGCCGACCGCCAGCAGCAGGCCCATCAGGGACAACACGTTCAAGGTCACGCCGAAAAAGTGCATGAAGCCCAGGGTCATCACGAAGCAGATCGGGATCGCCAGGGTCACCATCAGCGTTGAAGGCCAGTGGCGCAGGAAGAAGAACAGCACCGCGATCGACAGCAGCAGGCCGATCGCACCCGCCTCGGCCAGTTCCAGCAGCGAGTCGGTGACATCGTCGCCCATGTTCTGGATCACCCGGAAATCAATCCCACGCAGGCCTGGCTCCGCGCGCGCCTGGTCCAGCGTCGCCAGGGCTTCCCGGGACACGTCGACCAGGTTCGCATCACGCTCCTTGTAGATTTCAAGCCCGACCGCCGAGCGCCCGTCCAGGCGCCGACCGTAGTCCATCCGCGAAGGCTTGAAGTTGACCTCGGCCACGTCGCCCAACCGCACGCCGCGCTCGTTGAGCGGCAGGTTGCGGAGCTGCTGCAGGTCGGTGATCTCTCCCAGCGGCTGTACCCGCAGGCGCCGGCCGCCGTCCTCGATCAGTCCCGCGGAGACAGAGAAGTTGGTCTCCTGCAGGCGCGCGGCGAGGGCGTTGAGCTCGAGCCCGTGCGCGGTCAGGCGATCGGGGTCGATCGCGATCTCCACCTCGTTTGGCGGCGCGCCGCTGATTTCCACCCTGGCCACGCCCGGCACCCGCTCCATGCGGCGCTTGAGCTGCCGGTCCAGCAGGTCATAGGCGCCGGTCAGGTCGGCATCGGCGGCCAGGCGCACCCGCAGCACCGGCTCGTCGCTGGTCGACCACTTGTGCACGAAGTAGCGGCGGAAATCGTCCGGCAGGTCGCCGCGCACCGCATCGATCCGCTCGCGCGCCTCCGATGCGGTGATGGCGATGTCACGGTCCCAGTCGGAAAACTCCATGAACACGCTGGCGCCGTTCGCGCCGGCGCTCGCGCGCATGCGCTTGACCCCGGTCATCGTCGCCAGCGCCTCCTCCACCGGCCGCAGCACATTGCGCTCGACTTCGTCGGGCGTGGATCCGGTGTAGGGCAGCTCCACGAACAGGAACGGCGCGGATATGTCCGGCAGCGCTTCCAGCGGCAGCCGGAAGGCCGCAATCAGGCCAACCGCGAACAGCGAAACGAACAGCATCACCGTCGTGACCGGGCGCCTGAGGCTGAGCCTGGCCACGCTCATGCCGGCTGCTGCCCTGCGTCATCGTCAGCGATGCCGGAGCCGGACATGCGCCCCGCCCTGCGTCCGCGCTCGGCGTACCAGGCGTCGCCGCGGCGGTCCAGCAGATCGTACACCACCGGAATCACCAGCAGCGTCAGCAGGGTCGATATCAGCAAGCCACCGATCACCGTGATCGCCATCGGCGAGCGGACCTCGGCGCCTTCGCCGAACGCCAGTGCGAGCGGCAGGAAGCCGAACAGGGTGCTGAGCGTGGTCATCGCGATCGGCCGCAGGCGCGAGCGGGCACCTTCCACCAGCGCCTTGCGCTTGGCCACCCCGGCCTCGCGCAGCTGGTTGACCTTGTCGATCAGGATGATCGCGTTCTTCACCACCAGCCCGACCATCAATATCAGGCCGATGAACACCACCACCGAGATCGTGTTGCCGGTGGCCAGCAACGCCAGCACCGCACCCACCAGCGCCAGCGGGATGGTGAACAGGATCACGAACGGGTGCAGCAGCGACTCGAACTGCGAGGCCATCACCAGATAGACCATGAAGATCGCGAGGCCAAAGGCGAACAGCAGCGAACGGATCGACTGCCCCAGCTCTTCGCCCTGGCCGCCGATGTGCATCGATATGCCGGCTCCCAGCGGGTCGGCGGCCACCATTTCCCGGACTTCGGACACGGCCGCACCCAGGTCGATGCCGGCAAGGTTGGCGGACACCACCGCCACCCGGCCCTGGTCGGCGCGATGGATCTCGCTGGGGCCCACCGTGGCAATGATGTCGGCCACCGCCGACAGCCGCACCGGCCGCGCAGCGCCGGGGTTGACCATCAGGTTGCGGATCTTCTCCACCGAGTCGCGCTGGTTTTCCTGCGCCCGCACCAGCACGTCGATCTTGCGGTCGCGGAAGTTGTAGCGCGTGGCCACCTCGCCGCGCACCGAACGCACCACCGCATCTGCAATCTCCCGCGTGGTCAGGCCGAGCGCGCCGGCGCGCTGCTGGTCGAACCGGATCTGGATCTCCGGTGCACCCTGCTCCACCGTGCTCTTGACGTCGGCGTAGTGCGGATTGGCACGCAGCATCCGCGTCATTTTCTGGCCGGCCTCCGCCAGCGCGTCCAGGTCCTGGCCCTGCAGCTCGATCTCCAGCGGCGTGGAGAGGCTGAACAACGCCGGGCGGCTGAAGTCGACCTGCACGCCGGGATAGTCGCGCATGGTCTCGCGCAGGCGCCCGGTCAGCTCCGTCTCCAGCGCCGTGCTGCCGCCGCCGGCCATCACCACGGCCAGCTTGCCGACGTTCTCGCCGCTGTCGGTCGGGTTGGCGTCAAGCCGGGTGCCGGTGCCGCTGACCCCGAACATCACCGCGATGCCCTCGTCGCCGGCGTGCCTGGCCTGCACCTCGCGCACCACCCGGTCGGTCTCGCGCAGCGGCGTGCCCGGCGGCAGCTTGACAGTCATCTCGAAACGATCCTGGGCAAGCTGCGGGATCAGGTCGGTGCCCAGCATCGGCACCACGGCCAGGGCGAGCGCGAACGCCACCGCCGCAACCCCCAACACCAGCCCGGGCCGCTGCAGCGCCCGCGGCAACACCCGCAGGTAGGCGCCCTCGGCGCGGTCATAGGCGCGCATCGCGAGTCCGCTGGCGCGGCCGGCGACGGGCGACACCAGCCACACCAGCAGCCGCCAGGCCCTCACCAGCACCCAGGCAACGGCGAAGAACACCAGGCGCACGACGGTGCCGACAAGATGTCCGGCCGCCGCCACCGGCTTCTGCCAGGACACCTGCGGACGCCAGCGCGGATGCGGCGGCTCCTCGGAGAACGCCAGCGGCGCCCTGCCCTTGAGCGAGCTGAGCATGGGGATCAGGGTGACCGCCACCAGCAGCGATACGCCGACCGCGATCGCGATCGTCAGCGCCTGGTCGCCGAAGAGCTGGCCGGCAATCCCTTCCACGAACACCAGCGGCAGGAACACCGCGATGATGGTCAGCGTGGACGCAACCACGGCCATTCCGACTTCCCGCGTGCCCTCGATCGCCGATGCCACGATCCCCAGTCCACGCTCACGCGCCTTGGCGATGCTCTCCAGCACCACGATCGAATCATCCACCACCAGGCCGGCTGCCAGCGCCAGGCCGCTGAGCGACATGACGTTAAGGCTCAGGCCAAGCTGGTCCATGAAGAAGAACGTGGTGATGATCGACACCGGCAGCGACAGCCCCACCACCAGGGTGCTCCAGCCGCTGCGCAGGAACAGGAAGATCACCAGGATCGCCAGCGCGCCGCCCAGCACCGCATCGACCTTGACGTCGCTGATGGCCGCGCGGATGAACTTCGACTGGTCGTCGACCACGCTCAGGCCGATGTCCGCAGGCAGGCGTTCGCGCAGCTCGGCAATGCGCGCGTGCACCGCGTCGGCGGTGGCCACCGTGTTGGCATCGCCCTCCTTGTACACGGCCAGCTCGACCGCCTCGCGCCCGTCCAGGCGGATGATCGCCTCGCGTTCCTTGTAACCCTGGTCCACCGTGGCGATATCGCCCAGCCGCACCGGGCGGCCGTCGGCAACCGCGCGGCTGCTGGCCGCCACCGCGCTCTGCGCCGACATCGCCGCGGCCAGCACCGAGGCATCGCCGGACGCGGCCGCGATCCGCGCCACCTCGTCGGCTCCGCCACCGGCGGCACTGGCGGACTGGGTGGCCACCAGCATCCCGCGGATTTCCTCAACGCTGGAAAACTGGTTGACCGTGCGCACCAGGTAGCGCTGGCTGCCCTGCTCCAGGCGCCCGCCGGACAGGTTGATGTTTTCCTGCTGCAGGCGCTGGATCACGTTCTCGACCGGCAGGCCGATTTGCGCGAGCCGCTGGATGTCCAGCTCGACCTGGATCTCGTCCTCCAGGCCGCCGCCAACGCGGATCGCCGCCACCCCCGGCACCGACTCCAGCCGGCGCTTGAGGTCGTCGTCGGCATAGCGGCGCAGTTCGGTGAGCTGGCGCACGGAATCACCGTCGCCGGCCGCCGACAGCGCCACGCGCAGGACCGGCTCGGTCGAGGGGTTGAATCGCAGCAGCACCGGCGGCTGCACCTCGAACGGAAGCTGCAGGGTTTCCAGCTTGTCGCGCACCTCCAGGCTGGCCTGGTCCATGTCGGTGCCCCAGGCGAACTCGAGCACCACGTCGCTCTGCCCGGTGCGCGAGATCGACTTGAGCTTGCGCAGGCCCTTGACCACGCCAACCGCTTCTTCCACCGGCTCGCTGATGAGCGTCTCGACCTCCATCGGCGCCGCGCCGGTGTACTCGGTGCGCACCGTGAGGGTCGGATAGCTGAGGTCGGGCAGCAGGTTGACCCGCAGGTTGCCCAGCGCGATCAGGCCAAACAGCAGCAGGCTGACCGTAACCATGGCCACGGTGACCCGGCGCCGGGTTGAGAATTCGACCACCCCGCCGCGCGCACCCTCCCCCGGCACGGGGGCCTGGGGTGGCGCGCCGTGCGTTGCCTGCGGGTCCCCGCTCATTGCCCGCTACCGTCGGTCCGGGCCGCAGCCTTGGCAGGCGCGGCGGCAACCGCGGGCGCATCGGCGCCGATTACCTGCAGCGCGCTGCCGTCGCGCAGCGCCGCCTTGCCGGCGACCACCACCTGGTCACCCGCGGCCAGGCCCGAGCGGATCTCCACGAAGCCGGCGTCGATGTGGCCCAGTTCGACCGGGGTCCTCACCGCCACGGCGTCGCGGGCCAGGTAGACCGCCGGCTCGCCCTCGTCATCCAGCAGCGCCAGGCGCGGGACCGTCAGCACGTCGGCGCGCTGGTCGTAGTCGATCCGGAAGCGGCCGAACATGCCCGGCTGCAGCATTGCATCGCCCTGGAACGCGGTGATCACCCGGAACGTGCCGCTGCCCGCGTCCACCACCGGGGCCACCCGGTCGACCGTACCTTCGAAGGTGCGGCCCGGCAGCGCGTCCACCTGCATGTGCACCGGCTGCCCGGCCTGGAGCGTGGCAAGCTCGCGCTCGGGCACGTTCAGCGTGGCCTCCAGGCGGGTGTTGTCGACGATGCGCATGATCGGGGAGTTGATCTGCACGAAGTTGCCGGTCTTGATGGAGCGCGAGGCGATCACGCCGGAGATCGGCGCGGTGACCGTGGTGTAGGACAGCTCCAGCCGCGCCAGGTTGTAGCTGGCGCGTGCGCTGGCCAGGTCATGGCGCAGCTGGTCGTGTTCGCCGGCGCTGATCAGCTGCTGCGCAAACAGCTGCTCGGCGCGGTTGAAGTTGTTCTCCAGCTTGCGCATCTGCGCTTCGCTCTGGGCGACGTTGAGCCGCGCCCGGTCCGGATCCAGCCGCACCAGCGGCTGTCCCGCCTCCACCACCTGGCCCTCTTCCACCAGCACCTGCAAGGCCACGCCGGACGTCTTCGCCACCACTTGTGCTTCAGCCAGCGCCTCCAGCGAAGCGGTGCCGGTGTAGCTGGCGGCCACGGTGCGGTTGGCAGCCTGGGCGACCTCCACCGGCACGGCCTGCACCTCCTCCTTGTCACCGGCCTGTGATGCGCCATCGGGACGACCACAGCCGGCCAGGGCCAGCAGCGAAACGGTCAGGAGCAGGGTCGGCCAGCGCAGGTGGCGACCCGCGGAATATGCACGCATGGAGGGGGCTCGGTTTGGTGTGGTAGTAAGGTATATCACCCGTGACGGACGGTAATCCGCCAAAGGTCACGGTGACCGGTGACTGCCAACCGGGCAGGTTCGGCAAGCCCGTCGGTGGCCGCCTGGCGCGGTCGCAGCCACTTGCTGGAGAAGCGCGTGTTGGAGATGCGATTGTACGGCAGGCTATACTCTCCGGATCGTGCGCCGTGGGGATGATTCCGGTGCCTGACCAGCTCCAACAGCCAAGCTCCAACCAGCCAACAGGATTGCGGATAACCACATGATGCGACCGCTGCAACTCGCCGCCTGCCTCGCCCTTGCCGCGCTGCCGTTCGCGGCTGCATCCCAGGAACCGGCCACCACCACGGCGGTGGAAGGCTCCGCCGAAGAAGGCCGCATGCTGGCCTATACCTGCATGGGTTGCCACGGCATTCCCGAATACCGCAACGCCTACCCTGCCTACCGGGTGCCGAAGATCGGCGGCCAGTCGCAGGAGTACCTGACCAACGCCCTGAGCGAGTACAAGCGCGGCACGCGGAAACATCCGACCATGGAAGCCCAGGCCAAGAGCTTTTCCGACCAGGACATCGCCGATCTGGCGGCCTTCCTGTCCAGCCTGACCAAGTGAGCCGCCCCATGATCAAGTCCAAGCACCTCATGTTCCTGGCCGTCTTCGCCGCCGCTGCGGCCGTGGCCGCCTGTACGCCCGCAGATGGCGGAAGTTCTTCCGCCGGACTGCCCAACGGCCGCATCGACGCCGGTGACCTGCAGGCCAACGTCAAGGGCGAGGCCACCGGCCAGTCCTGCGTCGACTGCCACGGCCCGGATGGCAACCAGCCGCTTGACCCGACCTACCCGAAGATCGGCGGCCAGTATGCGGATTACCTCGGACATGCCCTGCAGCAGTACCGCAGCGGGCAGCGCGACCACGCGCTGATGTCCAACCAGGCCCAAGGGCTGAGCGACCAGCAGATCGCCGATCTGGCCGCTTATTTCGCTTCGCAGCCTTCGCAGCTCCGGGACCTGCACGGGGCGTACTGAGCCTGGCGCCCACAGGGCACGCGCCTACAGCGGTGGTTCCCACACGTCGTCGCTGAGGCCTTCCTGGTCTTCGTGCAGTTCCGGACGGAACGGAACGTCCGGCGGCGGGCGCGCGCCGGCCGGATCGTCCTGCAGGTTGGGGTCGACGAGGCTGCAACCCCCGGCCACCGCCAGGGTCACGACGTCACAGCGGATCGACTTGCTGGTCCCCGGAATCGGGATCAGCACCGTGCGCACACTGCGCCGCACCCATTCCTCCAGCAGGTTCTCGTGCGGCACCCAGAAGCGGTCGAAGCTGGTCGGCTCGTAGTCTGTCGGCGGGCGCTTGAGCCAGGTGCCCATGCGGTCGATCTTCTCGTAATCCTCGGTGATCGTGCCCGGCGGCAAGCCGCCGCCGACCTGGCCATCGCCGGGCAGGCGCGGGCTACCGTCGGGATTGAACAGGCTCGCGCTGCCGTCCTGGCCGCCGGGGCGGTCCCGGGCCGCGGCACCCCAGTCGTCGTCCCGCTGCGGCGTGGTCCATCCGCCTTCGCGCTGCACCTGCGCCGGACCCGCGCCCGCGTCCTGCTGCGGCTCAGGCGCGCGGTCCGAAGCGGCGTCGGCCTGCGCGTCCTCGGCTTCGCCGCCCGTCTCCACGGGCTGGGCTGCAACCGGCATCGGGATGTCGCGCACCCGCGCCTGCTGCGCCTGCGTGCGCAATTCCGGAGACGCGACTTCGGGCGCGGCAACCTCGGGAGCGGGCCGCGGCTGCGGCTGCGGCTGCGGCGGCAGGGTGATGTCGCGTTCCACGACCTCAAGTTCGGGCTGTGCCAACTCGCGGGCGTCCGCCGGCCGCGGCTGCGGCGCACTCAGCTCGCGGGACTCGGCCACTTCGATATCGCGCATACGCGGGGCCACGTCCATCTCGCGCGCCTGCGCCGGCGCCACCTCGACCGGGCGGATCGGCGGAAGCTGGAAGGGGCCATCCGGCAGGGGCGCTTCGGTCACGACCAGCGGCTGGTCCACCGGCGGAGAGGTGTCGACGGGGGGCTCGGGCGAAGGCTCCGCTACCGCTGCCGTTTCCGGCGCCGGCTGCGGTGCGGGAGGCTGCGGCGGGGGCACGGGCTCGGATACCGGCTCGTCCACCGGTTCCGCTTCGGTTTCAGCTACCACCGGCTCCGGCGGCGCGCCCCCGCCCTCCTCCTCCGGCGTGCCACTGCCGATGTACTCGACTTCGATCACGTGTTCGCCGCGCTGCGCGTCGGGCGCCGGCGCCAGCATGAAGCGCGCGTGCATCAGCAGCGAAAGCGCCACCAGGAACAGCAGGTGCAGCAGGATCGAGGCCGTCCTTGACGACACGCGCAGCCGGCGCTCGTCGCGCCTGGGCGGCTCCCACTGCTGGCGCCACAGCGCCCGGAACGCCGCCCACCCGCCGAGCAGTTCGGCGTCCGGGCGCGGCGGTGGATCACGCCGGGCCAGCGCCTGTACCAGCGATTCAACCCGGGCATTGCCGCCCGGGCCGGCGCGTTCGCTGATCGAATCGAACCAGGCTTGCCAACTTGGCGGAAATCCTTCGGCCCCGGGCAGCGGACGGATCGAGCGACGCAGCCGCCGGTGCAGGGCCTCGATCAGTTCTGCCGGGGTGAACACCCGCGTCGGCGTCCGCTCAGCCGGAAGTGCGTTTGATGTACGGCGCCGTACCGGTGTCGTGGTCGGTCGCGTCGCGCACCGCGGTCACGCCCGGCACCTTCTCAAGCAGGGCCTTCTCGATGCCCTGCTTGAGGGTGACGTCGGCCATGCCGCAGCCGTGGCAGCCGCCGCCGAAGCGCAGCACCACCACGCCCTCGCCGGTCACTTCCTCCACGGCGACGTGGCCGCCGTGGCTGGCAAGCTGCGGGTTGATCTCGTGCTCGACCAGCCAGCGCACCCGCTCCACCAGCGATGCCGACCCGTCCGGCGCCTCGCCCTTGATCTTCGGCGCCCGGATCTGGAGCTGGCCGCCGGTGGCCTGGGTGGTGAAGTCGATTTCGGCGCCGTCGAGGAACTTCACGCTGTCGGCCTGCAGCCACAGGGTGAAGCCTTCGCAATCAATCGCCCATTCGTCGCCCTGCAGGTCGCCCGGCTCGGCGAACTCAAGGCTCACATCGGCGCGAGCGGTGCCGGGGTGGACGGCCGCAAGACGCACGCCGAGGCCGGGCAGCGCCTCGCGTTCGATAAGCTTGCGGAAGTGGGTCTGCGCGTTGTCGGAGATCTGGATCATGCGGGTATTCTATCCGTCCCACCCCGGGGTTTCCGAACGCCAGTCGACCGGGAACGCCGGGCCACGCCTGCCGATGCGCCAGGAGTCAGTCCATGTCCGACCTCATCCCCCTCGCCCAGGCCCGCTGCGCCCCGCGCAAGGGCCGCGAACACCGGCTCACCGACGCCGACATCCGCGAACTGCTGCCGCAGGTGCCCGGTTGGGAGCTGGCCGAGGACGGCCACGCCCTGGTCCGTACTTTCGCCTTCGACGATTACTACCGGACCATGGCGTTCGTGAACGCGCTCGCCTTCATGGCCCACGGCCAGGATCACCACCCGGACCTGGGCGTGCACTACGACCGCTGCGTGGTGCGGTATTCCACCCACGATGTGGGCGGCCTGTCGGAGAACGACTTCATCTGTGCTGCGAAGGCCGACGCGCTGGTTGACTGAAAGTGGCCCTGATCGGGGGTTTGTGCAGATCAGATGGGTGGAGTGCGGTTTCCTGGGTTGGTTGCGCGGTGACCTGACGGGCCCCGCCGCGGCCGGCAGGCCTTTGCGCTCCATGTCCCCCGG
>JBQDAV010000022.1:0-32218 GCA_052090405.1 Luteimonas sp.
CCGGGGGACATGGAGCGCAAAGGCCTCCCGGCCGCGGCGGGGCCCTTCAGGCCACTGCGAAGCGAAGCGAAGGAGCAGGCGCTTCTCACCCAAATCGTTCCCCTCAGTTGGGAGAAGAACCAAAAAAAGAACCCCGCATTGCGGGGCTCTTTCGTATTGCGCTTGCAAGAACCTCAGCGCCGCATCGAGGCGAAGAATTCCTCGTTGGTCTTGGTGGTCTTCATCTTGTCGAGCAGGAACTCCATGGCCGCGATCTCGTCCATGGGGTGCAGCAGCTTGCGCAGGATCCAGATCTTCTGGAGCATCTCCGGCTCGATCAGGAAGTCTTCGCGGCGGGTGCCGGACTGGTTGACGTTGATCGCCGGGTACACGCGCTTCTCGGTGATGCGGCGGTCCAGGTGCACTTCCGAGTTGCCGGTGCCCTTGAACTCCTCGTAGATCACCTTGTCCATCGCGCTGCCGGTATCCACCAGCGCGGTGGCGATGATGGTCAGGCTGCCGCCTTCCTCCACGTTGCGCGCGGCGCCGAAAAAGCGCTTCGGGCGGTGCAGGGCGTTGGCGTCCACGCCGCCGGTGAGCACCTTGCCCGAGCTGGGCACCACGTTGTTGTAGGCGCGGGCCAGGCGGGTGATCGAGTCGAGCAGGATCACCACGTCCTTCTTGTGCTCGACCAGGCGCTTGGCGCGCTCGATCACCATCTCGGCGACCTGCACGTGGCGCGCGGCCGGCTCGTCGAAGGTCGAGCTGATCACCTCGCCGCGCACGCTGCGCTGCATTTCGGTGACTTCCTCGGGCCGCTCGTCGATCAGCAGCACGATCAGGTGCGTGTCCGGGTGGTTGTAGGTAATGGCGCTGGCCACCTGCTGCATCATCATGGTCTTGCCCGCCTTTGGCGGGGAGACGATCAGGGCGCGCTGGCCCTTGCCCTGCGGGGCCATGAGGTCGAGGATGCGGCCGGCGATGTCCTCGCTGGAACCGTCGCCGCGCTCAAGCTTGAAGCGCTCGCGCGGGAACAGCGGGGTCAGGTTCTCGAACAGCACCTTGCCCTTGCTGGCTTCCAGCGGCTCCTCGTTGATGGTGTCGATGGTGGCCAGGGCGAAGTAGCGCTCGCCGTCCTTGGGCCAGCGGATGCGGCCCGAAAGATGGTCGCCGGTGCGCAGGTTGAAGCGGCGGATCTGGCTGGGGCTGATGTAGACGTCGTCCGGGCCGGCCAGGTACGAGGCCTCGGCGGCGCGCAGGAAGCCGAAGCCGTCGGGCAGGATCTCCAGCACGCCGTCGGCGACCACGCCTTCGCCGTGGCGGGTGAGCACCTTGAGCAGGGCGAAGATCACGTCCTGCTTGCGGGCGCGGGCCACGCCTTCGTGGATCTGCAGCTGCTCGGCGATGTCCATCAGCTTGTGCGCCGGCATGCCCTTCAGGTCGCTCAGCGAGTACTGCGGGAAGCCTTCGGGCACGTTGGGCGGCGGCAGGCGCTGGCCCTGGTCGTTGCCGTCCTGGGGCAGGCCGTCGTCGCGGCCGCGGCCGCCGCGGTCGCGGCGGTTGCGGAAGCGGTCGCGGCGGCCGCCCTGGCCGCCCTGGCGGTTACCGCCGCCGCCATCGCGCTGCTGCTGCTGTGGCTGTTGCTGTTCGCGCGGCTGCTCCTGGCCGCCGTCGTTGCCACCGCTGCGGTCACCGCCGCCGCCGCTGGCGTCGGAGGACGCGGCGGGCGCGGGCTCGCTGCTCTTCGCCGCGGGTGCGGCGGGAGCCTCGGCGGGCGCAGGCGCCTGGGCAGCGGGTGCGCTGTCGGTCGCCGCCGGGGCGTCGGCCTTCACGGTCTTGCGGGCGGCTTTCTTGGTGGCGCGCGGCTTGCGCACGCGCTTCTCGGCGCTGTCGCCGGAGTCGGGGGTGTTGTCGGACAAGTGCGGATTCCTCGCTCGCTGCGAGCGCCCACGGGACGCGGGCGGAGGGGTGGGAAGGGTTGGCCTTCAGAAGGGTGCGGCGGGAAAACCCACGCCGGATCGGGGTTAAAACTAGCACCACGACGCGCCGGCGACAAGATGCGGCGGCGGCGGGCGTTAATGCGGATGCCGGGATTGCCGCAGGTCGGGCCCGTACAGCGGACGCGGGAAAGGCGGGTTTTCGTCGGGCCGTAGAGCGGAGCCTGCTCCGCTCTGCCAGCAAGGGTGCAGGATGCCGGCGCTCAGAGCGCCTTGTCGATCATCTGCGCGAGCTGGGGCTTGCCCACCGCGCCGACCTGGGTGGCCTGCACCTGGCCATCCTTGAACAGCAGCAGCATCGGGATCGAGCGCACGTGGTACTTCAGCGCGGTGGCCTGGTTCTGGTCGATGTCGACCTTCACCACCTTGGCCTTGCCCGCGTAGTCCTGGGCCAGTTCGTCCAGGGCGGGGGCGATCATCCGGCACGGCCCGCACCAGGGTGCCCAGAAGTCGACCAGCACCGGCTCCTCGGACTGCAGCACGGTGGCATCGAATTCGGCGTCGCTGGTGTGGATGACCTTCTCGCTCACGGGGATCTCCTGAATGGTGTTGGCAGACCGCATCATGTGGCGACCGGCCGGTGCTGTTAAACTGGGGTGTTTTCCGGCCATGTCAAGGCCAGTCTCCGGCCCGAACCGATGTCCATCCGGGCCCCGGCAGTCTGCGACGCGGACGCCCTCTCGCGCAACCGAGCGCCACGCAACGAAGCATTCCTGACGCATGAGCGATAAACCCCTTACCGATATTCCCTTTTCCCAGTTTGACCTGCACCCGCCGTTGCTGGCGGGGCTCGAAGCCACCGGCTTCGTGCGCTGCACGCCGATCCAGGCCATGACCCTGCCGGTCGCGCTGCCCGGCGGCGACGTCGCGGGCCAGGCCCAGACCGGCACCGGCAAGACCCTGGCGTTCCTGGTCGCGGTGATGAACCGCCTGCTGACCCGCCCGGCCCTGGCCGATCGCAATCCGCAGGATCCGCGCGCGCTGATCCTGGCGCCGACCCGCGAGCTGGCCATCCAGATCCACAAGGACGCGATCGGCTTCGGCAGCGACCTGGGACTGAAGATCGCCCTGGTCTACGGCGGCGTGGATTACGACAAGCAGCGTTCGATCCTGCAGGAAGGCGCGGACATCATCATCGCCACCCCGGGCCGGCTGATCGACTACGTCAAGCAGCACAAGGTGGTCAGCCTGCACGCCTGCGAGATGTGCGTGCTGGACGAAGCCGACCGCATGTTCGACCTGGGCTTCATCAAGGACATCCGCTTCCTGCTGCGGCGCATGCCGGCGCGCACCGAGCGCCAGACCCTGCTGTACTCGGCCACCCTCAGCCACCGCGTGCTGGAACTGGCCTACGAGCACATGAACGAGCCGCAGAAGCTGGTGGTGGAGACCGAATCCATCACCGCCGCGCGGGTGCGCCAGAAGATCTACTACCCTGCCGACGAGGAAAAGCTGCCGCTGCTGATGGGCCTGCTCTCGCGCGGCGAGGGTGCGCGCACCATGGTGTTCGTGAACACCAAGGTGTTCGTCGAACGTGTGGCCCGGGCGCTTGAGCGCGCCGGCTACCGGGTTGGCGTGCTGTCGGGCGACGTGCCGCAGAAAAAGCGCGAGAGCCTGCTGAAGAAATTCCAGGCCGGCCAGCTTGAGATCCTGGTGGCCACCGACGTGGCCGCGCGCGGGCTGCACATCGATGGCGTGGAATACGTCTACAACTACGACCTGCCGTTCGACGCCGAGGACTACGTGCACCGCATCGGTCGCACCGCGCGGCTGGGCAAGGAAGGCGATGCGATCAGCTTCGCCTGCGAGCGCTACGCAATGGGCTTGCCGGACATCGAGGCCTTCATCGAACAGAAGATCCCGTCCGAGCCAGTGACCCAGGAACTGCTGACCGCACTGCCGCGCAAGGCGGCCGAGGGCGTGGAGAAGCAGGCCGCCGAGGGCGAGAGCGTGGGTGAGATCTTCCGCGAGGCGCGCGAGCAGCGCGCGGCCGACGAGGCCCGCCGTGGAGGCGGACCGCGCGGCGGTCGCAGCGCTGGCGGCCGACGCGAAGGCGGCGGCCCGGGTGGTCGCGGTCGTCGCGGCGGCGGTGAAGGCGGCAGCGGGCGTGGCTCGCGCCGTGGACCGCGCCCGGACGAGGCGCAGGCCGGGGGATCCACGCCGCAGGCTGCAAATGCGGACGCGGCGGAGGCCAGTCAGTCGGCTGCGCCCGCCGATGCGGCAGCCCGGCCGGACGGCCAGGCACCTGCTGGACAGCAGGAAGGTTCTGCACGCCCGCCGCGCAAGCGCCGTCGCCGTCGTGGCGGTCGCCGCGTCAACGGTGAAGGCGGCTCCCAGGCCGCCGGCGAACGCCAGGGCGACAATGGCCAGCAGCAGCCTGCTGGCGGCGAGGGCGGAGAGCAGCGCCAGTCCGAAGGCGGCCAGAAGCGCCGCAGCCGCGGCGGTCGCCAGCGCCAGGAAGGCACGGGGCAGGAATTGCGCCCGCGCCCGGCCAGCACCGATGGCCAGCCGGCCAGGCGCAGCGGACCGCGCCACGTGCCGGCGAAGTCGGCGGCGCCCAATGCCGGGGCCACGGCCGACGGCGCGGGTGGATCGCTGATCTCGCGCATCGGCCGCGGCCTGAAGAAGCTCGTCACCCGCGCCCCCGATTCGCGGCACTGACGCCACTGGTGGCAGGGGCGGGGGGCCCCTGCCGCAAATGAAGTCCGCTAAGCTTCCGGGGTGAACCGCTCCCCTTCCCCCAGCCCATGAGCGTCCTGCGCTTCGACAACGTCAGCAAGCAGTATCCCGGTGGCCACGCGGCGCTGTCGGAGCTGAGTTTCGACGTGGCCGCGGGCGAGATGCTGTTCGTCACCGGGCATTCGGGCGCAGGCAAGAGCACGTTGCTCAAGCTGGTGCACCTGGCCGAGCGCCCCAGCCGCGGCGCGGTGCTGTTCGGCGAGCGCAACCTGGCGCGGGTGCGCGGGCGGCGCGTGGCGATGCACCGGCGCGACGTGGGCGTGGTCTTCCAGGACCACCGCCTGCTCACCGACCGCAGCGTGTTCGAAAACGTGTCCCTGCCGCTGATCCTGCGCGGCATGCGCCGCGGCGAGATCGCCAGGCGCGTGCGTGGCGCGCTCGAGCGGCTGGGCCTGGGCGCGCGCGAGCGTGCGCTGCCCACCGAGCTTTCCGCCGGCGAGCAGCAGCGGGTCGGCATTGCCCGCGCGATCGTCGGCGAGCCGCGTCTGCTGGTGGCCGACGAGCCCACCGGCAACCTGGACCCAACCCTGGCGGCCGAGATCATGGCCCTGTTCGAGACCCTGCCCGAACGCGGCACCAGCGTGCTGGTGGCCAGCCACGACCTGGCCCTGGTCAAGCGCATGAAGAAGCGCGTGCTGGTGCTCGACCACGGCCGCCTGGCCGACGACATCGCGCCGGAGGAACTGGCCGATGAGTGAGCAGCGCGCCAACCCGGCCGCCAGGTCCGCGCCCGCGGCCCGTTCCGGGCTGGGAACGTGGGGCGACCACCATCTGTACAGCTTCGTCTCCAGCCTCGGCCGGGTGTTCCGCCGGCCCTGGGCCACGGCGCTCACGATCGGCGTGATGGCGGTGGCACTGGCCCTGCCCCTTGGCCTGTGGCTGGTGCTGGACAACGTGTCGCGGCTGTCGGGCAGCGTGCAGGAGTCGCGCGAGATCGGCGTGTTCCTGCAGCAGGACATCGACGTGGCCGGGGCCGAAGCGCTGGCGGATACCCTGCGCGGGCGCGAAGGCGTGGCCACCGTCGAGGTGCGCACCCCGCAGCAGGGGCTGGAGGAACTGCGCGAGCGCGGCGGCCTGGGCGAGGCGATCGATGCGGTCGGCGAAAATCCGCTGCCGGCGCTGCTGGTGGTGACGCCTTCGGGCGACGAGATGGCGCTGGCCGATGCGCTGCGCGCGCTGCCGGAGGCGGCGCTGGTGCAGCACGATGCCGAATGGCGCCAGCGGCTGGACGACTGGCTGACCTTCGGCGCGCGCCTGGTGCTGGTGCTGGGCGCGCTGCTGGGCCTGGGCGCGCTGCTGGTGGTGGGCAACACGGTGCGCCTGGACATCCAGGCCCGGCGCGAGGAGATCGGCGTGCTGCAGTTGCTGGGCGCCACCGATGGTTTCATCCGCCGCCCGTTCCTGTACCTGGGCGCGTGGTACGGCCTGGCCGCCGGCGCCCTGGCGCTGGCCGTGCTCGCGGTGACCGGCCTGGCGCTGCGCGCGCCGGTGGCCGAGCTTGCCGCCAGCTACGGCAGCGGCTTCGCCTTGCGCGGTTTTCCGCCCCTGTACCTGCTGATCGTGCTGGCCGGGGCCGGTGCGATGGGCTGGCTCGGTGCCAGCGTGGTGACCGGCCACTTCCTGCGCCAGACCCGGCCCACCGACACCTGACGCAGTGGGCGTTTCCGACCCCCACAGCCTGCGCCACGTGGCCAGCGATTCGCCGCGGATCATGGTGGTGGACGGCTCGCGCCTGGTACGCCGGCTGATCGGCGACGTGCTGCGCGCGGAGCTGGCCAATGTCGAGGTGATCGAGTGCGCCGACATGGCCGGGGCGCAGGCGGCGCTGGATGCGGCGCCGGTGGACCTGGTGACCACCTCGCTGGTGCTGCCCGACGGCGACGGCATGCAGCTTGCACACGCCGTGCGCGAGGTGGCCGGCCAGCGCTACGTGCCGGTGATCGTGGTGTCGGGCGAGGCCCAGTCGCACCTGGAGATGCGCCGCTTCACCGAGGACGTGACCGACTACTTCGACAAGGCGCAGGGGCACGCGGCGCTGGCCACCTTCATCCGCGGCTACGTGATGCCCGAGCCGATCGCCGGTGCCAGGGTGCTGTACGTGGAAGACAGCCGCACCGTGGCCGTGGCCACCCGGCGCATGCTGCAGGCGCGGCAGATGGAGGTCACCCACGTGCTCAGCGCCGAGGAGGGCCTGGCGTACCTGCGCGAGCGCGCCGGCACCGACGATGCGCCGGGCACCGAGCTGCTGCTGACCGACGTGTACCTGAAGGGCGAGATGAGCGGCCGCGACCTGTTGCAGGCGGTGCGCGGCGAACTTGGCTACGGCAAGCGCCGGCTGCCGGTGCTGGTGATGACCGGCGATGACAACCGCATCAACCAGATGGGCCTGCTGCGCGAGGGTGCCAACGACCTGGTGCTCAAGCCGATCGAGGAGCGGCTGCTGGTCACCAAGGCGCTGTTCCAGCTGCGCCTCTCCGGGCTCCGCTGACCCGTCCTACAATCCCGGGGTCATGACCGATTCGGACCGGATCAAACTCGAACCATCCTGGAAGGCGCGGGTGGGGGACTACCTGCTGCGGCCACAGATGCGGGAACTGTCTGCGTTCCTGCGCGAACGGGCCGCGGCCGGGGCGCGGATCTTCCCGCCGGCGCGGAACATCTTCGCCGCCTTCGACGCCACTCCGTTCGACGCGGTGAAGGTGGTGATCCTGGGCCAGGACCCGTACCACGGCCCGGGCCAGGCGCACGGGCTGTGCTTTTCGGTGCAGCCCGACGTGCCTGTGCCGCCATCGCTGCAGAACATGTACAAGGAGCTCGGGCGCGACCTGGGCATCGCACGCCCCGACCACGGGTACCTCATGTCGTGGGCGGAGCAGGGCGTGCTGTTGCTCAACGCGGTGCTGACCGTGGAGCAGGGGCGCGCCGGCGCCCACCAGGGCAAGGGCTGGGAGGAATTCACCGACCACGTGGTCCAGGTGCTCGACCGGGAGCGCGAGGGCCTGGTGTTCATGCTCTGGGGCAGTTACGCGCAGAAGAAGGGCCGGATCGTCGATGCGCGCCGGCACCGGGTGCTGCGGACCACGCACCCTTCACCGCTGTCGGCGCACCGTGGGTTCCTCGGCAGCGGCCATTTCTCCGCCGCGAATGAATACCTGCAGCGGCGCGGACTGGCGCCGATCGACTGGTCGCTGCCGCCCCGTTCGCAGCTTTCAACTCAATGAGATCAAGAGGTTGCGTAAATCGTCCGTTCCAGCAGAAGAACGCTGGAAACTTTCAGGCGTGTTAGCAGTCACAGGTGAGGACTGCTAAAATGACTCCCATGACCCAGACAACCACATCCCAAGCCCTGGTTTCCAACAGCCTGCCGGTGCCCAGCGCAATCGGCTCGCTCGACGCCTATATCGGTGCGGTGCACCAGATCCCGGTGCTTTCGACCGAGGACGAGCAGGCGCTGGCGCGCCGCTACCACGGAGAGGAAGACCTGGACGCGGCCCGCGAACTGGTCCATTCCCACCTGCGCTTCGTGGTCCACGTGGCCCGCGGCTACATGGGCTACGGCCTGCCGCTGGGCGACCTGATCCAGGAAGGCAACATCGGCCTGATGAAGGCGGTCAAGCGCTTCGACCCCTCGGTGGGCGTGCGCCTGGTCTCCTTCGCGGTGCACTGGATCCGCGCCGAGATGCACGAGTACATCCTCAAGAACTGGCGCATCGTCAAGGTCGCCACCACCAAGGCGCAGCGCAAGCTGTTCTTCAACCTGCGCAAGAGCAAGAAGCGCTTGGGCTGGCTGAACGCCGAAGAGGTGAGCGCGGTGGCCAGGGACCTGAACGTGCCCGAGCGCGAGGTGCTGGAGATGGAGTCGCGCCTGTCCGGCCGCGACATCGGCTTCGACGCCCCGGCGGACGAGGACAACGAGCGGGTGCCGCCGGCGCCGGCCACGTACCTGGAATCGCTGGACGAGGATCCGGCGACGGCCTACGAGCGCGAGGACCGCCAGGACAACCAGCTCGCGCTGCTGCGCGAGGGCCTGGCCGAACTGGACAAGCGCTCGCGCGACATCATCCAGCGCCGCTGGCTCAACCCCGACAGCAAGGACACGCTGCAGGAGCTGGCCGACGAATACGGCGTATCCGCCGAGCGCATCCGCCAGGTGGAAGCCAACGCGCTGAAGAAGATGCGGGCCCTGGTCGCCGCCTGACCGCAGCCGACCCGCCTGCGTCCCGAACGGCCCGGCATCCCCGGGCCGTTTTCCGTTTTACCAGTTGAACAGCACCAGGCTGATCGCCAGCGCGCCCATGCCCGTCACCAGCCCGTACACGGTCTCGTGGCCCTTGGCGTAACGCTTGGCCGCCGGCAGCAGCTCGTCCAGGGCCAGGAATACCATCACCCCGGCGATGATGCCGAAGACCACGCCGAACAGCGCGTTGGACAGGAACGGCCCGAGCAGTACGTACCCGATGACCGCCCCCATCGGCTCAGCCAGGCCCGACAGCAGGCAGGCAACGAACGCGTAGCCCTTGTTGCCGGTTGCGTAGTACACCGGCACCGCGATCGCGATGCCCTCGGGGATGTTGTGGATGGCGATGGCGAAGGCCAGCGGCAAGCCCACGGCCGGGTCGGCCAGGGTGGCGAAGAAGGTCGCCAGCCCCTCGGGGAAGTTGTGGACCGTGATCGCGGCCGCGGTCAGCAGGCCCACGCGCTTGATGTATTGGCGGTTGTGCTCGCGGAAGAAGGGATCGTCGGTTTCCAGCCGCTCGTGCGGGTTGGGGATCATCCGGTCGATGACCCCGATCAGCAGTACCCCGGCCAGGAACGCGAAGGTGCCGTAGGAAAATCCGCGCGAGGCGCCGAATTCAAGCGTGAACGAGGCGATCGACTTGTTGAGGATCTCCGACAGCGACACGTACACCATTGCCCCGCCAGCGAACGCCAGGCCGAAGGCGAGCATGCGCGCATTGGGCGCCTTGGTGGTGAATACCAGCAGCCCGCCCAGGCCGGTGGCCAGGCCGGCCGCGGTGGTGACCGCAAGCGCAAGCAGGACGTTGCTGGTGGTGAAGTCGAGCATGCCGGCCAGGTCAGGGGACACCGGCGATGCGCCGACGATGGCCGCGCCGGCCACCCGGGCATCGTAACCAAACCCGGCGTCGACGCGCCATGCACGCCGCCGCCGTGACGCCGGCGGCGGCCGGGAAGGGTCAGGCCAGCCGTTCGGCCAGCATGGCCTCGAGCTTGCGCTGGTCGGCGGCGAAGCGGCGGATGCCATCGGCCAGCTTGTCGCCGGCCATGGCGTCCTCGTTGTGCTGCCAGCGGAATTCCGCCTCGTCCAGCGCCGGGGGTGCGCCGGCGCGATCGCCCGTGTCCACCAGGCCGCGTTCCACCGTCTCGTCCAGCGACTCCAACTCCCCCAGCAGTTCCGGCGAGATCGTCAGCCGGTCGCAGCCGGCCAGTGCCAGCACCTGGCCCACGTTGCGGAAGCTGGCGCCCATGACCACGGTGTCGTAGCCGTGGCGCTTGTAGTACCGCCAGATGCGCTGCACCGACTGCACGCCCGGATCGTCCTGTGGCGTGGCGGGCTTGTCCGCGCCGTTGGCCAGGTGCCAGTCCAGGATCCGGCCGACGAAGGGCGAGATCAGGAACACCCCGGCCTCGGCGCAGGCCACCGCCTGGGCGAAGGAGAACAGCAGGGTCAGGTTGCACTGGATGCCCTCGCGCTCGAGCCGTTCGGCGGCGCGGATGCCTTCCCAGGTGGAAGCGACCTTGATCAGCAGCCGGTCGGTGCCGATGCCGGCCTCGTCATACAGCGCCACCAGCCGCCTGGCCTTGGCCACGGTGGCTTCGGTGTCGAAGCTCAGGCGCGCGTCGACCTCGGTGGAGACGCGGCCGGGGATCAGCTTGAGGATTTCGCCGCCGATCGCCACCGCCAGCCGGTCGCAGGCGTCGGCCAACCGCGCTTCGCCCTGGCCGGCCGCCTTCGCCGCCGCGTCGTCGATGAAGTGCGCGTAGGCCGGCAGCGAGGCGGCCTTGAGCAGCAGTGACGGGTTGGTGGTGGCGTCCATCGGCCGGAAGCGGGCGATGGCCTGGATGTCGCCGGTATCGGCGACCACGGCGGACAGTTCGCGCAGTTGTTCAAGCTGGTTCGACATGTGGCAGCGCTCCGGACAAGGGCGGAGGTCCATTGTCTCACCCCGGTGCAGGAGCGCGCATGGCGCGCACCTGTCGGGGGCGGTAGGCTCGGGTTTTCCAAAATGGGTCCGGGAACCACATGGCCGACACCGA
Source organism: Luteimonas sp. (assembly GCA_052090405.1). GTDB lineage: Bacteria > Pseudomonadota > Gammaproteobacteria > Xanthomonadales > Xanthomonadaceae > Luteimonas. The sequence continues at coordinate 10,992 of JBQDAV010000022.1, forward strand.
ACTGCGCATCGCGCTGCTGATCGACGCGGACAATGCCCCTGCGAGCAGGATCGAGCCGATCCTCACCGAGCTCGCCCGCCACGGCGTGGCCAACGTGCGCCGCGCCTACGGCAACTGGAAGAACCCGCACCTGAAGGGCTGGGAGGATTGCCTGCACGCCTTCGCCATCCAGCCGGTCCAGCAGTTCGCCTACACCAGCCGCAAGAACGCCTCGGACATGGCGATGGTGATCGACGCCATGGACCTGCTGTACACGGGCAACCTGGACGGGTTCGCGATCGTATCCAGCGATGCCGACTTCACCCCATTGGTGATGCGCCTTCGCAACCAGAACATGCGCGTGTTCGGCTTCGGCGAGGAGAAGACTCCCAAGCCGTTCGTCAATGCCTGCTCGACCTTCCTGTACCTGGAGAAGCTGGGCGCGTCCGACGACGAGGGCCCGGCCGCCGCCTCCAGGCCGAAGTCGAGTTCGGAGCTGCAGAGCGACACCAGGCTGGCCCACTTGCTGCGCAATGCGGTGTCGGCGACGTCCGACGATTCGGGCTGGGCGCACCTGGGCGTGGTCGGCAGCCACATCCGCAACCAGACCTCGTTCGACGAGCGCAACTACGGCTACCGCAACCTCAGCGCGCTGTTCGAGGCCACCGGCCTGTTCGAGCTGCGCCGCGAAGGCCAGCTCGTGGAGATCCGCGAAAAGCCGAAGGCCAAGCCGCGCGCCAAGCGCGCGCGCAAGAAAGCCGCGTCGTAATCAGTAGAGGTCGACCGGGTCCACGTCCAGCGACCAGCGCACCCTGCGCGCCTCGGGCAGGGCATGGATGGCGGGGATGACGGCGGCGAGCGCGGCGTGCAGCGACGGGCGCCTTGGGGCGGACAGCAGCAGCTGGGCGCGGTAGTGGCCGGCGCGGCGGGCCATCGGTGCGGGCATCGGGCCGCTCGCTTCGACTTCCGCCGCGGCCGGGTTTTCGCCCTCCAGCCGCTTCTGCCAGTCGGCGACCGCGCGCCTTGTCGCGTGCAGGAACGCCATCGGCGGATCGGCCTGCTTCGACTCCGCGCGCAGCATGGCCAAGTGCGCGAACGGGGGGAAGCCAGCCGCCTCGCGCTGCTCCAGCTCGGCTTCGGCAAAGGCGTGGTAGCCACCGTTGAGCAGCGTGTCCAGCAGCGGGTGGTCCGGATGATGGGTCTGCAGGAGCACCTCGCCGGCGCGTTCGGCGCGCCCGGCCCGGCCGGCGACCTGGATCAACAGCTGCGCCAGCTTTTCCGAGGCGCGGAAGTCGGCCGAGAACAGGCCTTCGTCGATGCCGACTACCGCCACCAGGGTCAGCCCGGCCAGGTCGTGGCCCTTGGCCAGCATCTGGGTGCCGACCAGGATCCCGGGCCGCTCGCCCAGCTCGGCGAACAGCTTCTCCAGCGCGTCGCGGCGGCGGGTGCTGCCGCGGTCGATGCGCAGCACGGGGTAGTCGGTGAAGCGCGCGGCCAGCAGCTCCTCGATGCGCTCGGTGCCGATGCCCTGCGGCTGCAGCCCCAGGCCGGCGCAGTCCGGGCAGGCCTGCGGCGAAGGCCGGCGGTGGCCGCAGTGGTGGCATTGCAGCCGGCGGCCGTGCGCGTGGACGGTCATCGGGCGGTTCTGTTCCGGCGTTGAGCAGCGCGGGCAGCCGGCGCTCCAGCCGCAGTCGTGGCACAGCAGCACCGGCGCGTAGCCGCGGCGGTTGCGGAACACCAGGACCTGACCACCGGTGGCCAGGTCGCGTTCGATCCGGCCCAGCATTTCCTGCGACAGCCCGGCTTCCAGCGGCCGCTTGCGCACGTCCAGCACCCGTACCGGCGGCGGTCGTGCGCTGCCGGCGCGCCGGCTCAGGCGCAGGTGCGCGTAGCGGCCGCTGCGCGCGTTGTGCAGGCTTTCCAGCGAAGGCGTGGCGCTGCCCAGCACGATCGGCACGTCCAGCGCCCTGGCGCGTACCAGGGCGAAATCGCGGGCGTGGTAGCGGAACCCGTCCTGCTGCTTGTAGCTGCCGTCGTGCTCTTCGTCGATCACGATCAGGCCGGCCCGCGGCAGCGGGGTGAAGATGGCTGAACGCGTGCCCACCACCACCCGCGCCTCGCCGCGCAGGGCGGCGGCCCAGACGCGGGCGCGTTCGGCGTCGTTGAGCCCGGAATGGGTGGCGTGCACCGGCACTCCCAGGCGGGCGCGGAAGCGCGACAGCAGCTGCGGGGTCAGGCCGATCTCGGGCACCAGCACCAGCGCCTGGCGGCCGCGCGCCAGGCAGTCGGCGATGGCGTGCAGGTAGACCTCGGTCTTGCCACTGCCGGTCACGCCGTCCAGCAGCAGCGGGGCGAAGCCGGGACTGGCCGTGATCGCTTCGATGGATTCGGCCTGCTCCGGGTTCGGCTCCGGGCCGGGCTGCGGATCGGGGGCGAGCTGTGAGGCGGGCACGGCGATGCGTTCGGCGTGCCCGCGTCCGTCCAGGCTGCGCGCGGCCGCCCGCCAGCCTGGCAGCAAATCGTCCAACGCGGCTTCGTCGCGTGCGTCGCCGGACAGCAGTTCGGCAAGCTGCCGCGGCCGGCCGGCACGCATCCCGGCCAGGGCCGTGGCGCCGGTTTCGGTCAGGCGCCAGGCCCACTCGTGGGTGTCGGGCAGCGGTTCGCCGCGGCGCAGGGCGGCCGGCAGGGCCGTGGCCAGCACTTCGCCGGGAGGGGCATGGGTGTAGCGTGCCAGCCAGCGCGCCGAGGCATGCAGTTCGCCGGCCAGCAGCGGTGCCTCGTCGATCCAGGCCAGCGCCCGGCGCAGTCCGTCGGCGTCGACGTCGGGCGGGCCGGCGTCTTCCACGAGGCCCACCGCTTCGCGCTGGCCGAACGGCACCCGGATCCGACGGCCGATGTCCTCCGTGGAAGCGACGTGCCCCGGCGGCGGCAGGTAATCGAACAGGCGCGGCAGCGGCACCGGCAGGGCGATGCGAAGCACGGATTCGGGGGCGGGCGGCATGGCGCAAGTCTAGGGCTTCGCGCGCGCCTGGCGGGCCGCCGGGGCGGATGGCGAGTTGCAGGCCAAAGCTGTGCGCGCCGGCACGTTTCGTCCGCAAGCCTTGGACGGCAAAGAGGATTTCCCCTTATCCACACCAGATGTGGATAAGTCTGTGCATGGTTGCCTCCGGGGACGCATTTTGTGCTTCACGTATGCCGCCTTCCTGAACTTGGCCAAAAATGCGCCAATCAATGTTTTTTATTTTAAATCAACAACTTGTCCGTGAAACACGGGCGTAACATCACGTGAAGCCGAAGCGCCGGGCAGACGTGTGACGTTCCGGTGACCGCTGTGCACAACCGCATTCGCGGCGGAGTGCGCCCGGCGGGTTTGTCAAGGGCTTCGTGGCCGCCCGCCAGTAGCTATGATGCGCAGCCTGATGAAGTTGATCCGATGCCCGTCCGCCCCGTGACAGACGCCACCGCGGCGTCCGCGGCCCTGTCCGCATTCCTGCGTGGCATCGAGCGCCGCGGGGCGGTGTTCGCGCACCTGCAGGCCGGCGATGACGACGCGGGGACGGTGGCGCTGGCGACCGCAATGGCCTCGTTTCGCGCAGCGGCGGCGCGCACCGCCTTTGGCGACTGGCCGCGCCGGTTCTGGGCCCTGCTGCTGGCCACGCCCGAGCTGCGCGAGCCGGGACCAGGGGGGCGCTGGCCGGCTGGCTTCGAGGCCTTGGCCCGGGTCGGCCGCGGCCCGCGCGCGGCGCTGCTGCTGCGGCTGGTGGCCCAGGTTTCGGAAGCCGATGCGGCGGCGGTGCTGGGGGTCTCCCGCCCGACCTACCGGATGGCCCTGCGCCGCGCGCTGCCGCGGGATGCGGAGGGCGGCGCGGATGAAACCGCGTGGCGGCTGCTCGGCGATTCAGCGCAGCAGGCGGTACGCGACCTGCCGCCGGAGCGGCTTTCCGAGCTTGCGCGGGTGCGCGAAGCCGCGCTGCAGGGCCAGCAATGGAAGCCCGCGCCGCCCGTGGATGCCGAACCGCCCGCGCAGCGGCCACGCTGGCTGTGGCCCGCCCTGGCCGCCGTGGTCATCGCGACCGTGGCGGCGTTGGCCGCGACCGCATTGCTTGAGCCGGCGCCACGCGGGCCGGATGCCGGGCCGGAACGGATCCTGAGCGAGGCGCTGTCGCCACCCACGGAGCCGGCGTCCACCTGGGACGACGACCTGGCGCTGCTGACCCATCCGGACTTCGAATTGCTCGCCGCCCATGCGGAGGGAGCGGTGATGGAGGACCCCGCCTTTCACGCCTGGCTGGTCCACCAGGTCGACGCACCGGCGGAACAAGACCTCGCACGCGCGGGGAATGCACAGCCGTCGGCGGATGCGGAGGCGGACCGGGTGCTGCCGCCGGCGCTGCAGGAGTTGGCGGCGTCGCTGCCAGCGGCCGAGCGCACGCGACTGGCGCGCCGCCATGCCAGCCTGCAGGCGTTGGCGCCGGACGGGCTCGCCGCCCTGCGCGCGCGCGCCGCGCGCTGGGAAACGCTGGAGCTGGCCGAACTGCGCGCACATCGCGACGCCTGGCAGGCCTGGAACCGCCTGCCGATGGCCGCGCGCACCCGCATGCAGGCCGCGGCGGCCGCCTACGCGGAACTGCCGGAGGAACGCCGCCTGGAGCTGGCCGGCGAATTCGCCGGGCTCGACGCGCTGGAGCGCAACGGGTGGCGGCTGGGGCCGGACCTGGGGGCGGACTGGCCGACGTTGCATCCGCTGTTCGCGCTGGTGCCGGCGCAGCAGCAGGAGGAGCTGCTGGCGGTGCTGCTGTCGATGGAGGCTGCCGAGCTCGCCGACCTGCGCATCCTGGCCCAGCGCACCCCGCCCGGCGAGCGCGACGCCCTGCTGACCACGCCCGCGGAGAACCGCGCCGCCTGGCTGCGCCAGCTCGCCGACCGTTAGGCCCGGCCTACATGGTGAACAGCACGTAGATCGACACGGCGACCGCCACCGTCGTGACCAGGGTCACGTAGGCGATGCCGATCATGAAGTACTTGAGCACGGTCATCGTCCAGGACTGCCGGTACACGCGTTTCTGCATCCACAGCAGGTACAGCGGCATCGCCCACAGCAGCAGGGTCTGCAACCACCACAGCGGCGTTGCCGTCCAGGCGGCGAGTGGCTCCAGCCAGCCGGCGGCAAGCACGGAAAGGAAATACAGCAGCAGCACCACCATCAGCCAGGCATGGCTGTAGAGGGCGACGACCACGTGCTCCAGGTACAGCCGGCGCCGGAACAGGTACGCCAGCTTGAGCATCACCGCGAACAGCGGCACGGTGATGAACAGCGCCATCGGTGCGGAACCGAGCAGCGCGCGGAAGAATGCGCGCGGTTCTTCCGCCAGCCGCTGGGCGTTGCGATTGATGCGCTCCAGGCTTTCCGGGTGCCCCCAGTCGGCGGGATCCGCGGTGGCGGGTGATCCGGTGCCGGATGTTTCGAGAGCGGTTGCGTCGGGGGCGCCCGGGTCGGGCCCGGCGGGCTCGGGCGCGGCCGGTTCGCCATCGGGGCCAGCGTCGGTAGCCGCGCCGGATTCACTTTCCCCGGCGTCGTCGGCGCCGGCGGCGCGCAGTTCCCCGATCCGCGCGTCGGCGGCCCGGCGGGCTGCGCTCTGGGCCGAGACGATGCCTGCATCCAGGCTGGGCAGGTATGCCGGGATCTGCGCGCGTGCCTGGGAGAGATCGGCGACCACCTCGTCGCGGATGCGCTCGACCTCGGCCACGCTGTCCGCCTCGTGCATGGAGGTGATGGCCTCGCCCACGTCGCCGCCTGCGTCGAGCGACTCCATCCGCGCCCCGTCGGGGCCGACCAGGAACTGGGCGACGAAGAACGTCAGCGCGGTGAGGATCACGAACAGCCGCAGTGGCGCCACGTAGCGCACCCGGTGGCCGGACAGGTACTCGCATGCGACCCGGCCCGGGATCCACAGCTCGCGCAGGGTGCGGAAGATGCGTCCGTCCAGGTGCCAGAACGATTCGAACACTTCCTCGGTCGCGTGGCCCAGGTGGCGCACCGGGCTTTGCTCGGGCTGGCCGCACAGGTGGCAGTAACCGCCCTGCAGCGCGGCGCGGCAGTTCTCGCAGGTGCGCAGCGGCGCCGGCGCGGCGGGCGGGGAGGCGGGATCGGGCATCGGCCGCTAAGATTACGGCCCGCCGCGACCCGGCGCCAGCGCCCGGCACCGGACCGGCGCGGCCGCAGTCGCAGTCGCCGCACGCCTCCCACCCATGCACGCATCCCCACTTCCCGCCCCGCGCCTGGGCCGCGAGCTGCGCACCACCGTGGTGCTGGCCGGCCCGCTGGTGGCTGGCCACGTCGCCACCGGCCTGATCGGCCTGGTCGACAGCATGATCGCCGGCCGCCACGGCACCCCGACCCTGGCCGCGGTGTCGGTGGGCACGGCCATGTTCTGGCTGCCGATCATGATTCCGATGGGCACCCTGATGGCGCTGCCGCCCACGGTCTCGCAGCTCGACGGCGCCGGCCGCCGCGGCGAGATCGGCGCGGTGTTCCGCCAGGCGATGTGGCTGGCGGCGCTGCTGGGCGTGCTGCTGTTCGGGCTGTTGACCCTGGGCATCCACGCGCTTGGTCCGATGGGCATCGCCGAAGAAATCCGCCCGGGCGCGGCCGCGTTCCTGGGCGGCATCCGCTGGGGCGTGCCGGCGCTGACCCTGTACTACTGCATGCGCTACCTCAGCGATGGCCTGCACTGGACCCTGCCGACCATGGTGTTCGGCTTCGGCGGCCTGCTGCTGCTGATCCCGCTGGGCCTGATCTTTACTTTCGGCGCCTTCGGCGTGCCGGAGATGGGGCCGGCCGGGCTGGGCCGGGCCTCGGCGATCGTGCTCTGGGCGCAGGCGATCGGCTTCTTCATCTACCTGCGCCGCTCGCGCCGGTTCGCCGGGCTGCGCCTGTTCGAACGCTTCGATGCGCCGGATCCCAGGCGGATCGGCGAGCTGCTGCGGGTCGGCCTGCCGATCGGGGTCACGGTGGCGATGGAGGGCGGGCTGTTCGTGGCCACGGCGCTGCTGATCGGGCGCATCGGCCAGGTCGAGGCGGCCGCGCACCAGGTCGCGATCAACATCTCCGGGCTGTGCTTCATGATCCCGTTCGGCGTGGCCGAGGCGACCACGGTGCGGGTGGGACACGCGCTGGGCGGCGGGATGGGCCGGGCCGGCGTGCGGCGTGCGGCGCTGGCGGGGCTGGTGGTGGTGCTGGCCACGCAGACGGTGAGCGCGATCGTGCTGCTGGGCGGCAGCGACCTGCTGGCCGCGCTGTACACCAGCGACGCCACGGTGGCGGCGCTGGCGGCCTCGCTGCTGCTGCTGGCGGCCGCGTTCCAGTTTCCCGACGGCATCCAGGTGCTCTCGGCCGGGGCCCTGCGCGGGCTCAAGGACACCCGCGTGCCGATGCTGCTGGCGGCGGTTTCCTACTGGGGGATCGGCATGGCGCTGGGCGCGTGGCTGGGTCTGGGCCTGGGCTGGGGGCCGCGCGGCATGTGGTTTGGCCTGATCGCCGGGCTGTCGGTGGCCGCGGTGCTGCTGGGCACGCGGTTCCTGCGCCGCAGCGCGCGTCTCGACGAGGGTCGGCAATGACCTCCGGCGCATGATTCCAGCGCCCGCGCGGGATAAGCTGTGACCAGATTCCGTCGCATTCAGAGTAAATCGACATGAACGAACCTCGCCGCCGCGGGCCGATCGCCCGGGTGTTCGTGGGCATCTGGGATGCCATGAACTTCACCCGGCGCCTGATCTTCAACCTGATCTTCTTCTTCCTGCTGCTGTTCCTGCTGGCGGTGCTGGTGTCCGGCGACAAGACTGCGCCGCTGCTGGAGCGCACCACCCTGGTGATCGCGCCGGAAGGGCAGATCGTGGAGCAGTACAGCATCGACCCGGTCTCGCGCGCGCTGGCTCGCATGATGGGCGACACCAGCAACGTGCAGGTGCAGCTGCGCGACATCCTGCGCGCGATCGACGCGGCCGCCGCGGACGAGCGCATCGAGCGCGTGTACCTCAACCTGGACGGCCTGTACGGCACCGGCATCGCCACCCTGCGCGAAGTTGCCGCGGCGCTGCGCGAACTGCGTGAGTCGGGCAAGCAGGTGATCGCCTTCGGGACCGCCTACAGCCAGGGCGGTTACGTGCTGGCCGCGCAGGCGGACGAGGTCTACACCGACCCGATGGCCGGCGGCGTGATGCTGGAGGGCTTTGCCAGTTATGGGCCGTACTTTGGCGAGGCGCTGCAGGAAAAGCTCAGCGTCGACGTGCACGTGTTCAAGGTCGGCGAGTTCAAGTCGGCGGTGGAGCCGTACATCCTCAACGCCGCCTCGCCCGAGGCCAAGGAAGCCGACCTGTACTGGCTCAGCGACCTGTGGCAGCGCCACCTGGCCGACATCGCCTCCGCGCGCGGGCTGAGCGTGGGCCAGATCGAGGCCGGCATCGACGGCATGGCCGATGGCATCGCCGCGCTGGATGGCGACTTCGCCCGCTACGCCGAGCAGCAGGGCCTGGTGGACGGCCTGATGACGCGCCGCCAGGTGCAGGCGTTGCTGACCGAGCGCGGCGTGGCCGACGAGGACGCGCCCGGCGGTTTCCGCGCCGTTGCGATGGAGGACTACCTGGTGCACGTGGACCGCGGCGCGCCGGTCCTCAACCCGGGCCAGTCGCAGGTGGCGGTGGTGGTGGCCGAGGGCGTGATCGTCGACGGCGAACAGCCGCCGGGCGGCGTCGGCGGCGACTCCACCTCGGCCCTGCTGCGCGAGGCGCTGGAGGACGAGCACGTGAAGTCCGTGGTGCTGCGGGTCAACTCGCCCGGCGGCTCGGCCTTCGCTTCGGAGCAGATCAACCGCGAGATCCAGGCGCTGCAGGCCGCCGGCAAGCCGGTGGTGGTGTCGATGGGCCACCTGGCCGCGTCCGGCGGTTACTGGATCAGCATGAACGCCGACGTGATCTACGCCGATCCGTCGACCATCACCGGCTCGATCGGCGTGTTCGGCATGCTGCCCAACTTCACCCGCACCCTCGACCGCATGGGCATCCACACCGACGGCGTGGGTACTACCCGCCTGGCGGGCGCGTTCGACCCGACCCGGCCGATGGAGCCGGAAGTGGGTCGCCTGGTCCAGTCCAGCGTGGAGAAGATCTACGCCGACTTCGTGGGCAAGGTCGCCGAAGGCCGCGACTCCACCGCCGCGGCGATCGACGAGATCGCCCGCGGGCGGGTGTGGAGCGGCGCGCAGGCGCACGACCGCGGCCTGGTGGATGAACTGGGCGGCCTGGGCGACGCGCTGGCCGAAGCCGCGCGCCGCGCCGAACTGGAAGAGGGCGACTACCGGGTGCGCTACGTGGAGGAGGCGCCGTCGGCGTTCGCCCAGTTCCTGGAAGGGATGTCGTCGAGCAGGGTCGGCGCGATGCTGCTGGGCGACGGCGCGCTGGCGCGCTCGCTGATGGCGGACGCGGTGCCCGAGCTCGAGCGCCACCTGCAGGTGTTCGAGAACGCGCTGGAGAACCCGCGCGGCGCGCCGATCGGCACCGTCGCCTACTGCTTCTGCACGATCCGCTGAGGCAATGCACGGCCGCCCGCACGGCGGCCGTCCCCATCAAAGCGCGGCGTCGTCGATCGTCTCGCGCTGCGCCTGGGCGGCACGCTGCAGGGTGTCTTCCACCGCGCGGGCCTTGTCGATCGGGGCCTGGATGGCGTCGCGCAGTTCGGTGGCCTGCGGTTCGGGCGGGTCGTCGATCGGCGGGGTTTCCGGCGGCGGCGAACAGGCCGCCGCGGCGATGGCGATCAGTGCTGCGGGCAGCAGCCGGGCGCTGGTCCGGGTCATGGTCCGCTCCTTCGTTGGCCTGGCGCTATCCTACGCCCACTCCACATTCGGGACCCACACGCCATGGATCCGCACCGCTGGCGCCTGGACGGGCAGCTTGCACTGGTCACCGGCGGCAGCGCCGGCATCGGCCGCGCGATCGCGCGCGAGCTGCTGGGCTTTGGCGCGCGGCTGCTGATCGTCGCCCGCGACGGCAATGCGCTGGAGACCGCGCGCGAGGAACTGCTGGACGAGTTCCCCGACGGCGAGGTGCGGGCGCTGATCGGCGACGTGGCCGACGACGAGCAGCGCCGCGAGATCCTGGACTGGGTCGAGGACCAGGGCGAAGGGCTCAACATCCTGGTCAACAACGCCGGCGGCAACCTGCCGCGCGGCGCCGCCGAGTACGCCGAGGACGAGTGGCGGGAGATCTTCGAGGTCAACCTGTTCAGCGCCTTCGAGCTCTCGCGCTACGCCTTCCCGCTGCTCACCGCCCACCCGGGCTCGTGCATCGTCAACGTCGGCAGCGTGTCCGGGCTGACCCACGTGCGCACCGGCGCGCCCTACGGCATGAGCAAGGCCGCCCTGCACCAGATGACCCGCAACCTGGCGGTGGAGTGGGCAGAGGACGGGGTGCGGGTGAACGCGGTGGCGCCGTGGTACATCCGCACCCGCCGCACGTCGGGTGCGCTGGCCGACCCGGATTATCTTGACGAGGTGCTGCTGCGCACGCCGATGGGGCGCATCGGCGAGCCGGAGGAGGTGGCCGCGGCGGTCGCGTTCCTGTGCCTGCCGGCCGCCGCCTACGTCACCGGCGAGTGCATCGCGGTGGACGGCGGCTTCCTGCGCTACGGGTTCTGAGCGGGGCGCAGCACCAGCACCGGGATGCCGGAGTGGGTGAGGACCTTCTGGGTCACGCTGCCCAGCAGCAGCGCGTTGACCCCGCGGCGGCCGTGCGAGGCCATCGCGATCAGGTCGCAGCCGTTTTCGGTGGCGGTGTCAATGATCGCCTGGTCGGGGTGTTCGCTGCCGAACAGCTTGGTCGTGGCCGGCACCCCCAGGGCTTCGGCCCGCTCCTGGGCGTGCTGCAGGATCGCTTTCGCCGCCTGCCTGGCGTGGCGTTCGTACTGGGCCCGGTCCTCGCCCAGGTGCTCAGGCGCGGCGCTGTAGGTGTAGAACGGCTCCACCACGGTCAGCAGGGTGACCCTGGCCCCGATCGACGCGGCCAGTTCCAGGCCCTGGTCGATGGCGTGATCGGACAGCGGCGAGCCGTCGGTGGGCAGCAGCAGGTGACGGTACATGCTCAGGCCTCGCGACGGATCACCAGCACCGGGATGCTGGAGTGGGTCAGGACCTTCTGCGTCACGCTGCCCATCAGCAGCCCATCGATCCCGCGGCGGCCGTGCGAGGCCATCACGATCAGGTCGCAGCCGCCGCTGGCCGCGGCCTCGATGATCTGCCGGTCGGGATGGCTGGCGTGCGCCAGGGTGGTGTCGGCCTGCACGCCAAGCGCACCGGCCTTTTCCGCGACCGCCTGCAGCAGCTTTTCCGCATTCTCGCGCGAGCTCTTCTCGAAGTTTTCGCGCACGTCGGCCAGCAGCTCGGACGAGGCGCTGAACGAACGCAGCGGCTCGACCACGGTCAGCGCGGTGACCTTCGCGCCCAGGCTCTTGGCCAGGGCGAGTCCGTCATCGATGGCGTGGCCGGAAAGCGTGGAGCCGTCGGTCGGTAGCAGCAGATGGGTGTACATGGATGCGTCCTCTGGCCGGGATGAACAGGGTACGCCAGCCGAGCGCGGGACGCATTGGCCGGGATCAACGGCGGGATCAGCCGTCCGTCATCGCGCAGGTGCTGGCGCCGTGGATGCGGGCCAGGCGCTCGTACTCCGCGCGCAGGGCCTCGGCGTCGTGCCGCGAGTCGGCGAATTTCCAGTGGAACTCGGTTTCACGCAGCCGCGTTTCCCAGGCCTGGCACAACGCGTCGTCGGGGACCGGTTCGCAGGTGTCGTAGACGCGCTCGCAGGCCCTGCCCGCGCCCACGCCGGGGACCCCGCCGATGCCGACCGTCTGCAGCGGCCGGCACTGCGGTTCGGGTTCGTCGTTTTCGTGCAGGTAGCGGGTGTCGTCCCAGCGGATGCACTGGAACAGCGGTGGGGGAGGTTCGGGTTCGGTGGCCGCGGCCGGCTCGTCCGTTTGCTCCGCCTGCGCCACCCCGGCGCGCAGCACCGGCAGCTGCGAGGGCTGCAGCACCCGGGGCTCGACGTATGGGGGCAACAGCGTCACCGGCGGCGGTACGTTGACCACCCGGATTTCCTGCTGGCGTCCCTCCGGGCACGGCCCGTCGGTCTGCAGGGTGATGCTGCCGTCGGGTTCGGTGCATTGATAGACAGTGACGGGCCCGGCGGGCAGCGCCGGCGCGGCCGCCAGCAGCAGCGCCGTGGACAGGATCACCTTGCGGATCATCGGATGTTGCAGTCTTCGTTCAGGCGCGCGGTGATGCCGCGCTCTTCCTCGCGCAACGTGGCGCGTTCAGTGGGCTGGGCGTTGAACATGCGGCGCCGGATCTCGGTGCGGCGGTCACCGAGCAGGCCGCAGACCTGGCCCTGCGGCAGCCGGTGGCACTCGTCGCGGATCATGCCGTCGTTGCCCGGGTAGCCGTAGACCGGTGGATACGGGTGCCCGGGTGGACGCGGGCGCGGTGGCGGCGGCGGTGGTGCGGCCTGGCCGCGGGCGGGCGTGGTCAGGCTGGGGCCGGGCGAGGTGCTCATTCCCGGCGAGGCGATTCCGGAGGCCCGCCGTTCGGCGCCGCTGCGCGGCCCCGGCGGCACGCCGGGCCCCGGTCCCGCCAGCGGGGCGCCCCAGTTCCAGACCGGGGCAGGGCGAGGATTGCCATCGCCGTTGTCACTGGTGTAGCGCTCGCCGTCGGGGGTGATGCATTCGTACATCGGCCGCGGCGGGGTGCGTACGACGACTTCGACAACCGGTTGCTCCGGCGCGGCGGGAGTGGAATCGCCATCCACCGCCGCGGCATTGCCCGCGTCGGATCGCGGCGCGGGATCCTGGGGCCGGGCCATGGTGCGGACCTGCTGCTGCTGGCCATCCGCGCAGGGGAAATCCTGCAGCGCCAGCTGTCCCTGCGGGTCGGTACAGCGGTAGATGGTGACGTCGTCCTGGGCAACGGCCGGTGGCGCCGCGATGGCGGCGCCGGTCAACAGGAGCAGCGGCAGGAGCGTGCGCATGGGGCCATCATGCGGGGCCGGGGGCGCGGAGGGAAGCGGATGGGGCTGAAAAGCGGGCCCTGTTCAGGTTTCTGCCCCTGCGGCCGGGGTCAACGCACGGTGGCGCCGGTGAGCGCGTCCCGGATCGTGGTGGGGCGGTCGAGGCCGCCAATTTCGCCTTCGAGTACGGCGTCCACGGCGCCGCGGATCGCAGGATCGAGGTCGGCAAGCCCGCGCGGCGGGGGCGCGCCGGCGCGGTTGGCGCTGGTGGAAACGATGGCGCCGCCGAATGCCGCGCACAGCGCGACCACCGGCGGATGCGCACTGACCCGCACCGCCACTCCGGCGTGATCGCCGCGGATCCACGCAGGCACGGCAGCGGTGGCCGGCACGATCCAGGTATGCGGGCCGGGCCAGCCGGCCAGGACCTGCGCGCGGGCGGCGTCGGGCAGGGCGTCCCAGTCGATGAAGGCGCCGAGCTGCGCGACCGAGCCGGCAACCAGGATCAGCCCCTTGTCGACGCCGCGCCGCTTGAGCGCCAGCAGGCGCAGGGTGGCGGTCTCGTCCCGTGGATCGCAGCCCAGGCCCCAGACCGCCTCGGTGGGGTGGGCGACGATGCCGCCGGCGCGCAGCGCTGCGGCGGCGGCCTCGGCGGGGACGGGCTGGTGGCGGCTCATGCGGGGCCAGGCGTCACGCGGCTTCGCGCGCATGGCGCGCTCCTACCAGGGGGCGTCGTCGCTGGCGTCCGCCTTCTTCACCACGCGCTTCTTGCCGGAGACGACCTTGGCAGGGGTGACCAGGGCCTTGGCTTCTTCCATGTCGCCGGACAGGGGGCGGGCGCTCTTCTTGCTGGCGGCCTTCTTCGTGGCTTTCTTTGCAGCTTTCTTCGCGGTCTTTTTTGCGGCCTTCTTCGCGGCCTTCTTCGCAGTTTTCTTTGCCGCCTTCTTCGCGACCTTCTTGGCCGCCTTCTTGCCAAAGCCGCGCCGGGCCGGCTTGCCGGTTTCCTCCAGCAGCTTGGTCACTTCCTCAAGCGTGAGCGAGGCCGGCTCGCGGTCCTTGGGGATCTTGCCGTTGAGCTTGCCGTCGGAGATGTACGGCCCGTAGCGGCCGTTGAGCACCTGGATGTCGCTGCCGTCGAATTCCTTGATGATCCGGTTGCGGATGATCTCTTCCTTTTCCTCGATCAGCTCCACGGCGCGATCGAACTCGACGGTATGCGGGTCATCCTCCTTTTTCAGCGAGGCGTAGGTCGTGCCGCGCTTGACGAACGGGCCGAAGCGGCCGATGCCGGCGCTGACCTCCTCGCCCTTGTGCTCGCCCAGCATCCGCGGCAGCAGGAACAGCTCCAGCGCCTGCTCAAGCGTGATGGTGTGCATGCTCTGGCCCGGACGCAGGGAGGCGAACTTCGGCTTCTCCTCGGCCTCCTCGGCGGTGCTGCCGATCGCCGCGTACGGCCCGTAGCGGCCCAGCCGCACGCTGACCGGCTTGCCGGTCTTGGGGTCGGTGCCCAGCTCGCGCGCGCCGGTGGCCTGGCTGCGGTCCACCGACTCCATCTTGTCGTCCACCAGCTCCTTGAACGGGCTCCAGAACTGCTCCATCAGCGGCACCCAGTCCTGCTCGCCGCGACTGACCGCATCCAGCTCGTCCTCGAGCCTGGCGGTGAAGTCGTAGTCGACGTAGCGGGTGAAGTGGCTGGACAGGAACTTGGATACCGCGCGGCCGACGTCGCTGGGGTGGAAGCGGCGGCTCTCCAGCTCCACGTACTTGCGGTACTGCAGGGTCTGGATGATCGAGGCGTAGGTGGACGGGCGGCCGATGCCATATTCCTCCAGCGCCTTGACCAGCGAAGCTTCGGAGAAGCGCGGCGGCGGCTCGGTGAAATGCTGGTTGGCCAGGATGCGGTCCAGCGGGACCCGGTCGCCGGTCTTCATCTGCGGCAGCTTGCGGCCCTCGTCGTCGTCCTCGGCGCTCCTGGTGTCCTTGCCTTCTTCGTACACGGCCAGGAAGCCGGGGAACACCACGGTGGTACCGGAGGCGCGGAAGCTGGCCTCGCTGCCGGCGGCCAGGTCCACGGATACGGTGTTGAGCGTGGCCGGCACCATCTGGCAGGCCACGGCGCGCTTCCAGATCAGCTCGTACAGGCGGCGGCCGTCGTCGTCGAGGAACTTCGCCACCTGGGCCGGCGTGCGCAGCGCGGAGCTGGGGCGGATGGCCTCGTGGGCCTCCTGCGCGTTCTTGGCCTTGGTCTTGTAGAAATTGGGCTTGTCCGGCACCGAGGCGGTGCCGAAGTCGCGCGCGATCACGTCGCGGATCTCGTCCAGCGCCTCGCCCGACAGGCTCACCGAGTCGGTACGCATGTAGGTGATCAGGCCGACCGTGCCTTCCTCGCCGACCGCCACGCCCTCGTACAGCTTCTGCGCCACGCGCATGGTGCGGCTGGTGGTGAAGCCGAGCTTGCGCGAGGCCTCCTGCTGCAGGGTGGAGGTGGTGAACGGCGGCGCCGGGCGGCGCTTGCGCTCCTTGCTGGTGATGTCGGTGACGTGCAGGGCGCCGTTGGCGGCGGCCACGATGCGTTCGCGCGCGGCCTCGGCGGTGTCGCCGTCGGTGATGGTGAACTGTTCGAACTTGTTGCCGTCCAGTTTGTTCAGCCGCGCCGTGAACGGCTGCGAGGGATGCGCGCACTCGGCGGCGATGGACCAGTATTCGCGGGCGACGAAGGCTTCGATCTCCTCCTCGCGCTCGACGATCATGCGCAGCGCGGGCGACTGCACGCGGCCGGCGGACAGGCCGCGCTGGACCTTGCGCCACAGCACCGGCGAGAGGTTGAAGCCGACCAGGTAATCCAGCGCGCGCCGTGCCTGCTGGGCGTCGACCAGGTTGTCGGAGACCGCGCGCGGGTTGGCCATCGCCTCCTTGATCGCCCGCGGCGTGATCTCGGTGAACACCACCCGGTGCAGGTCCTTCTCCTCGAGCAGGCCGCGCTCGCGCAGGATCTCCACGATGTGCCAGCTGATGGCCTCGCCCTCGCGGTCCGGGTCAGTGGCCAGGTAGATGCCCTCGGCTTTCCGGGCCGCCTTGGCGATCGCCTCGACGTGCTTCTCGTTCTTGTCGATCAGGTCGTAGCGCATCCGGAAGCCGTGCTCCGGGTCCACCGCGCCCTCCTTGGGCACCAGGTCACGGACGTGGCCGTAGGAGGCGAGGACCTGGAAATCCTTGCCGAGGTACTTGTTGATCGTCTTTGCCTTGGCGGGCGATTCGACGATGAGGAGGTTCTTGGCCATTGATATCCGGGGTGGCGCCCGCTCCGGTGGACGGGCGCGGGGCAATGGGGACGGAAAGCCCGGGAGGTCCCGGGCGTTCAGCTTGCTCCTTTAACAGGAATCACGCCCGGCCGGCGGCTGTCAAGCCTGCCGCCAGTTGCGGTGGCCCGGGCGCATGCGGCGCGCATTATGTGCCATGCGCGCCGCCAATGCCCGCGACCGCCCGTCCGCGGCTCCCGCCGGGGCCGGGTTCAGCTCCGGCAGTCCGCCGGCAGGGAGTCGTCGGGCAGGTCGGAATAACACCGCCAGGTTTCGTTCGCGACCGCGTACTCGAGCCAGACCTTGGCCCCGTCGGGCAGGTCGCCGGCAGTGTCCTGGAGCGTGATCTCGATCCCGCAGTCGCCGGCCGCGGTGCGGCCGACGAACATGGACCGGTGGGTGACCCCGTTGTAATCGTTGGCACCGGCGATCTTGCCAACGCCGTTGACCGGGCAGACCCCGCGGTCCCGGTAATGCCAGGCGATCTCCAGTTTCAGCTGTCCGGCGGCGATAAGCGCCGTGTTGACCTTGCTCTGGCGCACGTAGGCATCGACTTCCTGGCGGTTCAATGCCGACGTTGGCGCTGGCGTTGGCATGACAGGTGCGTCGCCCGGGCCGGGCGACGTCGGGGCGGGCGCCGGGGCGGTGGCCGGGAGAGCGCCAGGAGCCGCCTGCCCGCCAGCGGGAGCGGCACCGGTGGCGGCCGCCGCTTCCTCCTGCGCCTTGCGTTCCTGGTAGTCACGGTAGGCGGGGAGCCCGATCGCCAGGCTCACCAGGATCCACAGCACGACGAACACGGCAACGCCGATCAACACGGCGATGAGGATCGGCGAGCGCCGCTTCGGGGGCGCGGTGTCCCGGGGTTCCTGCATGGGGGTTCCTCCTCGAAGAAGTCCGCATCTGCGGACGGACGGGCTGGTTCAGTGCACCGGCTCGGGTTCGTCCATGAACATCTGGGTTTCCATCCAGGCGTAGGCCGCCTCGCTGCCGGGCTGGTTGAACAGCACCATCAGCACCACCCATTTCAGGTCGTCCAGGTCCACGTCGTCCTGATCCAGCGCCATGGCCCGGTCCAGCACCAGCTCGCGTTGGCCGGCGTCGAGCACGCCGTGCTGCTCCAGGAACATCAGGAAGCCGCGGCCATCGTTGTCTAGCTTGTCCAGCTCCGGCCCGGCATACACGCGCACCGGCCCGCCGGGGCGCGGCGCCGGCGGGCCGGGGCGCTGCCGGGCCAGGGCGTCGAGCCACTCGAATGCCTTGTTGATCTCGGCCGGGCTGAACCCGGCCTGGAGCAGTCCGGCCTGCAGGGAATCGCGGTCGCGGAGCAGGTCCGCCTCGTCGCTGAAGTAGTGCTCGAACAGGAAGAGCAGGACGTCCAGGATGCTTTCTTTCATTACCTCTGCCTGCGTCCGCGGACGCCTCGTTCAGGATTTGCGGGAATACCGGCCATGTTCGGCCACGATCCGGCCCTCAAGCTCCATGAGCGGCAGCATGGAGGACAGCCGGGTTGCCGTCAATCCGGTCCGCTCGGCCAGCAAATCCATACCGGTTGGGTCGTGGCCGATGGCTTCCCACAATTTCTTGTAGTCGGGATCGACGCTGGGGTCGCCGTCGCCGACCGTCGCGGCGGCCGGCCCAGCCGCATTCATGGGGGCGTCCAGCCGGGCCTGCAAGGCCGAGCCCAGGCGCCCGGCCATCGGCGCCAGGGCCTCGACCACCTCGGCCGCCGACTCCACCAGCGCGGCGCCGCTGCGGATCAGGCGATGGCAGCCGCGGGCCATGGGGTTGTGGATCGATCCGGGCACGGCGAACACCTCGCGGCCGGCGTCGGCGGCCAGGCGGGCGGTGATCAGCGCCCCGGAGCGCATCGCCGCCTCCACCACCAGGGTGCCCAGGGACAGCCCGGCCACGATCCGGTTGCGGCTGGGGAACTGGCCGGCCCTGGCCGGGGTTCCCGGCGGGTACTCGCTGACCACCGCGCCGGAGCCGGCGATGCGCCCGGCCAGGGCGCGGTTGGCGGCCGGATAGACCTGGTCGATGCCGCTGCCGAGCACCGCCACGGTCAGGCCGCCCGCCTCCAGCGTCGCCTCGTGCGCGGCCGCGTCCACGCCCCGGGCCAGGCCGCTGACGACCGCCAGGCCCGATCCGGCCAGCGCGCGGGCGAACGCCGCCGCGCTGTCGCGCCCGCCCGCGGTGGGCGAGCGGCTGCCCACCACCGCCACCGCCGGGTGCCACAGCAGCGCCGGGTCGCCGGCCACGAACAGTGCCAGCGGCGGCGCCGGCGCGGTCCGCAGCAGGGCCGGGTAGTCGGGCTCGTGCCAGCCGACCAGATGGTGGCCGGGGACGGCCAGCCAGTCGCGGCTGCGGACGTCCTCCGGGCCCGAGGCCAGTGCGTGCATCTGCGCCTGGTCCAGCCCGCAGGCACGCCAGTTGGCACGGCCGGCGGCCAGCGCCGCGATGGCCGAGCCGTGGGCATCGAGCAGCCGCCGGCGCGGCTCCGCCGCACCGCCCGCGGCAAGCAGGCGCAGCAGCGCGTTGCGTTCCGTCGCAGTGTCCATGGGCGCAGGCTAGCGCCACAAACGACGACGGCGCCCTCGGGCGCCGTCGTGTTGCAACGTAGGAAAACCCCGCGCCGTGGCGTCAGTAAGGCGCGTCCGGGTGCTTGAGGTGGTAGCCCACCTTGGTCGGCTTGATGCTGTCCATCACCAGCGCGTAGGCGACCTTGTCATAGGTGCGGAACACCATGGCGTGGCCGGCGAACTCGTCCGGCAGGCGCACCTTGTTCTCGTAGAACACGGTGTCGACATCGCGGTATTCGCCCTTCTCGACCCGGTCCACGGTGTTGGTGCCTTCGCGCCAGACCGAGAACACGGTGCCGTTGTCGATGCCTTCGCGCGCGCCGACCGAGATCGCGATCACGTCGCGCGGGCCGCCGCTGGTAAGCATGTCGGCCACCGCCAGCACCCGGGCGCGGCCGTAATCGGTCTGCTGCGCGGGCGCATGCGGGAAGAACTGCAGGTCGTAGGGCTGGGCGTCGACCGCGATCAGGCGGTCGCCGACGCGGACCTCGTAGCCCTCGTCGTCCAGCAGCAGGGTGGAGACCTCGATGCCGCCGACCTCGCCGCGGGTCACGGTGCCCGCGCCGACCCGCATCATCTCGTAGCCCAGCACTTCCTTGCCCTTGTCGGGCATGACCACGTTGGTCCAGAACTGGCGGCTGTCCAGGATCCGGCGGCCGCGGAAGTCCAGGTCCTCGGTGCTGAACAGGTCGCAACACAGGCCGCTGCGCTGCAGATGGTGGTAGCGCACGGTCGGGCGGACCACGGTGAAGCGGTCACCCGGCTCGGCGGCCAGGTGGCGCACGTAGGCCACCTGGCCCTCGGCGGCGCGCATCCGGTCTTCTTCCAGCCCGACCACGTGCGGCAGGTGGTCGAAGCCGTCGACCACGCGCAGGTCCTTGAGGAAGGCCTCGATGTCCGACAGCGCGATCGCGTTGATCGGCGCGGCCTCCTGGCGCGGCCCCGGCTGCACCGTCGCCTCGGCGATGCGGTCCAGGTAGGCCAGGCTGATCACGTCGCCGGGATAGATCAGGTGCGGATTCTGGATCTGCGGATTCGCCTGCCAGATCTCGGGCCACAGCCACGGCCGTTCGAGGAATCGCCCGGCGATGTCCCACAGCGTGTCGCCGCGGACCACGACATAGGTATCCGGATGATCGCCACGGACCCCTTGCGCGGCGGCGAACGTCGCAACGGTGAGCAACGCTACGGCGCAAACCGTGCGGAGCCCTCGCGAAAGGCGCTTAACGATGCCTGCCATCTACTTGCTCCCCTTGGAGATTTCCCCTTGCAGCCGGGGCACTATGCCCATAAGGCGCGGACCCGCGCAAGTGCGGCGGGCGTTACAATGCGCGCCGTCGCCCCCGGTTGTGATCCACGCCACCTTTTCCGCCCCCATGGCCCAGCTTCCCATCATCGAATACCCGAATCCGCGCCTGCGCGTGGTCACCGAGCCCGTCGACGCCGGCCGGATCGCCGATCCGGGTTTCCAGCGCCTGCTCGACGACATGCTCCAGACCATGTACGAGGCCCCGGGCATCGGTTTGGCGGCCCCGCAGGTGGACATCATGGAGCGCTTCACCGTGGTCGACGTGACCGACGAGCGGGACCAGCCCATCGTGCTGGTCAATCCGGTGATCCGCGAACGCTCGGACGAACTGCGGGTGCACCAGGAGGGCTGCCTGTCGATCCCCGGCGTGTTTGCCGACGTGAGCCGCGCCGACGGCATCCAGGTCGAGGCCCTGGACCGGGACGGCAAGCCGTTCGTGTTGCGTGCCGACGGCCTGCTGGCCACCTGCATCCAGCACGAGATAGACCATCTGGATGGCAAGCTGTTCATCGACTACCTGTCGCCGCTCAAGCGCACGATGGCGCTGAAGAAGCTGGACAAGCTGAGGAAGCGCGGCTGAGGCCGCAAGCATGAAGATCGTTTTCGCCGGCACCCCTGAGTTCGCCGTTCCGTCGCTGCGCGCGGTGGCCGGACGCGGCGAGGTGGTGGCCGTATACACCCAGCCGGACCGGCGCGCCGGACGCGGCCGCCAGGTCACGTTCTCCCCGGTCAAGCAGGAAGCGCTTGGGCGCGGGATCGAGGTGTTCCAGCCAGGCACGCTGCGCTCGGAAGCCGCGCAGGAGCAGCTGCGCGCGCTGCAGCCGGACCTGCTGGTGGTGGTGGCCTACGGGCTGATCCTGCCGCGCGCGGTGCTGGAGATCCCGCGATTCGGCTGCTGGAACGTGCACGCCTCGCTGCTTCCGCGCTGGCGCGGCGCGGCGCCGATCCAGCGCGCCATCGAGGCCGGCGACGCCGAAACCGGCGTGTGCCTGATGTGGATGGCCGAGGGCCTGGATA
>JBQDAV010000022.1:32318-44034 GCA_052090405.1 Luteimonas sp.
GCCGGCGACGCCGAAACCGGCGTGTGCCTGATGTGGATGGCCGAGGGCCTGGATACCGGCCCGGTACTGCTGTCGCAGTCGACACCAATTGAGCCGGAGGACACCGCCGGCGCGCTGCACGACCGCCTGGCCGCACTGGGTGCCCAGGTGTTGTCCGACGGGCTGGGGCTGCTGCGTGCCGGCATCCGCCCGGTGCCCAGGCCGCAGCCCGAAGAGGGTGTCACCTACGCCCACAAGCTGGAAAAGGCCGAAGCCAGGCTGGACTGGTCGCAGCCGGCGACGCTGCTGGCCAACCGCGTGCGCGCCTTCCATCCGTGGCCGGTGGCAGAGGCGGAACTGGCCGGCGAGCGGATCCGCATCCACGCCGCGCGCGCACTGGACCAGGCCCATGATGATCCGCCGGGCACGGTGCAGGCCGCCTCCCGCGACGGCATCGACATCGCCTGCGGCGAGGGCGCGCTGCGCATCACCCGCCTGCAGCGTCCGGGTGGCAAGCCCATCGCCGCCGCCGACTACCTCAACGCCCGCCGCGACCTCTCCGCCAGCGCCCCGGCCCGCCCCGCGTAGCAGCGCGCGCCGGGCGCGCTTCTACAATGGACGGATGAAGACGCCGGCTGGAACACAACCCCGGGTGATCGCGGCCCGCGTGCTGGATGCGGTGCTGCACCGCGGGCGTTCGCTGCGCGCGGAGCTGGCGGCGGCGCTGCCGAAGCTGCCCGACCCGCGCGACCGCGCGCTGGTGGAGGCGATCTGCTTTGCCGCGCTGCGCAACCGCACCCGCTACGACGCCGCGCTGGGCGCGTGGATGCAGCGGCCGCTGCCGCCGCGTGACCGGCCGCTGCGGGCCCTGCTGCACGCCGGCTTTGCCCAGCTCGACCCGCTCGGCCTGGCGGCGCACGCCGCGCTTGCGGCTACCGTGGAGGCGACACGCGCGACGGGACGGCCGCGCCAGGCCGGGCTGGTGAACGCGCTGCTGCGCCGGGCCCAGCGCGAGGGCCTGCCGCCCGCCGACCCGGCCGCGCTGTGGCCGGACTGGCTGCTGGCGCGCCTGCGCGCGGACTGGCCCGATGACATCGAGGCGATCCTGGCCGCCAGCGCCACGCCCGCGCCGATGTGGCTGCGGGTCAACCGGCGGCAGGGCGATCGCGAGGGGTACATCAAGCTTCTTCGCGAGGCCGGCATCGACCCCGCCGTGCCGGCCGACCTGGCCGACGCCCTGCGCCTTGACCAGCCGGTGCCGGTGGCCACGCTGCCGGGCTTCGACCAGGGTGCGGTGTCGATACAGGACGGGGCCGCGCAGAGGGTCGCCGATGCCCTGGCGCCGGCCGCAGGCGCGCGCGCGCTCGATGCCTGCGCCGCGCCAGGCGGAAAGGCTGCGCACCTGCTTGAGCGCGACCCGGCCCTGCGCCTGCTCGCCCTGGACGTCGACCCCGCGCGCCTGAACCGCATCGGCCACACCCTCGATCGGCTGGGCCTGTCCGGCCAGGCGCGCCTGCGGGCCGCCGATGCGGTCGCCACCGCCGACTGGTGGGACGGCGAACCGTTCGACGCCATCCTGCTCGACGCGCCCTGTTCGGCCACCGGCATCGTCCGCCGCCAGCCGGACGTGCCCCTGCACCGGCGCGAATCCGACCTCGCAGCGCTGCAGGCGCTGCAGGCCCGGCTGCTGGATGCGCTGTGGCCGACGCTGCGTCGCGGCGGCGCGCTGGTCTATGCCACCTGCTCGATCCTTCGTGCGGAAAATGCGGCCCAGGTGGAATCCTTCCTGGCCCGCACCCCCGACGCCCGCGCCGAGCCGCTGGACGCGCGCTTCGGGCGCGTCGCCGGCCCCGGCCGGCAGCGGCTTCCCGGCGAAGACGGCATGGACGGTTTCTTCTTTGCCCGCCTGTCGCGTGCCTGAACGACAAAGCCCCAACCGCGACGCCATCACGCAACAGCAAGGCCGAACGGGCAAGAATCCGCGTTCACAGGGGGTTCGGGCGGCCATGGTCGCCATTGGCACATCGGTCGTTGGAGTCCCCTTTGAAACTGTCGGTCATCGTTCGCACCCGCAATCCGGAATCCTGGCTGGACAAGACCCTGACCGGATTCGCGCTGCAGGCCCGGCGTGATTTCGAGGTCATCGTCGCCGAGGAGGGCGGGTCGCGGTCGACGTCCGAACTGGTCGCCGGGCGCAGGCAGGGCTATCCGGTCCCGCTGCGCCATGTCCGCTGCGGCGATGCCGGCGGCAGCGAGGCAATTGGCCAGGCGATCCGCGCAGCCGCGCATGACTACGTGCTGATGACCAACAGCAACTGCATTCCCTGCCGCGACTTCGTCGCCGTGCATGCGGGCCTGGCCGGCCCGGGCCGGTTCCTGAGCGCGGGATGTTGCCGCGTGGACGGGGAACTGGGCCGGCGGGTCAGCCGCAACGACATCGTTCGCGGCCACTGCTTCGAGCTGGACTGGCTGCAGTCGCATGGCCGCATGGCCGCCGCCGACCGGCGCAGGCTGGGCGGCAGCCCGATGGTGGCGCGCCTGCTGGAAGCGCTCACGCCGGCGGCGCCGACGTTCAACGCCTGCAACGCCTCGGCCTGGAAGGACGACCTGCTGGCGGCCTGCGACGACACGGCGGCCGACGATGACAGCGCCGACGGCGGGCTGGGCCGACGGCTGGAAGCCATGGGCGTGCGCGGCCGGCGGATCCGCCAGCGGGCGGTGTGCCTGCACCTGGGACACGCGGACGAAGGTGGCGACGCGGCGGCCCATGCCACGACCCATGCCGTCGCTTCCCGCTCCCGCGGAGAACGCGTGGCCTGGACGCGGCCCGCGTGTGAGTGATGTGTATGATCCCGCCTTGCCGCTCCGCAGGAGCTCAATGTCACTGGACGGGGATACGTGAGCAACCAGGCAGTCCGGCCCGCGAAGGTGTTGCATTTCGTCACCGGGACCTTTACCGGATCGACGCGGATCGCCATGGCCTTGGTCGAAGCTGCCCGGGCTAGCGACGGGATCGATCCCCTGCTGGTCCTGCGCTGCAAGCGCCCCTCGGAGAAGGACAGGAGCGCTGAACTGGGACGGTCCGGAGTGCCCGTGCGGACGGTGCCGGGTTGGTCGCATACCGCCACGGTCGTCGCCTTGGCGC
Source organism: Luteimonas sp. (assembly GCA_052090405.1). GTDB lineage: Bacteria > Pseudomonadota > Gammaproteobacteria > Xanthomonadales > Xanthomonadaceae > Luteimonas. Next base: position 35,443 of record JBQDAV010000022.1, read on the forward strand.
GCATCTGCCGGCGCTGGCGCCCGGACGTGTTGGTGGCACACGGATTCAGTGAACACCTGTGGGGCCGGTACGCCGGCTTGCTGGCAGGCGTGCCCCACCTGGTGCACGTGGAACACAACACGCGCGAGCCTTATACCCGTTGGCGGATGGTCCAGTCTGCCTGGCTGGCGCGACGTACCTCACGCATCGTCGGGTGTTCTGAAGGAGTTCGTCTGGGCTTGCTGGAAATGGGATTGCCAGCGGAGAAGACAGTCGCGATTTCCAACGGCATCAGCCTGAAGCCGTTCGCAGAAGCGGACAGCAAGGATTTCGCCACGCGTGAACCGGGCATCGTTATGGCGTCGCGGTTCTCCCGACAGAAAGACCATGCAACCCTGTTGCGCGCACTGGCGCTGCTGCGTCACCGCGGGAACCAGCCGCCGGTATTGCTGGTTGGAGGCGGAAAGGCACAGTTTCGCAGCCCGCTGGAGGAACTGGCCGTGGAACTGGGGTTGCGGGACCAGGTCCGCTTCCTCGGCGTTCGCGACGATGTTCCGGAACTGCTCATGCGACACCGGATTTCAGTGCTCAGCACCCACCATGAGGGCATGCCGCTGGCGCTCATCGAAGCCATGGCGGCAGGTTGTGCGGTGGTCGGTAGCGCGGTCCCGGGCGTCCGCGAGATCATAGAGGACGGAGTCGACGGTTTGCTGGTGCCGGAACGCGATGCTCAGGCGCTGGCTGACGCGCTGGAGCGGCTGCTGCGTGAGCCCGCATTCGCCGCTGCGCTCGGTCACGCCGCGCGTGGGGTCGCCTTGCGCGAATACGGCCGGGACCGGATGAACCAGCGATACGAAGCGCTCTTCCTGGAGCTGCTGGGGCGATAGCTGGGCCTGCTTGCGGGGCAGGCTCATGCCGGTCGACGCGCGTGGCGGCGTTCCCACTCCCAAGCGTGGCTGATGATGGTGTCTAGGTCGGTGAAGCGCGGCTGCCAACCCAGCTGTTGGCGGGCCCGGCGCGAATCGGCTACCAGCCTGGCCGGATCACCGGGTCGGCGGCCTTCGACCACGCTTGGTATCGCGTGGCCTGTTACGCGGCGGGCGGCGTCTATGACCTCCTGCACCGAGAAGCCGAGGCCGTTGCCGAGGTTGTAGCGTGCGCTGCCCCGGCCGGCGAGCAGGTCGCGCAGGGCAAGCAAGTGGGCCTCGCACAGGTCCTGCACATGGATGTAGTCGCGGACGCAGGTGCCGTCGTCGGTGTCGTAATCCACGCCGTACACGCTGATGTACGGGCGCCGCCCGGATGCAACCTGCAGTACCAGGGGGATGAGGTGCGTTTCCGGTTCGTGGCACTCACCTGCACTGCCGTCCGGGGCAGCGCCTGCGGCGTTGAAATATCGCAGGCACACGGAATGCAAACCGTAGGCGGCCTCATGGTCTGCCAGCATCTGTTCGACCATCCACTTGCTCCGTCCGTACGGGCTCACAGGCGCTTTCGGGTGGTCCTCGCCAATGGGGAGCCGCTCTGGATCGCCGAAGATTGCTGCGGTGGAGGAAAACACTAGGCGGGATAGCCCATGCCGGGACATCGCTTCCAGCAACGTTTGGGTCGCGCTCAGGTTGTTGCGGTAATAGAGCGCGGGGTTGTGGAATGATTCGCCGACTTGGATGGAGCCGGCGAAGTGCATGACGGCCTGCGGCTGGACTTCACTCAGCAGCTGATCGATGAAACTCGGGTCGCCGATATCGCCAACGCGCAGCGGGGCATCGCCCACAGCTTGGCGGTGGCCGCCGCGCAAGTCGTCGACGACTACCGGCTGCATTCCTGCTTCCGCCAGCGTGCTGACCATGTGCGAGCCGATATAGCCGGCGCCGCCGGTCACCAGGATATTCATGGCACGCTTGCCGACAGGTTGATGGCAACGGCTTCGGCGACGGTGGCAGTATCCGGCCAATCCGCACCATGGAGCAGGGAGACCCGTGATCCCACCGGCGTCCAGGCGCTGATCGACGTCGGGCCGTATACGCTGACCAAGGGCGCGCCGACAGCGGCGGCCAGGTGACCCGGGCCGGTGTCGTTCGCAACGACCGCCCCTGCCAACGCCAGCAGGGCGCCGTATGTGCCCAGATCGACATTGTTCAGCAGCAGCGCCCCGGGGGCTCTTTGCCGGGCGAGCTTGCCCTCCCCCGGACCGGGACAGACGACGGTGACCACGCCTTTCTCGTGCAGGTGCGCCGTGAGGACGGGGAACCCTGGCCAGATCTTCAGGTCTTCATGGTCGTCACTGCCACTGAACGGGCACAGCAGCACGTACGAGTCGGGCGAAACGTCATGCGCAGCCAACAATTCTCTGGCGCGCTGGAACTGGGCAGGAGAGGGCGTGAGGCCCAATTCCGCCGGAAAGGGCAATGGTTCGCGCAGAAATTCGTTGACGACCTGCCAATACTCCCGCCCTGCGTGGGTGTCCCGTGGGCGGGGATACGCCTCGGCCAGCAACGGGCTGCGTCCATCATACGCATAGCCGACCGGTCGTAGTCCGGCCAATCGCGTTTCCAAGGCGGATGAAAACGAGCGGGTGAACAAGAGGGAGCCGGGTGGGGCTTCGGGATGCTCGCGAGCTAGGTTGGAACGCAGGGCGCGCAGTTGGTGGATCGAAGGGCGGAGTTTCCCGGCGCGGACAGTCACAGGCAGACCAAGACCCTCCAGCAGGGAAGGGCTCCAGCCTTTACCCACCAGGTGAACGGCATAGCCTGCGGCCGAGAGGCGTCTGATGGCGGGGACGGACAGGACCACCTCGCCGACCCAGTTGCACAGCCTGACGACAAGGGCGCCACGGGAGGGTGGTGTGGGATGGGCCTCATGGGTCATCGGCTCTGTTTCCAAGTGGTCGGGACGGGGTGACTACGGTTCGCCGACAATGTACCTACCATCGCAGCGGCCTCCTCGCCACTTCCGGCCCCAGCTTTGCCAGCAGGCCGCGGGCCTGGTCTTCGGCCATGTAGCGGATCCTCAGCGGCGGAGACAGGGTGCCTGCGCCGGCGGTGTCCAGCCACAGCGAGGCCATGCCCAGGCGCCGGTCCAGCGGCCCCTGGCGCAGCTGCAGCGCCTGCAACTTGCCGATCTCGGCGAAGCGCCAGTTGCGCGACCACCAGCCCTCGCGCACCGCCACCAGCTCACCCTGCACGCAGTAACCGGCGCGGCGCGCGTGCTGGCGGGCGACGAACATGCTCCACGGAATCCACAGCAGGCCCAGCAGCCCCCAGGCGCCAAAGCGCCAGCCCAGCGCCGCGCTGGCGACCAGGGCGAACATGACGCCGCCCAGCGACAGCCGCAGCCAGGCGCGCCGGTGCAGCGGCTGCCAGGCGTCCCCGTCCGGCGGCCACTGCACTTGCGGGACCAGGTGCCGGACCAGGGCGTCGCAGCGCCCGGCGGTGGCCACCGGGGCCAGTTCGGACAGGCTGCGCTCCTCGTTGCCCTGTTCGATGACCGCGGTGTCGATGCGCAGGCTGCGGCGCCGGAACAGGCGGTGGGTGAAGCTCTCCACCAGGGTCCAGGCCTGGATCCGCCGCCGCGGCACGGAGTTGCGGCGGCGGGTCAGCAGGCCGCGGCCGACGGTCAGCCGGCGCCCGTGCTCCTCGAGCCGGAAGTCGTGGTACTGCACCAGCGCCAGCAGCACCGACAGCGCCCGCACCGCGAGGATTGCCGCCGCCAGCGCGGCCAGACCGGCCAGCGCCATGCCGATCCAGCCGGCGCCCAGGCTGCCGGCATAGCCGAACGCCCCGCGCGCATAGCGCGCCATCGCCTCGGCCACGCCGTCATCGGGCGCCACCTGCCAGAACAGCGCGAACGCGCCGGCCACCACCACCATCCCGCGGTTGGAGATCAGCCCCAGCCGCACCACTTCCGGCGTCGGCAGCGCCAGCAGCAGCTCGCCCTCCGCCGGCTGCACGTCGGCGCCGACGCTGGCGGGGGCCTCGCCGCGGCGCCGGATCAGCCGCTCCAGCGCCATGGCCTGGTCCAGGCGCAGCACCTGCATCCGCGCCTCCGCCTTGCCGCCGCTGGCCGATTCCAGCCGCACTTCGGCCACCTTGAACAGCCGGTGCAGCAGGGTCTGGTGCACGGCCACGTCGTGGATGCGGGTGAACGGGATCTGGCGCAGGCTGCGTTCCAGCAGGCCGCTGCGCACGAACAGGCTGTCCTCGCCGATCCGGTAGCGGTAGGTGAAATAGCGCCACACCGAGGCCGCGGCCAGCATCGCCACCGCGACCCCGGCGGCGATGAGCTGCCAGCTGTCCTCCCCCCGCCCGCCGAAGACGACCAGCGCGATCAGCGGCACCAGGAACTGCTTGACGTTCGACACCAGCACGAACAGCCACGACAGCGGATGCAGCCGCCGTTCTTCGCCGGTGGGCAGCGCCGCCTCCGGCGCGACCTGCTCAGGATTCGTCGTCATCGTGCTCGACCTGGCGGGCGAGGTGGTCGCGCAGGCGCTCGGCGTCGCCGGCGTCCAGGCCGGACAGCGCGACCGCGTGCTGGCGGGTGCCGGCGGTGTGGATGAGCAGGGTGGACAGGTCGAAGCGGCGCTCGAGCGGGCCGCGCCGGATGTCCAGGTGCTGCACCCGCGAGGCCGGCACCCGGGTCTCGCTGCGCCACATGCGGCCGCGGCGCAGGGCGAAGCCGTCGTCGTCGAGCAGCCAGTGGGTGTAGCGGTAGCGGCGCAGTCCCATCCAGGTGCCGAAGGCGACCAGCAGCAGCCAGGCCGCGACCGCAGCGGCCAGCAAGCCGGTGCGCTCCACCTGCAGCAGCACGAACCCGCCCACGGCCAGCGCGATCAGCCCCGGCACCCCGGCGCCGAGCGCGCCGGAGAGCATGAACAGCGGCCGCGCCCGCGGCGGCAGCGGCTGCCAGCCCTCGTCGCCTTCCGGCGCCTGCGGGCCGGAAGGCGTGCCCGGGCCCAGGTCTTCGATTTCGATCATGGCGCGGTCCGTTCGTAGGGATTGGGTTCGCCGCTGCCGGCCGGGCGCCAGCGCCAGCGCTTGTAGGTCCACTGGTACTGGGCCGGGTCGCGCCGGGCGATGCGCTCCACCGCGGCGTTGAGCGCGGTGGTGGCCACCATCGGGTCCGGGTCGGCGATCTGCGCCGGCGCGGCCTCGATCCGCAGCTCGTACTCCGGCCCGGCGCCGATCCGCTCGCAGTAGGCGAACAGCACCGTGGCCCCGGTGCGCGCCGCCAGCCGCCCGAGCAGGGTCATGGTCAGCGCGGTCATGCCGAAGAAGGGGGCGTATTCGCCGTCGCCGACCTTGGGTTGCTGGTCGGGCAGGATGCCGGTGACGCCGCCGCCCTTGAGCAGCCGCAGGAGCTGGCGCACCGCGGCCGGGCCATCCGCGCGCACCTGGGTGACCTGCTCGGCCGAGTCGCCGCGGACCCGGCGCAGGAACGCCTCGCCCACCTTGGCCTCCGGCGGCCGGTACAGCACCGAGATCGGCGTGCGCGAGGCCAGCCACTGGTTGAGCAGTTCCCAGTTGCCGTAGTGCGGCGCGGCCACGATCAGACCCTTGTCCGAGGCCAGCGCGGCGTCGAACAGCCCCGTGCCGTGGCTGCGGGTGATCAGCTTCAAGTTGTCGGCGTGCGGGCGGGTCCAGAAGCGCATCGTTTCCAGGAACTGGCGCGCGGTGGTGCGCAGGATCGCGTGGTGCCACTGCTCGCGCTCGCCCGGCAGCATTTCCGGGTAGGCAACCTCCAGGTTCACCCGCGCCACGTGGCTTTCGCGCGCGTCCAGCCGCCGCCACAGCCACGCCAGCCCGTCGCCAAGCCGGTACAGCACCGGCCAGGGCAGCCGTCCCAGTGCGGCGGCGAACAGGTACAGCAGGGCGGAGGCAAAGCGGGCCATCGCGCAAGTCTAGCGGCCAAGCGCCCGCTCGAGGCCCCGGTGCATCCCCGTAGAGCCGAGCTTGCTCCGCTGCTCCCAGCGGTTACGCTCCTCCCCATGCTCACCCTCATCCAGCGCGTCACCCACGCCAATGTCACCGTCGACGGGCAAACCGTGGGCGCGATCGGCCCCGGACTGCTGGGCCTGGTGGGGATCGAGCCGGGCGACGGTGATGCCCAGGTCGAGCGGATGACGGCGCGCCTGCTCGGCTACCGCGTGTTCGCCGATGACGCCGGGCGCATGAATCGTTCGCTTGCCGACACCGGCGGCGGGCTGCTGCTGGTCAGCCAGTTCACCCTGGCGGCCGATACGCGTTCGGGGATGCGCCCGGGCTTCAGCACCGCCGCCGCGCCTGGGGAAGCTGAACGCATTTTCGGCCGCCTGGTGGACAAATGCCGGGAAAATCACCCGCCAGGGGTGGAAATCGGCCGTTTCGGGGCCCATATGGTGGTGGACCTGGCCAACGACGGCCCGGTGACATTCCTGCTCAGGGCCTGAACGGGGCCTGCGCAGACGCCCCGCAAACCGCCTGCGGCCGGCATGGAGCCGGCCCGGCTGGTATAATTACGGGTTCCGTTTTTTTCACTTCACCGGTAGCACTTTCCTATGGCCAACGAACGTCAGGCGGCGCCCCAGTCCGACATCAAGCAGCTCATCAGCAAGGGCCTGGAGCAGGGCTACCTGACCTATGCCGAGGTCAACGACCACCTGCCCGACGACATGGTCGACCCGGAGCAGATCGAAGACATCATCGGCATGATCAACGGCATGGGCATCGAGGTCCACGAGACCACCCCCGATGCCGAGCAGCTGCTGATCACCGGCGACTCCACCGGTAACCGCGAAGTCGACGACACCGCCGCCGAAGAGGCCGCGGCCACGCTGACCGCGCTGGACGCCGAGGGCGGCCGCACCACCGACCCGGTGCGCATGTACATGCGCGAGATGGGCACGGTGGAGCTGCTCACCCGCGAGGGCGAGATCGAGATCGCCAAGCGGATAGAGGAAGGCCTGAACCAGATGCTGGCCTCGCTGGCCACTTTCCCGTGGACGGTCCAGCAGCTCATCGAAGACTACGATCTGCACAAGGAAGGCAAGAAGCGCCTGCCCGAGATCATCGCCGGCTTCAACGACTACATGCTCGAAGAGCTGGAAGCCGCCGCGGCGGAAGAGGAAGAAGAAGAGCCGGCCGCCGTCGAGACCGCCAACGAGGACGACGGCGAGGCCGACGAGGACGCCGAGGACGAGGACGACAAGGAAGAGAAGGAGGCTGGCCCCACCGGTCCCGACCCGGAGGAGATCGCCGAGCGCATGGGCGAACTGGCGGCGCTGTACGCCAAGTTCGAGCGCGCCCACGCCAAGCACGGTCCCGAGCACAAGTCGGTGATCAAGCTGCGCGACGAGATGGCCGGGGTCTTCGTCATCTTCAAGCTGCCGCTGCCCTTCGTCGACCTGCTGGTCAGGAAGCTGCGCGACGTGGCCAACGAGATCCGCGGCCACGAGCGCAAGATCCTGCACCTGTCCACCCGCGTGGCCCGCATGCCGCGCCGCGATTTCCTGCGCGTGTGGGACGGCAACCAGACCAACCTGGGCTGGGTGGACGAGATGCTCAAGCGCAAGCAGAAGTGGTCGTCCGGCCTGCGTGAGGTGAAGGACCAGATCATTGCCGAGCAGGAATCGATCATTGCCCTGGAGAAGGCGATGCGCGTGACCCTGCCGGACCTGAAGGAGATCAACCGCACCATGGCCTATGGCGAGGCCAAGGCGCGCAAGGCCAAGAAGGAAATGGTGGAGGCCAACCTGCGCCTGGTGATCTCGATCGCCAAGAAGTACACCAACCGCGGGCTGCAGTTCCTGGACCTGATCCAGGAGGGCAACATCGGCCTGATGAAGGCGGTGGACAAGTTCGAGCACCGCCGCGGCTTCAAGTTCTCGACCTACGCCACCTGGTGGATCCGCCAGGCGATCACCCGCTCGATCGCCGACCAGGCGCGCACCATCCGCATCCCGGTGCACATGATCGAGACGATCAACAAGTTGAATCGGATTTCCCGGCAGATGCTCCAGCAGTACGGCCGCGAGGCCACGCCGGAGGAGCTGGCCAAGGAAATGGAGATGCCCGAGGACAAGGTCCGCAAGGTGATGAAGATCGCCAAGGAGCCGATCTCCATGGAGACCCCGATCGGCGACGACGAGGACTCGCACCTGGGCGATTTCATCGAGGACACCAACGTGGAGTCCCCGATGGATACCACCACCAACATCAACCTGTCCGAGACCGTGCACGACGTGCTCGCCGGGCTGACCCCGCGCGAGGCCAAGGTCCTGCGCATGCGCTTCGGCATCGACATGAACACCGACCACACCCTCGAGGAAGTCGGCAAGCAGTTCGATGTCACCCGCGAGCGTATCCGCCAGATAGAGGCCAAGGCGCTGCGAAAGCTGCGCCACCCGAGCCGCTCGGAGCAGCTGCGGAGCTTCCTCGACATCGAGTGACGCCAGCCAGCCGGAAGCACCATCGGGAAGCCCGCCATGCGCGGGCTTCTTTTTTGTTCTTCTCCCGCTTCGCGGACGGTCGATTGGGCGAGGGTGTGGGGGGCGTCTGCTTCTCGCTTGATTTCGCGATGATCTGACGGGCCCCGCCGCGGCCGGGAGGCCTTTGCGCTCCATGTCCCCCGGCGTCG